>JAZRII010000053.1:0-2999 GCA_045645225.1 Bacteroidaceae bacterium | reverse complement strand
GACGAGGTGTTCGTGAAGGTACAGTTCCTCCTGGGTCAGGATATGCCTTGGGCAAAGCAGGGCTATCCCCAGTTCGAGGAGCAGCTGCTCGTGGCAAGTCCCTCTGTAGCAGCACCTGCCATCAGCCAGGTTGCCGACAAGGCCAGCAAGCCCGTAGTTTCCGACGATGCCGACAAGGCATTCCAGACCATCAAGGGTGAAGGCTTCGAGGTTCAGTTCGACATGCAGCAGGGTACTATCCACAAGTTGGTTTACGGCAATGAGAGCGTTATCGTTCCCGGCTATGGTCCCCGTCTGAATGCATTCCGTGCCTTCGTGAGCAACGACAACTGGTGCTACCAGCCCTGGTTTGCCAACGGTTTGCACAACCTGAAGCACCGTGCCGAGAATGCACAGGTCATCAAGGAGAAGAACGGCAACGTGAAGATCACCTTCACCGTCGTTTCCCAGGCTCCCAACTCTGCACGTCTGCAGAGCAAGAACGGACGTTACGATAGCGGTATCCACACTCTGGAGGAGGACACCGACCGTCCCTTCGGTCCTGATGACTTCAAGTTCACCACCAACCAGATCTGGACAATCTATCCCGACGGTTCTATCGAACTTCAGGCTGCCATCACCTCCAATAACCCCGCCGTAGTATTGGCACGTCTGGGTTACGAGATTGGCGTTCCTGCACAGTACGACCGCTTCGCATACTATGGTCGTGGTCCTATCGACAACTACAACGACCGCAAGACTGGCCAGTTCATACAGCAGTACTCTTCTACCGTTGCCGAGCAGTTCACCAACTGGCCCAAGCCCATGCAGATGGGCAACCACGAGGAGACTCGCTGGACATCACTCAGCAATGCCAAGGGCAAGGGTATCCTCGTAGTGAACGAGAAGCCTTATGCCGTTTCTGCCCTGAACCACAACGCTATGGACATGACCATGGCTACCCATCCCCACAAGTTGCCCAAGAGCGACATCAACTACCTGACCATCGATGCTATGGTAACAGGTCTTGGCGGTAACTCTTGCGGCCAGGGTGGTCCTCTGCCTCACGACCGTGCCTTCGGTGTTCCCACACGCATGGGCTTCATCATCCGTCCCGTTGGTGCCAAGGGTGGTGTAGAGGTTAGCACAGCAAGCCAGAAACCTCTGCTCATGATGCAGCAGAAGAATGGCGACGTTACCATCGAGAGCGGTATCGAGGGTGCTACCATTATGTATAAGGTAGGCAAGGAGAAGAAGGCCAAGGAGTACACCGGTCCTATCGCATTCCGCGACGGTGGCACTATCACTGCCTTCTACAAGGAGAACCCCGAACTGCAGGTAACCATGACCTATGCCAAGATAGAGAAGATCAACACCGAGGTGGTATTCACCAGCAGCGAGGAGGCAGGCGAAGGCAATGCCTCTCACCTGACCGACGGCGACATCAACAGCATCTGGCATACCATGTACAGCGTTACCGTGGCCAAGTATCCTCACTGGGTTGACTTCGACGCAGGCGATGTGAAGAACATCAAGGGCTTCATCTACCTGCCCCGTCAGGACGGTCCCAACGGCAACATCAAGGACTACGAGATCCTCGTTAGCACTGATGGCAAGAACTGGGGCGAGCCCATCATGAAGGGCACCTTCGAGAACAACCAGAAGGAGAAGAAGGTTATGCTCAAGGCTCCCGTCAAGGCACGCTACTTCCGCTTCCGCGCTCTGTCCAGCCAGAACGGTCAGGACTTTGCCAGCGGCGCCGAGTTCAGTATTATAGCAGAGTAAGAGTCATGTAAAACGGTTGAGGAGGACCCCTCCCCAACCCTCCCCTGTATGGGAGGGAGTATAATGTACTGCTGATGTGCTCACTTAGTCAGTTGTAACTACTCCCCTCCATACAGGGAGGGGCTGGGGGTGGGTCCTCCCTTTCCGTTCAATATATTATGAGTGCAAGAATTATAGGGCTTGGAGAGACCGTAATGGACATTCTCTTCCACGAAAAGAATACTGGCAAGGGCGAATACGTCCCCTTTGCCGCAGTGCCGGGTGGCAGTACATTCAACAGTATGGTGTCTGTGGGCAGAAGCGGTGTGCCGTGCAAGTTCATGGGATATACCGGCAACAACAGGGTGGGGCACCAGATAGTAGAGTTCATGCACCGCAACGGTATATCCACCGAGTACTTCCAGATTCGCGACAATGAGCGCGCGGCACTGTCCCTGGCATATCTGGACAGCAATGGCGATGCCGACTATACCTTCTACAAGGAAGAGCCCCTTGCCGCTACGGATTACAGTATGCCTGAGTTTACCGAGCAGGACTATTTCCTCTTCGGTTCCTACTATTCCATCTGCCCAGGCTTGCGTCCGCAGGTGAAGGACATCCTGCAAACCGCCCACGATGCCGGCACGGTGATATACTACGACATCAACTTCCGTCGCTCGCACAGCCACCAGAAACAGGAACTCTTGCCAGTGATACAGGAGAACTGCCGGCTCAGTTCCATTGTCAGAGGCAGTGCCGACGACTTCGACATTCTCTTCGGCACGCGCAACCCCGAGGAGATATACCGCAAGCATATCTCTCCCTTCTGTCCCATATTCATCTGCACGGCAGGTGCCGGACATATATTTATATGTACTCCAACGGGAACTTACGACTTCATCGTTCCCCAGATTCCTGCCGAAGAAATTGTCAGCACCGTTGGTGCCGGCGACAGTTTCAATGCCGGTTTCCTGTGTGCCATGCACCGCCTGTCCGTCCGCAAGGCAGATCTCCCCAAGATGGAGCACACCCAATGGCAGCAACTCGTGGAAAACGGCATCAAGTACTCCTCTCAGGTATGCAGGAGTCAGGATAATTATATAAAAGGTGTGGCAGATAAGCAGAATCTTGCAAATATTTAGTCATGCACTTAATAGCGATTTAAGATAATTTCACTATATTTGCATGGATTAAGTTAAAAAAGATATGGAAACTATCATTAACATCTTCGCGCTTCTGGGTTCGCTCGGCCTCTT
>JAZRII010000052.1:0-22644 GCA_045645225.1 Bacteroidaceae bacterium | reverse complement strand
CGTGCAAGGGCATCGCCCTGAATGAATTCAGTTATCTCGGTGGAGGGAGTGCCGGGGTAGGCATACACGCCACCCAAACCGGCATGTATTGCACCCAGTGCTATGGCCTCGTCTCCAAGCAGTAGTTTCTTCATAGTTGATTGTCTATTTTGTCTGCCCTCTTCTCCACATGATGGCAGAGGGCCTTGTTATTATTTATCGGAGTTGTCGGAGTTGTCGGTGTTATCGGAGTAATCTGAGTTTTCCGTTGTTTGTCTGGTGAGTCGCAGTTGTGCCTACTCCCTCCCATACAGGGGCGAGCGAGGCCTTCAGAAGAAGCACCGAATGTGCTTCTGTGCCTCGGGAGGGGAGCACTCCCCAGTGCGACGCGCGGACAGGCTGGGGAGGGGTCCATTACTCCCCGCCCTATAGGGAGGGGTTGGGGGCGGGTCCTCCCCTTTTTAATCTGCGTCCTCCAGCACGGGGAATTTCTCGCGGAAGGCGGCAAGGGCCTTCATGTCCATTTCCACCGAAACGGCACTCTCCTGGCCCATGGGGCATTGCGCCACCACCTTGCCATAGGGGTCGGTCATCAGCGTGCCGCCCGAATACTGGCACGAGGGGTCTGTGCCCACACGGTTCACGGCGCAAACATAGCACTGGTTCTCTATGGCTCTTGCCTTCTGCAGGGCCAACCATGCCTCCACGCGGGGAGTGGGCCAACTTGCCACGTAAATGATGGCATCGTACGGTTCGGCTGCCCTGTTTCGTGCAAAGACGGGGAAGCGCAGGTCGTAGCATATCTGCAACAGGAAGCGCACACCACGGAACTCTGCCACCACACGCTCCTGACCTGCCGTATAGCGATGATGCTCTCCGCCATAGGTGAAGAGGTGGTGCTTGTCGTAGAAGGTGCACTCGCCATCGGGGCGCACGAAGCAGAAGCGGTTGTAATACCGTCCGTCCTCCTGCCTTATGGCTATACTTCCAGCCACGGCGGCATCCATTTCCACGGCCATGCCCTTCATCCATTCCAGCGAGGGGCAGGTACCATGTGTCCACTCCTCGGCAATGCCCTCCGGCTGGGTGGCAAACCCGGTGGAAAACATCTCGGGCAGGATGTAGAGGTCGGCCCTTTCCAACGAGCGCATGATGCTCTCGGCATGCTCGCGGTTGGCCTTGGCATCGGCCCACTGGATGTCCGTTTGTATAAGGTTGATTTTCATACCCAAGTTCTTGCTTTTTGATACGTTTATCTATGCATTTATGTGCAAAACGTCATAATTAGGTCTCAAAGTTATATAAAAATATTGGTTTAGTCGCCATTTTGATAGAAAAAATGTCTATAAATTGCCATTGTGGCAGAAATATTGTCCAGATAACGGAAAAATGGTGTTTCCAAAGGGGTAGAAAGAAGGAGTGCTCTTTTCTATAACTGAAACTGAGCCATCTGAGCCGTCAAGGGGGATGAAAGGAAAGCGCACCCACAACAACCAGGTGCTGAGAGTGCGCAGGGAGGCTATGAACAAAAAGATTTCCGATTTCTGATTTCCTCTTTTTATCCACCCCCTCCCCCCCTTCGGGGCGACGAGGAGCGTAGCGACGGAGGGGGTGGATAGTTCTCCGCTTTCCTTTTCCGTCCGAGCAGAGCCGGCAAGGGCACCTCTGCACACATCCATGGCAGTGTGCAGGTCATTGGCGCTGAGACCTTTAGTTACGTTTTCTTGGTGATTGAATAAGCGGTGGATGTTTCCCTCTTCCTCCCGTTTCAATTACTATGCAAAGATACAACAATTTTACGCAAATTCCAAATAATCCGAGCAAAAAATTTTCCCCCAAACTGGTGCACTTTTTCAGTGCATCGGATAATGAGACGGATACGAATAACATGCACTTGCAAAGACATGCAGATGAGGGGCGGGGGCGGTACGAAACGTACCCTCATCTACTCCCTCGGTCGAGAGCAAGGAACTGGGATTGCACAACCCAACAACCGGTAAGGCCTGCTGGACTCTTCCCAAGTTATTGACGATGGGGTACTTTGAAAGCACATCATCCACACTACAAAACGCCAGGGGATTATATGCTTATCTGAGGGGTTGCAACCAAAGAAAAGCGCCCTTTCTTTCTCCTTCACAACATAAATACCATAGAAACACAGGCTCAAAGCGCGATTGAGCGAGAGATGCTGAGATGTAACTTGCTGGCTATAAGCACATGTGGCATACACACAGCTCAGTTAGCTCAGTTTTCAGTTGTATTTATTGCGATGCCACATCTATGGCGCTGGGGCAATGAGATTTACTGATTTATTAGTTATATTATATTATATATATTATTTGAATAATATATATAATATAATATAAAGTTTACAGTAACCTAAACAAGGGTGAATGGGTATTCAAATATAACAACTGAAACTGAGCTATCTGAGCTACGAAGACGGGACAGAGGGGGACAAACTGACTTGGACCCGATGCGCTTGGAGGAGAAGGCATGTTGCATAAGTGCTTCATTTTGGGCGGTATATTGCGAACCTGCTCTACGCGCACAAGTGTGGCTTGCAATTTGCATGATGGGCGTGGCGGTAGTGCCAACCGGTATGCTAACCAGCCGAAAAACGTAGGTTTGAGAACGGAAACCGGTCCTTTTTGCGCATTTTGCATGGAAAACGAGGCTGAAAGGAAGTTGTTTTTGCATGCATATTGCTATGCGAATGGCTCAGATAGCTCAGTTTCAGTTAGTATATCTTTATTCGTCATGACAACAAGTTTAGGCACAAACTATGTATGGAATATGGCGCAGAGATGACAATGTAATGTTTTTTCAATATGCAACATTAACATAAAACGCCTCTGGCGACATCCCCCAACAAGCACCTGTCCGGAAGGAACAGCATCACAGCAAGACCAGCAATACCGAGATATATCACTGAATACCAGGCACATACATCGTCAATAAAACACCTCTCTGACCTCGTTCTAAAGGGGAAGGACAAACGTCGTGGCAACAAGAGCGGGACGTCGTATTGTAATGACTACAAATATACGGCACCTGCCTCCCCTCCTCACGATGTCACAGATGAAAAGACAAGACGGCCAAAGGCAGAGAAACGGGTGCAACTTGGTGTAAATATTTTTCGCACACACAGCACTTGAAGCGGTTGGCACCCTTCAGTTTGGAGGAGAGGATAAGAGGAGCAGGGACCAGACTCGCTGATGAAAAGCATCTGCTGGATTACGCTTGTGGTAGGGGTGCTCCGTTTTGCCGCCCCCCCTATTTCGGGGTAGTGGTATGAGGCCCTGTTTAGAACATCCCCCCATTTAAGGGCAGTGGTACGAAGCCCTGTTTAGGGTACCCCCCCTTCCGAGAAAACAGACGAGCCGGTGCTTTACCGGTTCATACTCTTCTACATGTCATTACACCGCTTTTCTTGCCTGGTCACCGCAGAATTCCATTTTTCTTGCTATCTTTGCACCCGAAAAGCGAATGCGCCTCTTCAAACAAGGCCCTTTCCGCAACAAAACAAGCAAGAAAACATACAAGCAATGAACAACAAGGTATCGGACAACCCTTCAAAAAACCGAGTATTTTTCGACACGCCGCTGATGATTGTGACGGGATTATTCATAACCCTCTATCTCGTCTCCAACGTGATGGCCGTAAAGATCATCAGCATTTTCGGTTTCGTCTATTTCGACGCAGGTACAATCACCTTCCCCTTTGCCTACATGCTGGGCGACGTGCTCACCGAGATATGGGGCTACCGCATCTCCAGGCGGGTAATCTACCTGAGCCTGCTGTGCAACATCATACTGGTGGTGTGCACCAACATAGGCATATGGCTGCCTTCGCCTCCCTATCTGGACGAGACGGCACAGGCCTACAACCACATCTTTGCCGCCGTGCCCCGAATTGTGATAGGTTCGCTTACAGGCTTCCTGCTGGGCGAACTTTCCAACGCCTACGTGATGGAAAGGATGAAGAGGTGGAGCCATGGCAAGCACATGTGGATCAGAACAATAGGCAGTTCCATGGTGGGACACTTGTCTGACTCGGTCCCATTCGTGATAATAGCCTTCTGGGGCATTGTCTCCACGGAGGAACTGGTGAAGATGATAATGTTGCAATACGTGCTGAAACTTGGCATTGAGGCTCTGGCAGGCACTCCGCTGGCATATCTGGTTGTGAACAGGCTGAAACGCTACTACACACAGAAATGGAAGGCATGAACAGGTATTCCGTAATCCGGGGCAACTTCCCCAGGGAATTCCTTCTCCTTCAGGGAAAGGGGTGCAAGTGGAGGAGGTGCACCTTCTGCGACTACCACGAGGATGCCTCGGCCTATGCATACGAGACAAACAGGGCGGTGCTGGAGCGGGTAACCGGAGAGTTCGGCGTGCTGGACATCATCAACTCCGGCTCGGCCATGGAACTGGATGCCGACACCATAGAGGATATCAGGAGGATTGTACGTGAACGGGGCATACACACCCTTTGGTTCGAGGCGCACTACATGTACCGAAATCAACTGGAGCGCTTTGCCCGCCAGTTCCACCCCGCCAGGGTGAAGTTCCGTTGCGGAGCGGAGACCTTCGACCCCGCCCTTCGCACCAGCTGGCACAAGGGCATAGCGCCGCACGTCAGCCCCCAGGACATTGCACGCCACTTCCAGAGCCTGTGCCTGCTCTGCTGCACCGACACACCCGGCGACACCAGGGAGCGCCTGCTCAGCGACATAGAACTGGCAGAGAGGCATTTCGAGTACTACAGCGTCAACGTGTTCTGCCCCAACAACACCCCCATCCGCCGCAACGACGACATGCTCCGCTGGTTCATGGCCGAAGTCTGCCCCACCCTTCAGAAATCCCCCAAAGCCGAAGTGCTCATAGAAAACACCGACCTGGGAGTGGGATGAGCAAGGAGGTGGACCCCCTCAGTCCCCCTGTAGGAGCGGCCCCCCTCAATCCCCCTGTAGGGGGAGGAGTGAGCGGTGATGGGATGAGCGCTATCAGCCGTTCAGTTTGCCGCTATCAGCCGTTCGGCAAACCGCTGGTGGCGGCTCAGCAAGGGTATATTATGCAATAAGGTGGATAGCAAAAACAATCTCCGTGAGAGGATATGCCTTCACGGAGATTGAATAGTATTAACTATAGATTCTTACGAATTGCAGATTGGCAAGATTAATCCCACTTGCCGTTACCGCCGATATCAACCATGTTGTCATCACCATTACTTGCGGTCAAAATGTGGCCTTCCAATTCAACCTCGATTACCTCCACCTCGGGAGCAACATAATTCTTTTCCATAATTTTTTTGTTTTTGTTATTGAAAAGATTTTGTCATTTAGCTAAGTCGGCAGACTTGCCGTATATGATAGTTACATAATAACTTTCTTGCCATTCTGGATAAAGATACCCTTCTGTGCCTTCTGCACACGACGGCCGGAAAGGTCGAAGATTTCTGTTTTCACATTGCCGTTTTCACCTTTCAGTTCGTCAATGCCAGTTTCTGTGTCCTCGCCCTGCACACGAATATTGATTCTTGACATAGCACCCTCTGTTGCTTTTACAGGAGAACCGTCTATGCTTGTAAGCTTAAGATAAAGGCGGAAAGGCTTTAGCTGCTGGTTTGCATTTAGGGCTTGCTTCCAGCCGCCATCAGATATGGCATATACATCATATTCGCCTTTAAGTTCTTCTGCTGTCTGAGTAGTGTAAATGCCGGTGACATCGAACTTCATGAACACTGAAGAACAACTAATGGTAGTCTCCTTGGCGCTGTATAGAGTAGCGTCTTCTACCTTGATATTCATATTCAAGGCATCCGTGTTCTTTGCACGAATCAGATAAGGATAGTTGGCATTGAGTACAGAACCCTCCTGTACCCTCAACACCTCCATGTCCATGCCGTCTATCTCGCCATCCTGACCCAAGACACCGTCTTCCTTCTCGCCTACATATTTGTCATAGCAATGAACATCGTTGAAGTAAGCTACATCATAGTTTTGGCAGAACTCGGCCGTCATAGGAATCTCAAATGGAACATACAATGCATTCCATGTGTTGGTTTTTGAAAGGGTGCGCATATAGGTGAGGACGTCGCAGTGCTGGTTGGCATCGGCGGAATAGCTGTCCACAGAACCATCTGGTATGACCACCTCGCGGCGCTCCACCACATCATATATCTGCCATACGTTGTTGCCCGTGGTTACACCAGTAAGTTCACCAATATCCCATGGCGAAAGCGTGTTTCCTGCTCCATTGTTATCTACTCTGCTCCCCATATAGTTGACATTCCAGCCGAAGCGTCCGCGCTGGTTGCCGTCTATGAGATAGAAGTTGAATTCAGTAGCGTCTTCTTCTATGTCTGTGACAACAAAATATTCATTCCCTGGACCTACATATACGTAGCGCAACCAGTTGCCAGTTGCAAACTGCACCTTGTAGGCATTGCCTTTGCCTTCCACAGGCACAAAGCGAACAAGGCAAGGCTGAGATTTGTCCTCGGTAAGTCCCACCGAACTCTTTGTCGCCTCTATGACAGATGTTTCAGACATCTTTGCATAGTTCCCCACTCCATTGTCCCTAACAAAACCGCCCACGGCCTTTACCTCCTCTCCAGGTTCGGAGAAGTCTACGGCAGTACTGTTAGGTATTCTGCTGTTGTGCACGAAATACCATGTATTGGGGGTCATTGAGGACTGTGCTGTTCCTGCCCTGAAGTATTTGTTGTTAACGATTCCGTCGGGTGCACCGTTCTCCAGAATATTGGCAAAGTAGATGCCCCATCCATTGGAAATATAT
The DNA here is from genome assembly GCA_045645225.1 of Bacteroidaceae bacterium. GTDB lineage: Bacteria > Bacteroidota > Bacteroidia > Bacteroidales > Bacteroidaceae > Physcousia. Next base: position 15,859 of record JAZRII010000052.1, on the reverse strand, counting down.
GCCGACTTCGTACCAGTGGGAATATATAGAACTGCATTTTCCTGGATATTGGAGAAGCAGTCGCTGCCTATTGCTATGTCGCTGGACAATGACCTTACCTCGGAAAGATTCGTGCAGTTCTTGAAAGCGTTGCTGCCGATGCTGGACAAACCGGCAGGCAAGGTTACAGACGAGATGGCACATCCCTCGAACGCACCAGCACCTATGGCATCAACAGAGAACGTTACATTGCTGAACGTTACCGACTCTGGTATTGACACCTCGGAAGAAGAGAAATCATAGGTGGGGCCAGCAACCTCGACCACCGGCCAGTCAATTATCCGATAAATGATGCCGCCACGAATGAATGTGCTTGTTGTTATCTCTTCCTGGTCGGGTGTGTCGTCGGATTGCATGCTATTGTAGATGTAGTTGGCACGTCTTGTAAGCCAGTCCTTGCTGCGATCTGCCAAATATTCATAATCGGTACTATTCTTTTCCGAAACATCTGCGTCATTGTTGTGCTGGATGCTCATGGAGGCAAACTCAGTGTAGTCGTCAATGTACTCCATCAGTTCGCCCAGGCGGTCTTCCTCCATGAACTTGTTCCATTCTTCCTGATATGCCTTGCGGCCTGCCTGGCTCTTGCGCAGGGCATTGTAGAACTGATAGCCGGCCTTATTCTGACCCGCAGCCCTGCTGAAGAGGTCTTCCTCGGCACCATAGATGAAATAAGTGCGTTGGTCCTCGTAGCCGAACGCCCAGTCAAAGTCCCATGCAGGGCCCAGTTTCCACTTCTCGCCCTCGGCAGGATTTTCGTTGAAAATATAGCAGCTCTTGGGATGGTGTGTCTCCACATTGCGCACGAGGTCGTTAACGAGCCAGAACTTTGCCCACGTCTCCATATCTATCTTGGCGGAGATGTCGCCTCCTGAATGGAGAGTGGCGGTGAGGCTGTTGAAGGATTCCTGTATGGCCTCGAAAGTAACCATACGCTTATCGTCCTCCTCAGAAAAGTCGGGGTCCTTCACATTGACGGGCAGGTTAAAGGTGGGATCCTTGAAACGGAATGTCTCGTCGAAGTAGTCGTCCAATTCCAGCAGACAGCCTGTTGCCTCGTCAATGGCCACGCTATTGTCGGCAATGCCAATCTTCTCGGTGAAGCAGTAGGAACCGCGGTAGTGCCCGTTGATGTACACGTCTACGGGAATCATGTGGCACAGGGCCTCGCCATCCACCATTGCGGCAATCTTCTGCGCAATGGAGTTGGAGGTCATAGAACCATCCTGCTTGTTGGCAATGAACACCCACTGGCGGTCTTCCGTCAGGTTGAAGGGCGACTGCTTGTTCTTCTTGGGCAACTTAATTCGGAAGGGGTTCTTGCTATTATAGTCCTGACCCCAAGAACTATTGCCACGGCCACGCACCTCGCAGCCCTCCACCTTGGCTATATCGGGCCACACACCGGCACCGTCCAACTGGAAGGTACAATCTTCTATCCACTCTTCCTTTGTCCAAACATCGTTTCCTTCGTCATCCTTGGTCCACATGCCTATCCACTGGTTTTCATCCCACCTTGTAGTATCCTCGCCGAAGGTTATGTATACGGTGGGAATCTTATATGTGCCCGTGGCATAGTCGGTAAGGTACTTCACTTCCACACGGCATGGTTTGCCAAGGGGCACGAACTCTCCATTGCCGGCATCGTCCACCTCATAAATGTAATGATTGTCCTGTGCCAGGGTAAATTCTATGGGCGAAGTGAAGCGGAAATGGTCCTTGCCACTCACAATGCGCTTGCCGTCCAGATACAGGCCCGAAGCCTCGCTTGTAGTGAAACTCGGACGCAGGCGCTTGCCAATGACGGGTACATCGGCCTCTACCACAATGGCGCCGCCCTCCTCCGTAATGGTGGCCTCGACATCGGCATATACCTGGTCATTGTCCTCGTGGGTGAACCCGAAAGACAATAGTTCTGCCGTTGTGCCTTCATACTGGTTGCCGACGGACACTACGTCGCTGGGGCTGTACGACCATTCCTCGCCGCCCTCAAGACTCAGCGTCACGACATTGTCCGACTGATTTTCGCCTTTGATATGCTCCTCAGCAATAGCATAGACACGGCCACCCGTCAGCGTGATGTAACGGACAGATTCACCCGCTTCTCCGGCATATACTCCAAGGGAAGGGAGCATGGCCAACAAGATAAGTGCAAACATGTTTCTCATACGATATATTTTATTAATTTTGTTTAACTTCTACACAACTGAGACAGCACAAAGTTAGCATTAAATTTCTTAAATAAAAAACTTTTCTGCCTAAAACCTGACGGATATGAGCATGTTCTTATCCTTAGAGGCAGTTTAGGACAGGAGGGAGGGGATGGTGCACACGAAAAAAAACGGAAAACCGATGCTTGTTATCAGTTTTCCGTTTGCGTATTACTATATTTTCTTTTCGCGTCTGCCTATCCCTGGGCAATCGCCAGCTTTACCTGCTCTGCTATCTCGTCATACGACTTGTTTGCATCGGCCACAATGACTGGCAGGTACTCCACGGTTACCTTGCTGGGGCGCGGGAAACTCCGGTGGCGTGGCAATGCCTCGAAAGCACCAGTTATGCGGACAGGAACGATGGGTATGCAAAGTTCCTTGGCCAGGATGGCAAAGGTCTTCTTGAAGTCGCCCATCTCACCGGTATTCGTACGGCGGCCTTCGGGGAATATCATGAGGTTCTTGCCTGCACGCAATGCCTGTGCCATGTACTGGATGGAACTCTTCAGGTCGGACATCTTCATGAGAATCACATTACTGCCATGCGCTACTGAACGCTTGAAGGCGGTATTGAAATGCTCCTCGGTGGCATAGAAATATGTGTCCTTGATGGTGCTCCATGACAAACCGCTGGTAACCATAGGTCCGTCCAGGAAACTCTCGTGGTTGGGGGCAATGATGAAGGGACCGTTGGCGGGGATGTTCTCCTTGCCCTTGATGCTGAGACGGAAGTAGAGATGGTTTATCAGCTTGAATGCCTTGGCGCCAAGGGGCAGAAGGGCATTGGAGGAAGAGGGCACGATGGCAGGTGTGCTCGTAAGCAGCTTGTGCCAGTCGATATCCTCAGCCACGTCCATGTGGGTCTTGGCCTTGGAAATGTGCTTGGCAAGGTTCTCCAGGGTGGCATACGAGAGGATGCTGTCAGCATTTACCTCTGCACCGAAGGTCTGCATGATGAACTCCTGCATGCTGACACGGTCGAGCGAGTCAAGGCCGAGATCCGTCTCAAGATGGTCAGTAGGACGAACCACATCCAGTTTCTTCTCCTTCATGACGTAGTCGCGCATGATGCGGTACTCCTCCATGTCGGGCTCCACGATTTTCTCAACCTGTGTGTTAGAGGCAGAAACACCGTTCTTCAGTATATCCAAAACCTTGAAGCGCTGTATCTTGGACAGACGTGTACGGGGCAGAGCACCGTGAAGCACGAAGATGGACATCACCTTCTTGTAGTTCATGGCCTCGTTGTTGTAGGGTTCCAGCACCTCGTGCTTGAGCAGAGCCTCTATCTCGGCATCGGTCTTGCCCTTGGCTATATCGTCCTGGGGCACTATCACGGCCACGAGCTTGTCGTTGTGGAACGATACGGCACACTCCTTCACAAACTGATCGTATTTCTCCAGTTTGAACTCTATCTCCACGGGCTGCACGTTCTTGCCGTTGGAGAGCACTATGATCTCCTTCTTTCTGCCGGTGATGTACACCCTGCCCTTCTCGTCGAAGCGGGCAAGGTCGCCTGTATGCAGATAGCCGTCCTTGTCAAAGAGGGCTGCGGTTTCCTCAGGGCGGTTGTAGTAGCCCTTCATGACGTTATCGCCCTTCACACAGAGTTCGCCATCGATAATCTTGCACTCGCAACATGGCAAGGGGAGACCAGAACAGCCGGGGATGATGTCGCCAGGACGGGTGAAACTGATCATGGGCGATGTCTCGGTCATGCCATATCCCTCAAGCACGGTGATGCCCAGGGTCTTCATGCCTACACCTATCTCGGTGTCCAGCGCCGCGCCACCACTGACACAATACTGGAGGTTGCCGCCCATATTCTCGTGCACACTGGCGAATATCTTCTTGGAGAATGCATAACTGCCCACTTTCTCACACAAACTGTAGAGTGCACGAGCCACAGCACCCTTTGCATCAATCTTCTTCTTGATACCATAATAAAGTGTCTGCCACAGACGTGGAACGCCCACCATTATGGTTACCTTACCTCTTTGCAGAGCCGCCATGATGTCGGGACCTGCCATTGTGGGGCAAAGAACCACCTGGGATTCGGTGAATATGGGAGCAACCAGTGTGCCTACCAGGGGCATAACGTGATGCAGGGGCAGAAGGATGAGGGTGCTGCTGTTCTTGTTGAAGATGGGCACCTCCTTGGACGAGATGGCATTGATGTTGACCAGCAGGTTGTGGAAGGTGAGCATGACACCCTTGGGGAAACCTGTGGTGCCGGAGGTGTAGAGAATCACACAGATGTCGCTGTCCTCAAAACTGATGCCAGTTTCCTTTGTCTCGGCATGGGGCGTGAGAGAGGAAAGGTCGTCCATGCGCAGGAGGGTGGTCTTCACTCCGGCCTTCTCTATAGCCTGGCGAGCCACCTGCTCTGTCTGCTCGCTCACCCAGATGGCCTCTGGCTGGGCATCGTTCATGATGTATGCCACGTCGTCTGCCGTACTGCTTGCATCCACTGGGATGGCAATGCCGCGGTTCTGCCACACGGAGAAGAAACTGTATATCCACTCCACCGAGTTCTCGGCAAAGATGATGGTCTTGGCCTGCTTCTGCTCGGGGGTGTACTGGGCAAAACGGCGGATGTTGGCAAGCATTTCGGCATAGGAGATCTCCTCGGTGGGAGTCACTATGGCCACACGGTCAATGACCTTGATCTTGTTTTCGTAAAACATGTTTGTTATAGGAGTATATTATATTGTAACTTTTTGACTGTATACAGACGCACTGTTAGCACGCTCCATGCCTACACAAAGTTACTGAAATATTTCTTAAAGATTGCGACTTACGAGATTTATTAGGCTATTATAACCTTAAAATAGTCACCAAGTAGGTGTTTTCTACCCCTTTTCGAGTCTAATCCTATAAGATTGAGCGACAAAACCACTCGTTTTATTACCCGAAATGGCATTGTCGCTCAGAAACAGAATAGTTACTTATCTAATGTATGTATTGGTATGTACATTCCTCTTTTTAGAATGCGAAATTCAGACCTATGCCCACTACGTCGTTGGTACGAGAGTAGAGGTTTGTCATCTGAGTAGCTGCGGTGGTAACAGTGCGGTCCTTGTAGAAGGTGTGCATGTAACCCAGGTCGATGTTCATGAAGCTGCAGGGATAGATGCGCAGACCTGCACCGATAGAGTTGCTGCTCAGGTTGAAGTCGGTGTCGCTCATATTAGCCTCAGACAGGCCATAGCTGGTGTTCTGCCAAGAGAAAGAAGCGGCTACCCACTTGCAGAACTTCCACTCTGCAGAAGCCAGGAACTCCATGGTGTTGTTGTCCAGAAGGTCGTTCATGTTTGTCTTCTGACCATCTACGTAGCCATCCTTGGTAGCGCACTTGTCGAAGTAGTAGCGCCAAGAAGCGGCAATCTTGACATTCTCGATGGGACGATACTGTGCACCGATGTTCAGCAGAGCGGGCATGTCGGTACGAACCTTGCTGCCGTCCTTATACAGGGGAAGGAGGCTGGTTGCTACTGCGCTCTCGGGAGTAGTGGTGTTCTTGAGGCTGATCTTTGTCTGGAACTCATACTTGGCAGCCAGTTCCAAGCCCTTGATGGGACGATAGTGGATACCGATGATGGGAGTAACACCGAAACCAGACTGCTGGCAATCCAGAAGGATGTTGGCAGAAGCAGGAGCGAAGCTCTGACCACCGTCAACAGAATAGCGCATGTTCTCAATGCCACCGGTGTAGCCACAAGTTGCATATACGCCACGAACACCTACATAAGCAGAGAGGTTGTCGATAATCTTGTAGGTACCACCAATCTGGAAACCAAAGTAGTTCTGCTTGCCAGTCATTGAAGACTGGAGGTCATAACGGAACTGGTTAGTCATGATGTTCTGAACCATACCAGGAATAGCGTCAGCAGGAACGCCCATAGCAGCCAACTGGCCGGGAAGAGCAGTTTTGACACCTGTCATAATCATGTTGGAAGCAACACCCTCCAGAGAACCCAAACCGTTCTCGAACTCGCAAGTACCACCACCTGCAACAACACCGAAACGAGCAGATACGCTCCACTTGTCCTGAACGTATGCGAAGTCGAATGAAGGAACCACGGGAGCAAAAGCCTCACCCTTGAAGTTGTGGGTTGCCTGACCATCCTTGAATGTATACAAGGGGAAAGTTGTAGCGATAGAACGTGTCTGCATAGCGGTCATTGCAGATGCGCTGATGTGCCAGCCCTTATTCAAAAATGCAGAACCAGCGGGGTTGGCATAAAGGCTGGTGAGGTTGATGTCTGCGTCCTGTGCAAAGAAACGCAGGCTGTGTGCGTTCTGATTAGTTGTTGTCAAAAGACCACCAGCGAAAGCTGATGTTGCGGCCAGTGCTACGGCCAGTGAAGTTACAATCTTTTTCATATTTATTACATTGTTTGTGTAAAACCGGGTGCAAAGGTAACACATTTTTGCGAATTGTGTGCATAAATTACATCTTTTTGTGCAACAAATGGGCAATTTTGTTTCAAAAACAAGTATTACAACCTTATACATTATATATAATATGCATGCACACGCGAATAAACAAGTCATGCCAAGTAGGGATTTTCCTTGCTTTTTAGGACTATTCCCTTCTCACATTGGGCATATATGTGTATATTTGTACCGAAGAAACTCAACACATAACACAAACCTATGAAAAAGACACTACTGAGCACCCTTGTGGCAAGCGCATTCCTGCTTGGCTGCAACGACGCAAAGAACGCCGACAGCACCAGCACAGCATTCATTACCGGAGAATGGAGCATAACACAGGCCAATGGCATAGGCGCAGAGGACAGCGAGAACCAGCCCTTCATCCATTTCACCGATAGCGGCACCGTACATGGCAATGCTTCCGTAAACACTTTCTTCGGAGAATACACCCTGAAGGGCGACAGCCTTTTCTTTGACCAGATGGCGGCCACCAGCATGATGGGACACGACATGGAACTGGAAATGGCAATCATGTCAGCACTTGCCCAGTGCGCCACGGTGGAAGCACAGGATTCCACAATCACCGTCAAGGACCATGGCGGCAACACCGTCATGACCCTGAAGCGCAGATAAATCCCAAGCGCACAAGAGGTGGAGAAGCATGCCTTGGCCATCGGGCACGGAGTGTGATTCCATCAGCAAGCGGACAGAAACGTGAAAGGCACGGAACACTAAGGTTCCGCGCCTTTCACGTTTCTTAATGGAATTCATCTAAGCAAAGCGCAGTGCCTCGCCACATACGCCAGTGTCCACCTTATGGCCATCCCACACACGGCTGCCGTTCACCCATGTGGACATCACGCGCCAGTGCAGGGCATCGCCCTCGCGCGGCGACCATCCGCATTTGCTCAGCACATCGGCCGAGGTGATGGTGTATGGCGTATCCTCACGACGTACAAGCACCAGGTCGGCCATCATGCCCTCGCGGATGAAGCCACGTTCCTGTATGCCGAACAGGGTGGCGGGATTGTGGCACATCAGTTGGACAAGGCGTTCAATGGACAAAACACCCTCGTCCGCCATCTCCAGCATGCTCACCAGCGAGAACTGCACCATGGGCATACCGCTCACGGCCTTGCACGCCCCGCCCTGTTTCTCCGAGAGCAGATGAGGCGCATGGTCAGTGCCAATGCATGTGATGCGGCCGTCCTTCAGGGCACGGCGCAGGGCCTGACGGTCGCCGTCGGATTTTATTGAAGGGTTGCACTTGATGCGTCCGCGCAAGCGGGCATAGTCCTGGTCGGTGTACAGGAGGTGTGCCACGCATGCCTCGCCCGTGATGTTGCCTCCAAGCAGGGAGAGTTCCCTTTCCGTGGAGATGTGTGCTATGTGCAGGCGCGCTCCGCTTGCCTTTGCCAGTTCTGCTGCCAGGGCTGAACTCTGCCAGCATGCCTCGCCATCGCGTATCTCGGCATGGTGTGTTATGTCGGGGTCGTCGCCGTACTTCTCACGTGCACTGGCCATGTTGGCGTTGATACGTGCCGTGTCCTCGCAATGCGACATTATCAGTTTGGGCGAACGTGCAAAGAGCCCTTCCAGCATCTCGCGCCTGTCCACCAGCATGTTGCCCGTGCTGCTTCCCATGAAGAGCTTCACGCCGGGATACTGCTCCGAGGGCATTGCCAGAATCTCGTCCAGATTGTTGTTGGTGGCACCAAGGAAGAAGGCATAGTTCACGTGCATGCGCCCCTTTGCCATCTCCATGCGCTCGCACCAGTTCTGCACGGTGGTTGTCTGCGGTACCACGTTGGGCATGTCCAGCACCGAGGTTACGCCACCTGCCGCCGCCGCCATGCTCTCGGTGTGCATATCGGCCTTGGCGGTCATGCCAGGTTCGCGGAAGTGCACGTGGTCGTCTATCAGACCGGGCAGCAGGTACATGCCCGTAGCGTCCACAATACGGCATCCGTCCTGAGACTCTAACTCGCCACCAAGGACGATTCGCTCTATCCTGCCATCACTAACCAACAAGGAGCCGACATGCGACTCCCCGTTGTTTACTATCGTTGCATTGTTGATTACAGTCTTCATCATGCCTTTCTTCTTTTGAACTTTGTCATGCGCAGCTTCATCACTCCGAAAAGGGCCTCGCTGAATATGCCGCCCGACATCTTGCTGGTTCCCAGCTCGCGGTTCACGAACACCACGGGCACCTCCTTTATCTTGAAGCCCAGGCGCAGAGCCGTGTACTTCATCTCTATCTGGAAGGCATATCCCTTGAAGCGTACATCGTCCAGCGACATTGTCTCCAGCACCTTGCGTGTCCAGCACACGAAACCTGCGGTGGTGTCCCTCAGCTTTATGCCCAATACGGTACGCACATAGGCAGAGGCGTAGTATGACATCAGCACGCGCCCAATGGGCCAGTTCACCACATTCACACCGGTTATATAGCGGCTACCCACGGAAACGTCGTAACCCTCATCGTGGCATGCGGCATACAGGCGTGGCAGGTCGGCAGGTGCGTGGGAGAAGTCGGCATCCATCTCGAAGATGTACTCATATCCATGCTCCAGAGCCCACTTGAAACCGCAAATGTATGCGGTGCCCAGGCCCAGTTTTCCCGAGCGCTCCACTATGTTCACACGTCCCTTGAACTCGTCTGCCATCAGGCCCTTCACTATGGCGGCCGTACCGTCGGGACTTCCGTCGTCTATTACCAGCACATCAAAGTCCTTTTCCAGTGATGTAACGGCACGTATTATGGCCTCTATGTTTTCCTTCTCGTTATAGGTGGGGATGATAATTACGCTATCGCTCATGATATATTAGGTAGGTTCTATAAATTAGTTTTCCTTTATTTTAGGTAGAATTCTAATGACTTTGGTTCTTTAATGCCTCTTACTTGTATATTTCTCATTTTTACTTACTCACATAGACCACTATGTTCGTTCGTTCAAATTAAAAATCTACTGCGTAATAGACATCAAATAACTCAAAGCTAATTTACAGAACCTACCTTTAGGTTATTTTCTCAAACAAAGATACTTATTTTCTCCGTTACTACCAACAATTCTACCCACCAAACACGCACAAATGGCATAAAAACATTATCTTTGTGTGTAAAAACCTTTGAAATCAGCAGGAATCATTAGACATTAGTATAATATACCCACCTGAAAACCTCTGCTTTGCGAAACCGCAAAGTATTTGATGCCCGGTGAGTTTATTATCTACAACCAGGGGGGGGGGGAATTCAACTCCCTCTCATTAACCAGCTAACAAGAACAACATCATTACCTTTGGAACACGTACAGAAGTGCTACCTAAAGGGTTTGTATCTATCATTGAAACGTTCGCGAAAGAACAGGTTTGATGGTCATTATTATACTAAATTAATTCCGTCAATAGGTTCAAGTTTAATGTTTGATACTTACTCTATTCGATTCGTTTCTATGATGTCCCAAATAGTTTGATCTAATTCATCATCAAATCCAGTTTTCTTGATCTTTATAACATCACCTATTTTGAAGCTTTCAATATTTAACATTGCAGTGTTGAAGAAACGTCTTGGCATCATTGTCTCTCGTCCATCTTCAAATTTAACTCTTAGTTTTGTTGGCTTCTTTTTGTATCGCTTAACCCCGCTAATAGTACCAGTAACGGTTTCATTAATGCCGAAGTCGGAATCTTTATCTCCATGACTTGTCTTCTTTTGCATTTGAACTTCCGACACAAATCTCAGCAAGTATTGTTTTTGGTTGAAAAGCAGATTGCCAAATGCAATATTTTTGAAGTTATACCCATGGGGCAAATTCTTAGGCAAACCTGCATTTTTAATAAAAGCGATAGGCATAAAACAGGAAACTCCAGCAATGTCTATTGTTATTCCGTGTGTTCCGGTATCGGAACATTTACCAGATATGGGCAAGGGATAGTCGTAATAAGCATTAAGTTTGACAATGGTAGAATTGATGACACCTATTAAACGTTGACGGAAAGAACCAATTTCATCATATTTATGTGGAACTATTTCTATACCATCTTTTTCTATTCCCCATTTACCGCCAATTTTGGTTTTTACAAATCTGTCTTGAAGATTTATAGACTCTTCGGAGAGGATATTTCCATTCGCATCTACAAGATTAGTTATACCAACATAGGATATCCTTGCCTTTCCATCTGTAATGTCTTCAATTGAATCATATTGTGGAGAAAGTATAACATTCCCCTCGGGTAAACTAATAACACCCCATTTATTATTAATCTTTACCCTAACGGCTTCGCTTGTCCATAGGTTTATTTCTTCATATTTAGGTTCTATGATATCTCGGCCTAGAGTATAACGGACACCCCATCTTGAGAATCTTTCATAAGCTGTACATTTATCATTGAGGACTTTGGAATTAGTTTCTATTTCATGCCCATTTGAATCAAGTAAGCCTTTATATTTGACCCATGTTTTGTCTTTATCACGAAGAATTGCCTCTGCATGGCCAGAAACCAAATCACCAATGCTGTCATAAATGCATGGAGCAATTATTGTATCTTCTATATTCTGTAATCCCCACAGATTGGATTTACGTACTCTGTATGTTGCGTCTGACCAATGAATGATATCGGTAAATTGTGGCTGTACTAATATATTTCCACTATAGTCAGCAATACCCCATGAACCATTATTTAGGAAGAGTACGTGGTTATTAATAGCATCAACGGTGAGTTTATCGCATCTGAGTTTTTTCCAATCCATAACAACTTCGGCAAAATAATTGACAACGCCAGTTGTCTCGCCTTGTTTAACCATAAAGAAACCGTTGCCTAAGTCTCCAGGTTTTTCTGTGAACACTGGCTGAATGAGTGTTGTGGTATTAAAGCGGAATCCCCATAACCCCATATACAGGAATGGTGTCGCTTTATCGTCACGCAACTTCATCATACGCAGAGCCTCTTCATAAGATTGTTCGCCTTTCCACTTTTCTTCCAACTCTTTCATCAACTGCTCTCTAGATTTCCTTGTTTGCAAAAATTGCTCCCTAGCATCTGGATGAAGTAAAAAATAAGGTTCATTGGCTTCTTTGATATAAGGTTTACAATACTCGTCATCAAAGATAAAATCTGTAATGTCTGTAATTATTCCATTACTTTTAGATTTCGCCTGAAGAACAGCCCATTGGTCGTTCTCATCAAGCCAATTGTATTTCAAGCAGAGTGTTTTCCTTTCTGCACTTGATTTTTGAGTCTCCTTATCAAAAACAAAAACATTGCGATGACAATCAAACATGGTATTCTTGTAGTTTGACATTCTCATATAATCATATGAGACATCGTTATCTGCTCCAAAGACCCATATAACATGACAATTATTCAAACGAAAGAACACGTCACGATCTACCATCATTCGAAGATCATGTTTCTTCCTTTGCATGACAATGACCACATCTCTATTCTTATATCTGAATGATATATCTGGTCTTCTCCATTTCATGTATGGAATACTACTTCTTATAATAGCATCACACTTAACATCTGATATTCCTAACGCTTCACTTTCTGGTGTACAAAGAAGAGAGAATATCATTTCCTTTAAGACACGGCTATGAGGTTTAATCGCGGATTCTGTTTCAGCAAAATCTGTGTCACATTCATCAACCAATACGTTATCATCTTTTGAAGATGTTGTGTACGGTATCCAGGCGCAATACTCATTACGAGTTGCATGTGCGAAAAACAGGCTTTCTTTTCCGTTGATAATCCGATGGGCTATCTTCACAGGACGATGACACATTCCGCATACAAAATCGCTTTTCCCCATTAAACCTGCTTCTTCCAAAATTCTGCTTTTTCTTGCTATTTCTTCTGCTGTACCACCGAAAAAGTCATGAGCATAAATTTTCTTACCTTCTGTGTCAAATACATATTCAATAGAACGCCGGACATGCTGGTTAGAGTCATTAATAATTGGCGGAAAATCCATCAAAGAATTTCCGCTCATTTCTATGACCTCTTCCTCCTTTGTCTTAACGCGGGCTACTGTTGGGTGTAATTTCTTAGTTTCTACAGATTGACTTTGTGTATAGTCTTGACATTCTATTGCTACAGGAGAACCTTCTCTATTGGGTATTTCGTCAATATTAAGTACATTATCTGGTGAGACTGTTGATATTTTTTCACCATATACTTTTGATTGTGAAGATTCCTCTTGTTCTGCTGTATCACAATTTTCTAAATCTGTTATTACAGCAGATGCTTCCTGTTTATTAATTTCCTTTTTGATTCTTTGTATTTCATTTTCTTTATTCGCAATTACTACATTTGCAGCGTCTATTTTCTCTTGAAGTTCTTTTACTTGTTCATAAGCATCCGTAAGAGCACTACCTATCTCCCTAACTTCTTGTTCTTTCTGAAGCAATCGGTTGTTTCGAATTTCAATATCACGCTTAAAGTCTGACAAATGCTCTTGAAGAACTTGATTTTGATTCTCCAATTCTCTTATTTCATCTGCACTATGTTTGCTATTACTACATTCATTTTGCAGCCTAATAAGAGTCTTGTTTAATTCTTTAATTTCAGTCTCTTTTTCTTCCAATTTCTTTTGATTCCCCTGAAGTTTATTGTGAAGAAAAACGTTCTCTGCATTTGACGTCTCTAATGCATGTTCTTTCTTTGCTAATAAGTCTTCTAGTTCGCTTTTATTTTGGGAAAGATTAGCAATAATCTCATTGTAATTATCAGTTTCTTTTTCTTTTTGGGTGATGAGTAGACGTAATTCGTCCAATTGTTGAGTAAGCTCTACTTTCTCATAGAGTATAGTGTCCACTTTATATTGCAGCGACAAACATTCATCTGTTCTATCTTTTATGGTACTTTCTAATTTCAACCTTTCTTCTTCGAATTCAGTTATATATTCATCCTTGACTTTCTTTATTTTTTCATAATTGGTTTTATAAACATTGAGTTGAACCACTACTTGATCAATGCGATCTTTCTGTGCTATGGCATCTGCTTTACAAACATTTATATTTTCGGTTAAACGAAGATTCTTTGATTCAAGTTCGTTGATAGATGCTCTCTGTTCCTTGACGAGATTTTCAAAATTCGTCTTTTCTCTTTCTGCTGTACTTAGTTTAACATTCAGTTGTCTGACAGAATAGACCAATTCTTCTTTCTCCCTTTGTAAAGAACTTACAGCCTGTTTCAGCTGCCTTAGCTTGGAATCGATATCGTAACCAGCTAACTTGTTAATTAAAAATTTAACAAATCTCATATATCTATTACTTTATTTAGTACCACTTAGTGCAAATATACAAAATGTTTTCAATATGGTTGTATACTTACAACCCTTTACATTGTTTTTCGCAACAATTTATGCTCAAGAGATTTAAAAGGGCACTCAAAAGTAAAAATAAACGATAGCAATATTTTGAACAATAAAAGAAGAATTTCTTCCTTTTCTGTTCAGATATTGTCTATTTTCACATAATCCTCATCATAAGAAGGTGTTTTTAGATACTACGAAAAGTAAACAAAGCCACCAACGATGGGGTACTTTGAAAGTACATCATCCGTTCTCGGTTCTAAAAACTAATTGAATACTGAATACCTGCGATGGGGTATCATCAAGAAAGGGTACCAGCATATCAATTCGTGGCAATCCTGTGTCTTACCCTATAGATCGATTCCTTATCTCGAGGGTAACGTCCATATAGCTCTGCTTGCCTTCGATGTATGAGGCATAGAGGGTTTCGGCATCCCTGCCTCGCAATATATGGCACTTGCCGCATAATTCACAATTATGCAGGCATTTCCAGGCTTCCTGGACATAGGCTCGCCTTTCTTCTTGGGTGGAGCTTTCAATCTTCGGAGGTTGCATATTATCTTATAAGAAGATTTCCTTAAACTTCGCTTGGATTTCGTCCCTCACTCTTCGGAATTCCTTCATCACAAATTCATCCGTACCCGTTGCATCTGAAGGATCGTCAAAACCAATGTGTAGTCGCTTGCCTACTTTGCCTATGAAGTTGGGGCAACTCTCATTGGCTCCACCGCAGACGGTTATCACATAATCCCACTGGTCGTTGAGATATATTTCTACACTTTTGGGTCTATGGTTGGATAGGTCAATACCCACTTCCTTCATCACTTCAATGGCTTTAGGATTCACCCTTTCGGCCGGTTTAGTCCCTGCAGAATGCACTTCAAAGTCACGACTGAAAGACTGAAGGAATCCGTGTGCCATCTGACTACGGCAACTATTGCCTGTGCATAAAATCAATACTCTCATAAAATGCAATTAAATATTAGTCATTACTGATGCTTGGGAAAGAAAGGACAACGTATTCGGATGCATTGGTTATTCTTGCCGAAATGTCTGCACACGATGGAAGATTTGTCCATGTGTACACCGAAATTCGTTTCCACGAAAGAGATGGCTGCCAGGATGGACAGATAGGAATCGCGCTTGCAGCATCGTGGACCACCCACCTCGGCAATCTTACCCAACGATGCTGCCGACATCTTGTGCGACAAAGCAAAGGGTTCGACGGTCAAGGGTGTGGAGTGCGAGATGACGGAGACGAACATACCTGAACTTAATCCCGCTCCACAGGCTCCCCAGAAGCCACAAGCTCCACCAGGAACCTGCTTGCCTCGCTTCATCAGTTCCACCAATGCATCGGGAAGCTCGATGTCGCCACCGGCATTGTGATAGGCTGTCAGCAAAGCTGCTCCCACCATCACATGATGCTCGGGGCCGTGCATGTGGCAGAAGGGCATCGCCATCATCTTCTCCATGATTTCTATCGGATTCGTGGAGGTTTCGTCAAGGCAAAACTTGTAAATGGCATCGATACCCTTTGTGTGGCACTCGTTGCAGACGTAATGTCCTTGTTCGCAACAGGTCTTGCTATCTTCCTTCTTGTGACAAATAGCACACTCCATGAGAATTTCCTTTTCCAAATATTTCAATGGAGCACTACATATCAAACATTCTTCCTTCATTTCTTTTTCTATGTATGTGTATGCTAGCATAATCTCTAATAATTAATCGGGGTAAATTCCATTATATCAAGCATTTTGAACAACACTCCTTCAATAGAGGAATGCCATGACTGATGAAAATGGCCATAATACCAATGCGTAAGAGGGTGAGCATCATAAACAAGGCG
>JAZRII010000051.1:0-2379 GCA_045645225.1 Bacteroidaceae bacterium | reverse complement strand
CCAAATACCTTGCAAAGAAATGGAACCAGTAAAACCTATACTTGAATTCAAGAAGACTTGCGTGTCATACACCAAGCAGACAATGGCGGTAAAGTATGTGTCGGCCGCTATCGAAAGAAACACCATCACCGCCATCATGGGGCCCTCGGGGTGCGGAAAGTCAACCCTGTTGCGTGCGGTAAACCTCATGCACAACCTTTATGCCAACATACGTGTCGACGGGGAAATACTGCTGAACGGGGAAAACATCCTCTCCATGGAACCCATTGACGTGCGTCGCAGGGTGGGCATGGTCTTCCAGCGCCCTGCTCCCTTTCCCACAATGAGCATCTACGACAATGTCCTCTCGGGGTATGCGCTCAATGGCATCCGTCTGTCCAAGGCAGAAAAGGATGCCACGGTGGAGCGGTGCCTGAAAAGTGTGGCCCTGTGGGACGAGGTGAAGGATGTGCTTAACAAGAAAGGCACCTTCCTGTCGGGTGGTCAGCAGCAGCGTCTGTGCATTGCCCGTGCCTTGGCAATGAAGCCCGATGTGCTGCTGATGGACGAGCCTACATCGGCACTTGACCCCATCGCCACCAAACACATCGAGGAACTGCTTTTAGAATTGCAGAAGGAGGTTACAATCCTTATCGTTACCCATAACATGGGGCAGGCAATGCGTATATCATCAAAGTCCATGTTCATGTACCTTGGCGAACTGGTAGAATACGGCGATACCGCCACTATGTTCTCCACCCCTGTGGACGAGCGCACCAAGGCTTATCCCACAGGAAAGATGGGATGAAGCCTGCCGTACAATAGCAAAAGCCTACCCCACACGAATGGGATAGGCTTTGCTATTGTAATTGACTGCGCTTTTCTTTTTTACACCTTCTCTGCCTTTGTTGCCTGAACGACGTTGAGGATGTAGTCGCCCAGCTTCTCGCACTCGGAGATGAAGTCGATGTAGAACACGCCCAGCTGATAGCTGTAGAGCTTGTTGTCCACATCCTGAAGGTTGCGGTTCTTCAGTTGTCTGCGATAATTGTTGATCTCGTTCTCCAGGTTGTAAGAGGTGTTGTAGTCGACATGGTTGCCAGAGAGGATAGCCTCTACGATGCTGGCCATGTGCAGCATTGCCTTACTAACCATATCCAGCATATTGTGCATGTTGGAGAGCTGCAGTTCGGTGAACTGGTCGGTGCAGTTCTGGCGGTGGCGGTTGAGTGTGCGTGCCAGATTGTAGCAAGAGTCGCCAATGCTCTCCAGTTCTGTGATCTGGCGCAGCATACGCATAACCTCCATCTTGGACTCTATGCTCAGGCGGCCTTCGCTCACCTTGTGCAGATAGTTGGCAATCTCCACCTCCATGTTGTCGGTGATGTTCTCGTACTTCTCTATGCGAGAGAATATCTTGTTGAAATCATCGTCCTTCTCTGCCTTCATCAGGTCGTTAACGAAGCCTACCATGCGGTTGCAGCGCTCGGCATAGCTGTTGATCTCCTTCTGTGCCTCCATGATGCTAAGTTCAGCAGTAGAGAGCATACCTGCAGAGATGTACTGCAGGCGGTATTCCTCCTCTGCCTCCTTTTGGGGAACGAGCAGGCAAACCAGCTTCTCGATCTGTGCCACGAAACCTATCAGGATGCAGGTGTTGATGAGGTTGAACAGGGTGTGGAAGGTGGAAAGTTTCCATGTGGTATCGTCATCGGCACGGCCCAGCAGCTCTGTGGTAATATAGGTGACACCGTCGCATGCATAGGTGAAGACTGGCAGTACCAGCAGCACACCAATCACATTGAACAGCAGGTGTGCCATGGCAGCACGGCGTGCCTGTGTGTTGGCGGCAAGCGAAGCCATGAAGGCGGTGATGGTGGTACCGATGTTCTGACCCATTGCCAAGGCTGCTGCCTGTACGAAGCCGAAGCCGGGGATGTCCATGGCCAGCAGCATCAGGGTAATAGCCATTGCTGCAGAAGATGACTGCACCACCATGGTGATGACTGCACCAAGGATAACGAACAGAATGGTGCCGAAGAAAGAGTCGCAGGGGATGTATGTTACCAGACTGCTGACGATGGTGTCCACGTGCATACCCTCGGCATTTATCTTCAGGTATTCAAGACCCAGGAACAGCAGCGAGAAACCGAAGATGAACTCGCCCAGGTTCTTTCTGTTGCCCTTGCTGGAGAAAATCAGCGGCATGCCCACGGCAAGCAGAGGAATGGCAAAGGCGGCAATGTCTACCTTGAAACCTACTGCTGTGATGATCCATGCGGTGACGGTGGTACCGATGTTGGCACCCATGATGACACCGATAGCCTCGGAGAGGGTCATGAGACCTGCATTTACGAAGCTCACCACCATAACGGTAGTAGCGGAGGACGACTGGATGAG
>JAZRII010000050.1:0-33921 GCA_045645225.1 Bacteroidaceae bacterium | reverse complement strand
CCTTTGCCTGTGGTTTGGTGAACTCGGCTACGAATCTGTTATGTCATTTTCTTTATCGCATAGATAGTTTTTAGGGTACGGATTCTTATAATTGGAGAAAAAATCGTATCTTTGCACTTAGAAAAGAGTTATTTGAAAAGCGTGATGAATATGGCTCAGCCAGACAATCGTATTTTTTCTTATCCATTGCCAATTCTCACGTGAGTTCTTCTTAAAGGTTTGATAATCATAAATTCTATATCAAACTTCATCAAATATACGAATAAACGAGCGAAAAAATATCAAGCTTGCTTGAATATTTTCTCCCAGCGAGTGAAAGTATATTCGAGTTTAAACTCAAATATAGCAAAAAATGCAAGAGAAGCACCTGCCTGTCATTTAAATTATCCAGTAATCATGCAAAAATAATAACCTCTTGTATCAAAATCTGCCTCTTGCAAGATTAAAGTACAACAAAGACGTCGATATATTTCAAAATTGGCATATTTTTGCATACGGAATAGACGAGATTACAAACAATACAGTACACAGAATGAAAAAAACAACTCTGGAGGCTATAGGAAAAGAAAACCCATTCCAACTTATAGGCAAGGATTGGATGCTGGTAACGGCAGGCAGCGAATTTGGATACAACACAATGACCGCCTCGTGGGGAGGACTGGGTTGGCTGTGGAACAAACCCGTGGCATTCATCTTCATTAGACCCGAACGATATACACACGACTTCCTGGAGACTAACGAAAGGGTTACCTTATCCTTTTACGCAGAGGAGTACAGACAGATTCTGCAGATATGTGGGACAAAGAGCGGACGAGACATCAACAAGACTGCAGAAACTGGTCTTGTACCTGTGGTGCTGGAGAGCGGTTCAATGACCTTTGAACAGGCACGTCTTACTCTGGATTGCCGAAAACTGTTCAAGTCCTCTATGCATGATTCCGACTTCGTGGAAAAAAGTATCCTGAACACATGGTATGGCGAAAAGGGCGGTCTTCACGACATATATGTGGTGGAGATAGAAAACGTATACACAGAATAGCGTCAAAGCACACTTATGCACACACTGGACGACATTGAAGACTTCAACGCCTTCTTCTCACAGCCCACTCTTCACCCACAAGTGGCGGTGACGGAACTGTACCGTGCCAACTTCAACCTCTATGACGTCAGGAAATTCAACATGTATGCTTTGATAATGCTGGAGGAAGAGTTCGGTGAACTGCTAAGGGACGGAATCGCCCTGCCATACAGCAAGGGGTCGCTGGTTACCGTTAGGCCTGGACAGAGCATAGGGATGAGGATGCACTACATGGCCAAACCCAAGGGATGGATGCTTGTGTTCAAACCGGAACTGCTGGAGAAAACGGGGCTGGGACGCGACTTCTACATGTTTTCCTACTTCAATGCCGACTACACCGAGGCAATAAGGCTGTCGGATATGGAGTACGGGGTGATAAGGAACTGCTTTGCCAACCTGTATGCCGAACTAAACACCCCCCAGGACCATCTGTCCGGACAGATGATACGACTGGGCATAGGCACGCTGCTCAGTTATGTGAAACGCTATTTCGAAAACCAGCATAGCATGGTTATTGCCAAGGGAGAAACTATGGCGGCAAGGGTGGATGCTATCCTGGACAAGTATCTGCAAAGCGGTTTGCCGGCACAGAATGGCCAGCCTACGGTGTCGTGGTGCGCCGAACAACTGGATCTGAGTCCAAACTACTTCGGTGAAATGCTGAAGAAGGAGGTGAAGGTAACTGCCCAGGAATACATCAAAAGGAAAATAGTGGAGCATGCCCAGGTACTGCTTCGGCAGACAAACATGACCATAAACGAAATTGCCGAGGAACTGGGATTTGCCTACCCCAACCATTTCACTCGCATGTTTCACAATTCCACGGGCTACACGCCGCTAAAGTACAGGAAGGGCAATTAAGGCTGGTCGTGGTATTATATAGCCAGCCTTAGAACAGAGTGTAAACCAAGGTCAGGGCCATGGTGGTGAGCAGGATGTGCATGTCGTCGCGCAGAAAGCCCGAACTGGTATAGGCGCTGCTATAATACTGCACTCCATTGCCTGACAGCAGGTGTATGGCAAGGCGGACGGCAAAGTACACCACCAGTCCAACCGCAACTCCCAACGCTCCGCCGCAAAGGACATCCAGAGGGAAGTGCACACCCAGGTATATGCGGCTGAAACCTACGATGGAGGCCCACACCACGAGGGAGACTGTAGTGGGCAGATGCCTGAACACGAGGGAAAGGAATGTAGCAATGGCAAAGGTGTTGGCGGCATGCGAACTTACAAAGCCATAAAGTCCGCCACGACCTGTAATATGCCTTACCATAAACATGATTTCTGGATCGTGGGTGGGACGGAATCGTGCCACCCAAGGCTTAATGAGGGAGGAGCTTATCTGGTCGGCAAGCAGGACGCACAGACCAATTCCTAACAGTATGCACAGAGCCTCCTTGACTGGGCGGTCGCGAAGGACCACAAATATAACCATAAGCAAGAGCAGCAGCCACGTAAGCGTGTCGCTGAACTTCACCATTACTCCATCAAGCAGGGCATTGTTGCACTGGTTGATATAAAGGAGCAGTTCCGTATCGAAGGAGGGGAATGTCATATGTCTGTTTTCAGTTTGTCTGTCGTTACTTCTTCACCTGTATTCCCTTGTGGGAACGTTTTTTCCTAAATGGCCTCGTAAGTCTTCTTCTCTATCCAGCCCACCTTTCCGTCGGCAATCTGTATTTCAGCCCAGTCGCGCATGGAATTGTCCTTGATTTCCACACGTGTGCCTTCGTGGATGACAAACAGGTCGGTACCCGAAGCGGTGGGAGTGCTGCGCACCGTTACGGCAGGTTCCATGACGATGCCGGCCGTGTGTGTGCGGTTATAGTTACGCAAGTTGTAGGCAAGCATATTGAACACAATACAGATAACAACGGCAACGATGGCCCCAAAGAAACCAGTCTTGCGCAGCGCCACTGAAGAGCAATAGACATACATGGCAACGAGCATCAGGGCGAGTATGAAGGCAAGGACAGCCATATATGCCCATTGGGTAACGGAATGGCTGTGCATCACGGTTTTCCACACCGACACGAAGAACATCTCATGGCGGGGGATAATACGGTCAATGGTCTTGCCCCTGGCCATGGCAAGGTTGAAGCGTATGTCCTCGTCGGATGGGGCGAGTTGGGCGGCACGCTCAAACCACAGCACAGCCTTGGCCATATTGTCCTGGCGGTAGTGGGTGCATCCAAGATTGTAGTAGACGGCGGCACTCTCGCCCTGTTGTGCCAGCAGGGTGTACAGTTCCTCGGCTTTCGCAAAGTCCTCGTTGGCGTAGGCAGAATCAGCCTCGACCTTGATTATGTCAATGGAATCCCTGGATATATCCGTTGCCATGAGGGATTGGGAGAATAGCAATAGGAGCAATAATGTCTGTAGTATGTTCTTCATCTGCATTGTACTGTCTTCAGGCAGGAGCATACCTGCTTTTTTATACCTATATTTACTTAAACTTCACTTCACTTTACGTTACAGGCTTTTGTCAAGGCTGTTTATGGCCTGTGTGGCAGATTCATAGATCTTGTCCATGGTGGCAATGGGGTCGCCTGGTGCAAAGCGTGCAAACTCGCACGACTCCAGCCCCTCCATATACTGTCGGATGAGGGTCTCGTCAACACCGCGTGCAGCAAGAGCCTCGCGCACGTTCTCCTTGGCCAGGTGCGTCATTGGGATGTTGAGCTTGTCACCAGCATAACCCAGCAATGCCCTGAGCGTTTCCTCATAGAAGGGGCCTGCCTGCTGGGCCTTGAGAAGTTTGCGTGCCGCCTTGAGTCGCTTGGCTGCTTCCTTGCCTGCCCTCTTGCCCTTCTTGCGCGCTATGTCGGCATTCATTTTGGCCTGACGGTAGAAGATGCCCAGAAGCAGCAGGAACAGCGATATGGCACCTACGTAAGACATGAAGTAGGAAAGCGAACCAAAGAAGTTGTCCACGCTCTCGCGCACGTCAGCCTTATTGGTATTGATGTAGTGTATGTCGGAGGAAAGGACACGCAGGTCCTCCTTTTCCAGCACCGTGGATGCCCCTGCCACCACCTTGCCCTTTGCCACATCCAGGTGGAAGGAGTCGGTGTTCAGCGTTACGTATTTTCCTGCATCAGGATTGAAATACACAAACTCCACGGGCGGTATGGAATATCTGCCAGCATGGCGAGGCACGATGACATAGTCAAAGACTATATTGCCCTTTGCACCAGCCGATGTGTTTGTGGTCTTGTCTGTTTCCTTGGGTGTGTACACCTCAAAGTCCTTTGGCACGTTCACCTCGGGTGCCTTCATCAGTTTCATGTTTCCCTGTCCGGATACAATGACCTTAAGGTTGGAGGCATCGTTGGCATCAACCTGACGTGGGCTTAGGTCGGCACTCATTGAGAACTTGCCCACGCATCCCGAGAAGTTTGCCGGAGATGGCTGGGGCAGCGGACTTACCTCTATTTCCAGTTGTGGCGTGTTGAGAGTCTTGCGCACCCTCTGTGTCAGCGAACCGCCGCCGAAGAAGATGTCGAACGGGTCGGCATGGGGATTGGTTATCTCCACTTCGGCATCGAAGGACACGCTGGGGATGGTCATCTTTCCGCTCTTCTGTGGGAAGAGCACATACTGGCGCCAGATGGCCGTACCATAGTTGCGTCCATTGTAGTGCTCATACTTGAGCGAGAGCTGTGCCTTGTTGTTCAGTTCCTGGCAATGGAAACCGTCCAGTTCGGGCATGTCGCCCACCAGCTGGCGTATGTTGACCAGAGTGTAGAGCTTGTAGGTCAGTACCACCGCCTCCTGTTCGAATACCTTACCCTTGCTCACTGTGGCAGAAATGAAAAGGTCCCTGTCGCTGATGCTTCCATCCGCACCATGGCTGTCGCGATGGGACTGGCCGCCCTGTTGAGAGGAAGTGCCGCCTCCCTGGTTCTTCTGCGAGGCGGGGAGCACCTTTATGGTGGTGCTGTTGCTTCGTATGGTCTTGCCTTCAAGCACCACATCTGCCTTGGGCAGGGTAAACTCGCCCTCCTCCTTGGCAAGGAGCACATATGTGAACGTGATAGTGCTGGAGTGTGTAGTCTTTCCGTTAATCATCTGGAACGAACTCTGGCTGCTTGTGGATGGGCCATAGAGAAGTTCGAAACCAGGGAAGTTGCCCACCCTGATATCCTCCACATCCTGTGTGTCCACGACATAGCTCACATTTACCCTTCGTCCCACTTCACACACTTCCGGAGCCTGAATCTTTACCGTCTGTGCACAGATCGTCATGACTCCTGCCATCAGGTATGACAGGAAAAGCAATATTCTCTTCACGGTTATGTTTTATGTATTTTTTTCTGTTGTTATTTTTGATTCCTGCTGTATTTCGGGAAGCACGCAATGGCCTTACCATTGCTTCTGAAGCCTTCTGCGAGGTGCTTCCTGCTGCTGGCGCTGTATTTTCTCCTGAGTCTCCTTTTCGTTTCTCATGGCAGCCTGGAGAAGTCGCTCGGCGGTTTCCTTGGACATATCCTGCTTGTCCTGTGGTTGAGGTTGCTGCTGCTCTTGCTTTTCGTCCTTCTTAGGTTCCTGCTTCTGCTGTTGCTGTTCCTTCTTGTCCTCCTGCTTCTGCTTGTCCTGCTGTTCCTTGTCCTGGCCATCCTGCTGGTTGTCCTGCTGGTTCTTCAAGTGCCATTTGGCCAGGACGTAATTGTAGCGTGTCTCGTCGTTGGAGGGGTCGTTGCGCAGCGATTCCTTGTAGCAATCCACCGCCTCGGCATATTTCTTTGATGCCTGCAGCAGTACTCCCATATTGTGGTAGATGTCGGAAAGCCTTTGCTTGTCCTTCTCGTATTTGGAAGCGGCCAGATATTCCTTCATTGCATCCTGTGGCTTTCCCTGCCTTACGAGGGCATTGCCCATGTTGTATCTGGCAATAGCGTAGGTGGAATCCACCTCCTGCGCTTTTTTGTACTGTACAATTGCCTTTTCGGAATGGTCGCTGCCACCCAGTGTATCCTGCATCAGGCGGTTGCCTCTGCGGATATAGTCGCGCATTGTCTGTGCATCAGCAGCACAGAAACAGCAGCATGATATGAGAATGAGTGAGAAAAGTCGTTTCATGAACATTTCCTTATTGTTTTTTCCGTGTAAAAAACGTGAATCTCTGCAGTATGTGGTTCTTTCTCTCCATCAGCAGGATGTCGAGCAAGAGGAAGAGCATGGACAGGAGCAGGAAACTCTGGAACTGCTCGTCATACTCTGAGAATATAGTCGATTCCATCTCCACCCTGCCGAGTTTGTCTACGTACTTGTCCAGTTTGCCCTGTGCCGAACTGCTGTTGTCCACGTAGATGTAGTTTCCGTTTCCGGCATTGGCTATCTCGCGGCACATGTCCTCGTTGAGATGGGATATGACGGTATTGCCCTCGTTGTCGGTGATGTATTTTCCTGTTCCTGGCATGGGTATTGGAGCACCGGCGGGTTCACCTACACCGAGCACATAGACGTGCATACCCTTCTCTGCTGCGGCCTTGGCGGCCTCCACTGCCCCACCCTCGTTGTCTTCACCGTCGGTGATTACGAAGATGGCTCGAGAGACTCCCTCGTTGGAAGTAAAACTACGGGAAGCCAGATTTATGGCTGCGGCAATGTCTGTACCCTGCATCTCTATCATGGATGGCGATATGGTCTGCAGGAACATCTTGGCCGATACATAGTCGCTGGTAATGGGCAACTGCACATATGCCTGACCGGCATAGACAATCAGGCCTATCTTGTCGTCAGTCATGTTGTCCACCAGGTTGGAAACCATCATCTTGGCTTTCTCCAGTCGGTTGGGGCGCACATCCTCTGCCAGCATACTGTTGCTGATGTCCATGGCTATGATGGCCTCTATGCCGCTGCGCTTGCGGGTGTCCACACGTGTTCCATACTGCGGTCGTGCCAGTGCGATGACAAGGAACATGATGGAGAGTTGCAAGAACCAGAACTTGAGTTCGGTTCTCAGCGGAGAAACGTCCTTCATGAGAGGTTTCAGCAGTTCCGGGTCGCCATACCTTCTGAGGTTGCGTCTCTTCCTGTAGGTCCACATATAGTGTGCCAGGGCAAATATGGGAAGAAGTAGCAGAAGGTAAAGGTATTCTGGTGTTTCGAATCTAAACATACTTCGGTGCGGTTTGTGTTTTCTTTCTTATGGTATCCTCTTGAGTACAGTAGCTCTGAGAACAAGTGCCAAAGCCATGCAAAGGAAAGCAACGAGGGCAAAAGCCTGATATGCCTCATAGCGCTTGGAGTACTTGCGAACGTTCATCTTGGTACGCTCCAGTTGGTCTATCTCCTCGTACACCTGGAAAAGTTTCTCGGTGTTTGTAGCACGGTAGGTCTTGGCATCTGTCTTTTCTGCTATCACAGACAGGATATTGGTATCTATCTCCACAGGTACGTTCACGTATTCCCTGTGTCCGCCTACCATCATGGGGTAAGGCGCGGTTCCGTTTGTTCCCACCGCAACGGTATACACTCTGATGCCGAAACTCTTGGCTATATCAGCCGCCATGCCTGGCGATATGTCGCCACGGTTGTTTGTACCATCGGTAAGCAGTATTATCACCTTGCTCTTGGCCTTTGACTCCTTCAGTCGGGATACAGCGTTGGCAATACCCATACCTATTGCAGTACCGTCCTCCAGCATTCCTCGCATGGCCATGTTGCAGTCCATTCCATTCAGCAGGTTCAGCAGGGCGGTGTGGTCCATGGTCATGGGGCACTGCGTGTATGCTTCGCCGGCAAACACCGTAAGTCCGATATTATCGTTCTCTCTGCCGTTTATGAACTCTATTGCCACGTTGCGAGCCGCCTGGACACGGTTGGGCTTGAGGTCCTCTGCCAGCATACTGGTGGAAACGTCCATGCAAAGCATTATGTCGATACCCTCCACACTGGTGTTGCTCCACGAATTGGCCGTCTGCGGACGTGCCAGGGCACATACGATGGCGGTGTATCCAGCAATGGTCAGAACGAAGGGCAGGTGTGTGAGCCACACTCTCCATGTCCGTCCTGCACGTCGGAAACTTGCCGTCGAGCTAACCTTGAGCGAGGGGGTGGATTTCCTGTGCTTCATCACGTACCAAACAATATATGGTATGACGAGAAGCAGAAGAAGGAAATACCAGGGATTATAGAACTCCATTTCTTTTTATATTTTATCTGAAGAATATTCTTGTCAGTTTTGCACATTTGCAAACATAGCAACCTGCACTATGCAAACATTTCATACAGGCGCCACACAATGCTTCCGATGATGGCGCATATGCCCAACGCGCTCAACACTATCACCGCACGCATGATAGCAACCTGCATCTGCCGCTGCTTGTCAGTCTCCTTGATAATCTCCGGTTCGGGACGGGCGTTGAGGTCCTCCTCCACCTTTGTCTCATTCACATACTGCAGTGCAGCCATCAGATTGGCATCGTTTTCGTTGATCTGTGTGCTCCATTTGGCAAACTTCACAAGGTCGGCAGTACGGAAAATCTCCTTCAGTTCCAGAAGACTCTTTTCGTCACCTTCGTTCATGAGACGCTCTATTATTTCCGAACTGGTCATCTCCATTGCAGAGAAGCCATATCTTTCCTGTATGTAGGTTCTCAGCGTATCGGTGAGCAGAGTGTAGTATTCCTTGCTATCCTCCTTGGCCCATGTGCGCTGCTCCTTGAGTCGCTCTATCTCGATGATGGCCACCTGGTGTGCAGGAACCTTCTTCTTGCGGCGTATAATACGGAAGATGGGCTTGCCCTTCTTTATCAGTATGCCCATGCCTACGATCAATGCTACCAATGGCAGCAATGCCAGCATACCGTAGGCTATCTGTTGCCAGTCCTCCCATGCAAACGGCAGGTCTTGAATCTCTCTCGGAGGAAAGAACCTATCTGCATTAAGTGTGTCAACATCAAGAGTATACACCTTAAAGGCTAAAGCCTTGCTTTCATATCCGGCAGTATCCACCTTTACTTGCAATGGCGGCAGGTAGTAGAAGGCCGAGTCCCATGCGGTGATTATGTAGCGCTGTGTTATCTGCCACTGGTTGCCGTCGTTCATGAGCACGGTATCCAATTTGCCCACCTCCACTATCTCCACGTTGGGTATTATCTCCATACCCTTCTTCAGCACGGGCATCTGCAAGGCACGTCCTGCAGGCATGGACACCTGCAGTTCCAGTCCGTCCTGCTGCCCTACGTAGAACTGCACGCTGTCCAGCCTGGCTGTAACCGTAACCTGTGCTCTCGATGCTGATACAGCAAACAAAGCGATTGCCAGAAAGGCAATCACTCTGTGGGTCATATTTCCGATGGCATTGCTGCCGTTTTGTTTCATTCTATTCATTTGCGAAAGTGTTATGCATTCTTTCTTTCACTCCGCCCCACCCCACAGGGGGGGGCTGGACACCTATTCTGTCCTCAGGAGCGTTGCCTGAAAAGTCCCATCAGTGCCGCTACGTAGTCCTGGTCGGTGCGCACGCTAACGTTGTCCACACCGCTACGGGTAAAGGTGTCTCTAAGGCGGTTCTGCTGTCCCCTCCACCATGCTGCATGCAGGTTTCTAACCTTCTTGCTGCTGGTGTCTATGAGCATCTCCTCTCCCGTTTCGGCATCGCGTACCTGCATCAAGCCCACGTCAGGCAACTCTGCAACGCGACGGTCATAAACCTGCACGGCCACTACGTCGTGCTTGCGGTTGGCTATGGTCAGCGGCTGGCGGAAGTCCTTCTCGTCGATAAAATCGCTCAACAGGAATGCCGTGCACCGGCGCTTAATCACAGAAGTCAGATATTCCACTGCCTGCCCCACGTCGGTACGGGTGCTTTCCGGCTTGAACTCCAGCAATTCGCGTATAATATAGAGAATGTGCTTGCGTCCCTTCTTTGGCGGTATGAACTTCTCTATGTGGTCGGAGAAGAATATCACGCCTATCTTGTCGTTGTTCTGTATGGCAGAGAATGCAAGGGTGGCGGCTATCTCTGTCAGCATCCTACGCTTTGTCTGCACCACGGAACCGAACTCCAGACTTCCGCTCACGTCCACGCAAAGCATCACGGTAAGTTCGCGTTCCTCCTCGAATACCTTCACGAAGGGCTTATTGAACCTGGCCGTCACGTTCCACTCTATGTCGCGTATGTCGTCGCCATACTGGTACTCGCGCACCTCGGCAAAGGCCATACCCCTACCCTTGAAGGCGGAATGGTACTCGCCTGCAAAGATATTGTTGGACAGGCCCTTGGTCTTGATTTCTATCTGCCTGACGCGCTTCAGCAATTCACTTGTCTCCATGCACAGATTAGGGCACCTCCACCTTATTGATTATCTTGCTTACGATTTCCTCTGGGGTTATGTTGTTGGCCTCTGCCTCGTAGGACAGGCCTACGCGATGGCGAAGCACATCGTGAGCCACGGCACGCACATCCTCGGGAATCACATAGCCACGGCGCTTGATGAAGGCGTATGCCCTTGCAGCCAAGGCCAGGTTGATGCTGGCACGGGGACTGGCACCAAACTCGATGTAGTCCTTTATGTCCTTCAGGTTGTACTTCTCGGGATAACGTGTGGCAAACACTATGTCAGCAATGTACTGCTCTATCTTCTCGTCCAGGTACACCTGACGCACTACGGCACGTGCCTCCATAATCTCCTGGGTGGTCATCAGGGGCTTCACCTCGGGAGCCTCGCCCTTGATGTTCTGGCGCACGATGAGTTTCTCCTCCTCCAATTTGGGATAGTCAATGATTACCTTCAGCATGAAACGGTCCACCTGTGCCTCGGGCAGAGGATATGTACCCTCCTGCTCTATGGGGTTCTGTGTGGCCAGCACCAGGAAGGGCTTGGGCAACTTGAAGGTTTCCTTGCCAATGGTAACCTGACGTTCCTGCATGGCCTCGAGCAATGCGCTCTGCACCTTGGCTGGAGCACGGTTGATTTCGTCTGCCAGCACGAAGTTGGCAAAAACGGGTCCCTTCTCTACCTGGAAACTTTCCTCCTTCTGAGAATAGATCATAGTACCTATCACGTCGGCAGGCAGCAAGTCGGGTGTAAACTGTATACGACTGAACTGCGCATCCACCAGCGATGCCAGAGTCTTGATGGCCTGTGTCTTGGCCAGACCTGGTACACCTTCCAACAGTACATGTCCGTCGCTGAGAAGACCTATCAGCAAAGACTCCACCAAATGCTTCTGTCCCACGATAACCTGTGCCATACCTGTCTGCAGGTTGGTCACAAACGCGCTCTGACGCTCAATCTGCTCGTTTAGAGCACGAATATCAAAAGAGTTCATTGTGTTTAATAAGTACTTTTTATTGTTCCGGTTGCAAAGTTAGCAAGAATATGGCATATAGGCAAAGTTAAATGTTTAAAAAGTACTATATACTTCCGAAAGCATGTTAAGTGATGTGAAAATCAAAAAAAATCCCCAACCTGTCGCAGGCTGGGGATTGATTTTCTATTGGTAAAAGTACAAGGAGCAAGGGATTAGTTCTTGAAGAAATCCTTTACGGCCTCGTTGGGGACCATACGCTCATCGAAAGAATAGGTACCAGATGCATTCTTAACCATCTTGATAACCTTGGTGTAGGAACGGCCATCTGTCTTACCTGTCTGCAGAGTAGCCACTGTTTTCTTTGCCATAACTTAATCTGAGTGATTGGGTGTTAAATTACTTGATCTCCTTGTGTACAGTCATTCTCTTCAGAATGGGATTGTACTTCTTGAGTTCCATACGCTCGGGAGTGTTCTTGCGGTTCTTGGTAGTCACGTAGCGTGATGTTCCGGGCAAACCACTCTCCTTCATCTCGGTGCACTCCAGGATTACCTGGACGCGATTGCCTTTAGCTTTCTTTGCCATGTTTTAGTTCCTCCTGAAATTAACCGATTACACGAATAGTTTTCCAATCACAAAAGCCCTGAGCCACAGCATTCTTCAATGCAGCGTCAAGACCTACCTTGTTGATGTAACGCAGACCGCTTGCGCTGATACGCAGAGAAATCCAGCAATCCTCCTCAACATAGTAGAACTTCTTGTGGAACAAGTTCACATCGAAGGTGCGCTTTGTGCGACGCTTTGAGTGAGACACGTTGTTACCAACCATGGCTCTCTTACCGGTAATTTGACAAATCTTAGACATTTCTAATCTTCCTTTCTTTTGTTACTTTTCCAATAACATCTTCCAAACAGGGCACAAAGGTAGTGTCTTTTTGCGAATAATGCAAATATTTCTGTGGAAAAACTCCTTATATCAGTCATTTTCGCACGATTTGAACGTCCAGATGACATATTTATAAATAATGTTCGTGTGAGTATATAATCCCAATAGCCCATTATGGGGCTAAAATCTGAATTATCAACAGCATCTGGCGAGGTATTAGGTATCGCTGCTTTTGAGGATACTCATATTTTCTGTGTCCAACAATCTCTTGTACGCTAAAATATACGTGATTCGTTTCTGCTCGAAGAATGCTGAATATTATTTTCTTTTCATAGTTCACGCTAAAGCTATAGAATTCGCAAGTTTCATTACGACGAGAATGCTCAGATGGTGTCTGTCAACTGCTTTCAACGGAGTTTACAGGTAGAAGTTTTTGCAAAGGAGCGAATATTCCTGAGTGCGTGAACCGTCCGAGGACTGGAGTGTAAGATACGAGGGCGCGAAATGGTCGGTTGGATGGAAACGGAATTCAAGCATAACACGTTTGGGCTGCTTCCTCTGAACCGTCTGCACACGACATTCCCTGCTGATGTGAAGCCCCTTGGCGAGTGCTTCACTTACGAAGATATCCCTTTCCTGCATGGGAATGATGAGGGCAAATGTGCCATGCTCCGACATGATACGGCACACGGAATCCACGAGAGACCCGAAGGACAGGTGCAGTGCATTGCGTGCTCTGCTGCGGCGCTGCTCTGGGGGCAGGGTGTCTTCGGTGTAATATGGCGGGTTGCAGAGAATGAGGTCGAAACGCCCGCAGGCAGGCTCTGCGGCCATATCTCTGATGTCGGCCAGGCGAAAGCGCACCCTGTGGGCAAACGGACTTTGCAAGGCATTCTGCGTGGCTTCCTCAATGCTGGGCGCATCTATATCGATACCAAGCACCTGGGCATGCGGACAGCGTTGAGCAACCATAAGGGAAATGACACCGCATCCACATCCTATGTCAAGCACAGATGGTTGAGCAAGGGCTTGCAATTGCTGCACTTCCGCCCATGCTCCCAAAAGCACAGCATCAGTGCCAACACGCATGGAACTGCGGTCATGCTGTACGCTGAATTTCTGGAATCTGAATGTTTCTCCTGCCATAATCGGTGGCAAATTTAGGACTTTCCTAGCAAATAAGAGCCAAACTCGTTTCAAAAAAGGGAATATTGACAGGCTTTATTTGTTCTTCTCTACGTTTTTTCGTAACTTTGCACACCATTTTATTATTTATAAGGTATATTACGTAACACACAACTCAGTACATAAATCCTATGCGAAAGAATTCCTCCTTTTCATTCGTAACAGAAATAGATGCCGACGTAGAAAAGATAATACGTCAGATCAATGATGGAGATATGGGTATCATCGCCCTCCGCGACAACATCCTGTTTCCTGGTACCGTGACTCCTGTGACCATAGGAAGGCGAAAGAGTCTCAAAGTCTTGAAGCAGGCAGACAAGAGCGGAGCGCTGATAGCTGCTTTTGTACAGAAGAATCCGGATACTGACGAACCAGGTATGGATGACCTCTACCATGTGGGTACGGTATGCCGCATAGTGCATCTGATGAAGTTGCCTGACGGGAACCATAACGCTCTGCTCCAGGCGATGAACCGCGTGGGGCTTGATTCGCTGGAGGATATCTCGGAGGGCCTCAGGGGGCACGTTACTGCCATACCCGAGATAAAAAGTGCCGACAAGGAGGCGGAACTGGATATCACAGTGGAGATGATAAGGGAGCGCATAAAACGCCTCTCCTCCATGAGCGAGGATATTCCCCTGGAGATAGTTGAATTTATCAAGAAGATGCCCACGGGAGTCTTTTTCATCAACTTCATCTGTACTAATTATCCTTTCCCCACCGAAAAGAAGGCACAGCTTGTGTGTGAGGATACCGACCTGGGACGTGCTACCCTGTTGCTGAAATTCCTGAATTTCGAGATACAACTTGCTAAGATGCGTCAGGATGTAGAGGCAAAGACGCATGCCGACCTAAACCGCCAGCAGCGCGAATACTTTGTGAACCAGGAGATTCGCAACCTGCAGGCAGAACTGGGCAATACGGATGAATTCTCCAACAAGTTTGACGACCTAAACCAGCTGAGATCACAGGCCAGGAGCAAGAAGTGGAGCCAGACGGTGGCGGACACTTTTGAAAAGGAGGTAACGAAACTCTCGCGCATCAACGCACAGAGCCCTGACTACAATGTACAGCTTAACTACCTGCAGACAATGCTCCAGTTGCCATGGGGAGAATACACTCAGGATAATCTTGACCTAAAACGCGCCCAACGCTTTCTGGACGAGGATCACTATGGTATGGAGAAGGTGAAGGAGCGCATACTGGAGCACCTGGCGGTACTGAAACTGAAGGCCGACAAGAAAAGTCCTATCATCTGCCTGTACGGTCCTCCGGGCGTGGGAAAAACCAGTCTGTGCCGTAGCATAGCCAATGCACTGAAGCGCAACTATGTGAGAATATCCCTTGGCGGCATGCACGACGAAAGCGAAATACGCGGACACCGTCGCACCTACATCGGCGCCATGCCCGGACGAATCGTAAAAAGCATCATCAAGGCGGGAAGTTCCAACCCAGTCTTCGTACTGGACGAGATAGACAAGGTAACACAGGCCACCATGCACGGTGATCCCTCCAGCGCCCTGCTCGAGGTGCTTGACCCAGAGCAGAACACAGCCTTCCACGACAACTTCCTGGACATCGACTACGACCTGTCGCACGTAATGTTCATAGCTACTGCCAACGACATACACACCATACCACGTCCCCTGCTCGACCGCATGGAACTCATAGAAGTGGGCGGATATATCACCGAGGAGAAGGTGGAGATAGCCAAACGCCACCTCTTCCCCAAGGAGAAGGAAAACAATGGTCTGGACAAGCAGAAGGGCCTGAAGATAAAGAAGGGTGCCATTGAGAAGATAATAGAAAACTATACCCGCGAAAGCGGAGTGCGCTCGCTGGAGAAGCAGATAAACAAGATGCTGCGCAAGGTGGCACTGGAGTTTGCACGCCAGCAAAACGAGGACGGAGCGGGCATCAGCATAGAAAAGAATATTGACGAGAAGGAAGTAGAACGCCTGCTGGGCAAGCCCCTTTTCACACGCGACACATATCAGGGCAATGGCTTTGCTGGTGTAGTGACAGGTCTGGCATGGACAAGCGTGGGTGGCGAAATACTCTTCATAGAGACAAGTGTGTCCGAAGGCAAGGGAGGAAGACTCACCCTGACCGGCAATCTGGGCGATGTGATGAAGGAGTCGGCTACCATAGCCTTGGAATACATTCGTTGCCACACACGCGAACTGGGCATAGACCCTCGTGTGTTCGAAAACTACAACCTCCACATTCACGTGCCAGAAGGTGCAGTACCCAAGGACGGTCCTTCGGCAGGCATTACCATGGCAACGAGCATAGCATCTGCACTGACACAGAGAAAAGTTCGCAAGGAGATAGCCATGACGGGCGAGATAACCCTGCGCGGCAAGGTGCTGCCCGTGGGCGGAATACGCGAAAAGATACTGGCCGCCAAGCGTGCCGGCATAAAGCATATCTTGTTATGTCAGGACAACAGAAAGGATATAGAGGAAATACCAGCTATGTACCTTAACGGACTGGAGTTCCACTACGTAGGCACTGTGATGGACGTACTCGACTATGCACTGCTGAAGGAGAAGGTGGATAACCCCATTGAGTTCCGTTTCGAGGACAGTAAACCGGCAAAGGACTCTGCAAACTGATTACCCCAACATAGACAAACGAAACAAAAGACAATAGGAAGATGACATTTGAACTTCTGCATACCGACTCCAAGACAAATGCCCGCGCTGGCTTGATTACCACCGATCATGGCAAGATCGAGACTCCCATCTTCATGCCCGTGGGCACTGTAGGAAGCGTGAAAGGGCTTACCGTGCGCGACCTGAAAGAGGAAGTAAAGGCACAGATCATACTTGGCAACACCTACCACCTTTATTTGAGACCTGGCACCGAGATTCTGGAAAAAGCAGGAGGACTGCACAAATTCAACGGATGGGACAAGCCTATACTCACCGACTCTGGCGGTTTTCAGGTTTTCTCCCTGACCGGCATACGTAAACTTACAGAGGAGGGTTGCACATTTAGCAGCCATCTGGACGGTTCCAAGCACATGTTCACCCCAGAGCGCGTAATGGATATAGAACGTAGCATCGGAGCAGACATCATCATGGCTTTGGACGAGTGCCCTCCTGGCACAAGCGACTATGCCTATGCCAAGAAAAGCCTGGGACTTACGCACCGTTGGCTGGATCGTTGCTTTAAGCGATTCAATGAAACAGAACCTCTCTACGGATACAGCCAAAGCCTCTTCCCCATAGTGCAGGGTTGTACCTTCAAGGACCTTAGACGTGAGAGCGCCGAATTCATAGCCTCGAAGAATGCCGACGGAAATGCCATTGGCGGACTTGCCGTAGGCGAACCTGCCGAGGTGATGTACGAAATGATAGAAGTGGTGAATGAAATCCTTCCCAAGGAGAAACCCCGCTACCTCATGGGCGTGGGCACACCAGCCAACCTGCTTGAAGGAATAGAGCGCGGCATAGACATGTTTGACTGCGTCATGCCCACACGCAACGGACGCAATGCATGCCTATTTACCAGCGAGGGTATAATGAACATGCGCAACCGCAAGTGGGCAGACGACTTCTCCCCCATCGACCCTAATGGCACTGCATCCGTGGATCTTTTCTACACAAAGGCCTACCTGCACCACTTGTTCAAGGCACAGGAACTGCTGGCGCTGGAGATTGCCTCCATACACAACCTGGCCTTCTACCTGTGGCTCGTGGGCGAGGCAAGGAAGCACATCATGGCCGGAGACTTCAGTTCGTGGAAGGAGATGATGGTAAGGCGAGTAACAAACCGTCTGTAAGACACCTTGTATTACATGAAACTATTCACCAGACTTGACAGATACATAATAAAGAAGTTCCTGGGGACATATGTCTTCAGCATACTTCTTATCATTAGCATTGCGGTAGTCTTCGACTTTAACGAACACATAGACAAGTTCACTACCAACAATGCTCCTTGGGAAGGCATAATATTCACGTACTATGCCAACTTCATCCCGTTCTACTCCAACCTTTTCTCTTCCCTTTTCGTCTTCATATCCGTAATATTCTTCACAGTAAAGTTGGCTGACAACAGCGAGATAATTGCTATGCTGGCGGCAGGAGTGAGTTTCAAGCGCCTTATGTGGCCATACATGCTGTGTGCAGCACTGATAGCAGCAATGAACTTCTACCTGGGCACAGATGTGATACCACGGGGAAGTGTAGAGCGCCTGGCCTTTGAAAACCTCTACAAAAACAAGATCAAACCTAAAGTGTGGGCTGACAACGTGCACCTTCAGGTGGATAGCGGTGTGGTAGCTTTTATGGAGCATTATGACGGTTCAAGACACACCGGCTATCATTTCTCACTGGACAAGTTCGAGGACAAGAAACTGGTTTCCCACCTCACAGCAACTTCCGTCCAGTACGATACCATTTCGGATGTGCGATTCAAATGGACCTTGCGCAATGTCAACATCCGCGAACTCAGGGGGCCGAAAGAGAAAATCACCCGATACAACCAGATAGACAGTATTATCAAACTGGAACCCCAGGACTTCCTGCTTACCAACAAGATGCAGGAAACCATGACATCTAGCCAACTGACTGACTTTATCGAGCGTCAGCGCATTCGCGGTATTGCTGGACTAAAGGACTTTGAGGTAGAGTACCACAAGCGCATAGCAGCCCCATTTGCGGCTTTTGTGCTGAGTATCATTGGTGCCAGTCTTTCTGCTCGCAAGCGCAAGGGCGGTATGGGTACGGCCTTAGGCATAGGTCTGGCTCTCAGTGCCACATACATACTCCTTCAAGGTGTCTGTGCCACATTCAGTACGCAGGCAGGCATGCAACCCTGGCTGGCGGCGTGGTTGCCAAATCTCCTATACCTTCCAGTGGCGATATACCTTTATAAAAAGGCACCGAGGTAAGTATCGGGTATATACATATTATATAATTACATAAATATACGCTCTCATAAACTTTCATACAGATAATACTCTATAATGGATTTCTACGATCTTGACCTAAGCAGTCCAGTGCTTGATGCTCTGGATGATATGAATTTCCAACAGACCACTCCTATACAGGAGCATGCCATTCCACCTATTCTTGAAGGACACGATGTTCTTGGAGTAGCGCAGACAGGTACAGGCAAGACTGCGGCATACCTCCTACCCGTACTCTCGGAACTATCATACGGTGACTACCCTACCGATGCCATCAATTGTGTCATCATGTCGCCCACACGCGAACTGGCACAACAGATTGACCAGGCTCTTCAGGGATTCTCCTACCATCTGCCATACATTAGTTCTGTGGCGGTGTATGGCGGCAACGACGGCATCCGATACGAACAAGAGAAGCGCAGCATGCAACAAGGGGCTGATATAGTCATTGCTACTCCTGGAAGACTCATCAGCCATCTTTCTCTGGGCAACATAGACCTCTCGCGTGTATCGTTCTTCATACTTGATGAGGCCGACCGTATGCTCGACATGGGTTTTTCCGACGATATCCTCCAGATAGCCAAGCATCTGCCAGAAAAGCGACAGACCATCATGTTCTCTGCCACTATGCCCGAGAAGATACGTCAACTGGCCAAGTCACTCCTGCACGATCCCGTGGAGATACGCCTGGCAGTAAGCCGTCCAGCCGACAAGATACACCAGATGGCATACATCTGCTACGAGGCACAGAAGATTGGTATCATCAAGGAACTATTCAAGGCCAGGAAACCAGAACGTGTAATCATCTTCACAGGCAGCAAGGTAAAGGCCAAGGACTTGGCCATCTCGCTGACCAGGGCAAAGTTCAACTGCCGTGCCATGCATAGCGACCTCTCCCAGCAGGAACGCGACGAGGTGATGTATCTGTTCCGTAGCGCACAGACCGACATACTCGTTGCGACGGACATAGTGGCACGTGGCATAGACATTGACGACATAACACTGGTCATCAACTTCGACGTGCCTCACGATGCCGAGGACTATGTGCATCGCATAGGACGTACGGCCAGGGCTGGTGCAGGTGGCAGTGCCATCACGCTTGTTTCGGAGAAGGACCAGCCGGAGTTCAAGAAGATAGAGCAGTTCCTGGAGAAGGAAGTTGAGAAGATACCTGTACCAGAGCACTTGGGACAGGCTCCCGAGTACACCGCAAAGAAAGAGGGAGGAAGGTCTGGCAAGAGCAGAAGGGACAGAAACGGCAAACAAAGGAAGCATGGCGCAAAGAAACAGGCACAATCCTCCCAAACTAAGTCCAAGTCCCAAACCGCCCCTAACTCCCAAGTCGAGGGAAATGTAAAGCCGGCACACAGAAAAACTCGTCGCAAGAAGAATCACGACACACCCAAGGCACAATCCTCTGAAACTCAAAAGAAAGTGTCCGAGAACTAAAGAAGAGACTTTGAAAAGGGACGTTCAAACACTTAAAAAAGTTAAAATAATTACCTCGGAAGACTTGTTTTATTAAAGATATTTGTCGTACCTTTGCACTTGTGAAAGATTTAAGCAGACATATAGAATTCCTCCTTTGCGAGCATAATTCGGTAGCATTGCCGGGCATAGGAGTCTTCGTTACAGAAGACCTCCAGGCCAGGTATTGCGAAGAGGAGAGACTATATCTGCCTCCCGTCAGAAGCGTAAGCCTGGACACCAGCAGCACAGAAGACGACGGCAAACTGGAAAACTGCCTTATCCAGTTGCACCACGTAACACGAAACGTGGCAAAGAAATGGATTTCCGACTATCTGGACGATATCAACCAGTCACTTATGGACATGGGTACAATGGACATGGGTACAATGGGCAGGCTTATAACAACGGAAACTGGCATTGCCTTTGAGGTGTGCGAGGCTGGTGTGAACACCCCCGAACTCTATGGTCTGGACACCTTCCACATGGCCA
Source organism: Bacteroidaceae bacterium (assembly GCA_045645225.1). Classification (GTDB taxonomy): domain Bacteria; phylum Bacteroidota; class Bacteroidia; order Bacteroidales; family Bacteroidaceae; genus Physcousia. The sequence goes on along the minus strand of JAZRII010000050.1, from coordinate 13,626 downwards.
AGCTGCCTGCCTATGCACACAAGCACAAGACGCATAAGGATCCCACACACTTTACCATCCGTCTGCGCCGTAGCACTGTGCATCGCGCAATGACGGCAGCAGCCATGATCATAGTGGCGCTTACCATTGTCCTGCCCAATTTCAACTCCTTCAACCTTAACGATGTCCAGTACACTCAGATGGCTTCTTCTGAGAGTCTGAAGACTCTGTTCACCGCCATAGCGCCAATGCAGGCAGTAGAGTCGGAGCAGACAAGTGTTCCTGTATCCCTGCCCGTAGCAGAGCAGGATGCCACAAGCGAACTGGCCACATGCGAGCAGGTTGTAATTAGCCCTATTGCAAGTGAGGCAGTTTCAAATGAGGATGTTGCAATTGACATTGTTTCAAACGAGGTTGCTTCACCCCAACCTGTTTCTGGCGAGGTTATTGCAGAAGTAACAGAAGATAATTCTCAGAACGCAGAAACAGATATGTCTGCACGTTCGCTCGAGGTAAAGGGTTATTGCGTGGTGATGGCAAGTGCAATAACCAACAGAGGCGCAGATCTTCTCATAGAAAAACTCAACAAGGAAGGTTACTCCAATGCCGTGAAATACAATGACAATGGTATGTTGCGTGTAGTGCTTACGGGTTATGCTGGCGAAAAGGAATGCCGTGCTGAGATTGCCGTTGTACGCACCGTCGACAAGATGTATTCAGGCTCTTGGCTCAAGCACTTCTGATTATCTCCCCACCCTATTACCCCTTAATTTTTTTATAACATGAAGCGTGTACGTTGTCCCAAATGTGACAGTTACATTACTTTCGACGAGACAAAATACCAAGCTGGCCAGCAATTGGTGTTTCAGTGTCCGGAATGTTCCAAGCAGTTTGGCATACGCATGGGCACAAGCAAGGTGCGCGATACACGCAAGAACGAGGTTCTGGACGAGGAGGCAAACAAAGACCAGTGCGGTAGCATAGTGGTGGTGGAAAATGTCTTCCACTACAAGCAGGTACTCCCTCTCTGCATGGGCGACAACGTGCTGGGAAGATATGTCAAGGGTACCAATATCAACCTGCCCATTGAAACCGTTGACCCAAGCGTAGACACCAAACACTGCATCATACGCGTACAGCGCAACAAGCGCGGTGAGTTGCAGTACATCCTGTGGGATGCCCCTTCCAACACAGGCACTTTCTATATGAACGACATCCTGGGCGATAATGAGAAAGTCACCCTCTCCGATGGCGACATCATCACCATTGGTGCCACAACCCTCATCCTTCGCACGGCAAAGAGCGATGATGCAGAGGAATAATACACACACTTCCTCATTCTTGTTTTTTGAAAGAAAGGTTATATATTTATAAACCCAAATCGGTCATTAGCGTGCAATACCGTCTATTGAGCGATTTGGGTTTAATAATTAGGTGCGTCAGGCAGTGGAACTGCATCTTCAAGATTTCTTTCTAATTCCGCCTTGTCAGCAAGATATATTTTTATTGAACGCGAGCGTCGGAACCGATTGAAATAAGGATTCTGCGACAAATACCATTTGCACTCAACCACACCGGTTACTCTGGGAATCTCTTTCCACAACACACCGGCTCTTGTCTTCGCGGCAATGGTAATGCCCGTTCTTCCATCCTGGAAACGGCTGACGCATATCAGGTGATTGCGCACCTCACTATCCTGTTCTATTTCTGTTTCGGTGGACTTGTGGCTTATGGTCACATTGCGTCCGAAACGGGCATTTATGTCATTCATCATCTGTCGGAAAAGTTTTCCATGCGATGATGTGTCGGTCAGCTGGTTGGAAAGTATGTAGTAATGAATCATCTCGTGTATGATGGTATCCTCCAGCAAGGACTCAGCCATATCTCGGCGTCCGCTTATCACCAGTTGAAAGTTGTCATACTTGCACTTTCCCCAAAATCCTCGCTTGCGCCTGTAGCGCAGTTGCCCCAGGAACGTACGGGCGCAACTAAGTTTGAAAGGCAACGGCTTCAGCCTGTCTTCAAAAATCATGTGGTTGAACTCGCTGAACTTCCTTTCTATATAATCGATAGTTGCTATCATTCCTTTTAGGGAGTATTTCTGGTTATTGGACAAAAAAAGATGTGCCATAATGCCTATGACACATCCTTTCTGTATTTCTCGGACAAAGGAATCTTACTTCAGAGACAGAGTAATCTCCTTACCCTCCTCCTCTACGTTCAGCTTGTCCTCGCGGAGCAACCAGCCCATAGCCAAGTACAGATCCTTGTCAGTCTTAATCTTGCAAACCTTCTTCAGGTCCTTTGCGTTCATTGCGCCATTCTCGTTCAGGGCTGTCCATACAGCACCAGCAACGCTACCGATCTTCTCAATCATAACTTTTTACCTCTTGATTGTTAATAATTCAATACCTAATGCACGAAAAACTATTTTCGCGATGCAAATATACGAGGTTTTTATGAATGTAGCAAGAAAAATATACCGATTTTTATGTTATATAGCATAAAATTTGGAGTTTTGTGTGTGTTTGACTCATCTTTTCTATTCATGTAACGTCTATAATTCATAATCAGTATGTAATGGAGCATTTCCTTTGTTTTGTTAATGTTACGCTTTTTGTTGGAAAAAACTAATACATTTTATGTGGAAAATCCTCCTATGGATATATGTTTTCTAATTTATTTTTCTTAAATTTGTTCCGCTAATAGCATAAAAACAAACAATATTAACCTAATAAAATACTTATGAGCAAGTATCCTAAAATTGGTATTCGCCCCACCATCGACGGTCGTCAGGGTGGCGTGCGTGAGAGTCTTGAAGAGAAGACAATGAATTTGGCAAAGGCTGTTGCCGAACTGATTTCAGCCAACGTGAAGCATGCCGACGGTACTCCCGTTGAGTGCGTTATTGCCGACGGCACAATCGGCCGTGTAGCTGAGACCGCTGCTTGTCAGGCTAAGTTCGAGCGTGAGGGCGTAGGTGCCACCATCTCCGTTACTTCTTGCTGGTGCTATGGTTCTGAAACCATGGACATGCATCCCCACTGGCCAAAGGCTGTTTGGGGTTTCAACGGTACAGAACGCCCCGGTGCCGTGTATCTGGCTGCCGTATTGGCCGGTCATGCACAGAAAGGTTTGCCTGCATTCGGCATCTATGGTCATGACGTCCAGGATTTGGCAGACAACACCATCCCTGCTGATGTAGAGGAGAAGATTCTGCGTTGGGCACGTGCCGCCCTGGCAGTTGCAACTATGCGTGGCGAGAGCTACCTGTCTGTAGGCAGTCAGTGCATGGGTATCGCAGGCAGTATTGTTGACCAGAACTTCTTCCAGGAATATCTGGGCATGCGCAACGAGAGTGTGGACGAGACAGAAATCCTCCGCCGCATGGAAGAGGGTATCTACGACCACGAGGAGTATGCCAAGGCTATGGCTTGGACAGAGAAATACTGTAAGGTGAACGAGGGTTGGGACAAGAACCGTCCAGAGAAGCAGAAGGACCGTGCTGGCAAGGATGCCGACTGGGAATTTGTTGTGAAGATGACCCTCATCGTTCGCGACCTGATGCTGGGCAATCCCAAGCTCCGCGAGATGGGCTTCAAGGAAGAGGCTATCGGCCACAATGCTATTGCGGCAGGTTTCCAGGGCCAGCGTCAGTGGACCGACTGGAAGCCCAACGGAGACTTCACCGAGGCTCTGCTTTGCAGCACCTTCGACTGGAACGGTATACGCGAGGCTTATGTTGTTGCTACCGAGAACGATGCATGCAATGCCGTGGCTATGCTCTTCGGTAAGTTGCTGACCGGTTGCGGCCAGATGTTCTCCGACGTTCGTACATACTGGAGCCCCGAGGCTGTAAAGCGTGTAACTGGCAAGGAACTGACAGGTCTGGCTTCTGGCGGTATGATTCACCTCATCAACTCAGGTGCTACTACTCTCGATGCAACTGGTGCAAGCACCAATGCCAAGGGCGAACCTTGCATGAAACCCGCTTGGGAAATGACCGAGGCCGATGTTGAGGGCTGTCTGAAGAACACCAACTGGATGCCCGCCGACCGTGACTACTTCCGTGGCGGTGGTTTCTCATCCAACTTCCTCTCAAAGGGTGGCATGCCCGTTACCATGTCTCGTCTGAACCTCATCAAGGGTCTTGGCCCCGTCCTGCAGATTGCCGAGGGTTGGACTGCCGACGTTGATCCCGAGATTCATGAGGTGCTGAACATGCGTACCGACCCCACTTGGCCCACAACATGGTTCGTTCCCCGTCTGGACGAGACAAAGGCTCCCTTCAAGGATGTCTATTCTGTAATGAACAATTGGGGTGCCAACCATGGTGCCATCAGTTACGGTCACATCGGTGCCGACCTCATCACTCTGTGCTCTATGCTCCGCATTCCCGTGTGCATGCACAACGTACCCGAGGAGAATATCTTCCGTCCCGCCGCATGGAACGCATTCGGTATGGACAAGGAGGGTTCTGACTACAGAGCTTGCCAGACATACGGTCCCGTTTATAAGTAATTGACCAAATATTGGGTTGAAAAGGCAAGATGAACATAACAAACATGACACTGCCTTTTCAACCCCTTTTTAATTTTTCCTTAAATATAGATACAAATGATTAACCGTTTCATACTGAACGAAGTTTCCTATTTCGGCCCCGGTGCACGCGAGGTGCTCCCACAGGAAATATCACGTCTTGGCTACAAGAAGGCTTTCGTTGCCACAGACAAGGACCTCATCAAGTTTGGCGTTGCCGACAAGGTGCTGAAGGTGCTCGAAGGAGCCAACATCCCCTATGAGGTGTTCAGCGAGATCAAGCCCAACCCCACTGTTTCCAATGTGAAGGCAGGTGTGGAGGCATTTGCCAAGTCTGGTGCCGACTTTATCATCGCCATCGGTGGCGGTTCTTCCATGGACACCGCCAAGGCCGTGGGTATCATCACCAACAACCCCGACTTTGCCGACGTGGTTTCTCTTGAAGGCGTTGCCGACACCAAGAAGAAGTCTGTGCCCATCATCGCCCTGCCCACCACCGCCGGTACTGCTGCCGAGGTGACCATAAACTACGTTATCACCGACGAGGAGAACCAGAAGAAGATGGTGTGCGTTGACCCCAACGACATCCCCATCATGGCCATTGTCGATGCCGAACTGATGTACACCCTGCCCCGCAGCCTCACCGCCGCCACCGGTATGGATGCTCTCACACATGCCATCGAGGGTCTCATCACCAAGGGTGCATGGGAGATGGGCGACATGTTCGAACTCAAGGCTATTGAGATGATTGCACGCTATCTGGAGACCGCCGTCAACGAGCCCCAGAATGCTGAGGCACGCAACGGTATGGCCGTGGCACAATACATTGCCGGTATGGCATTCTCCAATGTTGGTCTTGGCGTTGTACACGGTATGGCACACCCCATGGGTGCTATCTTCGACATACCACACGGTGTAGCTAATGCCCTGCTTCTGCCCACGATCATGGAGTTCAACATGCCTGCCGCCATCGACAAGTACGTGCAGATAGCCAAGGCTATGAATGTTTACTCAGCAGGCATGAGCAACGAAGAGGCCGCACAGGCTGCTGTTGATGCCGTTCGCCAATTGGCCATCCGTGTTGGCATTCCCCAGCATCTCTCCGACCTGGGCATCAAGGCAGAAGACCTCGACCGTCTTGCCACAGCTGCCGCTGCCGACGTGTGCACACCTGGCAATCCACGCTTTGTTGACAAGGACATCATCCAGGGTCTGTACGAGAAGGTTCTCTAATACCTCAAAACATTACACCTTATATATAATATTAAATTACAAAAGACATGATTACAAATCTTCATATAGAGGAATTCATCAAGCAGGCACACCGTGTGGGCGATGCCGGACTTACTGTTTGCAGTAGCGGTAACCTTTCATGGCGCATTGGCGAAGAGGCATTGGTTTCTGGTACAGGTTCATGGGTGCCCACACTCCAGAAGGAGAAGGTTTCTCAGTGTGTCGTTGCCACCGGCGAGGTGCTCAACGGCGTTAAGCCTTCCATGGAAAGCGGTTTCCACCTGGGTGTTCTGCGTGCACGCCCCGACGTGAACGTGGTACTGCATTTCCAGTCACCCTATGCCACCGCTGTGTCATGCATGAAGAAGAAGCCCGAGAACTACAACGTAACCGCCGAGGTGCCTTGCCACGTTGGTCGCGAGATACCTGTAATACCTTATCTTAGACCAGGTTCCCCAGAATTGGCTAAAGCAGTAGTGGAGGCCATGCAGGACCATAACTCCATCCTGCTCACCAACCACGGACAGGTGGTGTGCGGCAAGGATTTCGACCAGGCGTTCGAGCGTGCCATGTTCTTCGAGATGGCATGCCGCATCATCGTACAGACAGGTGGTGATTACTCTGTGCTCACACCTCAGGAGATTGAGGACCTGGACATCTACGTTCTGGGCAAGAAGACTCCTCTGCAACAGTAATCAACCAACATTGACAAAGGATGAGTACATCCATCCCACTATCCCATCTCAGGACAGTTGCCGGATGTGTTCATCCTTTGTTTCACTCACTTAAAAACAACAAGACACTAAATGAGCAAAGTATATCTTGCCGCCGACTTTGGCGGAGGTAGCGGACGCGTCATTGCCGGATGGATTGAGGACGGTAAACTCATCATGGAGGAGGTACACCGCTTCGGCAACCGTCAGGTACGCTTGGGCGAACATGTCTACTGGGACTTCCCTGCCCTGTTCGAGGACATGAAGGCAGGATTAAAGAAGGCTGCCGCCAAGGGGCACCAGGTGGAGAGCATCGGTGTGGACACCTGGGGCGTGGACTTCGGACTTATCGACCGCGACGGACAACTCATAGGCAATCCCGTGTGTTATCGCGATGCACGCACCGCTGGCATGACCGAGAAACTTTTTGAGCAAATTAACCCCACCGAACACTATGCCACCACTGGCATACAGGTGATGGAGATAAACACTCTGGCACAGCTGCTCAGCATAAAGGGAACAGCACAACTGGAGTCGGCCCACCGCCTGCTCTTCATGCCCGACCTTTTCAGTTACTTCCTCACCGGCAAGGCAACTAACGAGTATTGCATTGCCTCCACATCGGAACTTCTTGATGCAAAACGCAGAGACTGGTCGTGGGAGACAATCGAGGCACTCGGACTGCCTAAGCATATCTTTGGTGAGATAGTAATGCCTGGCACCGTGCGTGGAGAATTGCGCAAAGACATTGCCGAAGAGACTGGACTTGGCGACGTCAAGGTAATAGCCGTAGGTTCGCACGACACAGCATCTGCCGTTGCTGCCGTACCAGCCATCGAAGGCGACGGTCCCGTAGCATTCCTCAGTTCCGGCACATGGTCGCTGCTGGGTCTTGAGTTGCCAGAACCCATCCTCACCGAAGAGGCCCGCAAGGCAGAGTTCACCAACGAAGGTGGTGTGGGCGGACGCATACGCTTCCTGCAGAACATCACCGGCCTCTGGATCATGCAACGCCTGATGGCAGAGTGGAAGGAGCGTGGCGAGGAACAGACCTTTGCCCAGATTCTGCCAGCAGCCGAACAGGCAAACATCTCAAGCATCATCCCCGTGGCAGATGCCGCCTTCATGAATCCATCATCCATGGAGCAGGCCATCTGCGATTATTGCAAGCAGAGCAACCAGCAGGTTCCCCAGACAAAGGGAGAACTGGTACGCACTGTCCTGCTTTCCCTGGCAACCAAGTATCGTGAAGCTATCAATGGTATAAGCGGTATCATGCCCGAGAAGCCCAAACGTCTGCACATCATTGGTGGCGGATCGCAAAACGACCTTCTCAACCAGTACACCGCCGATGCTCTTGGCATACCCGTATGGGCAGGTCCCGTTGAAGCCACGGCAATGGGCAATATCCTTGTTCAGGCAATGGCATCCGGAGAAATAGCAGACATGGGCGAATTGCGAGAGGTGGTGCGCCGTAGCGTTACTCCAAAGGTTTTCGAACCCCAAAAGGCTTAATTCCTCCCCCCCTTGCAAACAAACAGACTTAACAATCCGAAAAATACTATGGAAAATCCAAAAGACGGTTATCCCGTACAACAATACCAAGGCCCCGTGAAGCGCTATTGCCAGACACTGGACTTGCGCGACAATCCCGAACTCATAGCCGAGTATCGCCGTCGTCATAGCCAGGAACACATCTGGAAGGAGATACCTGAAGGCATACGCCAGGTGGGCATTCTGGAGATGGAGATATATCTCCTTGGCACACGCCTGTTCATGATAGTAGAGACACCACTCGACTTCGACTGGGACACCGCCATGGCACGCCTTGGCACCCTGCCCCGTCAGGCAGAGTGGGAAGACTACATGGCAGAGTTCCAGCTGGTAAAGGCAGGCATGTCTTCGGCAGAGAAATGGCAGATGATGGACAGAATATTCCATCTCTATTAACCACACATAGGCACATGCCTGAAACTCAAAACATCAACCATGAAAGAAAAACTTGTAGAAAAGAAGTATCTCATCACCTTCATCCTCATCACCTCGCTATTCGCGCTATGGGGATTTGCCAACGATATCACCAACCCTATGGTGGCGGCATTCCAGACGGTGATGGAACTTTCTGCCTTCCAGGCATCATGGGTGCAGTGTGCATTCTATGGCGGTTATGCCACTATGGCTGTACCTGCAGCTTTATTCATCCGTAAGTTTAGTTACAAGAGCGGAATACTCTTGGGATTAGGACTTTACGCGCTCGGTGCATTCCTCTTTATCCCGGCGGCTTCCATGCAGAATTTCCTTTTCTTCTGCCTGTCGCTCTACATTCTTACCTTTGGTCTTGCCTTCCTTGAAACTACAGCAAATCCCTTCATCCTGTCGCTCGGTTCCAAGGAAACATCCACACGCCGACTCAACCTTGCCCAGGCATTCAACCCTATGGGTTCGCTCTCTGGTATGGCTGTAGCATCGCTGGTAGTATTGCCATCCTTGTGGTCAGATAGGCGAAACGCTGCCGGCGAGACATTCTTCCACACACTCAGCGAAGCTGAAAAGGCAGAAATTCGTCTGCACGACCTTGAGGTGATACGAGACCCCTATGTAATGCTTGGTGTAGTTGTAGTACTCATGTTCATCATCATCGCCATCAAGAGAATGCCTCAGACTTCTGCCGACGTGAAACAGGATTCAGCCCTTCACACATTAAAGCGCCTGTGGAATAATGGCATCTACCGCGAGGGCGTACTGACACAGATGTTCTACGTGGCAGCACAGATTATGGTATGGACCTTCATTATCCAGTATGCCGACAATCTGGGAATCAACAAGGCCACTGCACAGAACTACAACATCTTTGCCATGAGCATGTTCCTCTGCAGCCGTTTCATCAGCACCTTCCTCATGAAGTATGTCAACTCACGTGCTTTGTTGGCCATCTTCGGAATTGGCGCCATGGCTTGTACTCTGGGAGCAATTCTTATTGTAGGAATGCCAGGTCTCTATTGCTTGGTAGGCATCTCCGCCTTCATGTCGCTTATGTTCCCCACCATCTACGGCATAGCCTTGGAGAACGTAGAGAGTCAGGACACCTCTCTTGGTGCAGCCTTCCTTGTAATGGCAATTGTGGGTGGAGCCATAATGCCTCCTCTTCAAGGCACCATAATCGACATGGGCGTAATCTCTGGTCATCCTGCGGTTAACGTATCCTTTGTTCTTCCTCTGATCTGCTTCTTCTTCATCACCATCTACGGTATCCGTTCGTATATGAAGAAATGAAATTTAAACTAATAAGAGAATAAGGTGTGCCGCATAGCGACACACCTTTTTTTATCATCGTTTATTTTTCATTTCATCCCATGTATATTGAATTAAGTTCTTCTAATACTATATATATATATCCTGCCCTTTTCTACACGATTTGCCTTCAAGTGTTCTCTTTTAAAGTAAATTAATTCACAAAAACGTTGCAGATGTGCATATAAAGCCATATCTTTGCACAGCATTTTAAAAATAGAGAATAAATTATGAGAAAAATCTTTATGATTATGTTGTGTGCAATGATCTCGGTATGCCCAGCATTTGCACAAGGAATTAATGACAAGGCCGACAATATCGTTGGCGAGTATCTCACAGACCGTGGAGGAAGCAAGAGCAAAGTACGCATTACCAAGAATGCCCAAGGCACATATGATGCACAGGTTTTCTGGGTAGAGAATCCTTTGGATAAGGATGGCAAGAAGCGTAAGGATGTCAAGAACCCAGACAAGTCATTGCGTAATGTTGATATAGACAAGGTTGTGTTGGTTCGCGGCCTGAAGTTTGATGCCGACGACAAAGAATGGAGTGGAGCCAAGATCTACGACCCTACAAAAGGAATACGTGTAAATGCTACAGCCAAGTTTGAAACTGCAAACAAACTGAAATTACGTGCAACTATCCTTGGTATAGGTCAAACCATATATTGGCAGAAGATTAAATAAGAAATATTTCTTTCCAGAACGTTTAAATATGCCATAACCCTGTAACCCGTATCGGTTACAGGGTTTAACATTCTCCAACAAAAAGTATTATTAACATATAAAAATGATGTAAATAACGTATAATAATTTTCTTTTTCCAGATAAATTGTCTATCTTTGCATTGCGAAGATTAATGAAAGCAGAGGTTTTCGGATGATAATTTCCTATTATAGAAATTACTAAAGATATTGCCGCACTGGTTTGATCGGGATACTCATCAGTTAAATTCAGAAACCGAGACCAGCTCTGTCCGCCAATGGCGTGCCATCCCATTATGGTCAGATGGATTACAAAAGCGAAACAGGCCCTCAAATCCTATCATCAGGAGTTTCATCACATCATCAGTGCGGCCCTCCAAGGAACCCCATGCCAATCAGGTAGTGGGGTTCCATATTAATTAATTTATTATATAATACCAATAAAATCATGAAAACATTACTTAAAGCAACTATCTTATCCATGTTCCTGGGTTCTTTCCTTACTGTAAGCGCTCAATGTCCACAGAAGAAGTGCGAGAAGAAGTCCAAGTGTGAAAAGAAATGTGACAAGAAGCAGGAATGCAAAAAAGAAAATTGTGCAACCTGCGAAAAGAAGTCTGAATGCAAGAAGCAATGCGAAAAGAAGCAGGAATGTTCTAAAAAGCAGAATTGCAAAAAGAGCAAATAATATAGAATATCACAACCAATAACATTTTACGGCAGATACTTGTTAATTACATAAGTATCTGCCGTAAATCTATTTTATAATATTACAACAGTTCCAGAGACGCAGCATAACCTCCATTTCGGACTCACTCATTTGACTTGGATACTCACTTCTGTTCTAAAGAAAAGACTGGGCGTGAGTATGAAGGAGAATGAAAACGGACTGTAGACTGTAGACTGTAGACACCCCTTCGGAGAGTATATAAAATAAAGATGGCATCACATTGCATGGTGCCATCTTGTTTTGCATTAGCAAGCAGTAACTTATTGTCCCCCTGTGAGGGGGAGGAAAGGTTAGAGGTGAGCGGATGAGCGGTTAGTTTTCCGTTTTAATTCCGCTTCGCGGTCTTTTCTCCTTGTCGCTCGGCAATGTAGGGCGAACGAGGTCCTTGGAAGATTGACATCTAGATGTCAATCTGTGCCTCGTGAGGGTTGCAATCTCCATTGCGACGTTGGGGGACTGCGTGCAGCGTCCGAGAAGATAACCATGCGGACGCTGCACGCAGCGTCCCTACCATGCCTGTCACCGCTCACCGTTAAACGCTCACCGCTCACCGCTAAACGTTAGTCTCCAAGGTACTTTATGATAACGGCCATCTGCCCAGGAGGGAAATACCGCCTATGCTCATCGTAGCCTAAGCGCTTTAGTTCTTCCAGAAGTTCTGGCGTATTGTGTATCTCCTCGCGAAACCTGCGAACAGCAGTAGAGCGAGAAAAGTCGGGATAGTAGCGCATGGCCGCCTTCCAGAATTGCATGCCTCTTGTTTTGTTCATAATAGTTGGACCCACAGACCCCCTCTGCCTTTTCAGGCATCCCCCCCTCTATGGGGGGAGGGCTGACGCGGTGCTTCTGCACGTTGGGCAGAGGTTGGTGGGATTTTATTAAAAAGTTAATAGATTTTATTAATGCTTAATATTCATTGTCGGTTGTAACTGACTCTCCCCCTGAGACAGGGGCGAGTACCCCGCAGGGGGGAGGGGGGGGATAGTTTTCACCATTTCGTTTTGTATCATCCACCCCCTCCGTCGCTTCGCTCCTCGTCCCGCCTGTCTCAGGGGGACAGTTTGCTGGCGCGGTGCTTACTGTTGTAACTACCCCCTCCCATACAGGGGAGGGCTGGGGAGGGGTCCGTTCTCCCCTTGCGGACTGGATGGGGTCTTCACCCTCCTTGCCGACACATGTATCCAATGGGTATTTCCTTTCCCCTCCCATATCAGTTGGTCCACGGCTGGCAGGGTCTTCAGGAAAGCCAGATACTCGAGCCCTTTATCCACCGATGGCAGGTGTATATCTGCCGCCTCGCCCTTCATGTGCTGACTATTATGAGCACCACCCACTGCCTTGTTTAGTTCCAGGCACCGATAGCCGCTATTTATGCGGATAGGGCCGAACTTATCTCGCAAGGGCTGTAGCACCATGTGGCACAGGTATGCCAGGTTCAATACTTGCTCCACGCTGGAGCATTCGTTCTCTATGCCAAGTCTCTTGGCGGGGTCCGAGCGAGTGAACTCGCTCAGACGGAAATTGGTTGATAGTTGCATGTTATAAAGGTTAAAGGTTAAAGGTTAATGTGGCAAAGCCACGGTTAATTGCGACTATGTCGCAGGTTAAAGGGTTTAGAGTTTAGGGTTTAGTTTAGGGTCCACCCCCTCCGCTTCGCTCGTCGCCCCTGTCTCAGGGGGACAAAGTTAATAAGGAACGCTATCACCCACTTTCTCCCCCTGAGACAGGGTGGAGTACCACGCAGTGGGGAGGGGGTGGATAAAACAATTAACTCTGCTCTCGCTTAATCGCAAAGTTCGTCATCGTCCTCGTCCTCGTTAAATTCTCCGTTATCGCGTTTAGCGTTAATACTAACTGTTAAACTGTTAAACTGTTAAGCGTATTGCCTGTTCTTGTACCATTGGGTCTTGGCATAGCGTTGGCGCATCTGTTCCGATTGTGGCATTTCCTCGCCATGCACTTCTATATAGCCACGTTTTCTCCACATGCCTAGCATTGCGCTCAGACTTCCACGCTCCATACCCTTCTTCTTGCGTAGCAGGTGCGCCTCCTCGCGGGTGAAGATGTCGGGCAGGAAGTCCAGCAGGTTCTTCGGTCCTGTCTTGCTGGTGCTGGCATAGTGGGCACTTTCTGCCAACTCTATGTCGTTGCCAAAGAAGTGCATCTTGCACCATAGGTCGTATTGGAGGCTCCAGCGGATGAAGTTCTCCACCGTCTTGTCCCACTTGCCTCCGCTTGCCACGAAGAGCACCATGGCTTTCAGGTAGGCAATCACATTGGCACGGTATGACAGGTTCTCGTACACACGGCTCTGCGACAGGCGGGAGAAGTCGGCGCACTCCTCTATGAGCCGCTTTGCCAGCGTGCGAGCCTTGGGGCAGTCTATTAGGCCTCGTGCCTTGTTGAGGTTCTCTATGTAGGGACGGAGTTCCTCGTCG
>JAZRII010000049.1:0-103145 GCA_045645225.1 Bacteroidaceae bacterium | reverse complement strand
TGGCGTAACCTAATCAACAGAATAACCAAAAGCCCACGCCGTATGGCGCGAGCATTTTTGCTATATTCTTGTTGATTTCTTTTAGTCGCCAAACTTTCGAAATGATAGAATAAAGCTAAAACGCTTTTCCAATATGTCTTATAGTGTGCGTATAGTGTTATACGCGATGTTTCATAGGCAGATGTATTGTTTTGTTAGTATTTGGACGTGGTGTCCTTATGTATTATAATGTTGTTGTCCGATTAATAAGGTAATAATCCAATATGGTCATTGCCGTCATGGCCTCTACTACAGGGACGGCACGGGGGAGCACGCATGCATCGTGGCGGCCACGGGCTTTCAGAGTGGTGGCTTGGCCATCTTCTGTTACGGTGTCTTGTTCCATCAAGATTGTGGCTACGGGTTTGAAGGCAACGCGGAAGTAGATATCCTGTCCGTTGGAGATGCCTCCCTGTATGCCACCGCTACGGTTGGTTTGGGTGGTGATGCCCCCTTTGCCGTCGGGGACGAAGATGTCGTTCTGCTGGCTTCCACGAAGGTTCATGCCGGAGAATCCCATACCGTATTCAAAACCCTTCACGGCATTTATGCTGAGCATGGCACTTCCCAAGGCGGCATGCAATTTGCCGAAGCATGGTTCACCAAGTCCTACGGGACAACCCTTCACTACGCATGTGATTATGCCTCCGATGGTGTCGCCCTTGCCCTTCACCTCCATGATGAGGTCCGCCATGCGTTGGGCGGTGATGGGGTCTGGACAACGGACAGGGTTTTCCTCGGCACGTCCGAGGTCGTAATCCTGGTATGTGCCAGGCAGGGCAATATCTCCCACTTGTGAAGTATAGGCACAGATGCTGATGCCAAGTTGCTTCAGTGCTAAGGTGGCAAAGGCACCGCCCACGACACGGCTTATGGTTTCTCGTGCCGAGGAACGTCCGCCTCCTCTATGGTCGCGAATGCCGTACTTGGTGGCATAGGTGTAGTCGGCATGCGAGGGACGGAACACGTGGCGCATGTTCTCGTAGTCGGAACTGTGCTGGTTGGTGTTCCTTACCATGAAGCCTATGGGGCAACCGGTGGTGCGCCCTTCGAACACTCCACTGAGCAACTCCAACTTGTCCTCCTCCTTGCGTGCCGTGGTAAGACGGCTTTGCCCTGGGCGTCGGCGTGCAAGTTCACCTTGAATGAAATCAAGATCCACTTCTATGCCGGCAGGCATGCCGTCAATAACGCCACCTACAGCTTCGCCATGGCTCTCGCCAAAGGTGGTAAGGCGGAATATGTTGCCAAATGTGTTCACGTTATTAAATGGAAATTTACGGGTAAACTAAGGTGGCAGAAAACACATCGTATTGTGTTGGCCTTCGCGTCGTATTGTGTTGGGCCTCGCGTCGTATTGTGTTGGGCTTATCAACGTGTTTCGTTTTCTGATGCTTAGTTACAGCTACCGCAGCATCCTCCTTCACCGCAGGAACCGCCACAATCGCCGCCTCCGCAACCGCCACAACCGCCGCAACCGCCTTGGCTGTTGAGGTAGTCCTGGATTTCCTGGTTGGTGGCAACGCGGTTCTCAACGACAGAACCTTCAAATGTCAGTTCCTTGCCGGCAAGGGGGTGATTGAGGTCAACAACGACAACCTTTTCCTTTATCTCAGCAATGGTTCCGTTGAAGCGCTCGCCATCGGCATTCATTAGGGGAACTACGGCACCTTCATAGATATGTTCGGTATCCAGTTTGCCCTCGATGAAGAAAGCCTCTACGGGTACCTCCTGTACACCCTCGGGGATGAAGGGACCGTATGCCTCTTCCTCGCTGAGGGTAATCTTAAAGGTTTCGCCTTCCTGTAGAGGGTAGAGCTTGTTCTCCAGAGCCTCCAGCACCATGCCCATGCCACTGATGAAGTGGAAAGGCATGTCGGGACGGGTTTCCTCGATCATTTCTATCTTCTTCTCCTCGCCCATGGGAGCGTAGAGTTTGTACTGAACTTTAATGTTGCGATTTTCCATATTATGTGTTTCTTGATTATACATTCTTCTGCAAATGTACAAAAATAATCATGAATTGGGGAAGGCCTTGCATGTAAAAAGGCTCTGCATTCCCTTTTTGATGCTAAAATGCGATGTGTGGCATACGTGATAACCCTTTTTTCCTTATCTTTGTATGCTGATGAAATACATTATTATTATAGCGGCACTGCTTGTGTCGGCAATGTGCAAGGCAGAGGGAACTCTGCCCCCTAAGGAGAAGAATGAGTACCAGGGAGTGGTAGTTAATCCCAAGCGCGAATTCCGTGGCGCTTGGATACAGTGTGTCAATAACCAGTGGACAGGCATCGGACGTGAGCGGATGCAACAGACACTGACCATGCAGCTGGACGAACTGAAGCGTTGCGGTATCAATGCCATAATGTTTCAGGTTCGTGCTGAGGCAGATGCCTTGTACGAGAGCAAGATGGAACCATGGAGCCGTTATCTCACTGCCGAACAGGGACGTGCGCCAGAACCGTATTGGGACCCCTTGGCATGGATGGTGGAGGAATGTCACCGCCGTGGCATGGAGTGCCATGCATGGATAAATCCCTATCGTGCCAAGACAAAGGGTACAACAGCACTTGCTGCCAGTCATCCCTATTTCAAGAATCCTGAGCGCTTCTTCCACTATGATGGTCTCATGCTCTTTGATCCCGGTCTGCTGGAAAACCGCGACTACATCTGTCGTGTGGCAATGGATATTGTGGAGAGGTACGATGTAGACGGTTTACATATAGACGACTACTTCTATCCATACCCTGCCAACGGACTTCCCATTCCCGACGATGCATCATACGAGAAGTACGGCAACGGCATGGCGCGTGATGATTGGAGGCGCGATAACGTCAACAAGTTCATCAAGCAGCTTAACGAATCGGTAAAGAGCGTAAAGCCCTGGTGCAAGTTCGGCGTAAGTCCCTTTGGCATATATCGCAACAAAAAGAACGACCCCAACGGTTCCGAAACCAATGGCTTGCAGAACTACGATGACCTGTATGCCGACGTACTTGAATGGGTGCGCCAGGGTTGGGTGGATTACAACATTCCCCAGATATATTGGCAGATAGGACATCCTACCGCCGATTATGAAACCCTCATAAGGTGGTGGAGCGAGAATGCCGGAGGCAGACACCTGTACATCGGTCAGGATGTGGAACGCACCGTAAAGTACAATGATTTGCAGAATGCCAACACTCATCAGATGAAGGCAAAATACACCCTTCAGCGCTCTCTGCCCGGCGTGGAAGGCAGTTGCCAATGGTATGCCAAGGCCGTAGTGGACAATACCGGCAATTATGCCACAATGCTCAAGGAGGAGTATCATAAATATCCCGCTCTCGCACCTTTGATGCCATGGATAGATAACAAAGCTCCCAAGAAGGTGCGCAAGCCTGCCATTATAGCAACGAAGGACGGTCCCACACTATTCTGGACGGCTCCCAAGGCCAAGGCGCCTATGGATCAGGCCGCATGGTATGCCATATACCGTTTCCGCAAGGGAGAAAAACAGAATCTGGACGATGCTACCAAGTTGGTACATGTCACACGCAACACGTTCTACAATCTGCCGGAAGATGCCCTTGGGCATGTCTATGTAATAACCGCCCTCGATCACATGCAGAACGAGAGTAAGGGTGTGAAGGTAAAGTTATAGGACTTTTACTATGGAAAGTATATATATAAAAGGCGCAAGGGTCAACAACCTGAAGAACATAGACGTGGAGATACCTCGCGACAAACTGATTGTCGTTACGGGCGTGTCCGGTTCCGGCAAGTCAAGTCTTGCCTTTGACACCCTGTATGCCGAAGGTCAGCGCCGTTATGTGGAGAGCCTTTCCAGTTATGCCCGCCAGTTCCTTGGCCGCATGGGCAAACCCGAATGCGACTACATCAAGGGCATCCCACCAGCCATAGCCATAGAGCAGAAGGTAAGTAGCCGCAATCCTCGTTCCACCGTGGGCACGAGTACCGAGATATATGAATACATGCGCATGCTCTTTGCCAGAGTGGGACGCACTTATAGTCCCGTCAGTGGCGATGAGGTGAAGAAGCAGGGCGTGGAGGACGTGATAAGGTGTGCGGCATCGTACACCCCTGGCACACGCTTTGTGGTGCTTGCTCCCATGCATCTTTGCAAGGAGAATGGTACGGCAGATGTGCGCGAGTGTTTGAAGAAATACCTCCAGCAGGGTTTTGTCCGCATAGAGGCGGACGGGCAGATAACTACCATAGAGGAGTACCTTGCTGCGGAGGGCAATGCTTCTTCCACAGAAGTGTATCTGGTGATTGACCGTCTCTCGGTGCGCGATGACAACGACTCCATCTCGCGTCTTACCGATAGCGTGGAGACGGCATTCTACGAGGGTGGGGGAGAGATGATGCTCAGATTCCTGCCTGCTGGCATACTTCATAGGTTCAACTCACGTTTCGAGGCAGATGGTATTGTCTTCCAGGAACCCACCGACCAGCTTTTTGCCTTCAACTCCCCATTGGGCGCATGCCCTGAGTGCGAGGGGTTCGGCAAGATTATGGGTATAGACGAACGTTTGGTGATACCCAATTCCGCCCTTTCCCTTTACGAGGGTTGCGTGCAATGCTGGCGTGGTGAGAAGATGAGCGAATGGAAGACCTGGTTCATCCGTTTCAACTCCGAGCGAGGTTTCCCCATACACAAACCATACTACGAACTGACACAAGCCGAGAAGGATTGGCTATGGCACGGCAAACCCAGCGACAAGGTTCTATCCGAATGGACCCTTTTCCCCGAGGAGCAGGAGTGGGGACTTATCTCCATCGACGCTTTCTTCGAGATGCTCAAGGCTGGTCAGTACAAGATACAGAACCGTGTGATGCTTTCCCGATACAGAGGAAAGACCACATGTCCCAAGTGCCTTGGCCGCCGTTTGAAACCCGAGGCGAACTATGTTTGTGTCGCAGGACACACAATATCCGAATTGGTGGAATGGCCAATCTCCAAACTTGCCGAATGGTTTGCTAAGGATTTGACAAAGGATTTGACGGAGAACGAACAGAAGATAGCAATGCGATTGCTCGTTGAAATAAGGTCCAGGCTTCAGTTCCTGATGGACGTGGGCCTGCCTTACCTTACTCTGAACCGCTTGTCCAACTCTCTATCAGGAGGTGAGAGCCAGCGTATCAATCTTGCCACATCGCTTGGATCTGCTCTTGTGGGTAGTCTTTATATCTTGGATGAACCTTCCATAGGTTTGCATTCGCGCGATACGGAGAGACTTATAAAGGTGCTGCTCCAGCTTCGCGATTTGGGCAATACTGTCATCGTGGTGGAGCACGACGAGGACATTATGCGTGCCGCCGATTGGATAATAGACGTAGGTCCCGAGGCAGGGCGCCTGGGGGGACGGATAGTATATAACGGAAATCTGCGAGTAAGCGAGAGCAATCAAACTTGTTTGAATTGCCGAGCGGGAGCAGATTCAAGACCGCAAAGCGGGATTAAAACGGAAAACGGAAAACTATCCACCCCCTCCCCCCTTCGGGGTACTACCCCTGTCTCAGGGGTAGAGTCAGTTACAACAGGAAATAGCGCGCCAGCAGACTGTCCCCCTGAGATAAAATCCCATACGCTTGATTTCCTTTCTGGCAAGGACAGCATCCCTGTTCCCGAAGGACGCAGGAAATGGAACCGATACATAGAAATCCGTGGTGCCCGTGCCAACAATCTCAAGGGCATAGACGTGCGTTTCCCTTTGAATGTGATGACTTGCGTGACGGGTGTTTCCGGTTCCGGCAAGTCAAGTCTTGTGCGTGACATTCTGTTCAATGCCATCAAGCGCAACCTTGACGAGGTGGGCGACCGTCCCGGCGAGTTTGCTTCTCTGGAGGGCGACACCAATGCCATACAGGCAATAGAGTTCGTTGACCAGAACCCTATAGGCAAGAGTTCGCGCTCCAATCCTGTCACATACGTTAAGGCATGGGATGAAATCCGAAAACTCTTTGCCCAGCAGGCACTTTCCCAACAGATGGGTTTCACGGCGGCATACTTCAGTTTCAATGCCTCTGGCGGCAGGTGTGAAGAATGTAATGGTGACGGAACCGTTACCGTTGAGATGCAGTTCATGGCCGACCTTGTTCTCGAATGTGAGTCTTGCCACGGCAAACGCTTCAAACCGGAGATACTGGAAGTGCGATTCCACGAAAAGAATGTATATGACATCCTGGATATGACCATAAACCAAGCTATAGAGTTCTTTACGGAGTGGAACGAAAAGAAAATTGTCCGACTACTCAAGCCTTTGCAGGACGTAGGACTTGGATACATCAAACTCGGTCAGTCAAGCAGTACCCTTTCTGGTGGCGAGAACCAGCGCGTGAAACTGGCATACTATCTTGGCATGGACAAGCATGTACCTACTATGTTCATCTTCGACGAACCCACCACAGGTTTGCATTTCCACGACATAAAGAAACTGCTTGCCTCCTTTGATGCTCTTCTGAAGAAAGGCCACACTCTTGTCATCATTGAGCATAATCTGGATGTCATAAAATGTGCAGATCATGTTTTGGATATCGGTCCAGAAGGGGGCGAGAAGGGTGGTAACCTTGTAGCATCTGGTACACCAGAAGAGATTGTCCAGTGCAAGCAAAGTTATACAGGTCGTTTCCTTAAGGAAAAGTTGGCACGGTAGTTCATCGTTAGATCCTAATCACGACAACATAAAGAATGACCGAAGTCCATTGACGGGCTTCGGTCATTCTTTATGTGTTATGTTTAGTTCCGGGAGATTGTCTCCCAGAACTAAACGTTGTATTACTGCTGACGGTAGCTATAGTCGGGGAGGGGCAGATACCAGTTCTTGATATCGCTTGCCAGACCAGATGCCCATGTCTTTGCATCTGCGCTACGTGCACCAATCTTCTCTGCCATGAACTGACCGGGATTAGCCTTACGGTTAGCCACACGCATCAGGTCGAAGAAGCGGTTGCCCTCAAATGCCAGTTCAAGACCAGCCTCGTCCAGTATCAACTCTTCAATTGCCTCAATCACGTCAGCCTGGTTGGCCTCCTCGTAGATCTGTGCCTTTGTCAGAGTAGCCTTGCCTGCAGCCTCAAGCTTCAGGTTGATCTGGTCAACAAAGTTGTACACACTTCTCTTTTCGTTGTACTTCAGCAGACCACAACCCTTCTGGTGGATACCACGAGAGATGTACTCATTGGGAGTGGTAGTGATGGGATAGTTGCTCAGGGTCATGAATGTGTGTTCCAGAAGAGGGAAGTCCTGAATGAAGTTGATACCCATCTGCTGCAAACCAGCAAACTGGTTCTTGTTGAAGTCCAACCAAATCTTGCCCTTAGAGTTTTCCCACTCCTTGTAGCTGATGTAGTCGCAGACAATAGAAGAACCTGCGGGCTGGAAGTTTGCACGCTCGATAACCTCGTATACAATGTACTGGTTGGGATTGTCAACAGTGTCGAAGTGCTCAACTGCAAGGGTCTTCAGATAGTTGGCAAATGCGGTAGTATCTGCCTCGTATTCTGCAGCGTCGATTTCCTTATCAGTAATTACGCAGATATCGTTGGTTTCCCAGTCTGTGGGCAATACGATTACGGTGTCCTTAACTTCGCCTTCGCTGTTTGTGTATGTGCCGTTATGAACGTAGTGTGCACGGTATGTCTTGCCTGCGAAGTCGTTCTCTGTGCTGGGCAACCAAGTGCTGTTCTGTGTCAGACCATTCTTCAGGATGGCGAATGCATAACCGGGATAACCAGCACGGTTCAGAGCCTCAGCAAAGCGCAGCCAGATCATGCTCTTGCGGTATACCATGGGGAATACGGTGCTGAACTTTACTTCGGGATTCTGCTTGATGATGTAACGCTCAGTCTTTGTCTCATCTACATAGTAGTCGCCTGAGTTGAAGCGGCTGATATAGCCCTGACCAGGACCGCATGTAACGCCACGTGCGTCACCTACAGAGTCCAGAACAACGAGTCTTGTGAGTTCTTCGTCATCAATGTTTTCAAACTTAGAGGTAACGTAGGTCTCAAACTTCTGTGACAGGCGCAAGTTGTCGTAGCCTGCGCTGGGACCCAACTGACGCTCCCAGTTCTGGCTCAGTGTAATGGTTGCGGTTGTTGTAGAGTCGCTGCCAGTGTTCTGGCGGATAGTTGCGTCAAAACCGAAGAGGTCGTTTACGCCACGCTGAACAATACCCCAAAGTGAGCTTGTGCTGGAAGGAATAGCTGTAACGCTCTCATTCTTCTTGTTTGTCTCGTCAGTCTCTCTCCAGGGATAGCCTTCAATGAAGGCAATGGGAGCATTTGCACCCAATGGCTGGAATGCATAAGAGTAGTAGTCTGCGGGCAGTGCACCACCATACTTGCTATCAAGGAATTCATAGTAGTATGCAGCTGCCTTCTCGTACTGGTTACCCATCAGGTACAGGTCTGCCAATACAACAGCAGTGGGGAACATAGCCTTGCTTGAGTGGCATACAGTTGTCTTGTAACCATACTTGAAGTACTGAGGATAGCCCCACTGCTCTTCAATCTGGTATGCACGCTGCAGTTTATCCTCAAGTTTCTCCCAAAGGTTAAGGGCATTTACGCGGTTAGCAGGATCTTTTGAGTCGAAGCCCAGAATTTCCTCGGTAGACTGCATGGGTTCCAGATAGAAGGGCACTTCGCCATAGTTTACAACCAACTGCATGTAGGTCCAGGCACGGATAGCCTCCACCTGTGCATACTCGCGGATCATGTACTTCTCGCCATCCGATTTCTCTATCAGAGTGTCTACATTTGCCAGATAGGCGTTACATGAGTTGATTACATGATAGTAGTCGCTTACCTTCAGGTAGCGGTTTGCACCGTCACGGAAACCTTCGGTATCACCATTCAGACCGAAGCTAAGGATCGCATTTATGCTGTCGGTGGTAAATTCTCCGCCATCAATCAAATCACCACGGCATTCGCCGAGGACAACATATCTTTCGCCGATGTGCTGAAGGCTCTGGATAATACCCCAGTAAGAATACAGGGTATCACCTGCTACTTCGTATGAGTGTCGATTGCTTTCGGATGACAGCATATCTTCACAGGAGGTGGTGGCCATGCTCAGCCCCAAGAAGAGGCTGAGTATGGTTATAATTGATTTGTTCTTCATATTGTTTATTACAGGTTAAGTGATACACCAAAGTTGAAACTGCGACCGCTGGGGATACGACCAGCATCGATGCCCTGGTACAAGGTTCCGTTCTGAGCACTTGTCTCGGGATCGGTACCCAGATACTTGGTCAGGCAGAATACGTCGTTGGCTTCGCCCCAAACCTTGATACCCTGCAACCAGCTGTTGTGATAGGGCACCTTGTAGGTAAGGCGGATGTTCTTCAGCTTCAGGTAGCTGCCATCTTCAATCCAGCGACTGCTCATACGGTCGTTCTCTACATAGCCCAGATTGTTGGTGAAGCATGCGCGAGGAACATCGGTAGCCTGGCCCTCGTATGTCCAACGGCGAGCCATTGCTGCAGTCTGGTTGTAGGTAGTGTTGCCAGCCTCCAGACGTGAACGCTGATAGTTATAGATGTCGCCACCAAGGCTATACTTGAAGACTACGTCCAGACGCAGGTCTTTCCAGGTCAGGTTGGTGAAGATGTTACCGAAGATGTCGGGGTTGGCATCGCCAAGCGCCACCTTGTCACTATCGTCAATCCAACCGTCACCATTCTGGTCTACGAATGCCATGTCGCCGGCACCGAACTCGCGGTAGCTGCCAGCCACACCGGTGTAGTAGCGAAGTTTGCTGGGAGCACCGAATGCAGTTGTTGCGCGGCTTGCCTCAGCTTCAGTTGCGAACACGCCTGTGCCGCTTTCGTTGTTGTAGTTTACTTCCCAACCGTAGAAAGTACCAGCACTGTAGCCAACTGCAGTCAGAATATTGCTCTTGCCATATACGCTTGATGTGTAACCATGGATAACGGTGGGCTCGCCATACTGTACGCCTTCGGCATTACGCTTGTACAGTTCGATTCTGTTGTCCTTTGAAACAGGCAGAGCAGTAACCTCGTTGCTATAGTGACCGAGTGTTGCACCCAGTTCCCACTTCCAGTCCTTAGTGTTGATGAGAGCACCATTCAGCTTAACCTCAACACCATTGTTGATCATAGAACCCTCGTTGGTCCAGAAGTCTGTAATACCAGAGTAGTAGTACTGGTCGGACAGGTCACGCATAGAAAGCATGTTGTTGGTCTTGTTCCAATACAGGTCAACACGGCCGTTCAGACGGTTGTTCAGGAATGAGCCTTCGATACCAAGGTTGATCTTGCGTACAGTCTCCCACTGGAGCTGGCTGTTAGCAATGTTGGCGAGGTATTTGCCGAACACGTTCTCGAATACCTGGCTTGTCTCCCAATAGGTGCGTGAAGCGAAGTAATCCAGATTGTCGTTACCGCTCTGCTCCAAACCGAAGGTTGCCTTCAGGTAGTTCACATTACGAGTAGGAGTGAACCAACTTTCGTTGGTCAGAATCCAACCCAACTGAAGTGAGGGGAAGAAACCCCAGCTTACACCTGCCAGGCGGAAACCATCCTTTGCATGAGAACCGAAACGGCTGCTTGCCTGAGCACTTGCAGAGAACTCTGCGAAGTAGCGGTTAGCATAGTTATAGTTTGCAAACAGATAGTAGGTCATGTCCTTCCAGCTGTCGTTCACACCGTTTGAACTGATGAACTGCATGTTTGAACTGATGTTGGGCAGCTTATCGTTCTCGTTGTTATAACCGTTCAGGTAAGAATAGTTATAATCATAGGAGTTCAGACGCCAGCCTGCAAATGCACCAAAGGTGTGAGCACCCCACTGGTTAGCATACTCAATACGCAGGTCATTGTTGATGCTGGTCTGGTTGGTGAACTGGCTCTTCAGTACAGATGTAATGTTACCCTGGTCCTGGATCAGGTAGGGAGTTGCACCGTTGATGGGCAGGAAGTACTTCTCGTTGTTACGGTTCAGAGTGAAGTTGAAACGGTCAGACACAGCCCAGTTCTTGTTGATCTGGTACTTGGGGGCAACGTTGATGTTGATCTGTGTCATCTCGGCGAAGTTCTTGTTATTGCCCTTGCCGTTCTGCAGAATCCAGTAGGGGTTACGTGCAACCTCGTTCACCTCGCTCAGGTGCTTGGAGAACATGAAAGGATTCTTCACGTATTCACTGTTAGTGGCAGAAGCGGCATACTTGCCGGCCCACTCCTGAGACAGTTTCAGAGAAGAACGACCCTGTTCATCAGTGTCAACATAGTAGCTGTAAGGACTGATGAAGGGAGCCTGGATAAGACCCAGTACGTTCACAGAACCGATGTTCTGCTTTTCGTAGCTCTCGCTCCAACCGTTGTCCAGAATGTTGTACGATGTCTGGTTGTATGAGATGTCCAGACCTGTAGTAATCTTGCTGCCGATCTTGATGTCGGTGTTGAAGCGCAGGTTCAGACGGCTCATGTCATTGTTCTTCATTGTGCTCTGCACATCGGTGTAGCCCAAAGACAAGGCATACATGCCAACATCGTCACCACCCTCTACGCTGATCTTGTAGTTTTGAGCAGCAGCAGTCTGGTACATGCCATCCTGCCAGTCGGTGTTGTTGTTGTAGATATTGCGGTAGAAGTTGCTGGGACTCTGGTCCATGAAGACGAATGAGTTCAGCTTGTTCTCGTCCATATCCTTGATGGTAGAGATGAGGTCGCCCAGATATGTTGTATACTGAGGACCATTCAGAACGCTCAGTTTCTTAGGCATCAGCTCTACACCACCGTAGATGCGCGCATTGATCTTTGTTGCCTGGCTCTTACCGCGCTTGGTGGTAATGATGATTACACCATTAGCACCCTTTGCACCGTAAATGGCAGTACCGTTCTTGATAACCTGGATGTCATCCACAGTTTCGGGGTCAAGACCGGCAAGCACGTTGTTGAAGTAACCCTCGTGCTGTGCTACGCGATCGTACTGCATGTCCACGATGTTGCCATCCAGAATTACCAGAGGCTGGGCGTCTGCATTGATACTGTTGATACCGCGGATGGTCATGTAAGCACCCTGACCGGGAAGACCATTCTTCCTAACGATATTGATGTCGCCAGCCAATTTGTTCATCATGTCGGTCTCGACGGAGATGCTGCTTGTTTCTTCCAGCTTGATAGAGTTCTTTGCAGTAATCTCAGTGCCTTCACCATAGAAACCGCTGAAAGTAGAACTTAGCATCTGGATGTCAGTTCCCTTCTCATTGATGGCAACCTGCAGAGGATTGTACTCAGGTGCATACACATATACTGTGTTGATGAACACAGGAATCTGCACCTCATAGGTACCGTCTTCATTTGTCAGGGTAGAGTAGCGGTTCATGCCCAATGCTTGAACTCGTACACCGCCCATGGGAGTTCCGGTGGCACTGTCTGTCACACGGCCTTTAACGGTGCGTGTCTCGTGCTTGGGAGCATTCTTCTTTACTCTCAGCACCTTTACAGTCTCTTCGGTCTGGGCATCCTGGGCATAAGCTGTACTGATGCCAAATGCCGCAAGTACCATGAAGCCGAGACAAATGCGCTGAGTCTTGCTCATTATGCTATTGCTTATTGTATTTTTCATTGTTCTTTGCTTTTTTTTATTGACATCCTACTTATAATTCAGCCTCCTTGCTCTTCAAGATGATTCTGTCGATATTGAAGGTTCTGTTGTAATTTGCCTTTTCATCATCCTTGCTAATCTTGTCGCTGGTGATGTGGAGAACAGGATGAGCCTGGAGCAGGTTCTTGTAAGAAACAGGGAATTCTACGTCGGTCAACACTGTGATGGTGTCCACCTTCTCACCGCTATACTCGATCTTGTCGCTGACAATCTTGTTCTGCTTGGTGTACTTAAGGTCAGAACCTCCAATCAGGCTTTCGTCCCAGTAGTAGAGAGTGCAGATGAGTCTGTTCTTATAGACTACAGCGGTAGTGTCGCGTTCGCCATCCTGGCTGGTTTCGTACCAACGGGGAACCAGTACAATCTGTACATCGTACTTGCCGCTCATTGCATCGGCATAACCCTGCTTGCTTCCTTCCAGTGCAAAGGCAATTTCTGGATTGGTAGATGCACTTCTACCAGATACCTGCAGATATTTCTGCTCGCTGCAACGGCCATATTCGTCAATCCAATCCTTTGAAATGGTATTGTTGATGTCAAACTCGGCTGTGTTAGTGGCTGCGCTCTTGTCGTAGGTCTTGAATACGCTGGCGTCAACATCAATGTCGCGCATCCAGTAGCTGCGGGGATAGTTCCACTTGTCGCTTACGATTGCATAACCGTTACTCATCTCCTTCTGCTCCTTTACACTGGCATCCTCAAACAGGCTGTTCTTGCTCCAAACCAGGGTCTTGATACCGTTAATCTCCTCGTATACGTCACGGATGGTATCACCAACGGTTGTCAGTAGATATTCACACTCCCTGTAACCGCCCTTCATGAACTTCTCCAAAGTCCAGACTGTGCCATTGTTGGGCTGAAGGTTTACGTTGAACACCAAAGGAGTGATAATGTCCATGTTGATGTTTACGTCCTGCAGAGAGTCTACAGTCTCATAACCCTTGCCATTTTCATAGCTCTTTCTGGCACCGAAGATAGAGGAAGTGCTTGCCTTGGTACTACCTATCTTTGTCTTATCCATTCTGGGATAGGTGCTCACGTACTTGTAGTAGGGCTTGAGTTTGTTTGTCACTGTTTCCCAAGCAATGTCGGTGGGAACAATCATTACGAATGCAGAGTCCTCGGTATTCAGCTGTGCATGGAACATGTTCAGGTTGTTCATCCAAGCATCGTTTGCATCAATGCTGGTGGGGTTCTCGCTGTTCATGTCGAACATCATGTTGTTCAGAACATATACGCTGTCCACGTATGTGGGGTTACCGTTTTCGTCGGGCAAACCTTCGATACTCTTTGAGGGTTCGAAGTACAGGGTATCTCTCTTTACGAGATATTCGCTGAAGGTATTCACTTCACCGCTGAACTTGATATACTCATACAGGTTGAAGAGGAACTCGTTCTGTGACTCAAGAACGTGCAGCAGACCATTGCGTGCACCGATGTTCTTCTCCACAATGTGTGACTTCTGCAGCTTGCTGTCGTCATAGTTGACAGTTGCAAACTTGCTGTTGATAAGGCGGAAAGTCTCCTGACCGCTCTTTGTCATAGTCTTGCGGTAGAGTGCGATGTGGTTGCCCAGGAACTGCTGCTGCAGGTTGTAACCATCGTTCTCAGCCATTGCAGCAAACTTGTCCCACTCCTCCTGAGTCATTGCCTCGTTGGCAGGTGCCCATACGGTAACGGGAGTGTTGCCGTTCAGTACGTCCTTGAAGGTGTAGTAAACGGTATCCTCACCCTCAATTGTGAAGGCAGGATGGTGCTCGTCGCGATAGAACTTGGCCTTCTCGGCAATAGCACGGAAGTTGCTAAGGTCCTCACGGCCTTCCAGCACCTCCCACAGGCTTTCGTTTGCGGTATAAGCATCCTCTGTCAGGTAGTGCTCGCTCCATGTGTCGGTGCATGAGGGGACTGCCAGTAAGGCAGTACCCATCACGAATGCTCCGAGATATTTATTTATTCCTTTTTTCATATATGTTGTAATATGAATAGTGAATTGTTTAGGTTATTTGTTTCTTATAGTCCTATATTATATATATAAGGTGTATTCAATCAACCTTAGACTACCAGATATCCTCGGGTGTCTGTGGGTTGTCATAAACCTCCTTAGGACAGAACTCCAGATAGTCCATGAAGAACTCGGTCTCCTTATCCTCAAGTACGCTCTTGAACTGGATATAGTAGGTTTCGTCTGCCTTCATTTCCTCTCTCAGAATGATACGGCGCAAACCCAAAGAGTTCTGACGCATGGGCTCTTGTTCTCCATATACATAACAGATGTTGGGTGCCTTCATGTACATGTTGTTGCGCATCTTCTTGTCGTTTTCGGCATTAACCTCATCGTCGTCCTCAATGTCCTTTTCCCAGCCAACGATACTTTCAAGTGATGCACCACCCTTCACGAACCATTGTTCACCACCCATTCGCATGTCGAAGGGGATACCTGCTGCAGGCAGAGAGTTCTTGTTGTTACCCCAGTATACCTGACACATACCACGACGGTCGTTGGCATTTACACCCATACGCAACTCGTATACACCGTCCTTTGGTACGGGAGGAAGCTTGATCTTGATTTCGTAGTTACCCACGATGTTCAATTCGTCACCCTGGTAGTCACGCCAGCAGGAAGTATTGTTGATACGTCCAGACAGGTAATAGAAGTTGGTGTTGTTGCTGATTTCGCAATTCTCCAGGTATGAATACTTCTCAGTCTGGGGAATACCTACGCACTGATGCTGGTAGCTGAAGTTCTCATTGCCACGGATGTCGTTTGTCAGGAACTCGGGGAACAGGGTTGATGCATCGATACGGATACGCTCCTTACCAAGGTTGCTGGCAGTATTGTCGTTGTAGTAAAGTACATCGCTTACTCTGTAGATATATGCGTTGTAGGTTTCAGGATTACCTGCAGTGATGATTTCAACACCCTGCTTGCCATCCTCGCAACCAATCTCTGTGTAGTCGCCATCTGTAGCATTGTTCAGTATAGGGAAACGGTTCAGGTAGATTACGTTGCGCTTGCCATCAACAGTCTTGGATGCTTCGTATGTTTTGAGCAGACGACGCTTGCCCATAGTGGTGTAGTAGTCGTAAACAGAAGCCTTCTTGATCTTGTCGGTCAGGTTGTACCATAACTCATTGAAGTGAATTACCAACTTGTTGGACTCGATCTTGGCAGGAATGATGTGGTAGGTAACGAACTGGTTCAACGCATTGTTGGGATCTGTGTAGTCTGTACCTGTACTTGCGTTAGACAGAGCCCAGCCATTCTCCACAACCTTGGCTGCTACCATAGCCACGAGTTCCTCAGGGTTCATGTTATGTATGGTGCTGTCTGTGAGACCAAGAGTCTGTTCCCACCATTCGTCACCTTCGAAGAACAGAGTGTAACCGAAGTATCTGTGTTCTGGCAGTACACCAGGACTCTTAGGACCAGGACCACCGCTACCCTTGAATGTGGGATGCTGTGGAAGGTCTTCAAGTTCGCCTTTCATACGCTTTTTGTAGTACTCTTCGTCTTCAGTCTTCTCCAGTTCTTTATACAATCCGCATGCATCGAGCAAAGCAGCGTATGTGAAGAAACCATACTTCTTGTCCGAAACAATTCTTGCAAAGAAGCTGCTTGCTGCCTCTGTGCTTGGAGCAATAACCTTGCTCACCTGATGTATACGGCCATTGATGGTGTAGATATTACAGTTAGTGTCGGAAATATCACAACCATGGACTGCATACTTAGTTTCACCACCAGTAGACATCTGAAGTTTGCGGTTCATCATGTTGGCAAGACCAAGCATAGCGTTCTTAGATGCTGCATCGCTGAAGTCGCTGGTCTGGTATGCTTCGATTTCATCTCCGCCGTCTATCAAACTGTTGTACACGATGATTTTCTGTATTTCTAACAGAAGATCCTGCTTGCCGGTTTCAGGATTAACTTCCAGAAATTCGGGAGCTTCCCAAGTAGAGTCGCTGATAACACCGCTATCTACGAGGTGTGCAAGATAGTTGTGAATAGCCTCGTTGGTAGGAGCAAAGCAAGTGTAGTTACCACGTGCAGATAGCAATTTGCTGATTTTGGAGTCTGAGAAGTCGCTTACAGCAACCTCGTTCAGCAAAGCACAATACTCGCTGTAGACTTCGGGATATTCCTCCAGATAACTGATAATAGTATTACCGGTAAAGGTGTATCGTGAAGAGGTATCAATTTCTTCTGTACAACTTTGGAAGAATGCCATTCCTGCTATTACGGGCAACAACAGGACGAACTGCTTGATTTTAGAAATAAATCTCATATTCAAATCCTCCATTATTTACGGTCATACTTAGATTTGTTCCACACAGGATTCTGGTTGATGACAGCACCTGCTGCACGGTATGCCTTACATTCCATGTAGTAGATTGGACTGTATAGACCCCAGAGGTTCTCGCAACGGTTTCTTGCAGTTTCGTAACCCATGATAACGCTCATGTAAGTGTTGTACATCTCACGCATACCAGTCTCGTCATCATCGCTTGCGCTGAGGCGCTCTGCAAAACGAACCAGATCGTACCAACGCTTGCCTTCGCCCACGAACTCAATCTTACGTGTATCCATAACAATCTTCAGCAGATCGGTCTGTGTCTTGTCCATATCGTAGTCCTTTGCGGCGCTTGTAAGGTTAGTTTCAACTTCGCCACCCTCTACGATGTCAAGCCACCAACGGCGGTTGACCATACGTACAAGGCGTTTGCACATATCGGTATTATCTGTCTTGTCTATGTTCAGAGCCGCCAGACAGGCACGTGCCTCTGCATTCTGCAACAGGACGTCGCTGAGACGGTAGATAATCCAGTTGTTGTATGACTCAACATCTACCTTCATGGCAATTACCGCAGTGTTAGTACCGATATTAGACTTGAAGATTGGCTCGGCCTTGTTCCACTTGGTTACATAGAAGTCAGCAGAATTGGTCTTGCCGTCAATCTCCTGCCAGCCGCTGAACCAATATCTGATGTCATTGGTTACACCGCCCGAGAAGGTTGATACAAGTGTTGTTCCATCACCAGTACCCCACATTGCGTTGACGTATTCGTTTGCACGTCCGTCATTCTTGCTGTACTGAAGTTCGAAAATGCTCTCATAGCTGTTCTTCTTGCCAAAGATTTCCTCGTAGGCATTGAGCTTCACGTGACCTCTGTTGGCTTCGTCAACATCGTTCTTGTACATGAACTCTACAGTACGGCCGTTGAACAGGGGAGCATTGCTCCAGCCAAGGAAACCTTCCATGCTCATGAAACCGCTCTTCCTTTCCTCTTCAAACTGTTCGATAAGCCTGTCAATGGAAAGTTCGCTGTTGCGGATACAAGCCTGATAGTCTGCGATGGCCTTGTCTGTCTCGCCACGACCCTGCAGGATGCTGGCACGCCACAGGTACATGTCGCTGAGCAGGGCATAGATTGCAGTATTGGTTATCATGCCCTTGGTCTCTTCCTTCTTGACGAAGCGGTTGCGAGCCTGTCCGGCAATGCTTTCAACATCGGTGATCAGACTGTCCATGACATCCAGAACAGGAAGCTGGGGGAAGTATTCCACGTCGCTGTCGCTGTTTACCACCTTGGTGGTGTAGGGGATGCTCTTGAATGCACGAACCAGATAGAAGTAGCTCAGGGCACGCATGGTCACCATTTCTGCTCTCATCTGGCGCCATTCAGCAGAGGTGAACTGCTTGTCCTTTTCCAGAACCTCCTCGCCATGCTGCAGAACCTTGTTGCAGTAACCGATGGTTGTGTACATGCCACTCCAGTCATAATATGACCATGTGGTATCGATGTTTGCCTGGATGATATTGCGGTAATCATCACGTGAACCCTGCTGGCTGCTGAGCATGGTGTTCAGCTTGTAGATGTCGCTGCGGAGGTCACCCCAGATGATCATCTTGTCCACCTGCGATGCCATGTTCTTGTACACGCCATAGCGCACGCCCTCAAGGTCATTCTTGTCTTCCCAGAAGTTCTCTTCCACAATCTGAGTCTGTGGATGAACAGTCAGCCAGTCATTACATGATGTCATGGCAAGTGACATCACGGCCAGCAGGGAAGTTGCTTTGAATATATTATTAAATGTTTTCATTATCTATATATGATATTAGAATCCGAGATTTAGACTGCAAGTGAACGATCTGGAGCGAGGAACCTTTGCGTGGTCAATAGCAGGACTGAAACCATTGGGGCTAACCTCGGGATCAACACCTGTGTACTTGCTCCAGCAGAACAGATTGTTGAGAGATGCAGAGAGGTTCAGAGTGCGGATACCGCACTTCTTCATCCAACCGAACTGCTTGGGATCCATATCGTATCTGAACTGAACGTACTGTACGCGGAAGTAGTCGCCATCCTCTACATAGCGGTCGCTGGGCAGAGAGTTGTAGCTGTTGGCACCGGTACCGGCTGTGTTCATAGCACGGGGAATGTCGGTGATGTCACCGTTC
This sequence comes from Bacteroidaceae bacterium, assembly GCA_045645225.1. Classification (GTDB taxonomy): domain Bacteria; phylum Bacteroidota; class Bacteroidia; order Bacteroidales; family Bacteroidaceae; genus Physcousia. The sequence continues at coordinate 84,009 of JAZRII010000049.1, read as the reverse complement.
TTTCTCCAGCGCCATGTGGTAGCGTAAGACTGGTTGTTGTTGTCGCGCATGCTCTCGTAGGTCATACGTGCGAGGTTGACAACCTGGCTGCCTACACGGAAGTTCAGGCCGATGTTCAGGCTCATCTTGTCATAGAAGAAGGTCAGACCACCACCACCATAGAACTTGGGGTTTGAGTTGCCCAGGTAAACCATATCATAGCGGTCAACCTGTCCGTCAGAGTTCACGTCCTCATAGATAGCGTCACCGCCCTGGAACTGGTAGCGTGAACCACCATCGTTGTTGTAAACGTAGTACATCTTCAGAGGATTGCCCTTAGCATCGGTGAGCATGTTACCCTCCTTGTCGTATGCGATAGGACAGGTGAAGTTCTCACCACGGCGCTCAGCAGCAGCAGAGGTATTGATGGGGTTGCCCTTGATATCTCTACCTGATGCGGTGTGCTTGTACTGCTGGAACTCAGTGTAGTCCTTAGCGGGACGCTCAACACCGTCTACTACGATAGTCTCGTTGTAGCCATAGTCGCTCCAGCTGTCGAGAGTGTGACCATTGTGCTCGTAGTCGTAGCGGTAAACACCCTTGTACTTCAAACCATAGATAGAACCCAGAGCGTTGCCGATCTGTACGCGGCGGTTGTAGTCCAGGTTGCTGGGCTGATAGTTTTCAGAACCGTTTATGGTCTCAAGGTAGAGGCTGTTCAACTCTTCCACGTTGTTGAAGTTCTGAGAGAAGTTAACACGGGCTTTCATGCTGAACTTGCCCACCTTGGCGAACTTGCCAGTGTTGATGTATACTTCCCAACCCTTGTTGTACATTACACCACCGTTCATGTTGGACAGTGTAGAGAAACCGTTGGCAGAGGGGATACGGATGCCGCTGATGAGCAGGTCCTTGGTTCTCTTGCCATAGATTTCAGCAGCTACGGTGAGCATGTCGTCGAACAGACCCAGGTCGAAACCGATGTTCCAGATGTTACTCTTCTCCCAGCGGATGCTCTTCAGAGAAAGGTTCTCGGGAACGATGACTGTGTGACCGTTGTACATGCCACTGTTGCCATAACGGTTGTACTGGTTGTTGGCACCGATAGAACTGTTACCGTAGATACCGTATGAGGGACGGAATGAAAGCATTGACAGCCACTTGTCAGACCAGTCCATCCACTTCTCGTCGGAGATGTTCCAACGACCGGCGAAGTAGGGGAATGCACCGTATTTGTTGCCGGCACCGAAGTTGGTGCTACCGTCAATACGCACGCTGGCATCAAGGTTGTACCTTCCATCGTATGAATAGTGCGTCTGGAAGTAGAAGCTCTGGCCACGCCATGTGCCGTTGCTGGCGCTTGCGCTGGTAATCATACCAGGAGCTGTGGGATCCTGAACACCGTCGGGCAGGTTCCACTTGCTGAGGTTCTGGCTGTTAGAGTTACCTGAACTCATCTCGAAACGTGCCAAACCGCTCAAACTGTGCTTGGTGTTCTTGAAGGCACTGTAGAAACGCAGGTCGTGACGTGTAGAGAACTGCAGTGACTTGTATTCGCTGTTTGAAACAGCGTTACGCTCGTTGCTGCCGCCACCGCTGAAAGAGTTGCCACCCTCGGTATTTGCCCAAGGCAGGTTCTTCAGGATAGAAGGAGTGTATGAGTAATCGCTGGTGTTGTAGATGCTGAGCTGAACGTCACCCACGTAGTTCAAACGCCATTCGTCGTTGTTCTTGCCAAGGAGCTTGTACTCGAGGCTGAACTGAGGGGTCAGGTTGTACTGCTGCTGCTTGTCATTGCTGAGGTTAGCATAAGCAACGGGGTTACCGTTCTGGAACATGTCGCGCAATTCGTAAGAGGTATGCTCGCCATCGTTGGGAACAGCACCGCTAAAGTTGGCGTCGGTAGACAGAGGCAACATGTGGAAGTAGTCGTGCACACCATTCTTGTAAACGGGGTTGCCGTTTCTGTCGTATGCATAGATGGTCATGTTGGGCATGGCCTTGTAAGCTCTGCTGTTTGCAGTGTTTGCCACACTGTTGTTATGACGTGTGGAGAAGGTCATGTTGATGTTAGAACTGAACTTGATACGGTCGCTGACCCAGTAGTCCAGAGCAGTTGTTGTGCTGAAACGGCTGAAGTCCTGGTTGATGTTGGTACCGTCGTTCATGTCGTAACCTGCACCGATACGGAAGGTAGCCTTCTCGCCACCACCGGACAGAGTCAGATAGTAGTGATGCTCCTTACCCATTCTGCGTACAGCACCCAGCCAGTCGGTATTCTTGTTGAAGTTGTGGAAGATACTGCCGTAGGTGTTGTTGTAGTCAAGCTCAAGGATAGACTTTGAGGTATTGGTGGGGTTGTAGTATGACTCCTTCATGTACATTGTGTACTCGTCACCGTTGAGCATCTTGTAGCCTTCAGGCTGCCATGTGCCGGTGAACTTGTAGTTGAAGGTAACATTGGTAGGACCACGCTTACCGCGCTTCAGCTTAATCTCGATAACACCGTTAGAACCCTTGGCACCCCACTTGGCGGCAGAACCGTCCTTCAGTACTGTGATGCTCTCGATATCCTCGGTGTTAACGTTCAAAAGGGTAGAGAACTGCTCCTCGTTGTCCATGTTGGAGAAGTCAACGCCCTGCATGGCATCGTCGGGAAGTTCGAAGATGTGGTCGTTAACGACAATCAGAGGCTGTGCGTTACCGTTCAGAGTGCTGGTACCGCGCAAGCGCATTGTTGTACCTGCACCGGCATTACCAGAGTTGGCAACAACGTCCAGACCGGCAATCTGACCCTGCAGAGCTTCGTCGACAGAGGTAAATGACAGACCGTCCAGATCAGCCATGTCGAATTTCTGTACTGCACCAGAGAACTCGCGCTCGGGAATGTCAAGACCGGTGGTCGCTGCCAGTTTGGTACCCTTTACGACAACGTCCTTCAGGGTCTTGGTGTTGTCCTCCATGTGGATCTTGAACACTGTCTTGCCGGCAGTGGGGATGGTAACAGTCTTGTAACCCATATAGGAGATGACCAGATTGCTCTTGTCGTCCTTCAGGGTCATGGTAAAGTTACCGTTGAAGTCGGTTACCGCTGCATTCAGGATACGGTTGTTCTTGTCAACCTCCTTGACGTTGGCACCGATAATCACATCGATATCGTCCGATACTGTACCGGAGATACGGCGCTGTGCGTTGGCTGGCAGTGCCATCATGACAACTGCCCACAGCAAAAATAACTTTATGATATTATTCATGGTTTGTGTTTTTATCGGATTGCGAATTTCTGAATGTAAGCACGGGCAGCCTTACCCTCTGCCTCCTCTGCCTCCTTCTGGAAGTCAGGATATGTTCCGTCCTCATTCAGCTGAACATGGTTCAAGACACCGTCAACGAGATGAACTACGGCGTAGCTGGTAGCAACTACGGTCTTACCATTCATGCTCTGGTCCTTAACCTTAGAATTACACTCTCTGTCGCAGGTCATGATGTTCTTGACATCGCGTCCGTCGGCGGTGGTGTAAACAGCGTTGATCCACTTGCCGGTTTCAGTGTTGTCCTTAACCTGAAGCTGACCATTGTCGCGCTTTGCAAATGCCTTTACGAACAAGCCATTATCATTGTTGTAACTGCTGGTAATCTGTTCCACGTTGGCATCAGACTTGTCAGCAAAGAAAGTCTTATCGGCAAAGTGTGTGCGGACGAAGTTGGTCAGATAGGTAATCTTATACTGCAGACGGAGCTTGTCTACCTCGCTCTTCAGTGAACCATCGTCGTTCTTGTCGCACTTTTCGTAGTCCTCCTGGATGCTTTCCCATGTGGGCAGACCCTTTTCGATAGCAGCCTTCACTGCCTCGTTGGTGGGAGCGTACACTGTGTAGTTGTAGTTGTCGAAGAACTGCACGTTGTAGTCAACTGCATTGTTGTCGATGAAGGTTCTGAACTTGTCGATAGCAGCCAGAAGTGCCTTCTCGCCAGTGGGAGTGCTGATGTCGTACTTGGGGTCGTTCTCGTCAACAAGACCTGATTTTGTGATCAGGTTGTCGTCAAGCTCGTTACAGAGTCTGAAGAACTCGTAGTAGGGATTTGAGTTGATGGTCTCATCGTTGCTGTAGTCCGCAGGATCGCCCTTCTGGCCACGCTTGATGTTTGATATCACGCTGAACACGCTTCGTGCTGCGGGAATCAGGGGAGCGTCCAGAGTGAATGTCCAACCATTCTTGTACTCGCCCTTCTCTGCTACGTTACACTTGAGGATACCGGGATGATTGTCAGCAAGACCCTCGCGCTCGTTCTCCAGCTGGAAACCGCCCTGAGCATAGATTACACCATTAGCTCCGCGGGTAACCTTGATACCCATACCGTTCTTAGACAGATAGTACTGGTCCTCTTCGGTGTTGATGGCATTGATACCGTTCTCGTGTACCACGGTATTGTGCTCCAGCATCTGGCGCAGACGGTTGATAATCTCTGTGTTGTTGGTAGACTGTGTCAGCAGGTCGTTGCCGATGGTACCGGTGGTAACGTCAAAGTTGGCAAGAACTGCTCTCTTCTGATATTCCTTGGTAGCGAAGGGGAAGTTACCCTTGGTGTACATGAAGCGCATCACACGGGGCAGCTTGCTGGTGAAGCTCATGGGGTCGTAGTAGTACTCCAGAGCCTTGTCGCTGGGCATGAAGAATGAGAAGCGGCTCTGCATTGCCTTGAGGTAAGCATAGTAGTTCAAGCCCATGTAGTTCTGACCGTCAAAGTCGCTGTAGATAGCCCAGCGCATGATGCGGTTGCTTGAACGGATGTATGCGGGAGTAGCCACACAGTTGTAGTCTGAGGGTGCGAATACATTATTCATAATATATACGGCACCGTTACAAGCCATCAGAACGGTGTCAATTCTACCACCCTGAGAAGCCAGCTTGGTATCTGCTTCTTCAAAGATCTGCTCCAGTGTTACAGCCTCGCGCTGCTTGAGCATCTTGCTGGGAACAGTTTCTACGAAGCTGATGAACATACCCTGGTTGATGATAGACTGGATAATCTTCAGGGGAATCTGGTCGATGTCCATGAAGAGAGTCTCCAGGTCGTTGATGGAGTAGCTTGCGGCGGGATCCTTGGTGAACTCTTCGATGAGGGTTCTGCCACCACCTTCGTTGAAGTACCACAACATCTGCTCATCGTTGGGAACGAACATTGCACCCATGTCCTCCTCGGGAGTGCTGCCGATGGGGAAGTAGCCGTTCCATCCTGGATCGAACTTCAGGGTAGCCTCACCGGTATTGTTGAAGAGAACGCCACGCTCGTCATTGGTAAGTGCCACGTCAGAGCTCTCGGTAGAACCATAAGTTCTCTTGGAGTAGTAGCGCTTTGTGTAGAGGGTGTCGGTTTCTGCAAACAGCTCGGGGTGAAGTCTTGAGAACAGACGACCCACGGTCTTGTTCTGGAAGGGGACAGAGAAGCGGTCCAGAATATGGCTGTAGATGTTGGTCTTGCCGTTTGTGCGGATCACCTCAGCCATGTTTGCCATGGGGACAAGGGGCTTCTCGGTCATGTTCAGATAACCGTTTTCGCAAGTGATGTCGGCGCTGTCAAGATGTGCGTCGTAGACATGCACGTCGCTTGTGATGCGGTCGCGACCCATGAATACGCGGAAGTCGGCATCGGTAATCTGCTTCATTGCCATGTACTCATTGGTGAAGTGCACCATCATGGACAGAGAACTGTCGAGTACCATATAGATGGAGTCGTAGCCCAACAGACCGCCGTTGCGGATTCTGCTCCACTGGTCCACTTCAGGTGCTGCTGCACCTTCTTCTGTAGCCTGCTTGTCCAGGTTCCAGTAGGTCTTGGGCAGGTCTGTAACAGAAATCTTGGTGATTGTGTCAACCACCTCCACGTCGGTGTAACGGCGCAGGTACTGGCCTCTCTGTGGTGAAATGCCAGAACTGCTTGCCAGGTTCTCCATCACGATGGCATTGTTGAGCATGCTGGTGTGGAGCAGGAGCTTCTTCTGGCTCTTGGAGAGCTTGTCGTAGCTCTGGGCATTGTGCCAGGGGTTGGCCTCTGGCAACTTGGCATTTGCAGCGAAGAAGTTCTCCCATGCCTGGTCGTTGGCTGCAAATACCGTCTTCGAACCTGTACGCGACAAAATCTGCACCAAAGAGCTTTCTTCGCTGTCGCCCGAGTTAACGTCGGGGTCGGCAATCAGGCGCAAGTAGTTCGTGTAACTTCCGTCGCTCTCAAGAGTCTCGTAGATGCTGGAATTAAGCCACACTGGTTTTGCATCGTCCAGTGTGTACTCATCGTGGCATGCCGAGAAGCTTCCGCCGAGAGCCAGCATACATGCGGCGAAGGCCACATGCTTGCTACATTTGTTCAAACGGTTTCTCATACGCATAATTTTTGGTTTTATAAATTGTTTTGGTTAATTGTTGTTTTTCTCTGTTTTTTCGGTATTGATTTTCTTTTCTTTGTTTTGTGGGTGCATAGTATGCCCCTTTTGTCAGATTTTAATATAACGTGATAGCAAATTTAAGGTTTTTTGTGGAAATAATCATTCTTACACGCGTATATGTTTTGCAAACAAGCGTAATTTAACACAAAAAAGACCTTAAGAATGTGTTGAAATGTTAAAAAAGCGGGGTTTGTGCAAGGTGTATAGTTGACACTTATTGCTATTCCGGCATTCCAGAATTTCGTGGCTATTGAAGGTTGGTGAAGAAGATGGCGGAACAGTCCGTGGACTGGTATTTGATGTGGTGCCGGTTGATTTTTGTTGCTCAGGCCTTAGTGTTAAATCCAAATCGGTCATTGGTGTTATGATGATAATAGCCTTTAATTTTGATCAGGTCACATGATGATGACTTCAGTGGTGAGTGACAGTCTAATGAGCAATTTGAGGTAAATGAAGTTTGCGGTGCTTTTGAGTGAAGTCAAAGAGGTGGTTGCCGAGTATATTTTGGCCAGCAGAATATACGTGCATTGAAATAGTGTAAAAATTATTACAATACTTATGGATGTGTTATAGAGGGTTTATTCGCCTTCCTTGTGAATTGGTCTTCTAAAAGCAGATATGAGGATGTGCTTTTCTGGCGGATGCTAACGAACTGATATGCAGGTGACTATATGGAGATGTTTGGATGCGGTGTTGTCCTCGGTATTCTCGCAGGTCCGTCCTCGGTATTCTTTCGGGTGTGTCCTCGGTATATTCACACCTTTGTCCAAGTGAGGACGTAAGTCGATCCTCGCTTGAATTAACTTTTGCTGTCCTATGAACATTTCTGGATCCATGGTTATACGGACTTTAATGCACTCTTGCTTGTATGAAAAACTATTACATTTAATCCAAATTGGCCATTAGCGTTATTAGTGATGATTATAGCCTTAATTCTTGAACAGATGTTTTGCCACTTTGAGGGCGCAATGGGGTTACTTCCTAACCGAGAAGTGACGAAACAGATGACAAAAAGAAGATTTCATTAGCGCAGAACAGTCTAATGACCGATTTGGGTTTAAGATTGTCGTAATACCAAATGCTGCTCATAGGATATGGCCAGTTTTTAATGCTTTTCATAAAAAAAAATAAGCGGAGATGTCCGCTTATTGAAGTATTTTGGTATGTGATTCGATGTAGCGCAGGATGTCTTCCTTGTCATGTGGGTGGAACCATTTGATGGTACTGTCGTGTTTGAACCAGGTCATTTGTTTTTTTGCATAAACCCTTGTGTTTTTCTTTATGCGTTCTATGGCCATAGATAATTCCCACGTTCCATCAAGAACGTTGAACATTTCCTTGTATCCCACGGTATTAAGGGCATTCTTGTCGCGATGCGGCATAAGTTTCATTGCTTCGTGGAGAAGGCCGGAATTGACCATCTGGTCCACCCTGGCATTGATCCTTGAGAACAGTTCTTCGCGAGGGCGTTCAAGTCCTATTTTTATAATATTGAATGGGCGGATGTTGGATTTACCTGTATTCTCGCCATTCCTCAAGGTTTTCCGCGTTAAGAAGGATGAGTATGGCTTGCCGGTTGTGTAGTAGACTTCAAGTGCATGGACCACGCGTTTTGTGTTTTTTTTGTCCACGTAATCATAATGTTCAGGGTCTACAAGGCGAAGTTCTGCCAGGAGCGTGTCCAGTCCCTCTTCCTTTAATCTGGCGGAAAGTGTGGTTCTTACCTCCTCGTCAATAGTGGGGATGTCGTCTATGCCATTGCATACGGCATCAATGTACATCATGCTCCCTCCTGAAAGGATAAGTGTTGAGTGCGTTTTGAAAAGTTCGGATGCAAGGGAGAGCACTTCCTGCTCGTATCTTGCTGCGCTGTAATAGTCGCCAAGTGCAAGTTCGCCTACAAAATAATGCTTGGCCCTGCATAGTTGCTCCGGTGTGGGAGACGCAGTGCCAATTTTCATGTCGCGATAAATTTGCCTGGAGTCGCAGTTCAGTATCGGACAGTTAAAATGTTCTGCAAGGGAGAGCGTCAGTTCGGTCTTCCCTACAGCGGTGGGTCCAAGAATTACGACTAATGTGGGTGTCATGATTTATGTTCTATGGACGGACATGTCTTAATAGGGTGTCTTAAACCCAAATCGGTCATTAGCGCAAACAGTCTAATGACCGATTTGGGTTAAAGTCTACATCTCGTTTACTTCAAATCCCTCTGCGTCCAGTTCGTCGGCAGAGAAGAGGTCTCCGTCGTCTGTCTCAGCAGTATCGTCGTAGTCCGTTTCTGTTGTATTGGGTGTTGTGGTTTGTGGAACGGGCATCTCTTCGGAGTAGTCGAACTGCACAGGTGCCGTTCCCTTTCTTCTGCTTACATGCGCTCCGTCCGTCTTTTTGCCAAACATGTTTTCTACGAGTTCCAGTAAAAGTGTCTTTCTGGAACTTGGCTCATAGATGTATGCTATGTGCTGGCCATCCTCCTCAAGGAAATCTTCCAAGCGAACTTCATCCATCATATATAGGTCTTCGTCCATACCTACTGATTGCGGGCTATGAAGATGTATCTTTTCCTTCACCTTCCATGCCTCGTTGCAGATAAGGAACTGATGGTTGCCAGTTTCCGTGTATTCGCAGGCCTCCATGATAAGTGTGTGCAACTCGTGGAAAGTGGTTGAGGGAGAAGCCATGATTTCAATTACAAAATTCTCTTCCTCTTCGCTGAAAACAAGGATACGGTATGTCATGATTTTTTATCTTGTAAAACCTCGCTGGCTGGTTCGGATGAAGTCCAGGATGTAGTCTTTCTCCGGGCAAGCGGGAATTTCATTTTCAACACGTATGAGAAGGTCCTTCAGCAGACCGTTGCCTTGCATGATTATCTGATAGGCCTTGTGTATGTTGTCTATTGTCTCACGTTCAAAATTGCGTCGGCGAAGTCCCACAACGTTTAGTCCGCAATACGCTGCTGGATCGCGTGCAATGAGAGAGTAGGGGAGAATGTCCTGTGCAACCTTTGTTCCGCCACCTACCATGCAATAGCTGCCGATTCTGGTAAACTGGTGTACGAGCACATTGGCAGAAAGGATGGCTCGGTCATCAATGGTTACTTCGCCAGCCAGTTTCGTGCCGTTGCCTATGATGCACTCGCTGCCAATGATATCGTCGTGTGCGATATGCACTCCCTCCATGAAGAGGTTGTTGCTTCCGACGACAGTCCTGTTCTTGGCTGCCGTACCGCGGTTCATGGTTGCATTCTCTCGGAAAGTATTGTTGTCACCAATCTCTGCAGTTGTTTCTTCTCCCTTGAACTTCAGGTCCTGCGGGATGGCGCTGATTACTGCACCAGGGAAGAACTTGTTGCCGTTGCCTATGCGTGCACCATACAGAACGGTGACGCTGTTCATCAGTACGTTGTTGTCTCCGATTACTACATTCCTGTCAATGTAGCAGAAGGGACCAATTTCGCAATTCTCTCCGATCTGTGCTTCGGGGTGTATGTATGCTAAGGGACTGATCATTTTATCTATGTTGTTATGTATTTGTCTATGAATTTTGCATTTCCTCTGTTCTGAGCAGGCGGGCAAACTTGTTGTTGACAGAGTGTCCTGGTTTTGAGGCAATGATATGCCCAAGGATGGGGCGGCCTACCAGTGATATGTCGCCTATGACGTCAAGCAGCTTGTGCCTGGCGGGTTCGTTCTCCCATGCCAAAGGCTTGTGCTGAATGTACCCAAGGTGCTTGGAATCGTGATGCTCTGCGTTTGTTAGTCTGCATAGTTTGTCCAAACTTTCCTGGGTTGTCTCCTTGTCGTATATAACAACAGCATTGTCCAGATCGCCACCCTTGATGAGACCATAGGATAGAAGCGGTTCAATTTCGCGTACAAAGACAAAGGTGCGCGCTGCACTGATCTCCTTGTCGTAGGCATTGATGTTCTCGAGCGATGCAGTCTGGGGAGGCAATAATGGCGAATTAAAGTCTATGGAGACAGTAACAGAAAAACTTTCAGCAGGCAGTATGGAGAGGTGCGAGCCTGTAGTTTCATCCTTATATTCTATCGGCTGGTCTATTCTGAGCCAGTTCTTGTCGGCATTCTGCTCAATGTAGCCCACTTCTGCTATCTTCTGAACATAGGGTGTGGCACTTCCGTCAAGAATGGGGAATTCCGGTCCGTCTACCTGGACAAGAACATTGTCTATACCATGAATGTAGAGGGCACTGAATGCATGCTCCACTGTACTGCATCTTGCCTCACCCACACCAAGTACTGTGCCACGGGTGGTTTCTATTACGTTTTCCGCAATGGCATCAAAGGTTGGCTGCCCATCCAGGTCGGTACGCTGTATCTTGTAACCGTGGTTTTCTGGGGCAGGACAGAATGTGACTGTAAGGTTCTTGCCTGTGTGCAGTCCTTTGCCCTGCAGGGTGAAAGAAGATGCTAATGTGCGTTGTCTCATATTATATATATAATAATGGTATGGAAGAACAGTATTTCCAGAAGGTGGAGTCAATGTGTGTCGCTCCCCAGTTCTTGAAGTCTGGCCTTCAGTTCTTCAATCTCTTTCTTCATTCGGTTCATGGATGTCCACATGTCGGGCAGCTGCTTCATGACAGCCTGTGCCTTCCACCATACACGGGGATCTATGGCTGGGGTGCCCATGAGTTCCTGGTTGGGTTTCTTGACGCTGTTGGGTATGCCAGACTGGGCGCCTGCCATAGTCCTGTCGGCAATAGTGGCATGGCCTGCTATGCCTACCTGCCCACCGAACATGCACCATTCGCCAATCTTGGTGGAACCGGCAACGCCAACCTGTGCAGACATAACAGTATGGCTGTTTACTTCGCAGTTGTGGCCTATTTGTACGAGGTTGTCAATTTTTACCCCCTTGTGTATTATTGTTTCGCCCATAACAGCACGGTCCACACATGTGTTGGCGCCAATTTCCACGTCGTCTTCAAGAACGGCAATGCCTATTTGGGCAATCTTCTTGTAACCGTCTTCTGTTGGTTCAAAACCAAAACCGTCAGCGCCAATCACACTCCCGGCATGCAGGATGCACCTTTCTCCCACCTTGCAGCCGTGGTAGACAACACTGTTGGGGTGCATCTCGGTATCCTTGCCAATGACTGCCCCTGCTCCCACCGTAGCATGAGGATGCAATATGCAATCGTCTCCGATTACAGCCTTAGCTCCGATGGCCACAAACGGACCTATGTACACGTCCTTGCCAATTGTTGCGCTGGGGTCGATGAAAGCTGTAGAGTCTATGCCTTTTGGCTTTGGCTTCATGCTGACATATATGTTGATGAGGTTGGCTACAGCCTCGCGGGCATTGGGGACCTTTATCAATGTTGCCTTGACTTCCTGCTTGGGTTCGAAACTGTCGTTTACAAGCACGATACTGCTCTCGGTGGTGTAGATGTAATGCTCGTATTTGTCGTTGGCAAGAAAACTGATGCAGCCTGGACGGCCTTCCTCTATCTTCGCGAAATCGGATACAGATACTTGTGGGTCACCTGCTATGGTTCCTCCAACAAGTCCAGCTATCATTTGTGCACTGAATTCCATGGTGATGTCAATAAGCGTCCTGAATATCTATGGATGTAAGGGCAAATCAGATACCGCGGCTGTTCAGTTCTGCCTCCATCTCCTGCTGCACAGCCTTGGCAGCCTCTGCTGCTGCCTTAGCAAAGTTTTCTGTGCTGTCGGCGTAGATGATAGCACGTGAACTATTTACCAGCAGACAGCATTCCTGTGTCATGCCGTATTTGCATACCTCGCTGAGAGAACCGCCTTGTGCGCCAACGCCAGGAACAAGGAGGAAGTGGTCGGGGACAATCTTGCGGATTTCCTCAAATGCCTGTCCCTGTGTTGCGCCCACGACATACATCATCTGGTCGTTGCCTGCCCATTCCTGACTCTTGCGCAGAACCTTCTGGAAGAGTTTCTCGCCGTCGGTGCTCTCGGTGAGCTGGAAGTCGTGACTGCCCTTGTTGCTGGTCAGTGCAAGGAGGATGACCCACTTGCCGTCGTAACCCAGGAAGGGAGTTACACTATCCTCGCCCATGTAGGGCGCTACGGTTACAGAATCCAGATTGTATTCCTCGAAGAAAGTGCGGGCATACATGGCAGATGTGTTGCCGATGTCACCACGCTTTGCATCGGCTATGATGAACTGGTCGGGATAGTTCTCCTGGATGTACTTTACAGTCTTTTCAAATGCCATGAGGCCCTTTACGCCAAAGGCCTCGTAAAAGGCCAGGTTGGGCTTGTATGCCACACAGTATGCTGCGGTGGCATCGATTATGGCCTTGTTGAAGGCGAAGATTGGGTCCTCTTCGTTCAGCAGGTGTGCGGGTACCTTTTTCAAGTCGGTGTCGAGACCAACGCAGAGGAAACTGCGCTTTGTTTTGATATTCTGGATGAGCTCTTGTCTGGTCATAGTATTTAGGATTTGTTGATTGTTTGTGTTATTCTAGTATTTCTAGTTCCTCTAGTCATTCTAGTATTTCTAGAGATTCTATATGGGGTAGTTGGGAAGGTGCCTTATAGCTCTGCTTCCTTTAGGCGCTCTGCGTTTTCGGCTACGATGAGGTGGTCTATGCAGTCCTGTATGCTGCCGTCCATGAAGGCGCCAAGATTATATATGGTGTAGCCTATGCGATGGTCGGTGATGCGTCCCTGTGGATAGTTGTAGGTGCGAATCTTTGCCGAGCGGTCGCCGGTGGATACCATTGTCTTTCTCTTGGAGGCGATGTCGTCCAGATACTTCTGGTGCTCCTTGTCGTAAATGAAGGTGCGCAAGCGTGCCAGGGCTCGTTCCTTGTTTTTGGGCTGGTCGCGGGTTTCGGTACATTCAATCAGGATTTCCTCGTCCTCGTTGGTGAAGGGGTTGCGCCACATGTAGCGTGCTCGTACGCCGGACTCAACCTTGTTTACGTTCTGTCCACCGGCACCGCTGGAGCGGAAGGTGTCCCACTTGATGGCACCTTCGTTGATTTCCACGTCAAATTCTTCGGCTTCGGGAAGGACTGCTACCGTTGCAGCACTCGTGTGTACTCGGCCCTGTGTCTCAGTAGCAGGTACGCGCTGAACGCGGTGAACACCGCTCTCGTACTTCATGATGCCGTAAACTCCCTCGCCGGTAACGCTGAAGATGATTTCCTTGAAGCCACCAGAGGAACCTTCGTTGAAACTGGAGATGGCCATCTTCCATCCCTTGGTCTCAATGTACTTGCTGTACATGCGGAAAAGGTCGCCGGCAAAAATTGCCGCTTCGTCGCCGCCGGTGCCGCCACGAATTTCCATAATTACGTTCTTGTCATCTTCGGGGTCGGCAGGGACGAGAAGAAGCTTTATCTCGTCTTCAAGTTCGGGGATACGCTTCTCGCTTGCTGAGAGTTCCTCGCGAAGCATCTCCTTGGTTTCGGGATCATCCTCTATTGCCAGCATCTCCTTTGCATCGGATATGTTTTGCAGACACCCTACATATTCCTTGCGGGCGTCCACAATCTTTCCAAGGTCCTTGTACTCCTTGGTGAGTTTAACATATCTTTTCTGGTCGGCAATCACGTTGGGGTCCGTAATAAGTGTTGATACCTCCTCGAAGCGTGATACCAATCCTTCCAGTCGTTCAAGCAAACTGTTTGCCATTTTTCTTTACTCTTGTCGTTTGTTTTAGTAGTTGAACTCGCCGAACTCGCTCTTGATGGTCAGGCTCTTCTTGCCTTCTTCGATGTGTCCCACAATCTGTGCGTCGATGTTGAAGGAGTTAGCAATAGCAATAACCTTTTCTGCCATTTCGGGTGCAACATATACCTCCAGACGGTGGCCCATGTTGAACACCTTGTACATCTCGCTCCAGTCGGTCTGACTTTCTTCCTGAATGGCGCGGAACAGAGGGGGGACGGGGAACATATTGTCCTTGATTACACGGCAGTTGTCGCTGACGAAGTGCAGCACCTTGGTCTGGGCGCCTCCGGTACAGTGTACCATGCCATGGATGTCGGCACGCATCTCGTCCAGCATCTTCTTAACAACTGGAGCATAGGTGCGGGTGGGGGAGAGAACCAGCTTTCCAGCGCATACGGGAGCGCCTTCCACTTCATCGGTGAGCTTGTACTTGCCGCTGTACACCAGTTCTTCGGGCACCTGATGGTCGTAGCTCTCGGGATACTTCTCGGCAAGGTATTTGTTGAATACGTCGTGTCGTGCTGAGGTGAGTCCGTTGCTGCCCATGCCGCCGTTGTACTCCTTCTCGTAGGTCGCCTGTCCGGTACTTGAAAGACCCACAATGACATCGCCGGGTCGGATGTTGGCGTTGTCAATCACATCGCTACGCTTCATGCGGCAGGTGACGGTGCTGTCCACGATGATGGTGCGGACGAGGTCGCCCACATCGGCAGTCTCGCCGCCGGTGCCGTAGATGCCTACACCCATTTCGCGCATCTCGGCCATGAGCTCGTCGGTGCCGTTAATGATGGCAGAGATAACCTCACCTGGGATGAGCATCTTGTTGCGGCCGATGGTGGAACTTACAAGGATGTTGTCAACAGCACCCACACAAAGCAGGTCGTCGGTGTTCATGATAAGGGCATCCTGTGCTATGCCTTTCCATACGCCCAGGTCGCCGGTCTCCTTCCAGTACATATATGCCAACGATGACTTTGTGCCGGCACCGTCTGCATGCATGATGTTGCAGTATTCGGGGTCGCCACCCAAAATGTCGGGGATGATTTTGCAGAAAGCCTGGGGGAACAGACCTTTGTCAATGTTCTTTATGGCATTGTGTACGTCTTCCTTTGCAGCTGAAACGCCACGCATCATGTATCTTTGGTTGCTCATAGATGAAAATTTTATATTATTACGAGCGCAAAGATACGTAAAAAGAATGAGCTGTGCAAATGAAAGGTCGTTTATTTGGTCCAGATGTCCCATGCAGCCAAAGCCTGTAGCCGTAGCATGTCCATGCCGTTTTTGGTTGTGGCGCCTTGTTCCTTGCCTTTCTTTAGAAATAGGGTCTCTTCTGGATTGTAAATAAGATCAAAGAGAATGTGCTGTGGCGTGAGTGCCTCATAGGGCAGTTGTGGCGCTTCGTTAATATGTGGAAACATCCCGACAGGAGTGCAGTTTACTATGACTTGAAACTTGTTCATTGTTGCTGTGGTGATGTCTTCGTAGGTAAGGTGACCTTCCTTTGGCTTGCGGCTGACATTGGTGTATGTCAGTCCAAGTTGCCTTAACCCTACGGCCACTGCTTTAGCAGCTCCGCCTGTTCCAAGGATAAGTGCATTCTTGTGGGATGCTTTCAGCAAAGGTGCGATGCTTTGCTTGAAACCTAATATGTCGCTGTTGTACCCAATAAGTCTGAAGCCCCGTTCGGGTGTGCCGGTTCCATGCTCTTTAGAACGTAGAATTTTTATTACATTGACAGCGCCTATTTCCTGTGCTTCCGGAGTGATTTTGTCCAGTATTTGCATGACGGATTCCTTGTGGGGTATCGTGCAGTTTACTCCTACAAGGTTTGGGTGCTCCTGGATGATGTCCATGAGCATGCTGGCATGGGGGATGTCAAAGTTTGTGTATGACGCATCTATTCCTTCACGGCAGAATTTGTCAGTGAAGAACTTTTTGCTGAAACTATGTCCCAAGGGATGGCCTATGAGTCCGTACTCCTTCATCTTGCGGTAATGTGGAAACATCCCTGCTTTATCTCGTATTTTATGTGGCATAGCCCGTTCTTCCTGGCATCGCGAAGCACTTCTGCCAGAATCCATTTAAGGGTGTCGTTCTGTACAGAGCGTCTGGTTTCGTTAGGAGGTGCAACGGTGTGGTATCTGTTGTAGGGGATGTCGAAGGTGGTGCCATACCTGTGGCATGATTCAGGTGAAGCATTGACGTTGATGCGGCGTAGTCTTTCGACATCTTCTTCTGTTCGCAGTACGCTGCTTACCAGTATTTTGTGCAAGGGTATGCCTTTTACGTGAAGCGAGTCCAGATAGTTGCGGGCTATGGTTTCCAAAACTGAGGCAGCATGTGGCACAAGGTAGGGTATACTGCTGCTCATGCCCGGGTCTATCTTGTAAAAAGGATTGTTGCCGATGAAAACAAGTTCGTCCTTTCTTTTTTCTGCCTCAATACGGTTCTTTACGGGTTTTACGCCCCATTGTCTTGCGCTCTGGGCATGTGTGTCCTGCAAGTCGCGGAATGTGCCGCTGAAGGAAGGGACGGAGTAGATGGGGTGAAATGTTCTTCTGGGCTTTCCTTGTGATAGAGGGTGGTTTGAGCCTTTGGCAGTACTGTCTTCGGTTGTTTCCAGGGGATTGCTGTCAGAACTGTGGCTTGTGTATTCTTTGCACTCGCCATCCGTAGCGTTTGGCAGTGTGGTGCACAGCTCGCCTGTGGTGATACCTTTGTTAGCCAGCCTCACCAGTCCCAATATTCCCACTATACAGCAGAATAGAGCTAAGTAGTAGTTTTTCTTTAAGCGTCTCATGATTTTCGAGACAAAGTTATTATAAAATGGCGTATAATCCAAATATATTATGTAACTTTGTGCACGAAAGTAGTTAATTGATGATAGAGAAGCATATCATATTGGAAGACGTGGATCCCGTGGTGTTCTATGGGGTGAATAACGTAAATATCCAGATGGTAAAGGCTCTTTACCCCAAGTTGCGCATTGTGGCACGTGGCAACGTGCTTCATGTTATGGGTGATGAGCTGGAGATGTGTGCATTGGAGGAGAATGTGGAAAAACTTCAGAAGCACTGTGTGAAGTACAACAGTCTTACTGAGGAAGATATCCTGCATATCCTGCATGGTGAACGCGTCAGCAAGGAGGGTGTGGAAGGTGTTGTCGTATATAGCGTTACGGGCAAACCCATTTCTGCACGAAGCGAGAACCAGCAGAAACTGGTGCGCCTTTACCAGGAGAATGATATGATATTTGCCACAGGACCTGCCGGTACCGGTAAGACGTACATGAGCATAGCATTGGCAGTACGCTCGCTGAAAAACAAAGAGATACGAAAAATAATACTTTCCCGGCCTGCTGTTGAAGCCGGAGAGAAACTGGGTTTCCTGCCGGGCGATATGAGGGATAAGATAGATCCGTATCTGCAACCGCTATACGATGCCTTGGAGGATATGATTCCTGCCCAGAAACTCCGTGAGATGATGGAGCAGAATGTGGTGCAGATAGCGCCTTTGGCATTCATGAGAGGCCGTACATTGAGCGATGCTGTGGTCATACTGGATGAGGCCCAGAACACTACATCGGCCCAGATAAAGATGTTCATGACCAGAATGGGTACGAATACCAAGATGATAATCACTGGCGACACATCCCAGGTGGATCTCCCTCGCGGTGTGCGCAGTGGCCTTTCCGAGGCTTTGGAGATTCTGGATGGTGTGGAGGGTATAGGTATAATACACATGAACAAGAAGGATATTGTCCGCCACCGATTGGTAACAAGGATAGTGGAGGCCTATGATAAACGAAAATCTGAAAACGGAAACCTGAAAACGGTGAACGAAATACAAGAAAGTTGAACATTGAAAATTTAAATATACAATATTAGATATGAAAGCATTAACCCGTACTGATTTTAACCTGCCCGGTCAGGTGAGTGTTTACCACGGTAAGGTCCGTGACGTATATGACATTGATGGCGATCTGCTTGTTATGGTTGCAACAGACCGTATATCTGCCTTTGATGTTATCCTGCCCAAGGGTATACCTTTCAAGGGTCAGTGTCTCAATCAGATAGCAGCTTCGTTCCTGGATGCTACAGCAGACATCGTTCCCAACTGGAAACTGGCTACTCCCGATCCTATGGTTACTGTGGGTCTTCGTGCTGAAGGCTTCCGAGTAGAGATGATCATACGTGGCTATCTGACAGGTTCTGCATGGCGTGAATACAAGAACGGTTGCCGTGAGATATGCGGTGTCCGTCTGCCCGAGGGTATGCGTGAGAACGAGCGTTTCCCTGAACCCATCATCACTCCCACAACAAAGGCAGATGAGGGTCATGACGAGAACATCAGCAAGGAGGAAATCATTGCTCAGGGTATCGTCAGCAAGGAGGATTACGAGCAGATGGAGCAGTACACACGTGCCCTGTTCCAGCGTGGTTCGGAGATTGCTGCCAAGATGGGACTCATCCTGGTGGATACCAAGTATGAGTTCGGAAAGCGCGACGGCAAGGTTATTCTGATTGATGAGATTCACACTCCCGACAGTTCACGCTACTTCTATGCCGAGGGCTACGAGGAGAAGTTCGAGAAGGGTGAGGCTCAGAAGCAGCTCTCCAAGGAGTTTGTTCGCCAGTGGCTCATCGAGCATGACTTCATGAACCGTCCAGGTGATGTGATGCCTGAGATTACAGACGAATATGCACAGAGCGTAAGCGACCGCTACATTGAACTGTATGAGCACATTACCGGTACAAAGTTTGTTCCTGCTGATAGCGAAGGAGATATCCAGCAGCGTATAGAGCGTAATGTAACCGAGTGGTTGAATAACAGAAGGTAGAAGAAAGAATAGTCTCATCCCGTTCCTTCTTGCAAGGGGCGGGATGAGTTTCTTTATATATAATGTACAGCCAAGAAAAGATAAAGCCATATTCCCAGCAGGGAGAGAAGGTTGAACAGGTGGAGGCAATGTTTGACGGCATCGCCCCCACCTATGACTTTTTGAACCATACCCTCAGTATGGGCATAGACAGGGGGTGGAGACGCAAGGCGGTTGAGGCATTGGGCAAGTATGCTCCGAAACGTGTTTTGGACATTGCTACTGGAACAGGCGATTTTGCAATTCTTTTGGGAAAGATGCTAAAACCCAAGCAGATAATAGGTGCCGATATCAGTGAAGGCATGATGGAGGTGGCACGTCGCAAGGTTGCTGCTCTCTCGTCTGAACTGCAAGGTACTGAGATATCCTTCCAGAAGGAAGATTGCTTGCGTCTTACTTTTCCTGCTGACTCGTTCGATGCTGTGACAGTTGCCTATGGTGTCAGAAATTTCCAGGACCTGGATGCCGGACTCTCGGAAATGCATAGGGTCCTTAAACCTGGCGGACATCTGCTGATAGTGGAACTGGCTACACCGCCACGTTTTCCCATGCGCCAGCTATTCTGGCTGTATGCCCATGTGGTGATGCCTTTTGTGGGGTGGGTTGTGAGCAGGGACAGCCGTGCATACTCTTATCTGCCTGCTACTATGGAGGCATTTCCTCAAGGTGAGGTTATGGAGGGTGTCCTGCAGAAGGCCGGTTTCGGCTCTGTTCAGTGGCGTAGATTCACGTTCGGTATATGTACGATGTACATAGCGGAAAAGTAGTACTCGCGTGAGTTGTATAAAGCATTAATCGCTTGTTTACATAAAACGCGGGCTGTTGGCAATCCAACAGCCCGCGTTTTGCTTCGTGGTTACAAAGGAAGAGCTTACCAGATGTCCTCAGGTGTGTGTGGATTGTCGTAGACTTCCTTCGGACAGAACTCTATGTAGTCAAAGAAGAACTCGGTGTCCGTGTCCTCAAGTACGCTCTTGAACTGGATGTAATAAACCTGGTCGGCCTTCATCTCCTCGCGCAGGATGATTCGGCGCAGGGTGGCCGAGCGGTGACGCAGAGACTGGGTCTGGCCATACCAGTAGAAGTAGTTGGGCGACTTCATGTACCAGTTGTTGCGCATCTTCTTGTCGTTCTCGGCATTTACCTCGTCATCGTCCTTGACATCCTCTTCCCATCCAACGATACTGGGGAGCGTAGAACCGCCCTTGATATACCAGTCTACACCACCAAGTCGCATGTCGAATGGTATGCCGGCAGCAGGAAGAGCGTGCTTGTTTGTGCCCCAGTAAACCTGGCACATACCGCGGCGGTCGTTGGCAGAGATACCCATGCGGAGTTCGTACACGCCGTCCTTTGGAACGGGAGGCAACTTCATGGTCATTTCGTAGTTACCTACTACGTTCAGCTCATCGCCTTGATAGTTTGCGTAGCTTCCAGTGTTGCTTACACGGCCTGTCAGGTAATAGAAGTTGGTGTTATCGCTGATCTCTACGTTTTCCAGATAGTTGTACTTGGAACTTTGGGGGAAACCAACGCATTGGTGCTGGTAGCTGAAGTTCTCGTTGCAACGAATATCATTGGTCATGAATTCGGGGAAGAAGGTGGCTACGTCTATGCGAAGGCGTTCCTTGCCGAAGGTTTCAGCGGACTTGTCGTTGTAGAAAAGTACATCGTTGAGGCGGTAGATAAAGGCATTGAAAACCTCTGGCGTGCCGGTGGTGATGATTTCCACACCCTTCTTGTCTTCCTCACATCCCAACTCTGTGTAGTCTCCGTCGGTAGCGTTGTTAAGTATGGGGAAGCGGTTGAGGTAGAAGGTGTTTCGCTTGCCGTCGTATGTCTTTGAAGCTTCGTATGTCTTCAGCAGACGACGTTTGCCCATAGTTGTGTGGAAATCGTATACGGATGCCTTCTTGATCTTGTCCGTAAGGCTGTACCACAGCTCGTTGAAGTGGATAACCAGTTTGTTGGGTTCCAGTCTGGCTGGCAGGATATGGTAGGTCACGAACTGGTTCAGGGCATTATTCTCGCTGGTGTAGTCTGTGCCAGTTGTTGCGCTGGACAGCGCCCAAGCGTTTTCTGTAACCTTTGCAGCAACCATTGCTACAAGTTCTTCTGGTTTCACGCTGGTGATGGTGCTGTCTGCCATGCCAAGGGTCTTTTCCCACCATGAGTCGTGCTCAAAGAACATTGTGTAGCCGATATATCTGCGTTCGGGTAGTATGCCCTTGGAATGTGGGGTGGGGCTGCCGTTGCTTGTGTGGGTGGGATGCTGTGGAAGGTCTTCCAGTTCGCCTTTCATGCGTTTCTGGTAGTAAATCTCGTCTTCTGCCAGGTTCAGCACATCGCTCAAACCGCATGCCTCAACCAATACTGCATAGGTGTAGAACCCATATTTTTGGTTGTCTACTATCTTTTGGAAAAGTTGGCTTGCCGTTTGGGTGCTGGGGGCAATAACCTTGCTTACCTGGTGTATGCGTCCGTTGATTGTGAAGATGTTGCAGTTGGTATCTGATACGTCGCTGCCGCTGATGGCATACTTGGTGTTGTTGCCGGCAGTAACCTGCAACTTTCTGTTCATCATGTTGGCAAGACCAAGCATCTGCCCCATTTCAGCTCGTTCGCTGAACTCACTTGTTTGGTATGCCTCTATTTCATCCCCACCGTCAATAAGACTGTTCAGGACAATAGTTTTCTGTATTTCAATAAGAAGGTCCTGCTTGCCGGTTTCGGGGTTAATCTCAAGAAACTCGGGTGCTGTCCATGAGGAGTCGCTTATCACACCGCTGTCCACGAGGTGCGCAAGGTAGTCGTGTATGGCTTCGTTCGTAGGGGCAAAGCAGGTGTAGTTGCCGCGTGCAGAGAGCAGCTGGCTGACCTTGGAACCCGAAAAGTCGCTGACTGGGACGATATTCAGCAGTGCGCTGTATTCACTGTATGTCTCAGGATATTCCTCCAGGTAACTGATGATAGTGTTGCCGGTAAAGGTGTACCTTGAAGACTTGTCTATCTCTTCAGAACAACTTTGGGTAAGTGCTACTCCTAAAATCATGGATAGTAGCAGAAAGACTTTTTTGATTTTAGATAAGGTCAGCATATCTTTAAGTTTATTGTATTTTATTTTGTC
Source organism: Bacteroidaceae bacterium (assembly GCA_045645225.1). GTDB lineage: Bacteria > Bacteroidota > Bacteroidia > Bacteroidales > Bacteroidaceae > Physcousia. The sequence continues at coordinate 61,891 of JAZRII010000049.1, read as the reverse complement.
GTATTTGTACTTTAGAGCAAACAAAGGTAAGAAAAAATCTTATTATGTGCAAGCATGTGCGTGTTATTGATATAATATAATGTAAAATCGTTTCAAATGTGGAAAAGAATTCTTATCTTTGTATGCACAATGCGTACATACGCTAGACACATTGCAATATAAATCAAGACAGATATGAACCATAGACAAGTGAAACAATTTTTCGGTGCTGTGATGCTTTTCGTCATGGTGCTGCCAGTAATGGCTGAGACCGTGAAGGTTAACGTGGTGTTGAACGGCAGGACACGTTCGCCCAAGACCAACCTGTGGATGGGTGTGCTGGAAGTGCAGATAGCAGACAAGAAGAGTTTCTACACAGTGGAGGCAGCTCAGGCTGGGCAGACCATCACTTTCGATGTGCCCGAGGGGGCGTTCTTCGGCCTGCGTGGCAATGCAAAGCTTCATGGATACAGCCTGAACCGCATAGAGCAGCATCCCGACGGCTGGAATGTGGTTTATGATGCTGACTCCGAAAGTGAATACCAGTATTTGTGGTTCCATAACGACAAGGAGCCTTTCCGCATTCCGAGCATTGTTACGATGAAGAACGGCAAACTGCTTGCCATCAACGATGCACGCCCATGTGGCAACGACATTGGTTACGGACGTGTGGACCAGGTAATGCGTGTTGGCTCTAAAGACGGCAGCAAGTGGAGTGAGGGCAGATACGTAATCCAGGGCAGTTATAGCGATGATGGTGTCCGCGACGATGGCTTCGGCGATCCTGCTATGGTGGTAGACCGCGAGTCTGGTACCATACTTTTGATTGATGTATGCGGACATACCGTATGCTGGCATGGCAACTGGCCCGACGGCGAACCCAATCCCGTGGCACGCCTCTATAGCACCGACAATGGCAAGACTTGGGGTGATGCCCTCAATGGCAAACATTCTGCTGCCCCCAAGGGTGCAATGTGCTCGTGGTCGGATATCACAAACAACTTCTACGGCGCCTTCATGCAACGTGGTGAGGAGGGTTTTGACAAGTACCGCGTGCAGAGCCTTTTTGTCGGTAGTGGCAAACTGACCCAGAGCAAGACCATAAAGATTGGCACACACTATCGCGTGTATGCCCCGGTGTGGACCAAGAACCACGGCAACCGTGTGCTATACACCGACGACTTCGGTCAGACATGGCATGCGCTTGGCGGTAAGGCTGCATTGCCATGTCCCGGCGGTGATGAACCAAAGTGTGAAGAACTGCCTGATGGCAGTGTGGTACTGAGCAGCCGCAAAGGCGCTGGCCGATACTTCAATATTTACAAGTACAGCGATGACAAGAAGATTAATGGTGCATGGGGCGAGGTTGTGGCCAGCGACCAGCAGCAGGGTGGCATCAAGGTGGGCCGCAACAGCACCAACGGCGAAATCCTCATCCTTCAGGCACAGAGAAAGTCTGACGGAGCGTTGCGCACCTTGGCGTTGCAGTCCCTGCCCACAGGAGACGGACGTTCGGACGTGAAGATATATTGGAAGGATATTACCGACGCATCATCATATTCCTCTCCCAAGGCATTTGCGGAAAACTGGAACCAGCATCCCTATCATGTCAGCTACACAGGCAGTGCATACAGCACAATGACCCTGCAGAAGGACGGTCGCATTGGCTTCTTCTATGAGGAGGAACCAGGCTGGTACTCTATGGTGTATGTGCCCATTTCAGTGGAGGCAATAACAAACGGACTTTATTTTGTGAAATAAACTAATTACTAACCTAAATAAACAACAAATCAAATGAAGAAGATTTTCTTTTTGATGCTTGCCCTTCTTGGCTGCACAGTGCAGGGATGGGCAGACAAGGTGACAGACTTGTCGCAGTTGGACAACGACAAGGTCTATGTCATCAGCAGTGAGCGTGCATTCTTGCTGTACAGCGACAAGGTGCCGGGTGAATTGTGCTCAAGCACAGGTAAGAGTGTGGGTAGCGTTACTGCCAGTCTGACAGATCCTGCCCAGCAGTTCCGTATTGAGAAGAATGGTAACAACTACTATCTTTTCAGCGTAGGTGCGCAAAAGTATGTAAGTAGTAACGGTAGCTATGAAGCAACTGCATCTACAGTGCTTAAGATTGAGAAGGTGGACAATACTTCCTATCCTTGGAAACTTTGCCTTGGCAACAATGGTATGAATTCCCAGAATCCTAATCAGGCAAACTCGGGTATTTTGGTAAACAGCTGGACCACAACTGACGCAGGCAACTGCTACTACATCGAGGAGGCAATCCCCGAGGATAAGGTTTACAACGTAGTCGTTCTGGGTACAGACAATGCCGAGGCAGGTTTTACCTATGGCGAGACAACTTACAAGAACGGTGCAACCATTGAGACAAAGGACGTTATCAAGGCTTCCGATGTTACTGCCGTTGTTGTTGAGGGCATGTTCGCTATAGTAAACGTTAGCGGCATGAACATCTATGTGAGCTATCTCGAAAACGGTACTAAGTTCTATACCATTCAGGGTGGCCATGGCGGTTATGTCAGCATGAACTCTGACTACACCAGCGGAGGCAATCTCCTGCTCACTAACAGTGCAAAGCCTCGTGACAACAAGGGTATTTGGGCTTTTGTAGAAAAGGGCAGCAACAAGTACAATGTGATTAACTACTCTACAGGCTTGTCCAAACTAATGGGCATTACCGGTACAGAGGCAAACGCACGCACCACAATGGTTAATGAGGGCGCCGAGGGGTACAGCACAGTATTCAGCGGTACTTTCAACTTCAACAGCACCGAACCTTCATACATCAAGATTGATGGTGGAACCAATTGGTGGAACAAGCGTGGTGACTTCCTGGCATTGTGGAACACAGGTAGCGTTGTTGGAGATACAGGCAGTAAGTTCTTCCTTACCGAGGTAGATCCTACCGACTATCCCGATACATATTACTACGAGGCGCAGAACATCACCGGTGTTTCTGAATTTTCTCCCAAGAACCCCAATACTCTTTGGTACAAGACTTCTGCCGAGGCTGCTGGCGTAAGCTATCCTTGGATGGAGTATGCTCTTCCCTTGGGTAATGGTGAACTGGGATGCATGGTTTTCGGTGGTGTACACAATGAGGAGATCCAGTTCAACGAGAAGACACTGTGGAGCGGTGCTGCCAACCAGGTTGGTGCTGGTGGCGGACAGCGCACATTCATGAACTTCGGTTCTGTCTATGTTGAGAATCTGGACAAGAGCATCAATGAAGGTGTTACCGATTACGTTCGTTACCTCGACATTGAAGAGGGTATTGCCGGTGTTGAATTCAAGAACGGCAACGGCAGCAAGTTCTCTCGCAAGTACCTGAGCTCTGCTCCCGACCAGGTTATCGCTGCACAGTACAAGGCTGAGGGCGATGACAAGATGAACCTGGTGTTCACTCTTGAACCTGGCGATGGCATTGGTGCAAGTGCAGTAACCTACGAGAACGGTATGGCTTCGTTCACAGGTAAGATGACTGTCAAGTATGCTTGTCGTTTGCATGTCGTTGCCGATGAGGGCGCTACCGTTACCTCTTCTGCTAAGGGTATTACCGTGCAGAATGCCACTAACGTAACCTTCTATCTTAAGGGCGCAACCAACTTCAATGGCGATGCCGATGCAACAGGCTACTTCTACTCTGTTACTCCTGAAGCTATTAATGAAGAGGTTAAGACCGCTATAGAGACTGCAAGCGCTAAGGGTTACGAGGCTGTTGAGGCGGCTCACATCGAGGACTTCACCGCTATTACCAAGCGCATGACCTTCGACATGGGCCTGCAGACTCCCTCTGTTGATACCAAGACACTGGTAGACAACTACTATCCCAAGAATACCAACGGAACAAGCACAGCCAACGACCACCTGTTCCTGGAACAGCTCTACTTCCACTTCGGACGCTACCTTGCTATCAGTTCTAACCGCAAGCCCATTGCTGCTCCCAACAACCTGCAGGGTATCTGGAACGACCGTGGTGCCGACTCTCCCTGGAACTCAGATATCCATACCAACATCAACATCCAGATGAATTACTGGCCCACAGAGATTACCAACCTCTCTGACCTGCACAAGCCTTTCGTTAACTTCATCCTGCGTGGTGCTAATAGTGCCGGTTGGAAGGAAGTGGGCAAGCGCTACAACGATGGCTATGGCTGGAGCGTACTCACCGAGACTTCTCTCTACAACAGCATGAGCACCTGGGGCGACAACTACCTCGTTGCCAATGTATGGTATACCAGCCACTTGTGGACCCACTGGCGCTACACCCAGGACAAGGAGTTCCTGGCTAAGGCTTTCCCCGTAATGTGGGATTGTGCTGAGTTCTGGTTCCACCGTCTGATTAAAGACCGCAAGGTTAAGGACGGTACCTATGTCGCTCCCGACGAGTTCAGTGCAGAGCAGCATGGCAATGAAAAGGAGGACGGTACAGCACATGCACAGCAGATGATCAGCTACCTGTTCCAGAACCTCAGCGATGCTATCGGTATTCTTGGCGTAGAGAACACTAACTTGACAACAGAGCAGGTGGCTAAACTCAACGAATATCTGGAGAAGACCGACAAGGGCTTGCACGTAGAAACATACGATGGTGCTTGGGGCAACCCCTTCAATGGCGTTAAAACTGGTGAGAAGATGCTTCGCGAATGGAAGTACTCTCCCTATAGCGTAGGTGAAAGAGGTCATCGTCACATGTCTCACATGATGGCTCTCTTCCCCATGGATCAGATTACTCCCGAGAGCGAATATTTCACTCCTGCTGTTAATGCTTTGAAACTCCGTGGTGATGCTGCTACAGGCTGGTCAATGGGCTGGAAGGTTAACCTCTGGGCTCGTGCTCAGGATGGCGACCATGCACACATCATCATCAAGAACGCTCTGAAGCACTCAACCACTTATGGTACAGACCAGGGTCAGGGCGGTATCTACTACAACCTGTTCGACTCTCACGCTCCCTTCCAGATCGACGGTAACTTCGGCGTTTGCTCTGGTATTGCCGAGATGCTGATGCAGAGTGCACACGGCTACATCAACATCATGCCTGCTATCCCCAGTGTATGGAACAAGCAGGGCGATGTGAAGGGCATGAAGGCAATGGGCAACTTCACCGTAGACTTCAACTGGTCTGCTGGCAAGTGTCAGGCTGTTCGTATCCAGAGCCACATGGGCGCTCCTCTGAAGGTACGTTGCGACAAGGGCGCTATGGCACTGAAGGAGGCTTGTGTCAAGGTGAACGGTGCTGAAGTCGGCTTCACCATTGATGAAAACGGTATCGCAACCATTCCTTGTCAGAAGGATGATGTTGTGGAAATCGATTTCACCACACAGGGCACAGGCATTGCTTCTGTTGGCAATGGTGCAGAGATGAACGAGTCTGCTATGTTCGACCTCAGCGGCCGTCGTATCAAGGAAACTCCTGCCGGTCAGGTGTATATCCAGAACGGTACCAAGAAAGTTGCCAAGTAATCAGTGATTGAAATAGAATAACCATAAACACCTGCACCCCCTCTCCCTATCCTGCGGACAACGGAGCGGGGGTGCTTGTTTTCCCAAGCTGACAACATAGATATAGTATGCCTACCCTAAAACAACTTGCAATCCTGTGCCTATGCATGGTTCTCCCATGTGTGGGAAGATGCCAAAATGCTGTCTTCCTTGGCATATCCCTTGGCGGAGAGCAGGAAGCGTTTGTGGATTCGCTGGAATGCATGGGATATGAAGTGCAGACAATGTCCGACACCCACACCTCGCTCACTGGCATGTTCGACGGAGTGCAGTGTATCATAGAGGTGCATGCCACGCCAAAGAGCCACACAGTACATCAGGTCAGTGTCTCGTTTTCTGAGTTCATGGAAAACGAGGTGGCACGCATGCTCAAATACCGGCAGATAAAGAAGCAGCTCAAGCGCAAGTATGCCAAGTGGGATTATAACCGTGAGAAGGGGTTGGATGAATGGTCGTCCGTTTACGCGCGTGTATCATTGGGAACAAGGCGGTTGCCGGGTCAGTCCTACAAGACCTTGTATGTCTGGTGGCAGGATAGGGCAGGGTGGGAGATCTTGCAAAAAGAACTGGAGCAATAGTGCCTAATCTGGTATTGGGATAATGAACCTGTAGCAGAGGTTTGGGCGGCCACTATACCTTATATATAATATAAAGGCATCTGTAATCCGTACTGATTATATTTGGACTTGGGTAAATAAAAGAGTGAATCGTTGTGGATTTGCTCTTTTTTTTGTAGTTTTGTAGTCGGAAATAAACTGAAAAAGCAATATGGGAAAAGTTCTTATTATCGGCGCCGGTGGCGTCGCTACAGTGGCAGCTCACAAGGTGTGCCAGAACAAGGATGTGTTCACTGAGATTAAGATTGCCAGCCGCACAAAGTCAAAGTGCGATGCTCTGGCAGAGGTGCTCAACAAGAAATACGGTACAAACGTAACTACTGCACAGGTCGATGCGGACAGCGTTGAGGAACTTGTTGCTCTGCTTTCAGAGTACAAGCCCGAGATCGTCATGAACCTGGCTTTGCCCTATCAGGACCTCACCATCATGGAGGCTTGTCTGCAGACTGGGTGCAACTATCTGGATACAGCCAACTATGAGCCCAAGGATGAGGCTCACTTCGAGTACTCTTGGCAGTGGGCCTACCGCGAGCGCTTCGAGCAGGCAGGTCTTTGTGCCATCCTGGGTTGTGGCTTCGACCCCGGCGTTACAAGCATCTACACTGCTTATGCTGCCAAGCATCACTTCAAGGAGATGCACTACCTGGACATCGTGGATTGCAACGCCGGCAACCATCACAAGGCTTTCGCCACCAACTTCAATCCCGAAATCAATATCCGCGAGATTACTCAGAAGGGTCTGTACTATGAGAATGGCAAGTACATAGAGACAGAGCCCATGGAGATACATCAGCCCCTGACATATCCCGGCATCGGTCCCAAGGAGAGCTACCTGTTGCATCACGAGGAGATAGAGTCTCTGGTCATCAACTTCCCCACCATCAAGCGTGCACGCTTCTGGATGACCTTTGGCCAGCAGTATCTCAACTATCTGGACGTTATCCAGAACATCGGTATGGCTCGCATCGACGAGGTTGAGTACAAGGCTCCCAAGGCCGACGGCACAGGCGAGGAGGTCGTTAAGATTGTTCCCCTGCAGTTCCTCAAGGCTGTTCTGCCCAACCCTCAGGATCTGGGTGAGAACTACGATGGCGAGACTTCAATCGGCTGCCGCATCCGTGGTATCGGCAACGATGGTCAGGAGCATACATACTATGTCTACAACAACTGCTCTCACCAGGCTGCCTACGAGGAGACCGGCATGCAGGGTGTCAGCTACACCACTGGTGTTCCTGCCATGATTGGTGCCATGATGTTCCTCAAGGGTATCTGGAGCAAGCCCGGTGTGCACAACGTGGAGGAGTTCGACCCCGATCCATTCATGGAAGAACTCAACAAGCATGGTCTGCCCTGGCACGAGATTCACGACGGCGACCTGGAACTCTAAGAAATCACAAAAAAGGAGTATAGACTGATAAAGGATTACCTTCGTGACGTTTTGATTTCTGCGGCCAATATTACGAGAGCGTGCGAATATCAAAAACTCAGCGAGGAAGCAAGTGACCTAAGTTATACTTCTATAGATAATTACGTATAAATATTCTTATGGCAAAAGAAAAGCAACCAGTAGAAATAGACGAGAAAGCAGCGAAACTGAAGGCTCTGGAGGCTGCATTGGGCAAGATAGAGAAAGACTTCGGTAAAGGCAGCATAATGAGAATGGGCGAACAGAAGGTGGAGGAACTGGAGGTTATTCCCACAGGTTCCATTACCTTGAACCACGCCCTCGGTGTGGGCGGTTATCCCAAGGGCAGAATCATAGAGATATATGGTCCCGAAAGTTCTGGTAAGACTACATTGGCCATTCATGCTATTGCCGAGGCACAGAAGATGGGCGGTATTGCTGCCTTCATCGATGCAGAGCATGCCTTCGACCGTTTCTATGCCGAGAAGTTGGGCGTCGATGTGGACAACCTCCTCATCTCTCAGCCCGACAACGGTGAGCAGGCTTTGGAGATAGCTGAGCAGCTTATCCGTTCAGCTGCCATCGACATTGTAGTGGTGGACTCTGTGGCAGCCCTTACTCCCAAGGCAGAAATCGAAGGTGATATGGGCGAGAATAAGGTTGGCTTGCAGGCTCGTCTCATGAGCCAGGCACTGCGCAAACTCACTTCTACCATAGCCAAGACCAATACTACCTGTATCTTCATTAACCAGTTGCGCGAGAAGATTGGCGTTATGTTCGGCAATCCAGAAACCACTACCGGTGGTAATGCCCTGAAGTTCTATGCCAGCGTGCGTCTGGACATCCGCAAGTCCACTCCCGTCAAGGACGGTGAGGAGATTCTTGGTCACCTCACCAAGGTTAAGGTGGTGAAGAACAAGGTGGCACCTCCATTCCGTAAGGCGGAATTCGAGGTTATCTTCGGCGAGGGCATCAGCCGTGTGTCAGAAATCTTCAATCTTGCCGTTGACATGGGCATCATAAAGAAGAGCGGCAGCTGGTTCAGCTACAACGAGAGCAAACTTGGCCAGGGTGCCGAGGCAGTCAAGGCTATCGTACGCGACAATCCAGAGCTTTTGGAGGAAATTACTGCCAAGGTAACTGAAAAGCTGGCAGAGAAAAACGACTGATACTGACAAACTGACATATTAACTGCATAAAACAAGGCTCGTGCACTCTATGGCACGGGCCTTGCGTATTATATAGCGAACGGACAAACGTTAAACTTTAAACTTTAAACATTAAACGTTAAACGTTCTTATATATAAATAGGTAATAAATAAAAAATAAATACAATTATGGGAAAGATTATTGGAATTGACTTGGGTACAACAAACTCTTGTGTATCCGTTTTCGAGGGCAACGAGCCCGTGGTTATCACCAACAGCGAGGGTAAGCGCACCACTCCCTCTATCGTAGCATTCGTGGATGGTGGCGAGCGCAAGGTGGGCGACCCTGCAAAGCGTCAGGCTATCACCAACCCCAAGAAGACCATCTTCTCTATCAAGCGCTTCATGGGTGAGACCTATGATCAGGTTAGCAAGGAGGTGGGTCGCGTACCTTACAGCGTAGTGAAGGGCGACAACAACACTCCCCGTGTTGACATCGATGGCCGTCAGTACACTCCCCAGGAGATTAGTGCTATGGTTCTGCAGAAGATGAAGAAGACTGCCGAGGACTATCTCGGTCAGGAAGTAACAGAGGCTGTTATCACCGTACCTGCTTATTTCTCTGATTCTCAGCGTCAGGCAACCAAGGAGGCTGGCCAGATTGCAGGTCTTGAGGTTAAGCGTATCGTCAACGAGCCCACAGCTGCTGCTCTGGCTTACGGTGTTGACAAGGGCGACAAGGACATGAAGATTGCTGTGTTCGACCTTGGTGGCGGTACTTTCGATATCTCTATCCTCGAGTTCGGTAGCGGTGTGTTCGAGGTTCTCTCTACCAATGGTGACACTCACCTGGGTGGTGACGACTTCGACCAGGTTATCATCGACTGGCTGGTAAGCGGCTTCAAGGCAGAGGAGGGTATCGACCTTTCTAAGGACCCCATGGCACTGCAGCGCCTCAAGGAGGCTGCCGAGAAGGCCAAGATCGAGTTGTCAAGCACAACATCTACTGAGATCAACCTCCCCTATATCACTGCCGATGGCGGTGTTCCCAAGCACTTGGTTAAGACTCTGAGCCGCAGCGAGTTTGAACGTCTTGCAGACGGTCTCATCCAGGCTTGTAAGATTCCTTGCCAGAACGCTATGCGCGATGCAGGTCTCTCCAACAGCGACATCAACGAGGTTATCCTCGTGGGCGGTTCTACACGTATCCCTGCAGTGCAGAAGATGGTTGCCGACTTCTTCGGCAAGGAGCCTTCAAAGGGCGTTAACCCCGACGAGGTTGTAGCTCTCGGTGCTGCTATCCAGGGTGCTTCTCTCTCTGGTGAGAAGAGCGACATCGTTCTGCTCGACGTAACTCCTCTGTCTATGGGTATCGAGACCATGGGTGGTGTTATGACCAAGCTCATCGATGCCAACTCTACCATCCCCTGCAAGAAGAGCGAGGTGTTCTCTACTGCTGCTGACAACCAGACTGCCGTTACCATCCACGTTCTTCAGGGCGAGCGCCCCATGGCCAGCCAGAACAAGAGCGTAGGTCAGTTCAACCTCGATGGTATTGCTCCTGCACGTCGTGGTGTTCCTCAGATCGAGGTTACCTTCGACATCGATGCCAACGGTATCCTTAACGTTTCTGCCAAGGACAAGGCTACCGGTAAGGAGCAGCACATCACCATCACCGCATCTTCAGGTCTTTCTAAGGAGGAGATCGAGCGCATGAAAGCCGAGGCCGAGGCTAATGCCGATGCCGACAAGAAGGAGCGCGAGAAGATTGACAAGCTCAACCAGGCTGACTCTATGATCTTCCAGACCGAGAACATGCTCAAGGAGTCTGGCGACAAGATTCCCGCAGACGTTAAGGCCGAGGTAGAGGCTGCTCTCGAGAAGATGCGCACTGCCCACAAGGCACAGGACATCCCCGCAATAGACGCTGCTATGACCGAACTCCAGAACGCTGCCGCCAAGCTCTATCAGACACAGCAGCAGGCAGGTCCCGGTCCCGACATGAACGGCGGTTGCAACGGCGGTTGCAATGCTGGCACTCAGCAGGGTGGCAAGGACGACATCCAGGATGCCGACTTCGAGGAAGTGAAGTAAAAAAGGTTAATATATACACTGAGAAATGGCGGGTGCCCTTTGGGGTTGCTCGCCATTTTTCTTGTTATAGCTACTGGTATTTCGGAAAAATATTTGTAAATTTGGTTCGTGAACGAAGACAGTTGCCGTATAGAGTGCGCTGTCGTTACTTGCAGTTTAACCCAAACAAAAAGAGAAACCTAATGGGAAGAATATCAAAAATATACGATGGCATTCCGGCTAACTATCCGCTCTGCCTTCATGCTGATTGTCCGATGGCAGAAAGTTGTCTGCACCAACTGGCATTCCGTCGTCATGCCGAATTGGGAATGCATCTCACCTTGCTAAATCCGTCACTGTGCACCATTCAAGACAACTGTCCCCACTATGCCGACAGTAAGCCGGTAAGATTTGCCAAGGGGTTCACTAATTTCCAGAAACACATGTTCCCTCAGCAATATTCCATGTTTATGGATTTGCTTATTTCGCATTTTGGCCGCAATCAGTATTTCATGCGCAGAAGCGGCAAGGTGGTCCTTTCGCCCGAGGAACAGAATGTTATCCGACAGGCACTTGTGAAGTGTGGGGTAGAGGACAACTTAGAGTTCGACGAATACATCGAATCCATCCTTTGGGAACCATAGCCAGTACCGCTACTTCGGTACTGAGACACCGATTGGGGGTTAATAAATGGCTCTGCTGTTATCCTTTACGAATCTTTGTGTCAAATAATCTTCGCCAAGGAATTAACCGTTCTCCATTCTCTTCTTATCCAAAACATATCCACGTATAGCAAACTCTCGCAACACGCTCGTTGCGCACTGACGGAATTGAGTTGCACGGATGTTGTTCACACGATAGCCTACGCTAATAACCGCATCGAGGTTGTAAAACACGCTTTCTCGTTTAACCTGCCTATTACCTTCCATTCGAACTATTTCCATTTTGGAAACTTTTCTCTGTTGGCCTTGTCTATTAGCTTCTTAATTCTTGATTGTATCGCTCCCTCATTGCGTTTGAATATTGACATAAGCTCTTTTATGCTTCTGCCTTCATAATGTAGAGTAACAAGTAATTTATCATCATCAGTACTCCATGGCTTATAGGCATTCGGATATTGTTTGCGGTTCTCATTAAGATTATAGGCTTTCTCTTTTGTGTTCTCTTCTTGTCGTAAGAACATAGAAACGTCAAAAGAAGATGCAGGAAGCAGATAATTAGCTAACAATAGATTTTCTGAGATGATAGGAACTATATCATTTAGCGGAATTTTGTAAAGAAGTTCCGGATTGCATGGTTCGCCGCCAACACCAAGAATGATTGTCACTGACATGTGTCGAACTTCGGAGAAATGCTTATAATTCTCAATCCTTTTTATCGGGAACAAGTCCTTGCTTAAATCGCGGCTTAGTTTCTCGCGCCACTTACATTCTACGGCAAACTCGTTTTGCCTGTACCGGAAAACGAAATCGGGATTCCTGTTATTTTCAGCCTTAACCTTGCCATACGATTTGTCACCTTGCCATTCTTGTAGAATAAGTTCGTCATTATCCTGAAGATTAAAAAGACTGAGTACATAATCCTCAAACTCTCTTCCTTTTAGCAATTCTTCTGATAATGTGATGGAGTGAAGACGTGTATAGATAGCAGTATATGTTCTTTGAAGTTGCTTATGGATAGCATGGATTCCCATGTCATTATAAAACATCCGAAGCAGCATCTTGTCCTGTGCCACAGTCCATCGTTCATGTTGACTGTTTTGTTCTGCTACCATAGAACATGTATTTTCATCAACAAGGTTTACAACATCTTTTCGCCCTGCCAACAAGGGGAACACACTTCCATTCTTATTGACATAACCACAAACGACATGCTGGCAAATCGACAATACATATTCATTTCTCAGTCTGGGCGTAGCTCCTTTTCCACTTGGTTCATCACGTCTCAGAACAACAATAAGCATTTTGTTTTCTTGGAGTGCCCGCTCTATCTGAATGTTATTTTCATCAGTGAAGCGGTTCATTACAAACAAAATGGTTGGGACTTTGGCAACGAGTAGCGCCTTCAGTACCTCCGACTCCATGTCGGTAGAATTGAAGCAAGCAATGCAGTCTTTTTCTGTTAGGCTATCCGTCCACTTGAACACTTTGCCATACAGTCCTATTGGCGTCATCTTTGAACATAGGAATAGAGTTTTTTCTCGATTCAGTAGATTTTGATTGCCTTTAGTCTCTCTTATCTGCATAGCCTAATGTATTTGCTCGCTTGAATTTACTACATGCCCCCTCTTACTCAGATTTGGCATATCTGCCTTATATTTCGTAATATTGCTGTCCGGTAAAACTTTTAATGACATACAATCCCTGCCCGAAGCTGAGTGAAACCAAGCTTCGGGCATTACTTTATTAAAAGTAAGCCCCCTTAATCAAAAAGTGTAGGTTCTGGTGGTGGTTTTTGTGCTTCCTGAGCAAGGATATTTAACCAAGTTTTGTCAGGATTCTCCATAAATGCAATGAAGTCTATATAATACATAAGTGTCAGACGCACCATTGCAACCACTTGAGAGAAGGCACAGTTTCTGTGGATACTTCTTGAGATTACCGTAATGAGCAAATTGGCTATCAATACTACCCATGTCTGTATTTGTATGGCATTAACGCTATCTCCATAGAAGAAGTGTAGAGGGAAATTCTGCTTGAGTTGCTTGTATAGCGACTCTATAGCCCAGCGAAGACGGTATATCTCAGATATTTCATCTACAGAAAACTCAAAATTATTGCTTAACAGTGCAACAGGTTTCTTGTCATTGTAAAAAATATCAACTCTTCTCGCCTCATGGGTCAGATCTTTTCTGTAAAATCTCAGTTTCTGGTCAATATGTGTTACCTGCCCATCCGGATTGACATAAGTAATTGAGTCAAGTACCTCATAGTTGAGGTTTTTCTTCATTTTAGTGACATAGCACACTCCTTCGTCAGTAAGTCTTTGAAACTGTGCTATATCAATATAGGCCCTGTCTATAGCTAAGGTAGAATCCTCAGGCAGATGGACTTCCTTGAGCAGATAGTGGTCATGCTTTGCCGCAGATGTAAGTTCTACAACCATAGGCACACCTACATGATATTTCATTAGGGTATGCACCTTCAATCCGCCTTTCTTCTTTCCAGATTTAGGATGGCGCCCAACACCTTTAAGTATGTTGTCAAAGAGGCTAATGGTGGTTGAATCCATCATATAGAGCAACTTTTCCCAATCTTTTGGTTCGTGTGTCTGTCCCTTATATCCCTTAGGAGGGCGGCTGTCCGCTAAAAACTTGGCATACTTTTCCAGAAGATATGCGTATACATTGGCGAAGAACTCCTGGGGACGGCGTATATTGGCTTCTGCAAGGGTGCTTCGCCTCACCAAATAGTCCATACCCAGATGTGCAAGCTTGTGTGCTTCTGCTTTCATCGCAATCTCCAATTCGCGTAGAGAATCAAAATGTTTCAGCACGCCGAATAACATTACCACAAGGTGCTTATACCTATCAAACCGCTTAACATAAGACTCGCTTCCTTGCGTATCTCTGCTAATTTGAAGAATTTTATCCTTATCAAGTAACTTTAATACTTGACTATAGACCGGCTGTCCGGTAAAATAACTATCTTTGCGCATGGTTACGTTATTTTATTAGTCGAAAACAAAGGTAACCAAAAGGGCTGATACCTCGTGAGAAGTGTCAGCCCTAATTTTAAATATCAAAAAAAAGTTTTACCGGACAGCAATAATTTCGTAATGGTTATTCCTCCTCCAGCGGTTCAAGGTGAGCTTTGGGTATGTAGTTGCTGGCAAATGACATCACACCGGGTATGGTTACGACCACACGCTGTTGAGAGTGGATGCGCGCCACGCGACCAATGATGCCCTTGAACGGACCTTCTGTAACACGGACCAGACCTCCTGGTTTATAGTGTATCTCCTGAGGAGTTACGCTGTACGATTGTGGTACGGCAGCTTGAACAATACGGATGAAATTCTCCATCTCACGGAAAGGTATTGTCATGATTTTGTCTCTGCCGTTTGTCTCCTTTCTGGTATGATCAAAAGCAAAGTCAACAAAGGGGATGCTGTCGTTTGTTTGGGTGTTGCGGTGTGTGAAGGAGAAAACTTTTTCGTATGTACCATATACGAAAAACAGTGTAGTGGTGCAAGGTACTTTCTTCCAGTGCCTTACGCCTTTGATAACTTTGCTCTTGCATTCCATGGGCAGGAATACAGGTGTGCCAGTTTGTAAAATTATTTCTGCTGCTTTTTGCGCCCTGTTGTATGATGCACGAAGCACGTACCATTTGTGGTCGGGCAGTTCGCATGCGTTTGGATGCAGTATGTCTGTTTGTGCCAACCCCTCGGGCGAGCATGACGGATCATTAAGCAATGACTCCATTGGCGTGTTCTGTTTAATTAGTATGCGTCTTTTGGATGAATGTTGTATTAAGACGCTGAGGTTTGAATTTGGCAATTGATTCCACGTTTGTGGGACTTGTGCATAGGCAAAGATATTCAAAAATTGCAGTCATGTATGTGGTATGTCTTGGATTTGCTTTCGTTTTGGCATTTTTTTATGTTTTTTCTTCTCTATTTGTGAAATTATTCATACATTTGCTCGAAGTTCAGTGTTTATAATTCAATGCAAACAAAGTAATGAGCATGTCTTTTATAATGATATTGGCCTTGGTTATGCTTGTCTCGCTATTGTCTGTAAGATGGGTGTTTTTCAAGGTTTTGAAGATAGCCAAGGACAAGCATCTGGTAGACAATCCTGATGCCCGAAAGTTACAGAAGGCACCAGTGCCAGTGGTTGGTGGATTGGCGGTCTTCTTTGGCGTTGTTATTGGCGTGCTGGTGGGTGTTTCCATGTGTGGACTGCTTTCTCTCTTTGCAGATTTGGAATTCGAGTCTGGTATGTTCTCCTGTCTGCTGCCAGTTGTGTTGTCCATGGTTGTCATGTTGTATGCTGGTGCGATGGACGACATCTTGGGGCTGACGCCAACGTCAAGGTTTGTGCTTGAGATTCTTGTAGTTCTGGCAATAATGCTTTCTACAGGTAAATCTATAGATTCTTTCCACGGCATGTGGGGGATAGAGGACTTTTCTTGGTATTGTGCTGTTCCCTTGACGGTATTTGCTGGAGTGGGTATAATAAATGCCATCAACATGGTAGATGGAGTTAATGGACTCTCTTCAGGTCTCTGTATTCTTGCGAGTTTGCTGTTTGGGTTCTCGTTCTATTCCGCAGGAGATATCCCTAATGCCCTTTTGGCCTTCTCCATGGCTGCGGCTCTGATGCCATTTCTGGTTCACAATGTCTTTGGCAATACCAGCCGTATGTTTATTGGTGATGCCGGAACGATGGTCATGGGATTGCTCATGACGTGGTTTGTGCTCAGTACTATGCATTCTTGCATTCCCCTTGTGGGAACTGATGGAGGCAGTGTGATAGCAATGGTTCTGTCTTTTCTGTCGGTGCCAGTGGCAGATACGCTTCGCGTGATGTTTATGCGTATGCTCAACGGAAGGAGTCCGTTCAGCCCCGACCGGACGCATCTGCATCATGCATTCATTGGGTTGGGTGTCAGCCCAAGCATAACGGCATTGTCTGAAGTGGTTATAAACATTCTGGTAGTTGCGTTTTGGTGGACACTTGCTTGTTGCGGGGTTTCTCCCGAGTTGCAACTGTATGGAGTTGTTGTGGCATCCTCGATACTGGTGTGTGGGGCGTATTTCTTTTTGGAACACGAGCGAGATTCTGACAGTCGCAAGGCACGTTGGCTTAGGAATTTCTCTCCCAAGACGCATTTTGGTTCTCGGGAATGGTGGCAGAGGATATCTTTCTTTTTGGACTCTCCGGAATACAGTGAGCGTGAGCGTAAAAACCTGCGCGAACGTCTCGATCGCAAATTCGGTAACCTTTAGTCTCTTTCCTATTCTATGCGCCACTAATTCCAGAGGTCACCTAAAGTGGGTTCTGTAGACTGGTTTTGAGTTGTTGCTCGTCGTTGGCGATGCAGATTTGGGTTAAACTGCATAAACTGTGCCGAATGCCAGCAGCTAAGGCGAAGGCAAGGTAATCGGAATTCTTCGCGAAGAAAGTAAGGCTAATTTATAGAATACGCTTTCTACCTAAACGATCTTCTCTCACGCCTAAAGCCTAAATACAGAACTTCATCCCAAGTGCCTTGTCTGTTCTGCATTATGTTATCTTCAACTAAAGTTGAGAATCTATTTAACATTTTTTTTTTTTTTCTGTATTTTCTCTTGCCTATCTCGCTGTTTTTTTGTAAATTTGCAACAGAGGTGTAGGCTATAGAGTCATGCTCTTAGTCTCATTGATGCAAAAGGGCATCGTTTTCATGGAGGCATTGTTTAATGTTCCACATCCTGTCTGCTGCTCCTGGAGCATGTTGTCAGACGAGACACTGTCAGCTGTAGGACTTGTGTTGTTGCCAATCCGTAAGGGTTAGGGACGACCTTAAGTCGTGTTGTGACGCGGTGAAACTTAGTTTATAGAAACAGATAAATTTTCCTGATATGAACTTTTTTACAGGTATCAGCGATTGGTACTTCTCTCAGAAGACGCTCCCTCATTGGGGGGTGCTTGTCTTGGACTGCTTTATTGTGTTCTTTGCATGTATAGTAGGCAGGTACTTTGAATTAGAAGGTGACGTCTTAGTGGACTCTTTTGCGTCCATAGCACTGGGTGCTCTTATATGTGTTGTACTTTATGCCATTTCCTTCCGGGTGTTTCGTACCTACAAGGGCATAATTCGTTATTCCTCGTTTGTTGACCTGCAGCGAATAGCTGTCTCAACATTGCTGGGCGCAATCTTTTCGCTCCTTGTCTGGTATGCAACCAGGGATGTTGCGTATATCTCGGTGGTTGGCCCTCATGGAATTTTCGCCACCTACTTCATTGCCACGTTGCTTATGTGGATGGTGCGAGTGGTTGTCAAGCGCATGTACGACAATTTTCACATGGACGATGCGATTCCAGTGGCAATCTATGGAACAAAAGCAGGCGGTATCAGTCTTGCTAAGAGCATAACAGCAGTCAAGGACAAGGCATATAGTCTGCAAGCCTTCATTTCTGATGGCGAAGAGATGAAGAATACGACCCTTTTTGGCAAGAAGGTGTATATGAACCGTCCCGGTATAGCGCGTTTGATGAGGAAAATGGGAATTCGTGCTCTGTTGGTTTCGCCTATGAAGGCGCAGAAATTCCGCCAGAACGACAAGATGGTAGACGAGTTCCTCTCTGCAGGAATCCGCATAATGATGATGCCCTTTGCTGAAGAGTGGGATGGAATCACAGACTTGTCGCACTCCAGCTTGAAGGACGTGGATATTGAAGACCTTCTTCCTCGCGACAAAATCGATGTAGATATGGCGGGAATTGGCAAACTGCTCAAGGATAAAGTTATTCTTATAACCGGAGCAGCAGGTTCCATCGGTTCGGAAATGGTTCGGCAGGTTGCTGTCTACAATCCTTCTGCCATGATCCTCATAGACCAGGCAGAAACGCCTATGCATGACATCCGTCTTATGATGGCACGCCAGTTTGCCTACATCAAATGCCACACCATTGTTTCCAGTATAGTCAACAAGGAACACATGGAGCGAATTTTCTCCACTCACCGTCCCGATTATGTGTTCCATGCAGCAGCCTATAAGCATGTCCCCATGATGGAGGACAATCCTGCAATTGCCGTTCAGAATAACATATACGGAACTCGAGTGATGGCGGACCTTGCAGTCAAGTACGGAACCAAGAAATTTGTGATGATTTCCACAGACAAGGCCGTCAATCCCACCAACGTCATGGGTTGCTCCAAGCGCATTTGCGAAATCTACTGCCAGTCACTCAACAAAGCTATTCAGGAGGGCAAGATAAAGGGCATAACTCAGTTCGTGACTACTCGTTTTGGCAATGTCCTTGGTTCTAATGGTTCTGTTATACCTATTTTCAAGGACCAGATCAAGAAGGGTGGCCCCATCACCGTTACCCATCCAGAAATTATCCGCTTCTTCATGCTCATTCCCGAAGCTTGCAAACTTGTGCTTGAAGCTGGCACTATGGGTAGGGGAGGCGAAATATTCGTATTCGATATGGGTGCTCCAGTCAAGATAGTCGATCTTGCTAAGCGTATGATAAAACTTTCCGGTGCCCAAGGTATAGAGATAAAGTTCACAGGTCTTCGTGAAGGTGAGAAACTCTACGAAGAAGTCCTCAACGACGAGGAGCAGACCAAACCTACTCATCATCCCAAGATAATGATAGCCTCCGTACGCGAGTACGACTACGACGAGGTTCTTGCCAACGAACTCCGCTTGCATGAACTTTCTACATCTTTCGATGACATGCCCATCGTCAAGCTCATGAAGGAAATAGTACCTGAATACAAGAGTAAATGCTCCAAGTACGAAGTTTTGGATTAGGTGCAGAGTACCAAGTGCAGAGTACAGATATAAGGAACTCTAAACTCTTTATACTCTTTATGCTTTCTATACTTTCTATACCCCTATACACCCTAACCTCTAAACTTCAATATCCCTCCCCGTCCAATGTCAGCAACAGGTACTGCCATACGTCCGTTTGTCGTAAAGGACATGGTTTCGATGATCATGCAGAAGAAAAGACTTTCTTTTGTTGATGCATCCAACTATCTCTATTCGTCAGATTTGTATGCCAAGATTCTTGATGAGGAGACAAAGATGTGGTATCTCAGCACACATTCTCTCTATGACATCCTTGAGGAAGAGAAACGCCAAAAACGCCATCAGCAGCTGTCAGACAAATTATTGATGTTCCGAAGTTATTGTGTAGAATCGTATTCTGATTATAGGAAGCAAGATCCTATCAATACAATGTCCTTGTTTAGCCATTATGATGTCTTTGCGTTTTTGGACGATACATTCGAGATGCTCCACACCCAAGATCCTGCTTATATCGTAGATTCGATAGAGAAATATATAAAATCCAGAAGGAAAACTAAATGAAACTATATCATGGCTCAACGGTAGCAGTGAGGAAACCTATTGTAACTCGAGGTAGAACTACAGTAGATTTTGGTCAAGGTTTCTACACAACTACCAGTTATGAGCAGGCGAGAAAGTGGGCAGAACTTAAAAGAAAGCGCATATCTGCTTCTCATGCTATAGTTACAGAGTACGAAGTGGCGGACGATTTGTTTGACGGACGATACACAACGCTCTTCTTTTCAGGCCCAACTCATGAATGGCTTGATTTTGTGGTAGCGAACAGGAAAGGTCAGTATAAAGGACATTATGACCTAACTATGGGTCCTGTTGCCAATGACCAGTTGTATGCAACTATCCGCCTTTATGAACAAGGAGTAGTAACCGCTTCTGCTGCAATAGAAATGCTCAAGGCACATCTTTTATTTGACCAGTTGGCATTTCACAATCAACACGCCGCCAATGAACTCCGTTTCATACGGTCTACTATAATATAATAAGGTGTAACAGCATAACCTGTAACTAACACACATAGTTTCAAAGATAGCAAGTCTTCCAAATCTCTGATCCTTCGTGTTTCTGTCTCGTGTTGATTGGATCTAGTTTAGACGTACCATTATGTGTGTAAATCTGTACAATCTCGTCTCATCTGTGGGCAATGAATGCTAAACACTAAACTCCTTAACCCTAATATGGGTTATATTTCTATAGAAAAACTCATTGAAGAATTAAAGTACAGAGGTAATCACTCAGTGCAATATTTCTTTGCAACAGAATCCGCGATAAAACTGTTAAATAAGTTATAGTGATGAACATTGACATACAATTTCAAATAGAATGTCTGACAGCAGAATTGGCGGAGATGCTAATGGAAAAGTATGGTTGGGACATAAAAACTCTTTGGATGAGCTTTATTCTTCAGAAACCTTCAAGCGTTTAAACGATCCTGCCTGTGGGCTATATTACGAGAGTCCAGTATATGTTTTCTCATATTTACAGAACGAGATCGAATCTGGAATAGTAAAGTGATTTTATATTTCTAATCGCTTAACTCTAAACTCTAAACTCATAGGCACATTTACATCATAGAGTTGAAGTTCAACGGAACAGCAAAGCAGGCAATAGAGCAGATCAGGAATAAAGACTATTCGCTCCCATTCGAACAACATGGTAGAAAAATAATAAAAATAGGCACAAACGTTTCAAAGGAAACACGAAACATAGAAGAATGGATTATTGAATAGCAACTACTAACAATTTCATTCAATATTTTCCTTTCAACACTAAGATTTAAAGTTCTAAAATACGACAACAATATGAAAATAGCAGTAGCAGGAACCGGATATGTAGGACTTAGTATGGCAACTCTCTTGGCTCAGCACCATGAAGTAGTAGCTGTAGATGTAATTCCAGAAAAGGTAGAGAAGATAAATAAGCGTATTTCTCCTATCCAAGATGATTACATCGAGAAATACTTTGCGGAAAAAGAACTGAATTTGACTGCAACTTTGGATGGGGCATCAGCATATAAGGACGCAGAATTTGTTGTGATTGCAGCTCCCACCAATTATGACCCTGTAAAGAATTTCTTCGATACCCACCATATCGAGGATGTTATAGACCTCGTACTTAGTGTCAATCCCGATACCGTTATGGTAATCAAGAGCACTATTCCTGTTGGTTACACTCGTTCTCTCTATGTGAAGTATGCACTGAAGTTCTTGCTCAATCCCGAACTCAGGGATAAAAAGTTCAATCTTCTCTTCTCCCCGGAATTCCTTCGCGAGAGCAAGGCACTTTACGACAATCTTTATCCCAGCCGTATTATTGTGGGTTATCCCAAGCATATAGAAGGTGCAGAGTTTGATGAAGAGAATGCAGCCATCAATGCTATTAGCAATCCTAATGCAGAGCAGTTTGCCAAGACTTTTGCTGCACTCCTGCAGGAAGGCGCCATCAAGGAAAACATCGATACCCTTTTTATGGGAATGAAAGAGGCAGAAGCAGTGAAGTTGTTTGCTAACACCTACCTCGCACTTCGCGTTAGCTACATCAATGAACTCGACACCTATGCAGAAATGAAGGGCTTGGATTCATCTGCCATCATCAATGGTATCGGTCTCGACCCTCGTATCGGAACACATTACAACAATCCCAGCTTCGGTTACGGCGGTTATTGTTTGCCTAAGGATACCAAGCAGTTGTTGGCTAATTATCAAGACGTTCCTCAGAACATGATGACTGCCATTGTCGAGAGCAACCGTACCCGTAAGGATTTCATTGCCGACCAAATCCTCAAGCTTGCCGGCTGGTACGGATATACTGAGAATAATGAATATCAATCTTCGTCTTCGTTATCGTCTTCCTCACAACCTCCAGTTGTGGGAGTCTATCGCCTTACCATGAAGTCAAACTCCGACAACTTCCGCCAGAGTTCGATCCAGGGCGTCATGAAGCGCATCAAGGCCAAGGGCGCAGAAATAATAATTTATGAACCTACCCTTGAGGACGGGACCAGTTTCTTCGGGAGCAAGGTAGTAAACAATTTAGACGAATTCAAAGCAAAGAGTCAGGCGATTATTGCAAACAGGTACGATGCAATTCTGGACGATGTACAAGACAAAGTTTATACCCGCGACATTTTCCGCAGAGACTGATTATGAACTATGAACGTTTAGAGTGATTCACGACAAACGAATATGGTAAATGCTCAACTTTCAGTTTTGATCGTTTTAAAAACAACGAATTACAATTAGCAAAGAGGAGAAAATTATTAATTACCACTAACTAAGTGGAAAAGTTGGTGTTGAGTGTTCATTCGTGATGTGGTTGCACTTTATGGAATGGAGACCCAAAAATAAATGAAGCAGTAAGGAACAATCCCTAAAAGTTCCCGTTTAATTATATTTTCGAAATATTCAAGTATGAGAAAAAGTAACTGGTCGAAAATTTAGGCCGGTTCAATATTCTGAAACCTAGTATAGTTGTTCCAACTTCCTTCACGGAGAAAGTACTTTACATGCTGCCCATTATTCCTAAATCACTAAAGGCAGTCACCTCCCCTCGCCATCATCAACCCCTTCACCATGACTTAGCAATTGGTTCGCACTATGGAATCCCTTCCTGTGGTAGAAAATGTATGCTAACATCAGAAAGGATAACTCCGAAGGTTCGGCGAGATAATGGTAGGCATAGTAGGCAACACTCTACCAGCACTTCGTAAGCCGAAATAGTGTTAACTTTGCGGTCGGAAAATCAGACACATGGTCACCCGTAAAAGGGACGAAGAGTTAGGACTAGAGAAGTACTGGATAGATGTAGAGAGAATCCGTCATAAGTTAGAAACTATAAGAAGAACGAGAAGATAAGATCAGCAAATCCCTTTGTGTACATTTTCGACCATAGGTTGCAAAAGAGTGCTTAGATTACATTGCATTTTTCGCTGAATACGGCATAGTTTTCAAATACAAAAAGGAATGATAACAGTAATAACATACGGCACTTATGACCTTCTGCATCAAGGTCATGTAAATCTACTCAGAAGAGCAAAAGAGCTTGGTGACTACCTTATTGTAGGTGTCACCAGCGATTCTTTTGATAGAGGTAGAGGGAAACTTAATGTGCGTAACAATGTCCTTGAACGTGTAGAGGCGGTCAAGGCGACTGGTTATGCTGATGAGGTAATCATAGAAGATTATATAGGTCAGAAGATTGATGATATTCAGAAGTATAATGTAGATATATTTGCCATAGGTTCAGATTGGGAAGGTAAGTTTGACTATCTTAATGAGTTTACAAAGGTGGTTTATCTCCCAAGAACAGAGGGAATCAGTTCTACCATGCTTAGAGCAGAAACAACTACTGATGTGCGTGTGGGTATCATAGGTTGTGGGCGTGTAGCAAGACGTTTTCCTGCTGAATCGGATGTGGTGAACGGATTGAAGATTGTTGCGACTTATGATATAGATCAGGCGGAAGCTGAGAACTTGGCTTCAAATGTAGAAGAAGCAAAGGCATGCAGTTCCATAGAAGATTTATATGAAGCAGTAGATGCCGTATATATTGCTACTCCACATTTATCACACTATCAGTTTATTAAGGATTCTATTTTTGCAGGTAAACACGTTCTTTGTGAAACACCTATGGTTTTAAAGGGTGAGGAGGCAAAGGAACTCTTTGTCTTGGCTGAAGAGAAAGGAGTAATTCTGATGGAAGCCAATAAAACTGCTCACTGTCCTGCCTTTAATCACTTAGTGGTGATGATTAAGTCGGGAGTGATTGGTGAGGTCGTGGATATTGAAGCATCTCTTTCCAAACTTTGGAACGAACAGAGGACTCTCCGTGAGTTTGACTCTGAACAGGCTGGAGGTTCGCTTTATGAATTGGGAAGTTATCCGTTACTTCCTATCATCCGACTTCTCGGTTGTCAATACGAGAACTTGAACATTTATTCTCGCATGAAGGATGGAGTGGATATGTACACCAAGGGTGTGATGCGTTATCCTAATGCAGTATGTTCTTTCAAGGTGGGATTGGGAGTGAAGACCGAGGGCAACCTTGTGATTTCAGGAACCAAGGGATATGCTTACGTTCCAGCTCCATGGTGGAAGACTGATTACTTCGAACTTCGTTATGAAGATCAAAATAAGAATCAAAAATACTTCTACAAATGGGATGGTGCTGGTTTGAGATATGAGATTCAAGAATTTATCTCTTGCATTTTAAATAGACGTTTCTCTACATCTCGTCTTAGAAGAAAAGAATCTATTTGTATGGCTGGAGTGATGGAGCAGTTTACTAATCGTATAAACTTTATGGAAATATGAAGATAGCAGTAGTTACAGGTGGTACTTCTGGTATGGGATTAGGTGTTGCTAAGATGCTTCTTAGTAAAGGATACTATGTTTATGCAACCTATGTTGGTCCAGATTTTACCGAAGAGATAGAGAATTTTGAGTCAATAAAGTGTGATCAGACAAAACGTGATGAGGTATATAATTTTATAAATTATGTGAAGAGTAAAACCAACCATTTGGATTGCTTGCACTGCAATGCTGGTATGTCAATCCGCAAGCCTTTTACAGAATATGAAGATAAAGACTGGGATGCAATGATGGAGGTAGCAGTTAACTCGCATTACATTATGTGTCGTGAGTTTTTCCATATCATACCTAATGGTAGTAGAATACTCTTTACTGGTTCTCAAATGGGCTTGCAGCCTCATGGAATGGTCTTGGCTTATGGTGTTACAAAATCTGCTGTTCATGCGCTTTGCAAAAATCTTGTGAAGGAGTTTGAGGGTACTGGTACTACCATAAATGCTGTTGTTCCAGGATTTGTAGAAACTCCTTGGCAAAAGGAAAAACCAGAAGAGATCAAACGGAATATTTACAAGAAAACTGCTATACATCGTTTTGCTACTATTGATGAGATTGTAGATGCATTCAGATTCTGCATTGATAATCCGTTTGTGAATGGTAGTTTGATTGAGGTCAATGGTGGGTATAGTTATAAATAACAATGATATTTTTCTACATTATACTATTTGTCATTGTTCTATGTGGTCTTAGATACAAGGCTAATAATCAAGAATACATATCAGTACAGCAGACAAATGCTATAAAGGGCATTTTCATTTGGCTGGTATTTATGGGGCATATAATGCCTTATATAACTAAAGTAGTGCCCTTTGAGTTGTTTGTAGATAAAAGCTCAGCAGGTATTGTCAACATATTAAAGCAATTAGTTGTTGTTCCCTTTTTGTTCTATTCGGGTTATGGCGTTATGAACTCGATTAAGAACAAAGGGATGGGATATGTAGATACTATTCCCCAAAAGAGATTGCTAAACACAATGCTCAATTTTGGGATTGCAGTATTGTTCTTTGTGGCTCTAAACCTTATTCTCAACATTTCGATGGATCTAAAGCAGATTCTGCTTTCATTAGTGTGTTGGGAGTCAGTCGCTAATAGTAACTGGTATATCTTTACAATTTGCTTCTGTTATCTTACATCGTATGTGTGCTATAAATTGTTCGGATACAGTAAGAAGGCATTGATAGCTAATTTTGTTATATTATCGGCATTTGCAGTTGGAATATCACGATTTAAAGATAGCTGGTGGTACGATACCAGTTTAGCCTATAGTGCAGGTAGTTTATATTGTTACTATAAAGATAATTTAGAGAAACGAATAAATCGTAATTATTTGATGATTGTTACCATAGGGGGGGGCATCGCAGTTGCTAGCTATATACTTATGCTTAAAGCTCCGATAGCAAAATCTCTCATCTTTATGAACATTTGTAGTATATGCTTTTGCTTCTTCATGGTAATCCTTACAATGAGATTGCAATTAAAGAGTAAGGCATTGGAATGGTCAGGAAAGAATCTTTTCCCGTTATATATCTATCAGCGTATACCAATGATCTTACTTTCTATGATAGGAGGCGGATTTTTGGTCAGTGATTTTAAATATTTATATGTTATAATTTGTGCTATAGTATCAATTATAATAGTATATCTTTACAAATATGTTGCAATAAAATTGTAATGAGTGATAGTTTAAAAAGTCAGAGTCTTTCGGGAATTAAATGGAGTGCAATAGAACGCTTTGGCGTTCAGGGTATCCAGTTCATAATAGGACTGATATTAGCTCGCATTTTGAACCCATCTGATTATGGTATTATTGGAATGTTGGCCATCTTCATGGCAATTTCTCAAACAATAATAGATAGTGGTTTCTCAAAAGCACTAATTCAGAAGCAGGATAGAACAGAAGTTGATTTTTCTACAGCTTTTTTCTTTAATATTGTTGTAGGTCTTGTTTGCTATCTAATTCTGTTTGCTGCATCCCCTTTTATTGCGATATTCTTTAATGAAGCGATATTGAAGGATGTTTTGCGAGTACTTGCTATCAATTTGTTTCTAAATTCATTGGCAGTTGTACCAGTTGCAAAACTTTCTATAACGGTTGATTTTAAGACACAGTCAAAAGCGAGTATAATTTCAACTCTGTTTTCGGGTACTTTAGGAATCATCCTAGCATATTGGGGGGTAGGCGTATGGGCATTGGTCGCTCAGTCTGTGAGTTATTCATTTGTTAACGTTTTATTGCTGTGGTGTCTGCTTAAGTGGAAACCCATGTGGAAGTATTCGTGGAAATCTTTCAAATCTCTTTTTGGTTATGGTGGGAATATCCTTGTGGCGGGAATTATATCTACAATATATAGCAATATTAATACACTGGTAATTGGTAAATTTTATGCCCCTAAAGATTTAGGGTATTTTACTCGTGGTCAGCAATTTCCTTCTTTGCTGAGCTCTAATTTGACTAGTATAGTTCAAAGGGTCACATTTCCTATTCTATCAAAAATCCAGGATGATAATCAGAGGTTGGCTGCAGTTTATAGAGACTATATTAAAGTATCGTCATTGGGAATATTCTTCCTGTTAGTTTATTTAGCATTTATTGCCGAACCTCTTATCACATTACTTTTGACAGTTAAATGGATTGATGCAGTAATTTATTTGCAAGTGTTTTGTTATGCAATGATGTTTGATCATATCTCAACTATAAATTTGAATTTACTTTATGTAAAAGGAAAAACAAACTTAGTTCTACGTCTGGAAGTTATAAAGAAGGCATTGGCGTTTATTATATTAATAATAAGCATACCGTTTGGTGTATTGGCAATATGTCTTTCGCAAGTAGTGTACACTCAGATTGCCATATTCATTAATACCTATTATACAGGGAAATTCCTGAATCTTGGCTATATACAACAACTAAGAGATTACATTCCATATTTGATAATTGCTCATTTAGCTTGCTTTCCTACTTACGTCATACAAAGCATTGATGGATTACATCCGATAGTGTCTATCATATTAGGAGGAATAGTAGCCGTAGTTTTATATGTTGTTATTCTTTATTTCTCTAGAAATAGTATTTTTCATAAGTATGTAATAGCTGAATTGAAAAAACGATTTAAATGAATAATATAGTAGTAAGAGGTTTGTCTTTCCTTCAAAGGAGATTAGAGTTCTATTTATATAGATTTTCAATCCCTTCAAAGGTAAAACGGATGAGACAAAAATCTAAAATTAAAGTTTTGTTTGTTATATCAGAGGTGTCTATTTGGAAAACGGAGTCTTTGTATTGTGAGATGCAAAAGCACTCACGTTTTGAACCTTTGTTGGGAGTGGCATTGATTGTTGCAGATAAACCAAGTGAATCTTATAGAAAATTTAAAATATTAACCAAATATTTGACAGCGAAGAAATATTCGTATGTAGAATTATTCGGGCGTGATATCTCAGATAAAATTAAACCTGATATAATTTTCTATCAGCAACCTTATGAAGGATTCATAGATGGGAATCTATTCTTCAGAAATAATAAAGATTCTTTGTTTTGTAATGTAAATTATGCATTTAATTCCATAGGTCAAAAATGGGTTGGAGGATCAGAATATTTGCATTACTGCTGGCAGACATATTATGAAAATATAGTAGCAATGAATTACTATGAGTCTGTCACCCCTTTTATAACAAGGACAAAAGGACATGTTACAGGATTGCCATTCCAGAATATGTTAGAAAGAAGCAAGGCTGAATTTCCAGACCCATGGAAACCTCAAGGCCAACGTAAAAAAAGAATAATTTGGGCGCCACATCACACAATACCAATAGAGAAGAATTTGCTTGATTATTCAACATTTTTAGATGTGGCAGATATTATGTTGGATATTGCAGTAGAGTGTAAGAATGATACTCAGATTGCGTTTAAACCACATCCTTTTTTATTGAAGAAATTGTATAATATCTGGGGAAAGGATAAAACTGATGCTTATTATCAAGAATGGTCTCAGTTAGAAAATACTCAATATGAAGCAGGGGAATATTATGGTTTATTTAAGCATAGTGATGCGTTAATTCATGATTGCGGTTCTTTTACTATAGAATATCTTTATATGTCCAATCCTGTGATGTATCTATCTAATGGAAAACCACATACAGATACCCTAAATGATTTTGGAAGGGCAGCTTATGATACTCACGTGATAGGCAAAACTAAGGAGGATGTTTTGCAATTTATACAAGATGTAGTAAAAGGGAAAGATAGGTTGAAGAATCAACGTGAACATTTTTTACGAGAATATCTGACTATTCCTTATTACGGAAATGCTTCACAAAATATTATTAATTCAATATTGAAAGAATAATCTGTCCCTTAAAAGTGTGTTCTATCTCCTGATTTTATGTCATGCAACTCAACCTCAATATTCTCTGTACAAATGGTTCTTGATTAGGTTTTGTTTCTCAAATTAGTATTGGAGCTAACACAATTAAGAAATATGCATAACTATAAATGATACTGCAAAGTTATACTTTTTAGTTTAGGGTATTTTGTATCGTTCAAACATATTGCAGATAATTAGTATTCTCATTCATATCTTTATTGTCTCATACATAATTACCCGCAATATATGATACTAATAATAATACTTTTCTAGTATTCATTATATTTACTCCCAGTTTCATAGTGATGTTATTATTATTGAATCAATCAGTTTAACAAAGCTCCCTGCTCTACCAAGATTAATAAATGATTATATCCTACAATGTGTACAAGAAATCCCAAAATCTCAGTTATAGTACCTGTATACAAAGCAGAGAAGTATCTACATCGTTGTGTAGATAGTATCCTTTCACAGACATTCACCGATTTTGAACTGCTACTTGTAGATGATGGTAGTCCAGATAATAGCGGAAATATTTGTGATGATTATGCCAAGAAGGACACTCGTGTGCGCGTATTTCATCAGGAGAATAAGGGAGTGTCAAGATCTCGCAACTGTGGATTAGAAAATGCTATAGGTGAATACATTATGTTCATTGATTCGGATGATGAAATACATGTTTCTGCAATGGATATTT
Source organism: Bacteroidaceae bacterium (assembly GCA_045645225.1). Lineage (GTDB taxonomy): Bacteria > Bacteroidota > Bacteroidia > Bacteroidales > Bacteroidaceae > Physcousia. The sequence goes on along the minus strand of JAZRII010000049.1, from coordinate 32,190 downwards.
GTTACAATACAGCAATTATAAATGATATAGATACACTGCAATACTCTTTAACGAGAGATTACAAGGAATTAGGGAAAAGAAATCCCACTTCAGGTCCTGTAGCGGTTGTAGATTACGTTAAAAGCGAAGAATTTATGGTTTGTATAGGAGGGTCTTTTATAAGAAGGTCTGTTATTGAAAAGCATAAAATACGTTTTAACGACTCATTAAAGATAGCAGAGGATCTTATATTTATTCTCACATGTATAGCGTGCTCTAAAAAGTGTCAACGTTTGTTTGATAATTTATATTATTATGAGAATAATGTATCTAGTGCATCAAATAACAGAACAACGATAGATATGATCAAATCTTGTCATGCGCTGCATGAATTTAAATCTCGTTATCCTATATTTTCGGGGGCTATAGATGCTGGTATAGTTAGAGATATTATTGCCATAATTGTAAATGATGACTGTGAGGAGCAAGAATTATATAATATAATTAGAAAGGACTTGCCATATAATAAATCACAAATGAAGTTTAATCAATGTTTTTTTGCCTATCTTTCTCGATATAGTGTAAAGATTGCTGTGAGAGTTGTAAGATTCTGGCATAAAATAAGATAATATGATAATACGGCGTCAAATTAATAAATATGATATAATAGTAATGCTATTGTTGGCATCAATGGCATTTGGTAATACAGGTGGTGCTTTGCAGATAGCGCGTCTATTAACGATTCTATTTATACCACTTCTATTTAAAAGAATTAATTCATGTAGGAAGGGTCTAAAGGTGTATTGGCAATTTTTTATTTTTTTTATTGCTTATTGTTCCTTTTCTCTAATTTGGACTCCAGATAAAACGGAGGGTGCGATTCAATTAATTTACTTTATTATACACTTTTTGTTTTTTTTCGAGATATTGTTCTTTTCAAGACTTGCCTCTAATCCTACTGATACCATATCCAAAGGTTGGATGATATCTGTGATACTGACGTTAATAGTGGCTATGTGGGAAATTACGACAGGTAATCACTTATCTTTTATAGCACATAATACAGACGGGGTGAGGAATATTAATGGAAATGCGATACAACAAAAATTTGCTGCAGTAACTTTCTATAATTTTAATACATATGTTACCTTTTTGTGTTTAGCACTGCCTTTTATATATTATAAAATAGTTGATACACATAAAATCAGTTTTGCAAAAATTTTATCCATATTGGTTATATTAGCATCATATTTCTGTATTTTATGCAATGCTTCTCGTGGAGGATTATTAAGTATATGTGTAATGTTTATTGTATATTTGATGAGGTTGCCTAATAAATGGTTAAAATTACTAATATTATTGGTAATTTGTGCAATAGGAGTATGGTTTTTTATACAGTTTGCAGATGTGTATTTAATGGCTATCTCGGTGCGTAGTTCTGAGGGATTTTTAGAAGATTCTTCAAGAATGAGCATATGGGCAGTTGCATTACGCACGTTTGAAACTACAATGGGACTTGGTACCGGAATAGGAGGAACAATTTCAAGTATGTCTATGTTTACTTCAGGAATCACTGTTCCTCACAATCTTTTTTTAGAGGTGCTACTAGAGTTTGGAGTAATTGTCTTTGCCTTCTTTATGTTCTTTATTCTTAAATTATATTATTATAGTTTTAAGTTAAAGGATGGGATAACAAAAACGGTTCTTTATATTGCGTTAATCCCACTTCCCATATATAGCATTATAGATAGTCGTTATCTTTTGAACTATTGGGTTTTTGCTTTCTTCGCCTCTCTTATTGTATTTTTAAATAGTCATAGATTTTATAGATATACAATTAACAACAAGACTATGAATGATACATCCCAAATGTCCCAGATTAGTAAATAAAAAAAGTATATAAATGAATACCTTAGATAAATTTGTTTATGTATATGAGTTGTTGCATAATAGAAAAGGATTACATCCGTATGCACTATCTCCACTTCGTAGGAGTGTTAGATTGTTAGCCAATAAAGTCATTCCAAATTACTTTAAAAAAACACCAATCAAATTATCTGATAAACAAAGTGATATTGTTGTATCTTTAACGTCTTTTCCAGCTAGAATATATAATGTTCATCTTGTAATTCAATGTATCTTAAGACAGACAATACTTCCACGTAAAATATTGCTGTGGTTATCCCAAGAACAATTTGAAGGAATAGAATTACCGAGAAACTTAACGGATTTAAGAAATGATATATTTGAAATTAGGTTTGTGAAAGGAGATATAAGATCGCATAAAAAGTATCATTATGTTCTATCTGAATATCCGGATTCTAAGATTGTATTGATAGATGACGATTTGTTTTATCCAACAGACATGTTAGAGAAAATGAGTAATGCTTCAGATGAACATCCAGATTCGGTTATATGTAGATATGGTAGCATAATGAAATTTAATAATGGGACTTTATTGCCATATAATGCCTGGTGGTATGAGATTGCATCTGAAAGTGATGATCCTAATTTCTTTTTTGGTACAGGTGGTGGTGTGTTATTAAAAAAAACATGGCTATATAAGGATGTACTGAACGTTGATTTAGCGATAGGTTTAACGCCTTTGGCTGATGATGTATGGTTGAATGCTATGGTTAATTTAAAGGGTACTCCTAAGTATAAAATAAATTTTGGACAGATTCTTCCTATTACAATAGATAACAATGAGAAACTTTCTGTGGAAAATGTTCAAAATGATAGAAATACTGAACAAATAGAAACTTTGACAAGGTATTATCAATCTAAATATAATATGGATCCTTTTATAGAAGGATTGAAATTAAAATCAAGCAATTAGTTTAAGCAAAAACAAATCTTTTACTCTCTGTCTTGTTGTTGTCCGTTTAATTGTATATTATACGGATTGCACAAATTATTGAAAACAAATTAATGAATATATGCGTATAAAAGGAATAGACTTCTCAATAACACAAATAGTTTGTCTGGCATTATATTATGGATTAGGAAGATACTGGCCTAAGAATAGTTTTTTCTTAGGTGGTGGTCAAATAATTAGATACAAATTAGTTAAGCATATTTTTAAATTTTGTGGGAAGAACGTCAATGTGGAGTATGGTGCAAATTTCGGTTCTGGTCGAGATATTGAAATTGGAGATAATAGTGGATTAGGCATAAATTGCAGTATTCCTAGTAACACAAAGTTAGGCGCTAATGTAATGATGGGACCCAATTGCTACATTTTAGCACATAATCATGCATTCGATAGGACGGATATTCCAATGATTCAGCAAGGATTTTCGCAAAGAAGACAAACAATAATAGAAGATGATGTCTGGATAGGTCGCAATGTAACAATGACACCAGGACGAACAATAAAGAAAGGTACTATTGTTGCCGCTTGTGCAGTGTTGACAAAAGACTTCCCTGAGTATTCTATAGTTGGTGGAAACCCTGCAAAATTAATACGTTACAGATAAATGATTTAAAGGCTGTGTGTTTCATAAAATTAAATAAAGTTATGCAATTTAGGTTATGAAGATATCTGTCATAATCCCATCATATAAACCGCAGAACTATTTATGGGAATGTCTTAGTTCTTTGCTGTCTCAAACACTTCCTAAGGAAGAATTTGAGGTGGTTCTTGTCCTGAATGGATGTGCAGAACCTTGGAAAGGTGAAATAGAGAAATATATTGCCACCAATATGCAAGGTTTTAATGTAAATTTTATACATACAGAAGAAGGAGGAGTCAGTAATGCTCGAAATTTAGGATTAGAGGCGGCTCGTGGAGAATATATTACTTTTATTGATGATGATGACTACGTATCGCGCTCTTACCTAAAAGAATTATTAACAGTTGCATCAAAAAGTACGATATCTTTATGTTATCCATTATCTTTTGAAGATGGGGTGTCTATTTATAAACCATTTTATATAACCAAAGATTATTTATTTACACATATTAATAAGCAATGTCACTGGTATAAAGCAAGACGTTACTTTAATGGGCCAGTTTATAAACTGATTCATCGTGATATAATAGGTGATAGGCGCTTTGATACAAGATTTACTCATGGAGAGGATTCTCTATTTATGTTTTGCATTTCAGATAGATTTAGATGGGTCTCTTTTACTTCAAGAGATGCAATTTACTATCGAAGAAACCGTGTGGGGAGTGCAATGACTACAAGGAGAAGTTTGGCAGAAATAATTAATAATGAGTGGAGGCTTTTTAGAGAAAGAACGAAAATAGTATTCTATGGGTGTACTAGATATAGTCTTAGATTTTATTTAAGAAGTATTCTTAGTGGTTTGAGAAATGTGGGATTTTATATTTGTTAATGGATATGAATAATTAGGCAGGTATTAACTATTGTTATGTTATACTTTCAGGATTAGAATTACTTAAGCACCTATCTTTCTCATTAGCTAATGATGAAATAGACATTTGGTACATATAGACAAAAATAGATATAGATAGTTTTAGTATAGAATAAGCAAAATTACCTTTCTGATGTTGAAGAAAACAAACAAAGTGATGTATCTGCTTAATCAGAAACTTTGGCACAAGCTGATAAGTGAATGATGGCACGTACTGATTCCATCCAAGAGAATTATTGATGACGATAAATCTGGAAATTGCTAAAGGTTGGATTCTTGTTTAAGGAATACGAATTGAACTTGACATGTCAGGGGTAAGTGGAATTACTGAGTATACAAGAGGAATGTAAACATAATAACAATATGCAAAACAACGGATTAGTATCTATCATCACCCCCACATGGAACTGTGCTTCATTTATTTGTGAGACGATTCGTTCTATCCAAGCACAGACGTACCGGAATTGGGAGTTGATCATATCGGATGATTGCAGTGCGGACAATACAAAGAAGGTGATAGAACCGTACCTGCAGGAGGATAATCGAATAAAGTATATCTGTAACGATAAGAATAGTGGGGCGGCTATTACGCGTAACAATGCATTAAAGTTGGCGCAGGGTAAGTGGATTGCGTTCCTGGATTCAGATGACATGTGGCATCCTGAGAAGTTGGAGAAGCAGATTCAGTTTATGGTGGAGAATGGTTACCATTTCTCTTATACCGAGTATGTAGAGATGGATGAAACTGGCAAAGAGACGGGTATCCTGATTAGTGGTCCGAAACATGTGAGTCGTAGGGGGATGTATAACTTCTGCTGGCCGGGATGCCTAACGGTGATGTATGACCTTGAGCATGTAGGGCTGCTGCAGATAGCGGACATCAAGAAGAATAATGATTATGCCATGTGGCTGAAGGTGTGCCATAAAGCGGATTGTCATTTGCTGGCAGAGCCTTTGGCAAAGTACCGCAGAGGGCGTGCGGGAAGTATCTCTACTCATGGATATGCTACCTTGATGAAGTGGCACTATAAGTTGTTCCATGAGGCGAACGGTAACAATGCCTTCCATTCACTTTGGCTCACGGCTTGGAATATGGTATTTGGAGTGTATAAGAAACTGGTTTACGTAAAGAAATATAACGTATGATTCTCAAATGGATTTTCGACAGAGTAGCAGCCTTGTGTGGGTTGCTGCTGACATGGTAGTTGTATCCACTATATCTGTTCAAAATGTCAATTTGTACGATTTTTTCATTTATTATGTAAGTTATGACAGAATTTAAATTGAATATACAAGGATATTTCCGAGACGAGATAAGAAACCGGTTCCCTAATGTGACTTGTGTTTATTTTATTTATAGAGGTATCTTAAATGTTGAAGAAAATACATGTTTTCTAAAAGATCTTATATATATAGGTCAAACAGCTGAGCTTAACAAACGACTTTCAGAGCATGAAAAAAGAGAAGATTTTCTTTCTCTTTGCGAGAAAGGAGAAATGCTCTTTTATACATTTGCGGAAATAAAAGGAGATGAGGATGTAAGGAAAAGGATTGAAGCTGCTTTAATTTATGAATTGCGTCCACAACTTAATAAACAGGCAATAGGAAATTTTGCTTATCCTGTAACTAAAATAATAGTAGAAGGGAACCGGCATGCTTTTGTTCCAGCAAGCATAATCGCTCCGTCATATTAATAATGGATTTTTTTTCGTTCTTTATGAAGCAACTATTCCCTTTTGTACGTAAAAATAAGTCGCAAAAGGTTTCAGCTTCACTATTACAGGAGCTTGAAGGTGCACCGGAATATCGTCAAAATCTTCCTACTCACAGAATAACCTATCGGTTTATTCCGTATGCAAAGTTGAAGGATTTTGATATTTTAAGGTTATTTGCAGAAGAGTTGAATGTTCCAATTCCTATTGTTCGTACAGATTTAGCTGCATTAACAAAAGGTATGATTCACAAACTTACCATCTGTATAGAGTATCCTTATGTTGAAGAATTTTATAGAGATACTTATTATTCTTTTTACGCTCGTAAACATGCTAGTTACAACAGATTTTGTTTCAGATTGTCCTTCTTTAAGGAGGATGTGAGCGAAGCTAATTTTTATGATATTGATCTGAAGGATAAATACTATGGATATGTAACTCTTAGACCAACTCCCAAAAGAGTTGTAGGATATACTTTTTTGAATCCTAGCATATATAGTGAACATAATTTCTCCATTTGCCTATGCGAACGTGCTTCATTTGTTAAAGGAAGAAAAGTGGTTACAACAGCTTTCCCGTTTTCTGGGCAGGATGGGGAAATGACAACTTGTGCTGAAACGGCAGCAACCATGTTACTCGATTATTTTTCACGTAGGTATAACAAATACTCCCGTTTGCTACCCTCCCAGATTGCAGACCAATTGTCGAATAATGTTGTTGACAGAAAACAGCCGTCAGTTGGTGTTGATGTAGATACAATGGCTTCTGTAATGAATACTTTTGGAGTTAATACCAGACAGTATTATGTGAAAGAGGATGATGATATGGAGGTTCGACAATACACGTATCCTAAAGAGGAGTTTAACCGTTTGATTCATGTATATGTGGAATCGGGAATACCGATATATCTTGCTACAAGAACACATGCAAAGATTGTGATAGGAAGACAAAATAAATTGTTTGCGCATGGAGCAAAAATGATTGTAATGGATGATAACAAACGACCTTATACAATATTAGAGAATACTGACGATGTAATTTCATTTGTTGTTCCAATGCCAGACAATATTTTATTGGATATTGATGATTTGAAGCCATACGAAGAAATTAAAACTTTGTCTGGAGATTATCCCGCAGCTAAAATATCTATAAATGAAAGCAACGAACGGCCTTATAATCAACGTATATTTCTCACAACCTCGCGATCGTACAAAAGTTATATCGTTAAATCCAACTTAAATCCAGAGGTACGTGATGCGATAATGAGTATTTGTATGCCAAAGTTTGTCTGGGTATGTGAGAGCTTTAAAGGGAATGCGGTAAAAAAGACATCTCAAATCGCTTTAACGAATGTTGCTATATTTGATGCAACGGACTATTCTTCTAATTATGATAATATACTCATGCTAAAGTCAAGTGAAAAGTTAGTGATACCTTCAGATAATAAAGTGCTTTTAAAGCAAAAGTCATTTTGTGTGTTGGATGCTATGGATATCTTACATCCATTTAATAATAATTTAAAAGGAGAGGATGTTAATTGGAAATGTTAAAAGTGGATTTATAGAATATGGGACGAGACAGAAATCAAAGAAGAAAAAAACGTGGTTCATTAACCGTTAAAAAGACAAAAGTTAAACAAAGAGACTATACGTCTGATGGTGCTTCTATTACAACAAATATGTATGCTTTAAAAACAGAGCGTTTAAGGATGATAGGTATGCTTGTATTGGAAGTTTTAGGATTTATAGGAGGCATAATTCTTATTTGTTGTAATGTTCGTGACGAAGATTTTTGTCTTGAATTTTCAAATTTCAAGTTTCAATGCTCATTAGCTGGTGTGGCGATTACTATAATTAGTATTTATGCTTTAATTAAGACTAATCCTAAGATTAATATAAAGAATGAAAAGTAATTATAATACCATATGATACTCAAATGGATATTCGACCGAGTGGTAGCATTCCTCGGTCTTTGTTTTTTGTGGCCTGTAATCTTAGTGACAGCTATATTAGTGAAAATTAAGATGCCAGGCGGTCCTGCTTTCTTCGTGCAGAAGCGAGTAGGTAAGGATGCTAAGTTATTTGACTGTCATAAGTTCCGCTCGATGACGGTGAAGCATAGTGGTTCAACCGTTTCTGTGGCTGGTGATAGCCGCATCACGCCATTCGGGGCAAAGCTTCGTCATTACAAGATTGATGAGTTGCCTGGCCTGTGGGATGTGCTGATTGGTAACATGAGCTTTGTGGGACCTCGTCCAGATGTACCAGGGTATGCTGACCAACTACAAGGGGATGATCGTAAGGTGTTAAAACTCCGTCCGGGCATTACTGGGCCTGCTACACTGAAATATCGTGTGGAGGATGAGATGATGGCAGGCTTTGTGGCAGATATCAAGGCAGGACGTAAGTTGGAATTAGGTAATGCGGTTTTGCCAGATAATATAAGTCAAATGTCAGACCAGGAACTGGCGGTCTGGTACAATGACAATGTAATCTACCCAGATAAAGTTCGTCTTAACAAGTATTATTATGAGCATTATTCTTTCATTAAGGATATTGAAATGATTTTTGCAACTGTACTTGGTTTCAAGGTGAAGTTTGCCGGTGAGGAGATTTAAGTGAAAAGAGAGAAGAGTTGGATTCCTGTCTTCTCTCTTTTCGCGTTTCAGGAGTCCCTCTCGTTCCCCCTTATGAGACCCTCTGAATCTCCCTTAAGGGAGACTTATCCTATGGAACGACGGAATAATTATCCCCCTTTAAGGGGATAGGAGAGGGGCCCTGTGTTTCATCATTAGTCTCTACCTGTTCATCGGCGGATTCCTAGTTCCACCCGTCGGGATCATCGACGGCAGGGTGCTCACGGCGGTAGGGCTGCTCCTGATGTTCGCCCTCATCGAAAAGTTCCCCGAAGCCATCAAGGTCGGCAAGTCCGTAAAAATCAAGAGTGGTTCCTTCTCTGCGGAGATCGGAGTGGAAGAAAGTACACTAGAAAAAACTGCTTGGCGGGACTTTTTCGCATTATAATGCTCTCGTCTCAATTAATTATAGTATTTTTGCATATGGAACGGAATAATATGTTCCTACTGAATTCGTTGGAGATATGGAGACGAAGGACTTGAATACATTGCCTGCTGTGGGTGAGAAGGGCGAGATTGTGCTCTATCAGCCGGATGATAGTATCAGGTTGGAGGTGCGCTTTGAGGATGAGACTGTGTGGTTGACACAGGCTCAGATGGGTGTATTGTTTGGTACTAACCGACAGGCTATAACCAAACATGTGAAAAATATCTTTGATAGTGGGGAATTGGACAAGATGGCAACTAGTTCCAGTTTGGAACTTGTTCAGAGGGAAGGAAACCGTAACGTCAAACGTAAGGTTGAGTATTATAACCTAGATGTTATTATTTCAGTAGGTTTTAGAGTTAATACTAGACAAGGTATTCATTTTAGAACTTGGGCTAATAATATCTTGAGACAGTTTATGCTTCGTGGATATTCTGTGAATCAGCATCTTGTGGCTTTGCAGGAACGAGTGGATAGCAGACTGGTGGCGATTGAGTCGGAACTAGTAGAACAGCGTCAGAGGGTGGATTTCCTGATAGAGAGGGAGAAACCAGTGACCGAGCAACTCTTTTCCACCGGTTGTGTGTGGGACTCGTATACGTTTGTGTCGGACCTGGTTCGTTCGGCCAAGAAGAGGCTGGTGCTAGTGGATCCGTTTGTGGATGAGCGGACGTTGCTGTTGTTGGATAAGCGTGCGGATGGTGTGGAGTGCACGGTGCATACGCGTTATAAGGAGCAGGTGGAGTTGGATTTTCAGAAGCACAATCAGCAGTGTGCTCCTATCGGGAAGGTGCAGCTTCCGCATGCGGTTCATGACCGTTATCTGATTGTTGATGAGCAGGTGTGGTTGTTGGGAACTTCGGTGAAGGATATGGGACGCGGACTGTGTACGGTGATTCAGCTGGGTTTCAGTGCCGAGGAGGTGCTGGGGCGTTTGACGTAAATTGTGTATAAATTTTAAGAAATATAGAATCATGGCTGATAGAAAAATGATTTATCTCTGTCTGGCTCACATGAGTGAGGATGGAATAGAACAGAAATATGTGAAGGAAGCTTTTGATACCAACTGGGTAGTACCAATGGGACCAAATGTCAATGCTTTTGAGCAGGATTTGGCAAAGATGGCAAACAGCAAAACCGACGGTAGCGAGTCTCTAAATAGCACTGTGGTGTGCTTAAGTGCTGGTACTGCTGCTGTACACCTGGCATTGATTGCTTGTGGTGTGCAGGCTGGTGATGAGGTTCTGGTGCAGTCGTTTACCTTCTGTGCATCAAGCCATCCAATCACCTATCTCGGTGCTAAACCGGTATTCGTTGGTAGTGAACCTGAGACATGGAATATGGACCCTGTGCTGTTGGAGCAGGCTATCATAGATCGTAAGGAGAAGACTGATCGCTATCCGAAGGCTATCATTCCGGTGGCGCTCTATGGCATGCCGTACGACTGCGAGCGTATTATGGCAATAGCGGATAAGTACGGTATTCCTGTGATAGAGGATGCTGCTGAGGGTATGGGGGCTCGGTTCAATGGTCAAGTATTGGGTACCTTCGGACGCTTCGGGGTGCTTTCATTTAATGGTAATAAGATGATTACTACATCGGGCGGTGGCGCATTAATTTGTAACGGAAAACGGAAAACGGAAAACGGAAAAGTTTCAACACCTATGGAGGATGCAAACGAGGTGATGTGGTATGCGACTCAGGCTCGTGATGCATATCCATATTATGAGCATACGGCTATTGGCTACAACTACCGCATGAGTAACGTGTGTGCTGGTATCGGCCGTGGTCAGATGACGGTATTGGATGCTCACATCGCTCATCACAAGCATGTGCAGGAGCTGTATAAGGAACTGCTGAAGGATGTGCCGGGAGTGACGTTGCATGAACAACCTGCTGACCCTCGTTATGACTCGAACTTCTGGTTGTGTGCTGCTACACTGGATCCTTCTGTAAATGTTGTTGGACAGGAGAATGCATACAAGGAGGTGATAAAGTGTGCAGTGGGTGGTGCTGCTGGTGTGATAAAACAGGTGGAGAGTGCTACCACGGATTGTCAACCGAACGATAATGTAGAGGCTCTGCGTGTGTTTATGTTAGACAAGAAGGTGGAGTGCCGTCCGCTGTGGAAGCCTATGCATAAGCAGCCGGTATATATGAACGTTGAGCGTGGATCGGTGAGCGTTGAGACTCTACCTAATGGTATTGTATGTCAGACTTCTGAAAAGAGTGTGACCTATACCAATAGGGTGGAAGAAGAACTTTTCAAAGTTGGGTTCTGCCTGCCAGCAGGTCCTTATGTTACTGATGAGGATGTTCGATATATTGTAGAATGCTTGAAGGAGGCGGTTGCTGGTTAACGTTTATTGTAGAATGATGGTACCATAATACACCAAGCAACGACAGATTAATAATGAGCAATAACTATACTACATTATTTCAGCTGATACAAGCAGCAATGGGTAATGGCTACAGCAGCCTTCCTGATAATGTTGATTGGGGGGCTGTTGTTGATTTGGCTGCAAGGCATGGGGTGGGGGCTTTGACTATGGATGGCCTGAATGCTTTGTTTCAGGCTGGATATATAGCAAAAGAGCAGATACCTCCTATAAGGGTGAGAGCGCAATGGGGTGGTCTTCAACAATATGCCGAGCAGAATTATGATAGACAGCTGTCTGCGTTGCGTGCTCTGGATAGGTTGTTGGAAGTAAAACCGTTCAAGGCTCTTGTTTTTAAAGGCATTTCATTAAGTCTGTATTTTCCTGTTGCCAAGCATAGGGAATGCTGTGATATAGATATGTATGCAATGAATGGTTGCTATGACGAACTTGAGACTTGTTTGCTAAATGATGGAGGACGGGTGGACCACCATGACTCAAAGCATGCTTCAATACAATACAAGAATGCTTGGGTGGAATTGCATCACTATTTCCTCTCTTCTTTTGTCTCGTCCAGACTTAAGCGTATGAATGCTGTACTGGAGAATTTTCTCACGGAGTCAGAAGTTTTGCCTGGATACAATAATGTATATAGACCGTCTAAGGAGTTTGATCTTATGTTTGTGCTAATCCATGCAGCGAATCATTACAAAAAAGAGGGGATAGCAATACGTCATATTATAGATTGGGTATTGGTATTTAAGTCAAACGCCTATGTCTGGCCAAAGAAGATGGTTAAGGATATGAAACTCCTCAATTTTGCATCTATTTTAAATCGTATAGCACGCGAGAACCTTGGTTTTGATATTCCCGATGAAATGTGCCTGTGCGATGACAACGACTATAAACGTGTTCTGAATGATATTTTGTATCCCCAATATGAGTCTCAACAGAACACTTCAAAAGCAAATCTCTTGTTGCGCAAATATAAACGATTTACTTCTCGGAAATGGACATATCCTCTTGTGGGTGATAATTTCTGGCGAGTGACACTGGCGTCTATAATAGATCATATAGTGGATCCCACTGCTTTCTTTAGAGGAAACAAGTAAGGAAATTTAGTAACTTAGTGTCGCTTGTAAACTAACAATCATTCCCCGATGCCCATCAACCGGCATCGGGGAATGATTGTATTTTGATGTTACATTAAGCAAACGAGTGTTTACACCTGTCCTTCTTTGGGTTCTTTCAATCCATTCTTTAACTGAGAGAGAAAATCCTTGCCAAATAGGATCCATACTGCTGTACCGGCTACAATGAGGAAGATGGTTCCAATGACGGTCATTGCACGACTTGTGCCAGATGCCTGTAAGGGTACGGATGCTGGTTCTACTATGACGAATACTGGCTTGGCTTCCTGGACCTTGGCGCGGGCCATCTGCAGTTGTGTGGCAACATTGCTGTAGACCTGATATGCAAGCTGCATGTCATTCTGGAGACGCTCCTGCTCTATCTGGACACTCTGCAGAACAACATTCTTGTTGGCATCAACATATTCTGCGTATTCTTTCTGTTTGGCATAATATTCGTCTCTGCGCTGGTTGTTGATGTTTTCCCAGTATTTGCAGTCATCCTCTGCCTTTGAAACGCGATACTTTGTTATATGCTGCTTTAATTTCAGCAAGACAGTGTCGGTGAGCATTGCTGCTACCATGGGATCCTGCATGGTTACAGAAACGGTGGTAATGCCAGTCTTCTTGTCCACGTTGGCAACAATAAGTTTCTTTATCCCCTCAGCAATCTTTGACTGGTCTTTTGTGAGTTGGAATGGGTCTATAGTGCCTGGTCCAGTCACTTCAGGTTCTTCTTCCTTGAAGAGTGAAATGACTCCTCCGATAGCCTTGAAGGGTAAGGAAATGACTGTACCCATAAGTGATTTTTTTGTGTACTCTGTAAGATAACCAGTCAGAGTTGTGTCTGGCTGTTCCTCATCTATGGTCTTTACGGGGGTGTCCATCAAGTCCAATATGAATGGAGTAGAGGAAACGATGTTGGGATATAGCATCACGTTCAGTGCGTCGGCGTCACTGCCCATAGAGAATCCTCCCATACCCAGCATGCTAGCTATGCCAGACAGACTTCCACCACCAGACTTGCCAGATTCTGGCGCCAGAGTAACTGTCACAGTGTATTGTCTGGGAGTTGTAAGTGCTATGACAACACCCAGTACTGCGGCTATGCTTGAGGCTATGAGAAGTGTTTTTCTTGACTCCCATAGTTTTCGGGCATATTCCATCAAGTCTATTTCCTGTTCTTCCTCTTCCTGATGTGGAGGGACTTGCTTGTATTCCTTATTTTCTGTCATGGATTCTTTACTTTAAAATGTTAGCAATAGAGGCTGCAGTCAGACCCAATGAACCAAGAGAAGAAGCTATACCGAGAATAGTCTGCACGTTCCATTTGTCGGCCTTGGTCTTGTCCTTTATGGGTACGATGATTTCGCAACCGGGTTCAACCATTCCTTTGCCAGAGCCTTTGACTTTTGCAACCTGACCATTCATGTATATGATGAATGCCTTTGACTTGCGGGCACCATTGGCATAGCCGCCAGCCTGACTTATATATTTCTTGACAGACATCTTGCTGTTGTATGCAACAGTGTTGGGGAGCATTACGGCACCATTTATCTTTACAGTATTGGTCATTTCGGGTATAATCAATTGGTCGCCTTCACGAAGAACGATGTCTGCATCATTGCCTGGGTTGGCAAGGGCTTCCTCAAGATTGATGCCGACGGAATAGATTGTGTCAACGTCAAGTTTCAATGAGTCTTTGTTGGTTTCGCCCATTTCGCGCTGCATCATTTCCAGCACATCCTTCATGCGTGTGATTTCCTCCTCGTTAGCTTTTCTCATCAGTTTTGCACCCTTTACGTAGGCAAAATCAGTTACGCTACCAGCTTTCTTTACTAAATCGCTCAGGCGTTCGCTCTTGCTTGTCAGAGCATAGGTTCCTTCATAAAGAATTTCTCCTTCAACCTTAACATTTACCTGCTGCTGGTAACCGGGACTCTTGCGTACGTACACTTGGTCGTAGGGCTGGAGGGTGAATCCGACTTCCCCGTCAATTACAAAACCGTCCTTCAATGCGAAAGAGAACATTTCGCCAATTGTGCTGGATGTCTTTGTGCTCTTGTTGTCTTTGATACGGCGTGAAACGTCAACTTTCATGGTTGATGCAGACTCCAGCAAACCACCAGCCTCGATAATGAGGTCTTCCAGTGTCATGTTATCGGCATAGGCATATTTTGCGGGACGTGCAACTTCACCGAAAATCTCGACATGACCCAGATCCTGCAGGTCATGTATGCTGGGAATGTAAAGAACATCGTTGCGCTTCAGGGCAATGTCGGGCTTGGTTCCATTAAGGATGGCTTTCATGTCAACCTGGATGATTTCTCGGGTCAAATCCTCGCGTTGACGGTGGAGGACAGCACGGGCAAGGAAAGCGTCTGCCATAACACCGTCTGCCTTTTCCACCAGTTCCTTGACGGTGTTCAACTCGCCACCAAACTGGTATATGCCAGGACGGTATACGGCACCCTTGATTTCCAACTTATTTTCATAACGGTTCAAGATTGCTTCTGCGGTGAGAACGTCACCATCTGCCAGCTTGAATGCAGAATAGTCCATGTCGTCTACAGTGAAGACCTGATATTCCCTGCCGTTCTGTCTAACCACTTTCATGGACCGGGTATAGGCATCGCTGGAGAAGTTTCCTGCATATTTTAATAATGTAGAAACAGTTTCGTCCTTCTTCATTTCGTACTTCATAGGACGCTTTACATTTCCTTCAATCTTTACCAATGCTTCGTAAGGTGAAACGATGATTACGTCGCCTTCCTGCAGACTGATGTCGTCCTTGGTCTTGCCTTGCATGATGAATTCATACACGTCAACCTGTGCAATGTTCTTGCCGTTTCTAACAACGTTGATGTTGCGCAGACTGCCAATTTCGCTTACGCCGCCTGCACTGTACAGAGCGTGGAATACAGTGGAGAAAGCGGAAAGGGCATAGGTGCCTGGCTGGTAAACCTCACCCATGATGTTTACCTGTATGGTGCGGCTGTTGCCCAAGGACACCTTGATATGAGAAGTTGGGTTCTCGCCAGAAAGTCCAGAATAGATTTTGTTCAATTCCTTCTTCAGGTAACTCGTGGCCTGATTTACGGTCATTCCGTTCAGGAAGACCAGACCTATGTTCTCAATACTTATTGCACCATCAGGAGAGATTGTTTCCTGAATGGATACCTGATGAGTTCCCCAGATATCAATGATAACCTGATCGCCAGCTCCCAGACGGTAGTTTACTGGGGTGGGGAGGTTGGTACTGGGTTCGAATGTCAGGTTCTTTGTGTTGAAGATGTTACGGCCGAATACCTGTTCCTCGACAGGTTCCTCTTTGAAAATTGTCAGTGTGTCTGATACAAGATTGCCGTTCTTGTCCAATTTCAGAGTCAGTGTCTGTCCTTCGGTTAGGTCCTGGCTGGTGACGAAGCGGCTAACCTTTTTCTGCTCCTGGCCGGCATTGTCAAAGTCAAAGTCTGAAGTAACATATTCTTTGTCTGAAGCCAGGTCTGTGCTTCTGCTGGTTCGCTGACGTTCGGTTTTTGTGGCAGCAACTGATTTGCCGCTACTCTGACTCTGCTCGTAGAGTTTCTTCACACGTTCTGCCTGTGCACGGGTTACTCCCCTGCGTGCCAGTTCTGTAGCAATCTGTTGCTGGCTTTTGCCTTGCTTCAGACCGGTCTCCACATACTCCATTACCTGCTTGTCTGTCATTCCGCTTCCCTGAGCCATGGAAGAGGTGGCAATGCCGAAGAGCATCAGGCATAAAAACAAAGATTTTTTAAGCATATAAATTATATTGTATGTTGATATTTCTTGTGATTGCACTTTGCTATGCAAAGATATGCATTTTTTTTCACATATAGACGCATCTGGTTAAAAATATCCTTCATTGTTCAGATTCTTAGATGGTTTCTTACGTGGAATTGTCCTTCCTGCTAAAGGGTAACAAGGATTTGTTGACTATTGATCAATCACTTTCACACAATCAAAATTACATTTCATACGTCTTCCGTCCCCGGTGGCTTTGGTGGTGTCGGGGATTTTCTGTATATTTGCAAACATTAACGTTGAGCGTTGAGCGATGAATGTTGAACGGATAACGTGAATCGATTATTAAATAAAGTAAAATAGATATGCTGAAGCATTTTCTTAAGGTAATGGGGCGGTATCTGAAGCCGTACAGGAGGTATCTTGCTGGCTCGGTGCTGCTGAACTTTTTCTCGCAATGGATGAATGTGTTTTCCTTTGTTGTGCTGATACCGATATTGAATATCCTGTTCAAGTTAGACCAGACGGTTTATACTTATAAGGAATGGACATGGGACACTTTGTCTAAGGATGTGGTTGTGAACAATGGATATGCCTATGTGCAGGAGTTGATAAGTGAGCATGGCGCGTTCCTGACACTTGTGATAATGGGAGTGGCTCTGGTATTAATGACAGGCATAAAGACTTTCGGCTATTTTGCCTCCAGCGCCGTGATGGTGCCATTAAGGACTGGTGTTGTGAGAGATATACGTACTCAGTTGTACGACAAGGTGTTGAGACTTCCGCTGAGTTTCTTCTCAGAGGAGAGAAAAGGCGATATTATTGCCAGGATGAGCGCCGATGTTCAGTGTGTAGAGACCGCGGTGATGTCGTCGGTGGACATGATGATACGTCAACCGATTGCCATTGTAGTATGTTTTGTGACCCTGTTTACTGTAAGTTGGCAACTGACTCTCTTTGTCTTTGTCGTTGCTCCATTGGCAGGATGGGTTATGGGCAAGGTGAGTCGCAAATTGAAGAGCCAGTCGGCAAGCGTGCAGCACCGTTGGGGTGATATCATTGCACATCTGGACGAGACCCTGGGAGGTCTGCGCATTATCAAGGCTTTTATTGCAGAGAAGAAGATGTCGCAGCGATTCTATGAAAAGAACAATCAATACCGTAAGGAGATGACAGAGATGGTGGTTAGGCAGAATGCTGCACATCCCATGTCGGAGTTCCTCGGCACTTCAATAATAGTAGTGGTATTGTGGTTCGGAGGTTGGCTTATACTTAACGGAACCAACATGATAGATGCTTCCACCTTTATATTCTATATGGTGATACTGTACAGTGTGATAAATCCTCTGAAGGACTTGTCAAAGGCCTCGTACCAGATTCCTCATGGCTTGGCTTCTATGGATCGAATAGACTTTATTCTCAAGGCAGATAATCCCATTAAAGAACTTGCCAACCCAGAAGAACTATCAACTTTTGAAAATGAAGTGGAACTGCGAGATGTAAGTTTTCATTATCAAGAGGGTAGGGATGTGCTGAAGCATATCAACCTGACAATCCAGAAGGGTAAGACTATTGCTCTGGTTGGACAGTCGGGTAGCGGTAAGTCGACTCTTGTTGACTTGATACCCAGGTACCATGACGTCACTGGCGGGCAGATACTGATAGACGGCAAGGATGTGAAGAACGTTGGAATACGCAATCTACGCTCGCTGATAGGTAATGTAAACCAGGAAGCAATATTGTTTAATGACACCTTCTACAATAACATTACCTTTGGTGTTGAGAACGCCACAATGGAGCAGGTTATCGAAGCGGCCAGGATAGCCAACGCACATGACTTCATTATGGAGAGCGAAAATGGTTATGATACTATGATTGGTGACCGTGGCGGCAGATTGTCAGGAGGTCAGCGTCAGCGAATAAGTATTGCTCGTGCCATACTGAAGAATCCTCCCATACTGATATTGGATGAGGCTACTTCGGCCTTGGATACAGAGTCCGAACGCCTGGTGCAGGAGGCCTTGGAACGGTTGATGAAGAGCCGTACCACAATAGCCATAGCGCATCGATTGTCAACAATCAAGAATGCCGACGAGATCTTTGTGCTCTATGAAGGTGAGATAGTTGAACGCGGTGGCCATGACGAACTGATAGCGAAGAACGGGTACTACAAGAGGTTGTATGATATGCAACAGCTTTGAAAACGGAAAAGTGAAAAGTGAAAACGGAAAGGTTGAAGGTTTAACGATTAACGTTTAAGGTTTAATGTTATATCTCACGCAGGAGAATGCAGAGGCTTAACGATCTAAACAATAGAAAGGAGTGCACCCACATATACATACCATGCAATTCAAGATTGCCATAGTAGATTCCAATATTCTTGCCTGTATGGGCCTGGAAAGAATATTGGAGGAACTGATACCTGTGGCAGAGATTGTGACATGCGAATCCTTTGAAGAATTGCAGTCCAAGGATGAGGCGGAGTTTATCCATTACTTCGTCTCCTCGCGTATATATTTTGAGCACACGGCATATTTCCGTGCCAAGAGTGGCCGTAGCATAGTGATGGTGGGTGGTGAAATGTCCATAAACGGCGTGGCAACACTGAATGTCTGTCAGGGCGAGGCTGCATTGATACGCGACCTGTTGGCATTGCAACGCCATGGACATCACGAGAATATGCCTCCTCACATTGGAGGCCGTAACATGGAGCATTCACATGCCGCGGTGTCTAAGGACTCCTTGCTTTCATCCAGAGAAACCGAGGTGGCATTGCTCCTGTGCCAAGGTTGCATAAACAAGGAGGTGGCAGACAAATTGAACATCAGTGTTACCACCGCCATCACCCATCGGAAGAACATCATGGAAAAACTTGGAGCACGCTCTCTTGCCGATGTTATAGTCTATTGCGTGATGAACGGGATATACAATGTGTGAATGTAAGTTTAGGGATACTATTTCTCAAACTCGGATTTATCTGGAAACAGGTGTTCCAGTATTTCTTTTGTGCGTTGTCGGTCTTTGTCGCTTGCCAATTCCGAGTCGTTCATGCATAAGAAGGTCGGTTTATATTCCTGTAGTTTGCGGAAGTCTTTCGCTTTGTGTATTTTAACAACGAGCGATTCTTTGGCAGTGACATATTTCAGGTGACCATGCTTTTCGGCTAATGCAATGTATGAATACACGATTCGCTGTATGTCGTCATCATTGCGCACTTGATTTTTCCAGTTAGAATGGAATTCCTTGCACAGAACTTCTTCAGAGACACGCCGGCAATCACTTTTCAGATACGCGTCAATGTTGTGGTGTGGTACTCCAGAGTAATAGACGCCATACTTCTTGTTGACAATTTTGGATGCCAGATTGATAGTAACTCTATATGTAGAAGGTGTCTTCTTCAGAAGTCTTTTGTCCAGGAACCAACGCAATTTCCTGAACCGCTTGCTTTTGAGCCGAATGATGGGATATCCATCGGGCATAAAGAAATCGTTGGGAGCAACCTCGCTGAGGAGGAATGTGTCATCATTGGAATACAGGAACTGTTCTGCCAACCCTGGTATGTTATGAAGAAATTTTTCTATCAAGGCAGAATTGAAACACGGCAACACTTCCTTTGGCATTATGTCCTTGTGGTCTACAATTCTAATCCGGGGATTGGAAGTGTCTAGCCAGTCTGGTGTTTGGTTGTCGGTTACTATATGGATATTCCTAATCCATGGAGCATTCTTTTCAATGGAACGCAGACTGTACTTGAACTCATTGTTGTCAGCATACCGTCCTTCGCAATTTGTGGAAGAATTCTCTGAAGTGTTGCCAATAAAAGCATTTCGCTTGGCACGCCAAACGGGATCGTTTCCATTAACCCAGAGATATACCAGGTCAATTTCAAAATTTTCTGTATCGCTTTTTGTCATGACGGATAATACTTATGTAAAGTTTGCAATGACAATATGAGTTTTTGTGCCGTGTATGAATTATTTCAGAAGAATTCGTTCCTTTATCCAGTCAATAATCATTTTCTGTCCCTCTTCTGTTGCCTGGTCGATAGAGTTGAAGCAGGCGAATTTGAATGTGGGCTTGGCAGAAAAACACCTTAATTTCTTTAGTATGTATTTGGTGTCCTCTTTTGCTTTAAGGTAGAGAAGGTTGGCGCTCACCTTGCGCATGATGCAGCGTCCTTCCTTTTGCAGCATCAGATATTGTGTTTCCTGTGGGTTGAACTGCTTGTGAGACCTGAAACGGTATGATATGTTATGTGCAAGGAGTTGTTGGTGTTCTTTGAAATATTTTTCGTATACACTTTTCAGTAGCGCCTTGGGGGTATGGTGCATCTTTATGTATGAGAACCGTTCGCCCGCATTCAAGGCAGCGTTGACCATAGTTTCCTTGAATGTCACCTTTTTATTGCCATTGGGCCTGTATTTGAGTAGGCGTGTCAGACAAACGAGCAGAATGTTTTCTTTAGTTCCGTAGCACACAACCTTGCCGTCAGTTGTAAAGAAGTCTTCGGGGGTTGCAGGTGCAGCCAGGATCAGGTCGTCGTTGAATTCTATGTAATGCTCGCTAAGACCGGATATGCGCCATGTCATGGATTCAATGGAAATGGAATTGAAGGTCGGCAGATTTTCCTCGTATCCATGGAAAATGCTCCTGTGGTCCACTATTTCCATTGGGATATGCCCGTCAGGGAAATGCTGTTCAATGAACGGGACTACAGGAGGAATCTGATCGTCGGTGACAATATATATTTTATTCAGCCACGGAGCAAATCTGTTCAGCGATGCTACGCAGAAGAGAATTTCTCCTACACTGGCATATCTTGTGGAACCGGCGATATCGTCGGCCAGGAATATTTCGTTGCGACCATATTTTTGGCGCTTGGCCATGTGACGAGGATCATTTCCGTCCACCCATGTGATAACAGCGTCAATGGGGTAGGGCGCAAGGGCAGAGGGCTTTCTTTCTGACATTGTCGGGTCTTTGGTCATTTTTCGTATTTGGACTTGTGTGGCAGACTCTTTTCAAAAGCCTTGTGTATTGCAGAGAACAATTCGCTATAGCGTTTGTCGCTAAGATGCACGTCGTTTATGCATATCAGTTTCTTTGTGGGAGAAAGTATGAAATCGCTAATTCTTCTTGCCGAGGTTATTGCAGTTGAGAAATGCTTTTTGTTGATTTTCTCGTCAACAATCATGTCGGTAAGAAACATGTAGTCAAGAAAAAGGTATTGCGTGTAGTTCCTTTCTGTGCGTGTTCTTGTCAGCGAGGATATTATGTCCTCATGCGCTTTTTGATATATCTCCTGACATACGCTTCTTAGCATGGGAGTGCATATGTGCTGGGGACGCAAGAAGGACAGCGAAGCTTTCCTTCCTGCCAATTTGCGTGCCAGCCTGTCCGAGTTCCTGCATATTTTTTTGAACATCCCAAAGGGCAATATGTGTCTGCTGAATTTTATGACACCCTTTCCTTCTCGGAAGAAATCTTCGGGTTTACAAGGGGCAACCGGAAATATGTCGTCATTGAAATAGAGATATTCCTCGTCCAAGTCCTTTATTCTGTGCAGGTGCATCTCTATGGTATTGCTGTTGAAGGTGGGCAGATGCTCACTTGGTATTATATCCTTGTGCAGCACCACATTCACCTCATTGCGGTTTATCCACTCCGGCACCTGGCTATCTCCGGATACGACAAGATGCACCTTGCGTATGAAAGGCATGTTCCTTTCTATGCCACGGAACAGGTATTTCAATGTGCCCCAGTCTCGGAACCGCTTTTCCAGGATTGGGGTATTGGTATGCTTCTCGTATTCCTTTTGCCATACGGGGTCAAGTCCGTTGACGTATGTAATTACTATGTCCATAGCGTGTTTTCATTTTTCCAAAGTGCTTGTGCCAAAACGCCGTTCTTGTCCTTCGGGCGTGTGCTTCCAGCGTTTGTGTGACCACATCCAAAGTTCGGGTTGTTCTCTGATCATTTCCTCCAGGCGGATGGCATAGCGTTGTGTTATCTCGTGCTGGACTACATTCTCCTTGCCGTCATAGATTTCTTCCAGCATTACCTCGTACCTGCCTGGAGCAACGCGTTTTGTGTAGGCAAAAAGAATAGGTATATTGAATTTTGTAGCAATACTCTCAGCACCATCAATGAACGCCGTGTCCTGGTTGAGGAAGCGGAACCAATGGGTGTCTGCTCTCAGGTTCGGACTCTGGTCGGACAGTAGGCCCAGAATGATACCTTTGCCCTTGTTGCGATTCCTTAGATAATAGGTTATGGTGCTTTTCATGGGCACTGTGGTTATGTTTTCCGAATATTTACGCAGACGTAGGAAAAGGCCGTCGAAAACCACATTGCTCATCGGATGGTATACGCTCATGAACGTGTTGCACATCTGTTTCCTGCTCCATAGGGGCAGGTATTCCCAGCAGCCATAGTGAGCACCTACGGCTATCCAGTCCTTGCCGTCCAGTCTTTCTGCTACCTCCTTGGCGTTCACCCAGTTGACTGCTCTCTCCTTGCGCCTTTCGCTTGCACCAACCAGACTGATGATGTCCACCGCCACCTCTGCCAGATGGATGTAGTAACTGCGAACCAGCCTCCTTATCTCCTGCCTGCTCTTTTCCGGGAACGATTTTGCCATGTTCTCTGCAATCACCTTATGTCTGTAATGCGAAAGGATAAGAAGCAATGCCAGGAAGGGTTTCAATATATAGTATCTGAAGCATCTGGGTGTGATGCTGATAACAAGGAAAAGTCCCCATAGCAGTTCCATGCATATATGCTGATACCATTTCATTTGTGTTTCCATAGCAATAATGTGTTTGCTTTTCAAAACCTTGACATCTTCAATTGAAGTTCAAAGGTAGTAAAATAAAACCTTAATTACAAAATTTCAGTGTAAATGTATAATAAATATAGTGTTTGCTCCCCAATATCTGCTTTTTTTCGTATCTTCGCACATAATTTTTAATATAATTTCAGATGCTATATCCGTTGTTGTTTGAGACCAACCTGTTTCCCATCGTGTGGGGTGGTCGCCGTTTGAGGGAGATGAAGGGAATGCCGCCAGCCAACGAACCGGTGGGTGAAAGTTGGGAGGTGAGTGCCGTGCCAGGCAAGGAGTCTGTTGTCGTTAACGGACCATTGGCAGGCAAGAACCTGCGCGAATTGTGTGCAGAGTATGGAGCAGGCCTTTTGGGCATGGCTGTACAGAATAAGTTCGGTAGTGAATTTCCCATGCTCATCAAGTTTATAGATGCAGAAAGCGATCTCAGCATTCAGGTTCATCCCGACGATTCCGTTGCTATGGAACGCCACGGCAGTATGGGCAAGACCGAGATGTGGTATGTGGTCGATGCCAAGCCTGGCACCTATCTCTATGCCGGTTTCTCCAAGAGCATTACCAGCGATGAGTATCGCCGCAGGGTAGAGGACGGTACCATCTGTGAAGTCCTTGCCAAGCACCCTATCCGCATGGGCGATGCTTTCTTCATCCCTGCTGGCCGTGTACATGCTATCTGTGGCGGTGCTCTGATTGCAGAGGTACAGCAGAGCAGCGACATCACCTACCGTATCTACGACTATGGCCGTATGGGTATGGATGGCAAACCACGTGAACTTCATACCGAACTTGCCGTTGACGTACTGGACTACACCGTGCACAAGGAGTATTCCATCAGTTATCCTATGGAACTGAACAAGGCCAATCTTGTTTGCGAGTGCGAGTTCTTTACCGTCAGGATGCAGCGTCTCACCACGCCTGTGTCCCGCAATCTCAAGCACAAGGACTCCTTCATCGTCTATGTATGCATGCGAGGCGAATGTATGGTGGGCGAGTCTGTACATCTCAAGCAAGGTTACAGTTGCCTCGTTCCTGCATCATGTGCAGATCTGCAGATTACACCTTGTGGAGAGAAGGGTATGGCAGAATTGCTTGAGGTCTTTGTTGATAACGAGAAGTATTGACCAAGCATAGGTTTAGGAAGTAGAGAATAGCGATAACATAAAGGGGACTGCGTTGTAATCAATCCATTGCTTCGCAGTCCCCTTTTTTGCATTTCCATGTCCTTGCTATTGTCGCTTGGTGGTATCCGTTATTGCCGTATTTTTGTCCTCGGTATTGTCACGCCTTTGTCCTCGGTATTTGTTCGGCGAATAAATAGTATTGTCGCGCCCTTGTCCTCGTATGGACAAATTGTAATAAAAAGGAGGCTGTGCACGAGCACAGCCTCTGATTATTTGCAGACCTTTCAAATATGCTTATCCCATAACAGGATGGAATGAGAGCAGGTCTGTGAGTATAGTCCTTTTACTTCTTGGTAACCTTCACACCGTTGACGATATAAATGCCAGCAGGCAGGCTGTTGACGGTGTTGATGTTGCCCTTGCCCACAATCTGGCCGGCAGCATTGTAGATATTGCCGTTCTTTGCCACCTTGTTCAATACATCGTTGATACCGGTGTCAATATCCTCGTCGCTGATGCTGATGTGGATGGTGCCTTGTACATCTGCACCGGTTGCATCAAAGTCTGTTGCAAAGTATGCGGTGTATGCTGCAATTTCGGTGTCCGATGTAGTGTGTGCGAAACCATTCTCCTTGGCAACTACTGCCTTGCCGGCCTTAGCAGTGAAGCCTTCCATCACACCGGTCAGACCCAGCATGCTGTGAATCTCTGAGTCGATGGCTGTGCCATGTTCCATCTTCACATACATGTGTGCAAGGTCAACCTCATATCTGAGCAGGGCGACGATAGAGTCGGTGAGAGAGGTAACTCCCAGTTCTTCCATCTTCTCAGCCTTCAGAGTCTCGAGCATTTCATTTGCTGTAATGTAGTCGCCATCGTTGTCGGCAATGAGCACGAAGGGAGTGCCATGGCCGATGGTCTCGAAGGCAGCGAGGCTCTTGAGTACCACGGTAGTGTCGTTCTCGTTGACATCCAGGCTGGCGCCATAAGCGGTAGCACCCTCAACAACCTTCACGTCCACAGGCATTGTGTAGGTGTAAACCTTGCCGGGCCACATCTTTATGGTGTAGCTGGATGTAGGTTCTTCGGTAACAGGTTCTACCTCCTCAATCATAAGCATTGAATTTGAACCCAGGTTGCTGCTGGTCCATGTGGTAAGGCTGTTGTCGTTGCCCAGAGCATAGAGATATCCATAACCCTCGTCGGCATTGCCCAGTACGTTTCTGCTGTAAAGTACATTGGCACCTGCACCAACGGCGAACTGCTGGAACAATGTGGGAGCGGCACTGAAGCGTGCGGGATAACCAGAGCGTACGAACAGGCCGGTAGCCTTGTTCTGGAGCATGAATGTGGAGTCTGTTGCCTTGATGAAGCGGAACAGGTCCTCGCCGTTTTCAAATTCCTCTTCAGCATTGAAGAAGTAGATGCCGTCGCCTTCCAGCGTCTCGTCTACCTTTTCAACGAGATATTCAGTGATAACGTAACCGTCACCCCACTTGTTCACGTGCTTGGTGCTGATTGCGACGCTTGTACCGGGAGCCAGTTTCTTGCCGAACAATGCAGGATAGGTGTAGGGGTTGAGCATGCTGCCAGTAGAGGCCTGTGCATAGGTCTTGCTCCAGCCGTACTGGTCGAACATCTGTTCGGTGGGGAACTTGATGCGGTACCACTTGCCCTCCTCAATGGGATTGGCCAGGGTGTAGACGTTGTCAATAGCGTTGTTGATGGCGTCTATCCAAGCCTGTGACTGCTCTGCAGTGTAGTTGCCGGATGCATTGTATGCTTCGGCCTGTGCCACAACAACCGCAGGTGTGGCTGCACCTTCATTCCACTGGCCGGGATTGTTGCCGGTAACGAAGAGTTCGTTGCCAGGAGCCTTCTCGATAGCAGCGCGCAGAGCGGTGGGATCCACGAATACTGCGTTCCATGCCTGGGCTGCAGCAAGCAGGTTGGCATAAGCGGTGGTGAAGGTCTCGTCCTGGAGCAGGTCAACATTCTCGTAGTTGAAACCAGCAGCGCTCCATGTGTTTATTGCTGCCTGAAGTGCGTCAGCCTCGGCCTTGCGTACATCGTACTGGGTGGTCTCATAACGCTTCACTTCGGTGGCAGAAGCCAGTTTGAACTCGGCCATGTGGAAGAAGCCTTGATCTGTTGTAGTAGCAGTAGCCACGAACTTGTAGTACTTGTACTTGCCCTCAAAGGTAATAGCGTTTGAAGTAATGGTCTCGGTGCTGCTACCATAGGGCAGGTTAAGAACACCCAGTTCTGTCCACTGGTACAGTTCCTCGCCGCCAGCAATTATGTTGTCCTTGTCAGCTGTTGCATTGTAGGCATCGTTGGTGCCATATACGGTCAGTTCGGTCAGGTGGTCGTTCTGTACATTGCGGCGGGTAATGGTAACGCACAGGTTGCCATCTAGGCTTCCGTCGGCATCGTGTACCACGAAGTAGTTTGTGCCTGTGGTCGTGCTGAAGGCATAGCCATAGCCTTCGCCTGCCCAGTTGGCATGCCAGAAGGTATTTGTCTTGCCGTCAAACAAACCAGCGATAGAACCCTCGCTGGGGCAATGGTAGGGACTGGTGAAGGTCTGTGCATTTGCCACGTTGGCAGGTTCAACGAGATCCTTGGCAATCTTCAGCTGTGCGGGGAATGCCTGGCAGATGCTGTCGCCGTATTCTATCATCTTCTTCAGCTGTGCCTCGGGACCGTTGATCCACTGCTCTGCTGTTGCCTCGTCCACGGGTTCCAGATACCACTGTGCATCCTCGCTGCTGCCTTCCCAACCAATGGTCAGACCGCTATTGGCACTGGTGTTGTTGGCCATGATGTAGTTGTATCCGCCCTCCTTGTGCTTGGTGGCACGGATGTTAACGCTGGTAACCTCCTTCTCTGTTACGGGAGCGATGCTCTTCTGGTTGAAGTCGAATGCCGTGGTGTTGGTATCGGCGGTTGCTGCCAGCTTGGCATTGGTATATGTGGTAATGCCGTTGAATATCTTGCCCTGGTGCATGTTGATGAGACGATACTGTGTGGGCTTGCCCTCTACTGCCTCTACCTTCCAAAGGAATTCGGCGGTTGACTGGAGTTCAGCCCAACCCAGGTATGCCTCACCCTCCTGATCCAGAGAGCAAAGAGCCTTGATAGGAGCAGGTACGAATTCGTCAACGATATCCTTTACGTCACCCTCCTTGGCATATCCTTCATCGCCTTCAGTATGACCGAACTCGGAATTGTAGGCGTCAGCCTCTTCCTGTGTGAAGTAGGTAGTATCCTTTACTACATAATACCATGTCTTCATGCTGTTGATGGTATAGTAGCCAGGTGTAATGGTGGTAAGTGCCAGGGGAACCTTGTTCTCCAGCACGGCATTGTAGGCATCGGTATACTTCTTTGTGTAAGCCTCCAGGTCCTCGGCTGTGGGGAACTTGCTCATCACGTTCTCCATGCCCTCCTCAGAAGCGAACATCAGTTGCTCAACCTCGGCGTGCAGAGCCAGGAAGGGGTCAACATATTCCTTGCGGTAGTTGCCGGGTTCGGTACCCACGTTCACACCGTTGGTAAGTTCCTCGATGAACATGCCATCCTGGGCAGAGGTAATCTCAGTGTACTTGATAACCAGTTGGTCGAATGCCTCTGCATAGGGGTCGGCTTCACCGGCAACAACGATGTTGTATAGCTGCCACAGCATGTTGCCACGGATACCTTCGTCGCCAAGTGAAGGGTCAGAATTGCCTGCGTTTTCGGCTGTTACTTCGCCATCGCCATCGCAGAACAGGCCCCACCAGTCGCCAGCACCCTCTGTAACGACGCGCTGCTTCATGTTATACTGGTTCCACGCAAAGCGGCCTGCGGTGTTGGGCTTGCCTTCGCTGGTTACCAGGTAGAAGTTGTACTTGCCAGCACCAGAGGCTTTTGCTGTAGTTCCTTGGAAGGGATTTGCCAGCATCCAGTTGCCATTTGCCAACTCAATGTTGTATGCACCTTCGGTACCGCTTACGGGAACGAAGCGTACCATGTATGCAAACCAGTTGTTTGACATCACGCCTTCTTCATTTGCAAGAACATCTATTTCAGAAACTGTAGATGCCATGAGAGTGCCTTCCGGATCTTCATAGAAAAGACCTCCCACGTAGGGGATTGGGTCGCCGGGCATGGCAAAAACTACGGCATCAGTGCCTGTCTCCTTAGATGTGTGCACAAAGTACCACTGGTTGGGGACCATTTCCGCCTGTGCTGTGCCGATCTTGATGAGTGTCTTTTCGGGTTTTTCCGAACCGACAACATCGCCAGGCTTGTATTGCGCCATGGCACTGATGCAGCACAACATCACAAGTGCGAGAAAAGAAGTAAATTTCTTCATAAATGATTAGTTGTTTAGAAAAATTGTTTTTGGTTAGTTATATTATGTATTTATTATCAGGACCGATATAATATAGAAAATATTATACCATGAGTTCGCAAAGATACGTGTTTTCTTTAATATATACACAGTTAACGACCAAAAAGATGTTAAATGCGCAGTAACATCCTCTTAGTAGTCAACGTTGTATAATATATATTAATAAGGTAAAAGGGAAACTTTACTCTACAATGGCGGTGTTGCCTGATACACGGAAACGTATGGTTACGTCGCTGAATTCAAAACTGTAGATTCGTGCCGCATCGTCCTGATAGTGCGGACGAGGGTCGCCAGCCAAGATGCCTTCTATGGCTTTCCATTGTTGGGGGGTGAAGGGGTAGGAGTTGCGGACGGAGTCGGGGATTACAACATTCAGGGGAGTGTTGTCGGCTTCCGTTGTCCATCCGGATGAGGCTTCGGGGTGTGAGTCGGTAAAGGGCAGGTAGGGCTTGATGTCCAGGATGGGAGTGCCATTCATCAGGTCAGCACCCTCAACGTGAATTACTGGGCCCTCGGGTGTGTCCAGTTCTATCTTCAGGATGCGCACGGAGGACAAACCAATGTTGTTGGGGCGGAAGGGAGAGCGTGTTGCCCATACCCCCATGCGCTTGTTGCCACCCAGTCGTGGTGGACGCACCGTTGGCGACCATTTCTCGGTGTGCGCCTGGCTGAAGTCCCACAATAGCCAAATATGTGAGAAGCCCTCCAATCCTCGCAGGGCATCGGCATTGCGATATTCGGGACAGAAGACGATGCGTGCCTCCAATCCCTCCACCAAACCGCTTTGCCGGGGGATGCCGAATTTTCCGTTGAAGTCGTTGTAGATGTGTGCTATGGTTATCATAAGGAGAGGGATTCGATAATATGTTTCAATAGGAAGAACGCTACGGGCACGAAGAGCGAGGGCAGGAGGTTCAGTGTCTTGCAATCCTTTATGCCCAGTATGGCAAGGCCAGATGCGGCAATGAGCGTACCGCCCACGATGCTCATTTCGCATATCATCTCATCAGGAATAATGTCGCCAAAGAGTTTTGCTATCATATACCACGAGCCTTGCCAACAGAACAGCACGGGTGCCGCCCATGCCATGCCATAGCCGTAGGTGGCGGCAAGTACGGCACTGGTGACGAGGTCCAGGGTGGCGTTGGTGAGCAGGAAGGTCTCGTCTCCGAGCAAGGCACTGTTTATGGGGCCCAGTATGCTCAGTGTGCCTATGCAATAAAGCAGGATGCCGGTGGAAAGGCCCTGTGCCAGGTTCTTCCCGGGTTGTGAGGGCTTGCCTTTCTTTAGTTTATCGACAAGGGCATCAAACCTACCGGAAAGGTTCAGCATGGTGCCAAGAAGCGAACCTAAAGCCAGGGAGACGACGAAGAGCACGGGGTATTGGCTTTTGGGCATATTGTTGCATACGGCATTGAAACCGAGGGCAAGCGAGGCAAGACCCATGGCGGTGTACAAGACACTTTGCCATTCGGGACGGATGCGCTGCTTCAGTGCTGCACCGGCAATGCTGCCAATGATTATTGTACAGGTGTTTACTATTGTGCCGAGCATATTCAAACGGAAATGTGAAAACGGAAAACGGAGAACTAATTGGGGTTGAGGGTTATAGTTCTATCACCTCCAGGTCCTTGAACTGTTTGCCGTCTATGGTGAGGCGGACAAGGGTGCGGACGGTTTGCCATCCTTGAAGGCCGGCGGCGCCAGGGTTGATGTGCAGGCAGGAGAGGGTAGGGTCGTACTGTACTTTGAGTATGTGGCTATGTCCGCTGATGAACAGGTCGGGAGGGTCGGCAAGGAGTTGCTTTCGTATGCGAGGGTCGTACTTGCCGGGATATCCGCCAATGTGTGTCATCAAGATGCTGGCATCCTCGCATTGCCAACGGAGAGTTTCAGTATAAGTGCGTCTCAGTTCCCCGCCATCGATGTTTCCGTAAACGACTTTTAGCGGACGGATTTCATTCAGGCGCATGGCCAGTTCCGGGGAACCTATATCCCCGGCATGCCAAATCTCGTCGCACTCGGCAAAATACTTGGCATAGCGTTCGTCCCAGTAGCCGTGAGTATCGGAAAGAAGACCTATTCTTTTCATGCGCAGAGTGGGGGGGCTGAACTTCGGGGGGAGGTATTGGGAAAGCAGGGTTCCTTGTGTGTGGGGGTATATAGGTTATTTGCTAAGCAGTTCTACCTGTTGGCGCACGCTCTCCTCGTGTATACACTCGAAGATTTTCTTTATGCACTCGGCATCCACGCCCTTCAGCACACCCTGTGCGGCACGCTTGTCCAGGATTTCGCTATATCGCTTTGTCTGCACGATGGTCATGCCGTTGTCTTTTTTGTATGCACCTATCTCACGTGAAATGCCCATTCGCTTGGCCAGCAGGTCTATGAGGTCGTTGTCTATTTCGTCTATGCTCTTGCGCAGGGTGCTTAGAGAAGCGGCAAGGTCCACGTTCTCGCGGATGGTGATCATGGACAGGATGTAGTCAAGCACATCTGGTGTTACCTGTTGTGAAGCATCGCTCCAAGCATTGTCCGGGTCGCAATGGCACTCCACCATCAGTCCGTCCATGCCCAGGTCCATGGCCTGTTGGCATAGAGGAGCGATAAGGTCGCGCCGTCCGCTGATATGGCTGGGGTCGTTCACCACGGGCAGGTTGGGCAGGCGTCG
The DNA here is from genome assembly GCA_045645225.1 of Bacteroidaceae bacterium. Lineage (GTDB taxonomy): Bacteria > Bacteroidota > Bacteroidia > Bacteroidales > Bacteroidaceae > Physcousia. The sequence continues at coordinate 743 of JAZRII010000049.1, read as the reverse complement.
GTGCAACTCAATGGGAATCTGCCACATGGGCACGTTGCGGTACAGTTTCTTCTCATAACTGGAGAAACCACGGTGTATGGCACCCAGACGTTTGATGCCCGCACCGTTTATGCGCTGGAGCGCACCTATCCATAGTTCGAGGTCGGGATTTACGGGGTTCTTCACCAGCACCGGCACGTCCACACCCTTCAGCGCATCGGCCAGGGATTGCATGGCAAAGGGATTGGCCGTGGTGCGTGCACCAACCCAAAGGATGTCGATGCCGTACTTCAGTGCCAGTTCCACATGCTCGGGTGTCGCCACCTCGGTGGCGGTGAGCATGCCGGTTGCTTCCTTGGCCTGTTGCATCCATGGCAGAGCCTTTTCTCCGTTGCCCTCAAAGCCACCGGGCTTGGTACGAGGCTTCCATATTCCGGCACGGAATATCTTGAATCCTTTGCTTGCCAATTGCTGGGCGGTGGTCATTACCTGCTCCTCCGTTTCGGCAGAGCAAGGACCGGTTATGATGAACGGGCGTTCGCCATTGCCGGGAAGGTTGAGGGGAAGAAGGTCTAATTCCATATGTGTGTTTAAGTCAGTGATTTGTGTATCAGATGGTCTGCTCGCCCTCCTGATAAATGCCCAGAGTCTTGAATTCCTGGGTGAGGGGAGTGATGGCATTGATGGCCTGGTGCAGGCGCTGGATGTCGTTGAAGCAGACATCTACGTAGAACATGTATTGCCACTCCTTGCCTATGATGGGC
>JAZRII010000048.1:0-1666 GCA_045645225.1 Bacteroidaceae bacterium | reverse complement strand
GGGCAATTGCCCCATAGAGAACCAGGAGGAACTTGCGGTGGAACTGGAAAAGGCCGGATTCTCCACTACACAGACCATGCTGAGCCGCGACCTAAAGCAGTTGCGCATCTCCAAGGTTCGCACCCGTTCGGGCAAGAGCGTGTATGCCCTGCCCGGTGTGGTGTACTTTGATCCCGTAAAGACACGCGAGGAACTCAATGCTACGAAGTGGTCCCTGCAGTTCAGCGGCAACATAGCGGTGCTGCACACTCCGCCAGGGCATGCTTCGCTGGTGGCATACGAGATAGACGAGATGAAGTCGCCCCTGCTTCTGGGCACCGTGGCTGGAGATGATACGGTGATGATAGTGATGGTCGAGGAGGCAAACCGTGAACTGGTGAGCGAACAGCTTACGGAGGCAGTACCACAATTGAAGAAACGCAGGTAAGGAACACACAAACAAGATGGAAGAAAAGAAAGATATACGCACATTCGAGAACAGCAACATAAAGATAGTCGTTGCAGATGCCAGTCACGAGAAGTATGTGGATGAGATTCTGCAGACAATCCGCGATGCTGCACGCAAGCGTGGCACTGGCATTGCCGAGCGTACCCACGAATACCTTGCCACCAAGATAAAGGAGAGCAAGGCAATTCTGGCTTTGGACGGTGACCGCTTTGCCGGTTTCAGTTACATTGAGACATGGGGCAACAAACACTATGTTACCACCTCGGGTCTCATTGTCCATCCCGACTATCAGGGTCTGGGTGTGGCACGCCATATCAAGGACTATACCTTCACCCTGGCACGCCTGCGCTGGCCACACGCCAAGATATTCTCTCTGACCAGCGGCGATGCTGTGATGAAGATGAATACTGCTCTGGGCTATGTTCCCGTTAGTTTCAACCAGTTGACCGACGATGAGGCTTTCTGGCGCGGATGCCAGGGCTGCATCAACCACGATATCCTGGAACTGAAGCAGCGCAAGTTCTGCGTCTGCACCGGCATGCTCTGGGACCCCGAGAAGCATCATGGCGAACCCACAAGCCTGGAGGTCATCAAGGATGTGATGAAGGCACTGGTGCTGAGGGGGATAGAGTGAACGGAAAACGGAAAACGGAAAGGTGAAGGCTGCGAGTAAGCGAGAGCAGAAGCAAAGTTCATTTTGATTATGCTGAGCGTGAGCAGGTTCAAGACGACGGAGTTGGATTAAAACGGAAAGCGGAAAGGTATAATCCACCCCCTCCGCTTCGCTCGTCTCTTCGAGCACCGACGTTAAACTGGGGAGTTTAACCCTCATAAGGCACAAAATGACATTGAGTCATTTTTCTAAAGGCCTTATTCGCCCTGTCTCAGGGGGACAGTCAGTTACAACTGAGGGATAGTTGGGAAAACGGTGAGCGGATGAGCGGTTAGAGAGTAGAGACATTGGAAACGGGAAGAAACACCTAAGAATAAAAGAAATTATTAACAAAACCCTCGTAAATCCTATATACTCCCATCCATACAGGGAGGGGATGGGGGAGGGTCCAAACAATATATAAGATGGAAAAGAAGAAAGTAGTGGTTGCCTTCAGTGGCGGCCTTGATACCAGTTACACTGTGATGTATCTGGCTAAGGAGAAGGGCTATGAGGTGTATGCCGCATGTGCCAATACCGGTGGTTTCAGTGCCGAGCAGCTGAAG
>JAZRII010000047.1:0-5998 GCA_045645225.1 Bacteroidaceae bacterium | reverse complement strand
GTCTATCTGCTGGAATCGGCGTGTCATTCCCTTGGAGCGCGAGAAGTGCTTGTTGTACTCCTCGTAGGTGGTAGCACCTATGAAGCGTATGGAGCCGCTTTCCAGATATGGCTTGAGCATGTTGGAGGCATCCATGGCACTATTGTTAACAGCACCGGCACCAACAAGGGTGTGAATTTCGTCTATGTAGACAATATTGCCCTCTCCCTCCTGCTCTATGCCGTCCATGATCATCTTGATGCGATTTTCCATATCGCCGCGGTACTGTGTGCCCGCCAGCAAGGTACCGATGTCCAGTTGGTATATTCTGCACCCTTTCAGTCGCGGAGGCACCTGTCCCTCCTGTATCCTCCTGGCCAGACCCCATACGAGGGCCGTCTTGCCCACACCGGGTTCGCCTATATGCAGAGGGTTGTTCTTCTCGCAACGGCACAGCACCTGTATGGTACGCTCCAGTTCTGCCTCTCTGCCTATGAGAGGGTTGCGCTCCATGCACAGGTCGTTCATGCACGTTACGAGAGCCTTCCATTCCGAGATGGTGCGTTGCTTTTTCTCCTTCTCCAGCTGTGCATCGTAGTCGTAGATGCTTATGAGTTTCGTCAGGAAATGTGAATCTTTCCCGTAGAGAGCCTTCTTGAGCAGGTATGCTGCCCACGACTCTTCCTGTTCCAGCATGGCCTTGGCAAGATGTGGAATGTCTATTGCCTCGGCATTGCTATAGGCAACCAGTTCCCCGCTTTTGTCCAGCAGTTTGCACATCTGGACGGAGAATTCCGGATTGTAGTCTGTCTCGTCGGGCATGCACTCCATTTCTCCGAGATGCTCTTCTATTTCCATAAGGAAGGTGTCTGCATCGTAGAAAATGTTCAGTACACGGGAGAAGTTGTCTTCCTCCATCATGAGAGCGAGCAGAAGGTGTTCGGGCGTTACAAATTCGTGCCGGTAGTCGTAGGTGCTGTTTACGGCGGCACTGACAACCTGCATTGTTTTCTTGGTTTGTTTTATGCTTGGCATGATGTGAGGTGATTATTCTTCTTCTTCAACGGTGAGGCGCAGTGGAAAGTTTTCCTCCCGTGCCAAGATGGTGGCCTTGCGCACCTTGGAATGTGCTATATCGTAGGTGTATATCCCCACGGTGCTCTTGCCCTCGTTGTGCACCTGCAGCATGAGCGTTTCCGCCCTCTCATCGGAGTAGAAGAAAATCTGTTTCAGTATCATCACCACAAAGTCCATAGTGGTGAAATCGTCGTTGTGAATGACCACCTTGTATCTTCGAGGTTCTCTCAGGTTGATGTCTTGGCGTTCTTTTATGTTGGTGCTTTCTTGTGCCATGGATTCTGTCAAATTTGCGTGTGTGTGTTGTTAGGAACTGCTACCTTTTGTCTACAGCCTGGCGAAGCTGCTCAAATGCTTGGCGGAGGACACTCAGAGGGCATCCCACATTCAGGCGCATAAAACCGTTGCCCTCCTGACCAAAGATGCTTCCATCGTTAAGCGCCAAGCCAGCCTGGTCTACGAAGAGGGAAACCAGTTTTTCCTGCTCCAAGCCCAGGTCTCTGCAGTCTAGCCACACAAGGTATGAGGCTTGTGGACGTACGGGGAATATTTGTGGAATGTGCTCGTGGCAGAATTTTTCGACAAAGCGTATGTTTTCCTCGATATAACTTAGCATTTCCTTGCGCCATTCCTCGCCATGGAGGAAGGCCGCCTGCGTGGCAATGGTGGCAAACATGTTTGGCCAATTCAGTTCGTTGGCATTTAGCCATCCGTAAAAAGTGTTGCGAAGGGCGTCGTTGGGTACTATGGCATAGGAACTGACTATTCCTGCCATGTTGAAGGTCTTGGATGGCGCACCGAAGGTAATGCTGCATGCCTGGGCCTCGGGCGATACGCTGGCAAAGGGAATGTGCTTGTTTCCCCAAAGTGCCATGTCGCAATGTATTTCGTCGGAGATAACCAATATATTCCTCTTGTGGCAGAACTCGGCCAGACGTACCAGTGTTTCTCTGTCCCAAACCATACCGCCAGGGTTGTGTGGATTGGAGAGTATCAGCATACGGCATTTATCATCGCAGACCTGCTCCAGGTTGTCAAAGTCCATCTCGTACAATCCGTCAGTCTTCCTGCGAAGGGGATTGAAGACCACTTGGCGGTTGTTGTCTGCAGGCACCAGACGGAATGGGTGGTATACTGGTGGTTGGATGATAACTTTTTCGTCTTCTTTAACGAATACGTTTATGGCCATGCCTATGCCCTTTACTATGCCAGGGATGAAGGTCAGCCATTCGGTCTGGACCTCCCATCCGTGATGCTCTCTGATCCATTTGCTCACGGTGGGCCAGTAGTCTTCGGGTATGGTTGAGTAGCCAAAGATGGCGTGCTCCATTCGCTGTTTCAGCGCATCAACAATGAAGGGAGGTGTCTCGAAATCCATGTCGGCCACCCACAGGGGAATCAGGTCTGACCTGCCATATCTCTCCTTGAGATTATCATACTTGATGGAACCGGTACCTCTCCGGTCAATTATTCTGTCAAAGTCGTATTTCTTCATAAAGAGGGTGGGGGTGGGATTCTCTGTTGATGGCATTTGGGGGTCACCTCCATTCCCCAGTCTTGAAGTTCAGTTCAAAGGAGTCGCGGTATTGGAAGTCGCACGAAGTGTCTGTAAAGGTGACAGGGAAGATGATGGTCTTGCTCTGTGCCAGATTGGGGTCTTTCCATCGGTCGCCCACGTAAAGGTAGGTGGTGCTCTTAGTTCCCTTTACTTCCAGAATGGCGGCAGGTTGGGTGCGGAAGGCTTTGTTGTCGCCGATGTTCTCAAGCGTGCTCCATCCTTCTTTCAGATTGTCGCTCCAGGAGAGTTTGCACTGGTTGGGTGCCCAGCCGGTACAGGCCGAGGAGAACATGAAGTAGCGTTTGCCCAACTTGACTATAGCGGGTGCTTCGCGTCTTTGCCATGGAAAGAGCTGTGTGTGCTCCACCACGGACAGGTAGTCGTCAGAGAGACGGAAGAGTCCAAGGTGCTGGTTTTCTTCGGTAGTAGAGATGAAATACGCTGTACCGTCGGTGTCTACAAACACGTTGCAATCCCTGCTTTTTATGCCCAATGGGCGACCGCTCCACTCCAGACGGTAGGTGCCGTCTATCTTGTCACAGGAGAAGCATGCCGCCTCGGAGGCACCATAGTTGCTTGATTCCCAGTGGCACCATACCACGAGGCGCTTGGTCTTCTTGTTGTAGAGCAGTTTGGCGCGCTCTATCATGCGGCTTGTCCCAAGGTCGGGACTGGTGACACCGTTCTCTATGATTTTCTTCTCGAACTGCCAATTCTGCAGGTCCTTGCTGCTATACAGATTCACGTCGGGACGCCATTCCCGTCCACGGTCTTCTCCCACCATGTACCATGTGTCGCCAAGGCGAAGGAACCCCGGAGCATGTGCTTGTACTGTGTCTCCTTCGGCAGTAAGCCAAAGGTTGCCGTTTGTAACACGCACCCAATCGTTTTCAGATGTGGTGCCGTTTTTAGATGCAGAGCAACTGGCAAGAGTGCAAGCACCAAGGACAAGAAGGAAGTTTAGCAGTCTTTTCATGCCATTAGCGTTTTTATGATCAGATTACGTACTTGCGGAGTTTGATGAGCGAAAGCGAATAAAAATGAAAGAGCTCCTCCAATCGCTTATCGCTCATCATTCACCGCTCACCGCTTCAATTATCCGCAGTGGAAGTACTTCTCCACCAGTTTCAACATTTCCTCCTGGTTGCCATTGATGTCGGCACGGAGGGTCTTGTCGCCGTATGAGCGCAGACGCTTGATGATGCCGTCTATCATGGCAGGACTGAACACATTGTACTGCTCGAACACATTACGTTGCTTTTCCAGACAATCGGCACTTGCCTCGCAACTGTCGGGCAATTGTGCCAAATTCTTCAGTTTGTCCTCGTTCTCCTTCTGGTGTATGTTCACGTTTACGTAGGTCTTCTCTGCAATCTCCAGTGCGTTCTCCAGTTCAAAACCATGACGGCATGCCACGCAAAGTCCGGCGATCAACTGGTAGATGTCGGCAGAACCGTCTGGCGAGCGCATCTCCACCGTCTGCTTCTGGGTAGTGTCGTAGTTGCTCTCGCTCTCCAGTGGGTTGGCAATCTTGCACATGTCGCTCTTTGCCGCCCAACCGAGGGGTACGCGCACCAGTACAGAGCGGTTGCGGTCGCCCCAGCAGATGTTGGTGGGCGCCTCCTGGTGGGGCACTAGACGGAAGTATGATGTGGGGTTGGTATTGCCGAAGGCGGTGATTGAAGGTGCCAGTTCCATCATGCCGGCAATGGCACGACGAGCTGTAGCGGAGAGCACCCCGCCGTCCAGCATCTGGTTTTGACCGTCCTTAACAATGCGCATGTGAACATGCAAACCAGAACCGGCCTTGCCTGCTGTTATCTTGGGGGCGAAGGTTATGTCATATCCCAGTTCGTATGCCAGGTTACGGATAATCCACTTGGCTATCATCAGCTGGTCAGCGGCATCCTCGGCACGCACGGGCAGAAACTCAATCTCGTTCTGCTCATATATCATGCCGTCTATGGTGAAGTTGCCCACCTCCGAGTGACCATACTTTATCTGTCCGCCTGCCTGTGCAATGTATGCCATGCACTGGGTGCGGAATTCGTTAAACTTGGCATAGGGGGCAGATTCATGATAACCCTTCTGGTCGGTGGCTGGGAACATCTCAGTGTCGGGAGCGATTACGTAGTACTCCAACTCGCCCATGGCCTGGAACTCCATGCCTGTTACCTCGTTGAAGGCACGGCATGCCTTGCGCAAGGTGTTCTCTGGCGAACTTTCCAGGGGCTCGCCGTCCTTGTTGAAGTAGGAGCAAAGCATAGACAGTGTGGGAATCTCCGCAAAGGGGTCCAGGAAGGCAGTGCTGAAGCGAGGGAGCACATAGAGGTCGCTGCTACCAGCCTCGATGAAGGGGAACAGGCTGCTTCCGTCCACACGCTCGCCGCAGGTCAGTATGGCATCCAGATATGCCAGGTTGTTTATCACGAAGTTCAGGGTCTTCAGTCTTCCGTCGCCGGCAGGATACATGAAGTTAACCATGCGAATTTCGTTCTCTTCGATGAAGCGGACTATGTCCGCCTTTGTGAATTCCTTGCATGGTTTGCCTAGATAGGCAACCAACTTGTTGGGATTCATGGCAAGTTCTTTGTTCATAGTATGTATATTTATTGTTGTTGTTTTCATTTGTTGCAAGAATAATCTTGCGTGTTGTGTGCCTTTTCCAATTATTGCACATATGCAAAGTTAGTGTTTTTTCGTATAAGGTGTGTAAAACTATAGCAGAAATAATCGTTTTTATTTGTTATCTTGTAGAATATGTGGTTTAGGCGTTGTTTATTTTATAAGGTTAGAGTTTGGCAAGGCATATGTCGTATGTCAGATAGAACTCACCGCTTTGTTCAAGATTAACTTCTTTTTTGTACTAACAATACCATGTTTTTGTCCTCGGTATTGTCGTACCTTTGCATATAGTATTGTCTCGCCGAACAAATACTATATTCACGCCCTTGTCCTCAGTAAGGGCAGATTAGCCTCCTTTAGAGGTGTGGGTTACTCGTCACCATAGACAGGTGGAAGTAGACCGGAATCACACCAGTCTTAGGTTCGCAAGTCCACTATCACTCTATACTATCATCATTAATCCCAAATCGTTCATTAGACAATTGTGCGCTAATGACCGATTTGGGTTAAACATTGTCCGTTCACCTCCCAGTTGTATCCGTTCCTCTCTCATGCAGAGGGGCAGGGAGAGTCTTCCTATATATTATATTAATAAGGTGTATCTCCCCTTTTCCGTCTCTTTATTGTCCCTTCTACACCCATTCTTCGCTATTTTCTTAAATTTTCTTTCGTGTTTCTTTGCCGGTTTGCGGAAAAGTCTTACCTTTGCACTCGCAAAACGGGAACGACTCCTGCTGTATGGCGGAGTTGGTTTTCCTA
>JAZRII010000046.1:0-15633 GCA_045645225.1 Bacteroidaceae bacterium | reverse complement strand
GCTCTTACTTTCTGATGAATACACGTTGCTGATAGTTCTGATTACTGCCTTATAACGACCTACGACTGCCTCGCAAGCGTCTGATATCTCACCCAATGTGGCACGGTGGCCTGCTGCACGAACAGCAAGGTCGAGCAAGTTGTCTTCGCTCTTCTTGCCATCCTGGAACTCCTGAACACAACGGGTGATAGCCTCGAGGTCGGCCTTGACCTGAGCCTCATCGCGGTTGGCCTTCAGTTCCTTGAGAGCCTCCTCCTGCTGCAAACGAACAGCGGTATTGTCGATCTCGAGGATGTCGATGGGATCCTCGTGGTCGAGACGGTACTTGTTCACGCCAACGATGGTCTGTGTGCCACAGTCGATGCGAGCCTGAGTGCGGGCAGCAGCCTCCTCGATACGCATCTTGGGAAGACCAGTCTCGATGGCTTTTGCCATACCGCCAAGCTCCTCAATCTCCTGGATGTGAGCCCAAGCCTTGGTGTAGAGTTCCTGGGTGAGCTTCTCAACATAGTAAGAACCTGCCCATGGATCGATGTGCTTGCAAACCTCAGTCTCGTTCTGGATGTAGATCTGGGTGTTACGGGCAATACGTGCAGAGAAGTCGGTGGGCAGAGCGATGGCCTCGTCAAGAGCATTGGTATGCAATGACTGGGTGTGGCCCAATACTGCTGCCATAGCCTCGATACAGGTACGACCTACGTTGTTGAAAGGATCCTGCTCTGTCAGTGACCAGCCAGAGGTCTGAGAGTGGGTACGCAGAGCCATAGACTTGGGGTTCTTGGCACCGAAGCTCTTCACAATCTTAGCCCACAGCAGACGGCCGGCACGCATCTTGGCAATCTCCATGAAGTGGTTCATGCCGATAGCCCAGAAGAAGCTGAGACGGGGAGCAAAGGCATCCACATCGATACCGGCATTGATACCGGCACGGAGATAGTCCATACCGTCGGCCAAGGTGTAAGCCAACTCGATGTCGGCAGTAGCACCAGCCTCCTGCATGTGATAGCCGGAGATAGAAATGCTGTTGAACTTGGGCATCTTCTGAGAAGTGAACTCGAAGATGTCGGCAATGATCTTCATTGAGAATGCAGGGGGATAGATGTAGGTGTTACGCACCATGAACTCCTTAAGGATGTCGTTCTGGATGGTACCTGCCATCTCCTCGAGCTGAGCACCCTGCTCCAGACCTGCATTGATGTAGAATGCCAGTACGGGCAATACAGCACCATTCATGGTCATAGACACAGACATCTTGTTCAGGGGTATACCTGCAAACAAGGTCTTCATGTTCTCCAGAGAGCAGATGCTTACACCGGCCTTACCTACGTCGCCAACCACGCGCTCGTTGTTGGGGTCGTAACCACGGTGAGTGGGAAGGTCGAATGCTACGGAGAGACCCTTCTGGCCTGCTGCCAGGTTGCGGCGATAGAAAGCGTTGGACTCCTCGGCAGTAGAGAAACCTGCATACTGACGGATGGTCCATGGGCGGAAGGGATACATCATGCTATAGGGGCCACGGAGGAAGGGAGGGATACCTGCACCAAAGTCGAGGTGCTCCATGCCTTCGAGGTCTTCCTTTGTATATACGGGCTGGATATCAATCTGCTCGGCTGTCTTCCAGTTGGCAGTGATACCATTCTCCTGTTGCCATTGCTGGCCGTTCTTTGCCTCAATGCCGGCAAAGATGTCTATATTACTAAATGATTTGCGTGCCATAAGATTAGATACCAAGTTTAGCGTTATACTCCTTGAGAGTCTTCAACTGGTCCACACGGACGTGGATGAAGTTCTCGATACCGGCCTGCTTCAGGTCCTCGCTGCAAGCGGGAGCACCTGCAACAACGAACATTGCGCGGCCATTCAAATACTGGAATGCGGGAATAGCATACTCTGCATACTCGTCGTCGCTTGAACAGATGACAACGATGTCAGCACCAGCAGCCATAGCGGCATCAACACCCTCCTCAACGGTCTGGAAGCCGAGGTTGTCAACAACCTGGTAACCTGCAGCGGCGAGGAAGTTGCAAGAGAACTGGGCACGAGCCTGACGCATAGCCAGGTTGCCGATAGTGAGCATGAATGCCACGGGAACCTTGGCAACCTTCTCGGTGCTCAAGCGCAGAGCCTCGAAGTCGCTGGCAAGACGGCTTGTCTCGATACCTGCGATAGCGGGCTTCTCGCCACAGCCGCACTGACCCTTGCAGCAGCATGCCACGGGCTCCTTGCCCTCGCTCTTCTCGGTGAAGTTGGGGAACTGGTTGGTACCCAGCAGGAACTCCTTGCGCTTGCCTGCATCGGCATGACGCTTGGCGTTGGTCTCGTTGATTACAGCCTGAACGGCACCTGCCTTAACAGCAGCGAGGAAGCCACCCTGCTCCTCAACAGAGAGGAAGAGCTTCCATGCCTGCTCGCTGAGAGACTTGGTGAGCTGCTCAATGAAGTAAGAACCACCGGCCACGTCCACCATGCGGTCGAAGTGGCACTCGTCCTTGAGCAGGAGCTGCTGGTTGCGAGCAATACGCTCAGCAAAGTCGGTGGGAGTCTCGTAGGGAGCATCGAAGGGAACAACTACCATGCTGTCCACGCCACCCAGAGCAGCACTCATGGCCTCGGTCTGAGAGCGGAGCAAGTTCACATAGCTGTCGAACACGGTCTGGTTGTAAGTTGTGGTGTAGGCGCAGATGTGCATCTTGGCAGCCTCCTTGCACTCGGTGTACTGGGCAACAATCTGAGCCCACAACATACGAGCAGCACGCAACTTGGCAATCTCCATGAAGTAAACGCCATTGATACCAAGGTTGAACTTGATGTTCTCGGCAGCCAGCTCGGCAGGAACGCCAGCCTCGGTGAGCTGAGCCATGTACTCGTTACCCCAAGCCAGGGCATAACCCAGGTCCTGATAGCTGTAGGCACCGGCGTCGGTAAGCTTGTAGGCATTTACTGCAATAGCACGGAACAGGGGATAGTCAGCCAGAGTCTCGACAAGAGCCTTTGCCACGGGGAGCAGCTTCTCTGTGTCCTTACCCTTCATTACCATCTTCTCCAGGGGATCGAAGCTGATGCTGCCAGCCAGACGGGCCTTGTCGTAACCCTTAGCCTCGAAGTAGGCCACGAGAATCTGAGCCAGTTCCACGCTGCAACGCTGGCAGGTGCGGAAGTTCAGTTCCACGCAGTCTGCCAGGATACCGTCGAGCAGAGTCTCAACATACTCCTTGCTTACATACTCGCTGGGAAGGATGAAACCAAGAGAATCAACACCACGGTTCAGGACGTCCAGAGCCTTGGCATTAGCCTCCTTGGCACACTCGCCACACTTGATGTCCTGACGAACATACCAAGAGTTGTCTGCGGCCTTGTTGCCACGAACATAGGGATACTGGCCGGGAAGGGCATTCACTGTAGCCAGATTTTCCACATCCTCCTTGCGGTAGAAGGGGTCCATGGAGAAACCTTCGTTGGTTCTCCATACCATTTTCTTCTGATAGTCCGCACCCTTGAGGTCAACCTCAATCTTCTCGCGCCACTCCTGGGCCGAGGGGGCAGTAAAATCAGAGAAAAGCTTTTCTTTACTATCTGCCATTTTGTTTAATGAATTATGTATAATGATTATTTGTCTTATTCCGAACAAAAGTACGCTTTTTTAGTTTGTTGGCAAAATTAAAGCAGGTAAAAGTGGCAGTGTTGTCATTATTTTGAGTAATTTTGCACTTGAAATACATATTTAATACATCTATATTGCGCTTATGGAATGGTTAAATTCACTTCTCACCACCACTGACAGCATAGGCCACATTGTTATGCTTTATGCCGGTGTTATCAGTATTGGTCTGGCACTGGGCCGAATAAAGTTCTTCGGCATTTCCCTGGGAGTAACCTTTGTACTTTTCGCCGGTATTCTGGCAGGGCATTTTGGTCTGACGGGCACAACATCCACCCTGACTTTTGTGCAGGACTTCGGCCTGATTCTGTTTGTCTACTGTATAGGCCTACAGGTTGGTCCGGGCTTCTTTGAGAGTTTCAAGAAAGGCGGCATAACCATGAACCTGTTAGCAGTGGGCATAATACTGCTGAACGTACTCTGCTGCATAGGCTTGTTCTTCCTTGTGTTCTACGACGGCAACGGTATGGCTGGCGAGAACAGCCGCAACCTGGCCATGATGGTGGGTGTGCTCTGCGGTGCCATAACAAATACTCCCGGTCTGGGTGCTGCCACCGAGGCGTGTTCTAACATCTTTGGAAGCAGCGCTCCTGCCATAGCCAATGGATATGCCTGTGCCTATCCTCTTGGTGTAGTGGGCATTATAGGAGCAACAATACTGATACGCCTGCTCACCCGCACCTCCCTGGCAAAGGAGCAGAAGCAGATAGAGAGCGAGATTGCCGCCAATCCGCATGTCATCCCGCACAAGATGACCCTGGTGGCCACCAACCAGGCGCTGGCAGGTCGCAGCATATTGCAGGTGAGAGAGTTCCTGGCACGCGACTTCGTGTGCAGCCGTATCCTGCATGATGGTCATGTGAGCATGCCCAACAGGGATACCATCATACACCTGGGCGACAAGATGTTTATAAACTGTGCCCAGGACGATGCCGAGGCCATCAGCGCCTTCATAGGTCCGATAGAGGAAGTGGTGTGGGAAGAGCAGGATGTGCCCATGGTTACAAAGCATGTGCTGGTGACACAGTCCAAGATGAACGGCAAGACCCTGGCAGAGCTGCATTTCAGCAGTGTATACGGTGTGAACGTTACCCGTGTGAAGCGTGGCGGCATGAACCTCTTTGCCGAGAGCCACCTGCGCCTGCAGGTTGGCGACCGCATTGTTGTTGTTGGTCCCGAGGATGCCGTAAACCGTGTGGCAAGCAAGATGGGTAATTCGGTAAAGAAACTGGATCACCCCAATCTCACCGCCATCTTCATCGGTATCTTTGTAGGTATCATCTTTGGTTCAATACCATTCGCAGTACCTGGTGTGCCAACACCTGTGAAGCTCGGTCTGGCTGGCGGTCCGCTGATTATTGCCATTCTGCTGGCACGATTCGGATACAAGGCCAAGATTGTGGCATACACCACCAGTGCAAACCTGATGCTCAGAGAGATGGGATTGGCTCTGTTCCTGGCCAGTGTAGGCATTAAGGCAGGCGCCAACTTTGTAAACACCGTAATTGAAGGCGACGGACTGACCTATGTGTGGTGCGGTTTCCTTATCACCACCATACCCATCCTGATAATGGGACTTGTAGGCAAGTTGTACTATAAGCTGAACTACTTCACGCTTATGGGCCTCATTGCCGGTGCCAACACCGACCCGCCAGCTCTGGCATTTGCCAACCAGACAGCATCCAACGACGCCCCTGCCGTGGGCTATAGTACAGTGTATCCTCTGAGCATGTTCCTGAGAATACTGACGGCACAGTTGATAATCCTGCTCCTTTGCATAGCATAATAGCCGTTTCAGCATGATAGTCTGCATAGCCGAGAAACCATCAGTGGCCAAAGACATAGCCAAAGTGCTCGGTGCCAACCAGTCCAGGGACGGATACATGGAAGGCAACGGGTATCAGGTGACATGGACCTTTGGTCACCTGTGCGAACTGAAGGAACCGCACGAGTACAACCCGCAGTGGAAGTACTGGTCGCTGGGTTCCTTGCCTATGATACCGCCCCGCTTCGGCATCCGTCTGAAGCAGGACAAGGGTGTGGAGCATCAGTTCAAGGTGATAGCATCGCTGATGCAGAATGCCGACTCCATAATAAACTGCGGTGATGCCGGACAGGAGGGTGAACTGATACAGCGCTGGGTGATGCAGCTGGCAGGTGCCAAGTGCCCCGTGCAGCGTCTGTGGATATCCTCGCTGACAGAAGAGGCCATACGCGAAGGGTTCCAGAACCTAAAGGACCAGTCGCATTACCAGAGTCTGTACGAGGCCGGACTGATGCGTGCCATCGGAGACTGGACCCTGGGCATGAACGCCACCAGGCTCTATACGCTGAAATACAGGAGCAACGACCGTAGCCAGGGTACCAATCAGGTACTGAGCATAGGCCGTGTGCAAACCCCGACGCTCGCTCTCATTGTCCGCAGGCAGCAGGAGATAGAGAACTTTGTGCCTACCACCTACTGGGTGCTTACCACACTGTACCGCGACACGGTGTTCAACGTGGTGATGGAGGAAGAGGAAAAGGAAGACAGCCAGGCAGAAAAGCAGGAACAGGCCAAGACCAAGGAGAAGACTCCCAAGGGATTCAAGACTCGCGAAGAGGGCGAGGCTGTGCTGGAAAAGATTAAGGACCTGCCCTTTACCGTAAAGAAGATAGAGAAGAAGAAGGGCAAGGAGGCACCGCCACGCCTGTTCGACCTGACCAGTCTGCAGGTGGAGTGCAACAGGAAGTTTGGATATTCTGCCGACCAGACGCTGCAACTTGTGCAGAGCCTTTACGAAAAGAAAGTATCTACATATCCCCGTGTGGACACCACCTTCCTGCCCGACGATGTATATCCAAAGTGCGGACAGATAATGAACGGACTGAAGGACTACTTCCACCTGATGGACAGGATAAAGGGGCAGAAACTGAGGAAGGACAAGAAGTTCTTCGACAACAGCAAGGTGACGGACCACCATGCCATCATACCCACAGGACAACCTGCCATTGGACTGACCGAGGCGGAGAAAAAGGTCTTTGACCTGATCGCACGACGCTTCATAGGCATTTTCTATCCCGACTGCCTTTTTGAAACCACAACCATAACGGGCGAAGTGGGCGACATTGCCTTCCGTGCTACGGGCAAGCACATTACCGACCCTGCATGGAAGATGCTCTGGAGCACAAACTCTGAGTCTGCCGACACACCTGCCGAGGAGAAACTCCTGCCCGAATTTGTGAAAGGGGAGAGCGGGCCGCACACCCCCGACCTTGCAGAAAAACAGACCACACCGCCCAAACCATACACCGAAGCCACCCTGCTCCGTGCCATGGAAACCGCTGGTAAGATGGTGGAGGACGAGGAACTGAGAGATGCGCTGAAGGAGAACGGCATAGGCCGTCCGTCCACACGTGCTGCTATCATCGAGACCCTATTCCGCCGTCGCTACATCCGCAAGGAGCGTACCTCACTATGGGCAACTCCCACTGGAGTGGAGCTGATAGGCATTATCCACGAAGAACTGCTGAAGAGTGCAGAGCTGACTGGCATCTGGGAACGCAAGCTCAGACAGATAGAGCAGAGGCAGTACGATGCACACCAGTTCCTTGCCGAACTGAAGCAGATGGTGACCGACGTGGTAATGGAGGTGATGCGCGACAACAGCAACCGCCACGTGAGCATAACCGAGGAAGTTGCAAAGAAGAGCAAGAAGAAATAAAATAAATAGCCTGCCTTTTACGTTATCTAATTAGGATCACTAGAAATACTAGAAATACTAGAAGTCCTAGAAGTCCTAGAAATACTAGGTATTCTAGAAATACTAGACAAACCAGGTACCCCCCAGCACCATGCTCAAATCAAGGATTCCTCTATGCCTGACTGGCATCTTTGCCCTGCTCCTCGTCCTAAGCGGATGCGGTGCGGACAACTATGCCCGCAAGGCTGAAGAATACTATGCCATAGGCGAATACTTCGACGCCGCCGAGGAGTTCAAGAAAGCCTATTCGCACACTCCTGTAAAGGAAAAGGCAAAGCGTGGGGAAAGGGCTTGGAAAATGGCTGAATCCTATCGCTTTATAGGTTATAGCGCCAAGGCTGCAGGTGCATACCAGAATGCTGTGCGCTATAAGACAGGCGGAATGGAGGCTGTACTTCGCCTGGCACAGATGCAGCATTGGATGGGGAAATACAACGATGCCATAAAGAACTATACCCTGTATCTGGATAGTGTGCCGTCGTCGCTGGAGGCGCTAAACGGTCTGGAAGGTTGCAGACAGGCTGCAGTGTGGAAGAAGAAAGGGTCGCTCTACAGCATCAAGAAGCAGCCCATCCTTGCCAGTCGGCGTGCCGACTATTCGCCGGCACTCTTCGGCAGCGAATGGGACCAGTTGTACTTTACCACCACCCGTCCGCAGGCAAAGGGCGAGGATGCCAGTGGTATTACGGGTGTGAAGATGGCCGACATATTCTTCAGCCAGAAGGACGACAAAGGCAAGTGGTCCAAACCCGAACCGGTGGAAGGTGATGTAAATACTGAGTACGAGGACGGAGCCTGTTCGTTTAGTCCTGACGGCAAGACCATGTACTTCACCCGCTGTACGCACGATCCCAATTATCCGCGCTATGCCGTTATAATGTCCAGTTCCCGCAGCGATGCAGCATGGAGCAAACCGCAGGAGGTGAAGATTTCCAACGACACATTGTCCACATTCGCTTACCCCGCCGTCTCGCCCGATGGCTTGTGGCTCTATTTCTCCAGCAATATGCCTGGCGGACAGGGAGGGATGGACCTGTGGCGCATTTCTCTTGACGAGTATGGTATGGGAGTGCCGGAAAACCTTGGGCCACAGGTCAATACCTTTGCCGACGAGGTATTTCCGTCGTTTCGTGGCAACGGTGAGTTCTACTTCTCCTCCGACGGACATCCCGGAATGGGCGGACTGGACCTTTTCCGTGCCGAACAGGATACCGCAGGGGTATGGATACTGGAAAACCTCGGGTCGCCAATGAACTCGGCAGGTGACGACTTCGGTATGACATTTGAAGGACTGCACAACCGTGGCTTCTTCTCCACAAACCGTGGCAACGGCAGAGGCTGGGACCAGATAATGTCTTTCGAGTGCCCAGAGATAGTGCAAAGCATCAAGGGATGGGTGTACGAGAAGGACGGTTACGAACTGCCCGAAGCGCTGGTGTATGTGGTAGGCAACGACGGTACCAATTTAAAATTGTCTGTCAGGTCGGACGGCTCTTTCGTCCAGGAGGTGAAACCAAATGTGTCTTACGTGCTGCTGGGTACATGCAAAGGCTATCTGAACCACAAGCAGGAGATTTTCATTGATACGAGCAGTGTGTCGCGCGAACATGTACTTCAGTTCCCGTTGGCCAGTATGACAGACCCCGTGCTCATCCGCAATGTGTTCTACGAATTTGACAGTGCCGAACTCACCGACAGCAGTACTATTGCCTTGGACAGCCTGGCAACGCTTCTGGCGGAGAATCCCAGTGTGACGATAGAACTGTCCTCGCATTGCGACTATCGTGGCAAGAACGACTACAACCAGCGCCTGTCCCAGCGTCGTGCAGAAAGCGTGGTAAACCATCTTATCAGCAAGGGCTTGCCTGCCGGGCGCATGATTCCTGTTGGCTATGGCGAGAGCCGGCCAAAAGTAGTTACCAGACGCATTGCCGAGCAGAATCCCTTCCTGCAGGTAGGCGACACCCTGACAGAACCTTTCATCCTGGCGCTGCCCGATGAAGCACAGCAAGAGATATGCAATGCCCTGAACAGAAGAACGGAATTCCGGGTAATGCGTACCACCTTCGGTTTGCCTTGAGCAGATTACAATCCACAGTCCTTATTCATATTTTACTGTTGCTGTAGTCTGTTTTTCGGAAAATAAGACTACCTTTATCGCCAGTTATGGCAATATTTACGTCAATAAACAGTTCCCGCTCCATGTCTGCTGTATTCATAGCAGGTGGGGTTGCCGTGCTGTCTGTTGTGACTGAACTTTGTTTTGGCGCTTTTCCTGTAGACATATTCCGCTTTCCGCTCAACATCCTTGTTGCGGCCTTGTGGCTTATGCTTATATCTGTCCTGTACCGCAACCGTGCAGGCAATGTCTTTGCCAGATTCATGCTTTCTCGCCAAGCCACGTGGATGTCGCTTGCCCTGATGGCGGTTATTGGCATAGTCCTTGGCCTGCAGCGTGAACCGTCCACCACGGCATGGCCGGTGGTTGTCTCGCTGCTCTTCGTGCTCAGTCACCTTTGCTTTGTGATATTGCGAGGCTGGCATGGTGCCAAGGGCATACGCTGGCGCTTTTGCCTGACTCATGTGGGACTGCTCCTTGCTCTTGGCGCAGGTTTCTGGGGAGCACCGGACCGCCAGCAGTTGCGCATGGCAGTACATAGATATCCTTCCAACGAGGCTTACACAATGGAGGGCGAACTTAGCCCCACGCCATACAGCATAGAACTGCACTCCTTCCACATGGAGCATGCCGACAACGGCGCCCCCACGCATTACGAAGCGCAGATATTGCTTGACAGCAAGAAAGTGATGCTGATGGTTAATCATCCCTACAACCGCACTCTGAGCGAAAAAATATACCTCGTCAGCTTCGGCAATACACCGATGGGCGAAACGTATGCCGTTGTTGAAATCGTAAACGAACCCTGGCAATGGCTGTCAGCCGCCGGCATAATAATGCTCATCGCCGGTGCAGTGCTGCTTTTTGTTCAAGGACCGAGGAAAACGGTGAGTGGTGAGTGGTGAGTGGTGAGCGGTGAGCAGATTCGACGAAGTCAAGACCGCAAAGCGGGATTAAATGAGAAAGGAGAAATGAGAAATGAGAAAGAATCCACCCCCTCCGCTTCGCCTTACCCACCGTTAAACTGGAGAGTTTAACCCTCAGAGGGCACAGAATGACATCGAGTCATTCTTCTAAAGACCCTCTTCGCCCGCCTGTCTCAGGGGGACAGTTCTCTAAACAAGAGCAACGCGACCTCGCTAAACCCTCAACTCTAAACACTACACACTAAACATTAAACGTTAACCGTTATTATATGGGTTGGAATATATTCCCCGTGTGGGTTGCTATAGTGATGATGCTTGCCACTGCTGGTGCTGTTATCGCAGCACTCGGCAAAAGTCGTAACGTTTGGGCCACAGCTTTAATGTCACTGGCCATTCTGGGTATGGCAGGTTTTATTGCCATGCTATGGACAGTACTTGAGCGTCCGCCACTCCGCACCATGGGCGAGACACGTCTGTGGTACTCCTTCTTCCTCTTCGTGGCAGGACTGTTCACATACTGGCGCTGGCACTACCGATGGATAATGCCTTTCTCTACGGTGCTTGCCACGGTATTCATTGTTATAAACATTCTGAAACCCGAAATTCACGACCATTCCCTTATGCCTGCCCTGCAGAGCGTGTGGTTTGTGCCACATGTTTCGGTTTACATGTTCTCCTACTCATTGCTGGGCTGTGCCACACTGCTTTCTGTAGCAGCACTGGTGCGTCGCAGACTGGACCTGGACTTTGCAATAGAGAGACTCGTTTATGCTGGTCTGGCATTCCTGTCGGTGGGAATGCTCACAGGATCGCTTTGGGCCAAGGAGGCATGGGGTGCGTATTGGAGTTGGGATCCAAAAGAATCGTGGGCAGTAGCCACGTGGGCGCTGTATCTCATAGCCTTGCACTTGGCTCCAAGTGTAATGAACACAAAGCGCAGATGGCTGTATCATAGTGCTGTTGTATTGGGTTTCCTTGCCCTTCAGATGTGCTGGTATGGGATAAACTACCTGCCATCGGCAGAGACAAGCATACATACATATAATCAATAACCAACAATATCAAAGTTATGAAAAAGCAAAAAAGAGGTCAGTTCCTGATTGGCATCGTAATGCTGCTTATTGCATGCGGTTGGGTCACCTACCGTGTAATGACAGCAAATTCAACGCCGCCTAAGGAGTTAGCTCCAGAGGCACGTATTGTTGCCATTCTGGAGAATGGCGGTTGTATCAGCTGCCATAGTGCTAATCCCGAACTTCCGTTCTATGCCAATATCCTTTTGGCAGGTGATATGGTAAAGACAGACATTGAGGAAGGCTACCGTGCATTCGACATTGAAGACATTGTGGCAAGACTGAAAGATGGCGGTCTTCCAAGTCCTGTGGACGTTGCCAAGATTGAGAAGGTGGCGCTGGACAAGCGTATGCCCATGGCAAAGTACTACCTCGTACATTGGGGCAGCCAGATGACCGACAAGAAGGCCGGAATGATTGCAGAGTGGGCACGCGACTATCGCACTGCATACTACAACGACGGTCTTTCTGGCGAGCGTGCCGGAGAACCTGTGCGTCCCATCATTGCCAACCCAGATGTCAATCCGCAGAAGGTGGCGCTTGGCTTCAAGCTCTATCACGACACACGCCTGTCATCCGACAACACCATTTCATGTGCAACATGTCATGGCCTGAACACGGGCGGTGTTGACAACCATCAGTATTCCAACGGTGTTGAGGATCGTATGGGCGGTGTAAATGCTCCCACCACCTACAATGCCGTGTACAACTTTGTACAGTTCTGGGATGGCCGTGCCAGGACTCTTGCCGAGCAGGCTGCCGGTCCTCCACTGAACCCCGTGGAGATGGCTTCCACTTCGTTTGATGAGATTATTGCCAAACTGGCCCAGGACAAGAAGTATGTCGAAGAGTTCAATGCCCTCTATCCCGACGGCATCACCGAGGCAAACATCACCAATGCCATAGAGGAATTTGAGCGCACACTCGTTACCCCCAACTCACAGTTCGACAAATGGCTCTTGGGCGACAGCAATGCACTCACCGACGACGAACTGCATGGCTACGACCTGTTCAAGGCCAACAACTGTGCCACCTGCCATGTTGGCGCTAACCTCGGTGGCGAGTCCTACGAACTGATGGGCCTGCGTCAGCACTACTTTGAGGCACGTGGCATGGAACTCACCGAGGAGGACAACGGCCGCTTCAAGCAAACCCAGGACGAGCGCGACCGTCACCGCTTCAAGGTTCCAGGTCTGCGCAACATCGAACTTACATGGCCTTACTATCACGATGGCACACGCCTGACAATGGACGAAGCCGTCCGCGATATGGCCAAGTATCAGTGCGATGTAGAACTCAGTGATGCTGAAGTTGCCTCCATCGTTGCTTTCCTGCGCACCCTCACCGGCGAGTGTCAGGGCAAGAAACTCACCACCGACAACGAATATGGCGTGGTCCTAAACGCAGAGAACCACACTCACGAAGAGCATGAACATTAATATCCGATTAATAGGTTATTCAGACAAGGGGATTGGCAATGTCAGTCCCCTTGTTTCGTAAAGGCTCTATTTTGTCCTCGGTATTGTCACACCCTTGTCCTCGGTATTTGTTCGCCGAACAAATACTATATTCACGCCCTTGTCCTCGGTAAGGGCAAAATGAGCTGACGTAATAACAGAAAATTGGCAATTGTTAATAATGCCTCAGTTCATCCTCGTTGAAATGAAAGGGGCCTATCCAGAAGACGGTGTCGTCTTCGTCGAAGAAGAACCAGGGGTTGCAGATGGGGTTGAGGTTGCGTACGATGTGCTGGTCGCGGGCAGGGGTGTTGCCCTCCACGCACATTACGGCAACTTTACCCGACTTGCCCTTTGCCACATCCACAACGATGACGGCATGTCCGTACTTTCTTCCTGGGCGAGCAGGGTAGACAAAGACATCGCCAGGCTGTACGTCCTTTATGGCACGTGGCTTGGTTTCGTGGTAGAGCGAGTAGGTGCTGCACACACCGTAAATACCACGCATGTATTTCTCGAAGGCCTTGCGCGAGGAACCGCCAGTGTATTGCACCTTGTTGCGGTTGACATCACGGAAGCGTATTTCATCATAGCGACCTTTTTTCCATAGGTATTCGGCACGCAGGCGCATGGTTACATCGGCACATTGTTCGTAGTTGCTCAGGAGTTTCTGGTCTATGATACCTGTGCTGAGGAACTGGAAGTTGGCCTGACCGCCAGTGTACAGCATTATCTTTGATCCCTTTTCTTTCAGGGGGAGGTTGCGCAGGTATTCGGCATAGCTGCCCGCAGGTGCCTCCACGCGATGGTAACCGAAAGGTGCTGGAATCTCTCCTATCGTGCGAGCATTCCACGGATTGCTGGTCTTGCTGGTGTAATATGCCCAGATACCGCCAATGGCAAGGATGACTACGAGTGCGAGAATGATAGAGATAATTGTCTTTTTCATACCTTTACTTGTATTTAGAAGTTGTTTGTCTTGTTTTTCTAATGCAAAGATATGGATACGAAATCGCATAGAAAAGAAAACAAGGGTGCGTTGTATGAACACCCTTGTTTGTTGTATGAAGCATAAAAACGGAAAGGTGAAAACGAAGACGGGAACGAACCCCTTTTATCCACCCTCTCCCCCTGCGGGTACTCTCCCTGCAGGGAGAGAGTCGGCTGGCGCGGTGAAACGTTAAATATCAATCATAACCACACACACACACACGCAAGAACCTCCTCCGAAACACCGCGCCAGCCAAACTGTCCCCCTGAGACAGGTGGGACGAGGAGCAAAGCGACGGAGGGGGTGGATAAACTCTCTGCGCTCTCTTGTCGTAACGAAGTTTGCGACCCCTCCAGCGCAAGCGTGAAATAGGAATGGAAATAAAAACTCTGCGCTCTTTGCGCTCTTTGCGTGAAAAACAAAATCGCTCTTATCTTTTATCTCACGCAAAGGACGCAAAGGACGCAGAATTCCAAAGCAAACTGCGCTGTCGCTGGAGTAGTCGCTTGCTGCGCGCGACAGAGAACGCAGAGGCGATACGAACGGAAAACGGACTTGCGGAGCTTGATGAGCAAAAGCGAATAAAGGTGAAAACTGAAAACTGGACAAAATTCACCTTAAACATTATTCGTTAAACGCTTCCCCGCTCCCCGCTCCCCGTTCACCTCTCACCTCTCACCGTTTCTTAAACACCACCCATGGCACTATGCCCTTGCCCTTATGGCCATCGGGGTGTTTATGCTTGTCGCCAATGTCGTGAGCGGTGCCATCTGCGGTACGGTAGAAGCAATAGTCGGTACCGCCGGTGATGTATATGGCATCAATGAAACCATATTCGCGCAACGCATCGGCAAAGTCCCACATGGTTTCCTTTCCCTTGCTCTCTACATAAAAGAGTTTCTTGCCCATGCGTGCCAGTGCCCTGCGCTCCACCTTGCCATGGAGATAGAAGCGACCTGGCAGTACGCCATCGGAAACAAGGATGAACTGGCGGAAGAAGCTGCCTTTCTGCTCTATGCAGTAGTCCTTGACCTTTTCGTCCCGTGCAATACCGATGACGATGTTGTCATTTGCCATGGCACAATAGCCCAGACGGCTGTTGTCGGATTGCAATTCCTTGCCGTTCTGTACCAGGCTGCCCAGATAGCGGTTGGTCTCGGGGTCATAGGAAGTCTGGTCGCAACATCTGCTATAGAGATACACATCGGTGTCGTCTACGGCAGGTTCCGTGAAGGTGATTTCAGCCTTTAGCCCGATGAGTTGGTACATATTTATGGCCACGCCAAGGATGGAGTCGCTGCTTTTGACCACCCCAGGCATTTCATCGACGGACGGTAACTCGGCAAGTTTGCCGATGTTCTCCTTGGAGGTGACAGATACGGGCACACCGATATTTATGTATCTGCGGTAATAGCGATAGCCGAATGCCGCCATCATGCATATTGCTGCGGTGAGCAGGATACTGACCACAGCCACTGGCCATTTGCTGTGCCGGTGCGAGGAGGAAGGTTGGCTTGTTTCCTCTTCTTCATCGCTTTCAATGCTGATGACTGGTGTTTCTGTGTCGTGCTGTTCAACAGGCGACTCGTCGGTCTCATCGATGACAATAACTATTCTCTCGTCTTTTTCTTCGTTCAGTTCTTTCATGACTTGTCCCCCTCTTCTT
>JAZRII010000045.1:0-2544 GCA_045645225.1 Bacteroidaceae bacterium | reverse complement strand
TGAGGAAATTTAATTTATATAAATGTATATGAAGGAACTTGAATTGAAGTATGGTTGCAACCCCAACCAGAAGCCTTCCAGAATCTACATGGAAGAGGGCGAACTGCCCATCGAAGTGCTGAACGGCCGTCCCGGTTACATCAATTTCCTGGATGCTTTCAACTCATGGCAGTTGGTCAAGGAACTCAAGGCTGCCACAGGTCTGCCTGCCGCCGCCAGTTTCAAGCATGTCAGCCCTGCCGGTGCTGCCGTAGGTTTGCCTCTGAGCGACACTCTTAAGAAGGTGTATTTCGTGGACGATGCTCCGCTGCCCCTTACCCCCATAGCATCTGCCTATGCACGTGCCCGTGGTGCCGACCGCATGAGTTCCTATGGCGACTTCATTGCCCTGAGCGACGTGTGCGACGAGGCTACCGCACGCCTCATCAACCGTGAGGTAAGCGACGGCGTCATTGCTCCCGGCTACACCCCCGAGGCTCTGGAGGTGCTGAAGGCCAAGCGCAAGGGTACCTACAACGTCATCCAGATAGATCCCGAGTACACTCCCGCTCCCATCGAGCGCAAGCAGTGCTTTGGCATCACCTTCGAGCAGGGACGCAACGAGATAGACCTTGCCGATCCCGCTCTCTTCGAGAATATCCCCACACAGAACAAGACCTTCACCGACGAGGCCCGTCGCGACCTGGTTATTGCCCTCATCACCCTGAAGTACACCCAGAGCAATAGCGTATGCTACGTCAAGGACGGTCAGGCCATCGGCATCGGTGCTGGTCAGCAGAGCCGTATCCATTGCACCCGCCTGGCAGGCAACAAGGCCGACATCTGGTGGTTGCGCCAGCACCCCAAGGTGATGAACCTTCCCTTCGTGCCCGGTATCCGTCGTGCCGACCGCGACAATACCATCGACATCTACATTGGTCCCGAGCGCGAGGACGTTTTGCGCGATGGCGAATGGCAGAAGTTCTTCACCGAGTGCCCCGAACCTCTCACCGAGCAGGAGATGCAGGAGTGGTTGGCACAGAACACCGATGTTTGTCTCGGTAGCGATGCCTTCTTCCCCTTCGGCGACAACATCGAGCGTGCTCACAAGAGCGGTGTACAGTATGTGGCACAGGCAGGTGGCAGTGTTCGCGACGACCATGTTATCGACACTTGCGACAAGTACGGCATAGCCATGGCCTTCACCGGCGTACGCTTGTTCCACCATTAATAGGAACTGAAAGGTTAAAACGGAAAACTGCGAGACATCTGGAAGTTCCGATTATTCTGAGTATTCTGATTACTCAGATTACTCCGACCTCTTTAACTCCGTTAACCGCTCATCCGCTCTCCCTCCCTTCAGGGAGGGTTGGGGTGGGTCCCCTCTAACCTCTAACCGTTTTAAATCATGAACATGTTTGGTGGAGACGATATAGATGCAGTAATCACGGGAGGTGGCATCACCTTCAAGGGCGGGCCAAAGCGCGAACCCAATCCCCGTGAGCAGGCCAAGGTGAAGACCAAGGCCAAGAAGAAGCAGTACATCACTGGTGCCCATGGTAGCGGTGCGGCCAAGAAGAAGGCCGACATTCGTCGCCAGCGTGCCAATCGTCATAAGAAATGAACCTAAGGAGTATCGCATTCATACTCTGCACTCTATTCCCTCTTCTGACCCTTGCTCAGGAGAGGGACTCTGTTATTCGCTCATCCAACGGGTGGGGGAGAGGCTCTGCCATTCATCCATCCTCCGCACAGGAGAGAGACTCTTCCTTCTTCGCTTTGGACAGCGTTTCCGATATGATGGAGGTCAGCGTCTATGCCCGCCGCTCGGAGGAGATAGTGCCCAGCCAGCGCCTCGGCGGCAAGCGTCTGCAGGCCTTGTCCTCCTTCTCCGTGGCCGATGCCATGCGCTATTTCAGCGGTGTGCAGATAAAGGACTATGGCGGTGTGGGCGGTTTGAAGACCATAGACATACGTAGCATGGGCACCAACCACATGGGCGTCTTCTACGACGGCATACAGTTGGGCAATGCACAGAACGGCCTTGTGGACCTTGGGCGCTTCTCCCTGGACAATGTGGAGGAGATAGCCCTGTACAACGGACAGAAGGCGCAGATATTCCAGCCGGCACGCGACTATGGCACATCCGGCTCGGTGTATATCCGCACCCGTCGCCCTTGTTTCGAGGAGGGCAAGGCCTACAACCTCCGTGCATCGTTGAAGGGAGGCAGTTTCGACCTCATCAATCCCTCTCTTGTGTGGGAGCAGCGATGGAACCGGCGCATCACCAGCAGCCTCAGTGCCGACTACACCGGGGCTTCGGGCAAGTATCCGTTCCGCTATCGCCGCGTCCTCCCTTCGGGACAGGTGGCATGGGACACCACGGCTGTGCGCCAGAATGGCGACATACGTTCCTATCGTGTGGAGGCCTCTGTCTTTGGCAACACCTCGGACGGCACATGGAATGCCAAGGCCTACTACTACGACTCCGAGCGTGGCATCCCCGGTGCCATCGTCAGCAACGTGTGGAAGCATGCCCAGCGCCAGTGGGACAGGAACTTCTTT
>JAZRII010000044.1:0-5822 GCA_045645225.1 Bacteroidaceae bacterium | reverse complement strand
CCCTCCTGCTTGCCCTTGCCACGCAGTACGAGTACCGCCGTCTGCGCCTGATGGCTTCGCTCCTGGGCACCAATGTGTGGGACCGTACCACCAAGGGCATCACCTCCGACCCCGTTTCCCGTGCCACCAGCCGTTGGTCACCGGCCGTGTATCTCTCGTACCAGCCGCTACGCGATTGCCCCGACCTCTCGCTCCGTGCCTTCTACAAGAGCATCTTCCGCCTGCCCACGTTCAACGACCTCTACTATACCGAGGTGGGCAATGCCTCGCTCCAGCCCGAGACAACCCGCCAGTGGAACCTCGGCTTCATCTATTCGCACGACTGGTACCGTGGCATCTTCCGCCATGTCGAGGTCAAGGCCGATGGCTATTTCAACCGTGTGGACAACAAGATAGTTGCCATTCCCAAGGGTTCGGGCCAGTACCGCTGGATGATGATGAACGTGGGTAAGGTGAACATCCTGGGCGTGGAGATGGTGGCAGAGACCGTGATGCGTTGGCACAAGGACTGGTCGCTGGTGCTTTGCCTCAACTATACCTACCAGTCGGCCACCGACCGTACCGATCCCACGGACAATGATCCCTACTATGGCACCTACGGCGGACAGATAGCATATGTCCCCTGGCATAGCGGCAGCGTGTCGGGAAACCTCTCGTGGAAGAACCTGGGGCTCAACTATTCGTTCATCTACGTGGGCGAGCGGTACCACACCAGTGCCAACATCCGCGAAAACTACGAGCAGCCCTGGTACACGCACGACCTCTCTGCCTCCTACCGATGGCAACTGCCTCGCCTTGCCCTCACCTTTGCCCTGGAGTGCAACAACCTATTCAACCAGCAGTACGACGTCATCCAGAACTACCCCATGCCAGGACGTAATTGGAAGGGAGTGGTGAAGGTGGAGTTTTAAGACCCACCCCCAACCAGTCCGCGCGTCGCACTGGGGAGTGCTCCCCTCACAAGGCACAGATGGACATTCAGTCCATCTTCTAAAGACCTCGCTCGCCCTGTATGGAGGGGAGTAGTTACAACTGCTAACTCTATCATCCACTTTCTCTCCCTGAGTGGGAGCCCCACTCACCGCTCATCCGTTACACATTATTATATATATACACATATATCCAAGTCACCTGCTAATGCAAAGAATATCATCCACTAATACATCATACTCCCTCCCATACAGGGGAGGGTTGGGGAGGGGTCCGTTGGGGTGGGTCCTTCTCCTCCTTTCCATCCTCCTCCAATCCTGTCGCCACGACATCATCGTGTGGCCCAGCGAGGAAGAAGAGGTGGGAGAGACTCGCCAGGACAGCATCCTGGGTTTCTACCTGCTCAACGAGGGCAATATGGGCAGCAACAAGTGCACCATGGACTTCTACGACTACGCCACGGGCACATACACCCGCAATGTCTACGGCAATGCCAATCCCTCTGCCGTCAAGGAACTTGGCGATGTGGGCAACGACCTCCGTATCTATGGCAGCCGTATGTGGGCGGTGATAAATTGCAGCAACAAGATAGAGGTCATGGAGGCACGCACGGCCCGTAGGGTGGGGCAGGTCAACCTTGCCAATTGCCGCTACATCGCCTTCCACGAGGGCTATGCCTACGTCAGCAGTTATGCCGGTCCTGTTCAGATAAATCCCGGTTACGAGCAGAAAGGCATCGTGGTGAAGATAGACACCGCCACGCTGGAGAAGGTGGACACCTGCATCGTGGGTTTTCAGCCCGACCGCCTGGACATCACCGGGGGCAAGATATACGTTGCCAATAGCGGCGGATACATGTTTCCCAACTACGAGAACACCGTTTCCGTCATAGACCTTGCCACGTTCCGCGAGGAAAAGCGCATCCCCGTGGCGGTAAACCTCCATCACCTCGTGGCCGATGCCCGTGGCCAGGTGTGGGTGTCATCGCGTGGTGACTACTATGGCAATGCCAGTGCCCTCTTCTGTATCACCGACCCTGCCGGAGAGGCACATGTCCACCGTGTTGCGGCTCCCGACGGCACCGACCTCGTGGTGGAGAACATGACCCTCTGTGGCGACTCGCTCTACTTGATAGGCAAGGAATTCTCATTCTCCGAGATGAGGGACGTGGAGAACTATGCCATCGTGGACACCCGCACCCACGAGGTTCTCACCACCAGTTTCATCACCGACGGCACCGAAGCTTCCATCCAGGAGCCCTATGGCATTGCCGTGCACCCTCACACCCGTGAGATACTCATTGGCGATGCCCGAAGCCACGTCAACCCTGGCACCCTCTTCTGCTTCTCCCCCGACGGCCTCCTCCTATGGAAAGTCCGCACCGGCGACATCCCGGCACATTTTGCGTTTCTGCGGGAATAGAATCAACGGCGGCCCCAACAGGCCCCAGCGGACCCCTCCCCACCCCTCCCCTGTATGGGAGGGAGTATATAGTACTGGAGGATGAGGATTTTGTTAAAGGTTAATATTCATTGTCGGTTGTAACTCCTCCCCTCCATACAGGGAGGGGTTGGGGGTGGGTCCGCTGGGTCCTTGGGGGCCGTTGTGCATGGGGAGGGGTCTATTAAACCCTATCCTCCCTCCCGATTCCTTGTACGCCTTGTCCATGCTGATGGAGATGTTGCGCACGTGCTCGGCATAACGGTCGTGGTCGGGCAGGATTGTTGCCTTGCCCAGTCCCTCAGCTATCGCCTCGCAATACCGGTAGGCTGTCTCGTAGGTGTTCAGCAGGTTTTCTGCACCGAAGTTGTACACACCGCCAGGCAGGTCAAAGGTCAAGGGCAACAGTTCCACAACCTCCCCAACCCACGTTATGCCCCTGTATTCGCGCACGGGGAACCGCAATTGCCTTCCCTCCTTTATGGCACGGGCTATGTTCACTACAAAGTTGGCATGCGTGGGCATCCCTTCCCTCTCCGTGTCGTACATCCATGTGGCACGCAATGCTACCGCCCCGGGGCAGATGTCCAGCACACGCTGCTCTGCCTCCAGTTTGTGCCTGCCATACACGTTCTCGGGATGGACGGCAATATCCTCTGTCAGCAGGCCACTCTCCAGGTTACCGTTATACACCTGGTCGCTGGAAAAGAACACCAGTTTCGCCCCGCACCTTGCCGAGGCCCGTGCCACATTGCACGCCCCCTCCACGTTCATGCGGAAACTCTCCTCGGGGTGCTCCTCGCAATATCCCGTGTTCGATATCGCCGCCAGATGCACCACCATATCGGGACGGTTCCTTGTGAAGAACTCCTCCACCGCATCCGCATCCGTGATGTCCATCTCCCCATGCCTTGGAGCAAGGATAGTGTACTCTCCCTTCCATCTCTCCACCAGGCGACTTCCAACGAAACCGCTTGCACCTGTAACCAAAATCTTTTTCATGACCCTACAAAAATACTATTTTTATACGATATAGCGTACAAGACTTCCCTTCTTTCTTCGGGTCCTGTGCCATTCTTTTTATTTCTGTAGCAGAGTGTATCGTCATACGTCTTCTTCTTCGTTTTGTTTATAGTTTAGTGAGGCGCTGCGCTTTTGTTTAGTGTAGTCGCTGACGCTTGTGTTAAGTGTACTCTAAACCCTAAACTCTAAACCCTAAACAGTCTTCGTTATCGTCATCGTTTTCGTTATCGTCATCGTCTTCGTTATCGTCCTCGTATTGTCATTGTCCTCGTCTTCACCATGCCGCAGGCATATTAACCTGTCGCTCTGCGACAATTAACCGTGGCAAAGCCACATTAACCAGCGACAAAGTTGCTATTAACCGCACCGCAGGTGCATCATCGTCTTCGTCTTTTGTCCTCAGTATTGTCACACCCTTGTATATAGTATTGTCACACCTTTGTATATAGTATTGTCACGACCTCGTCCTCGGTAAGGGCATTTTAATGCCTATTCGTGGTAAGGATCTTACCTATACAATATTCAGTCAATTATTCATACCTGAACCTTGCTTTGAAAACCGAGAATATTAGGAACTTTACGTCAGTTCGGGATAAGAAAGTTGTCTAAAAAGTGGTAATCTGAGATATATTTTGTATCTTTATATATGATTTCCAGTTACTTATAAAGTTTAACAAAAGAATACACTCATGATTACCAACGACAAAATTATAGAAATTTCTGTGCTACGGATGAATTTAGCAAGAAATATGAAGAAGAAACTGAAAATATGCCTCTTCTGAGTTCCGAGGGCAAGGTCCGCCGGAGGCGTGCGGCGAGTATGTCCGATAGCGAGATTATGACGATTCTCATCATGTTCCATTTTGGCACTTTTGACAATTTCAAGCATTACTACCTGCATTTCATCAAGCTTCATCTAAATTTGCCGGTCTTGCTACTGACGGAAAGGGGACGATGGGCTGGTGTCACGGTTTTAAACTGCATTTCATATGCAATGATTGGGGCGAGATTATAATGTTCTGTCTTACAGGAGCTAACGTGGATGACAGGGATCCGAAAGTATGCTCCATACTTGGCAAGAGAAGAATGTATTAATCATCTGCTTAAGGACAAGGGGTATTTGGTGCATTCAAGACACAGATCCGTCAACAATTTCCTGATGAACCTCATTGCTGCTATCAGTGCATATTGTTTCTTTGACAACAAACCTGAGGCAATCAAAGGATATTGTGTTGAGGACAACAAACAACTAACATTGTTCTAATATTATCCCGAACTGACATATTTTTATACGATATTTAGCACAAGATTTTCCGTCTTTCTTCAAGTACTTTCGCCCACATCTCGTTTATAAGTTTAGGACTTATACAGAAAAGTCCGATTTTGTATAACTAAAAAACCTGATTGTGATATGGCAACAGTAAAGATTAAGTTCCGACCTTCAACAGTTGATGGCGGGCAAGGCTCAATTTTCTATCAAGTAATCCATAATCGTGTGGCCCGTCAGCAAAAGACGGGCTTCCGTCTCTACGGCTATGAGTGGAACAGTCGCTTGTCGGAAGTGATATTACCTAAGTTCAATGACAATAGGAAACGGTATCTATCGGAGATTGATGACAAAATCCGAATGGATGTTATGCAGTTCCAAAAGGTCATTGCTGATTTTGAGCATAGCGGTTGTGATTATACCGCAGATGATGTGATAGCGGAATTTGTATCGGCCAAACCTCAAAATTTTCTCTTCCCATTTATGGAGAGAGTTATTGCCAATCTGAAAACATTGGGCAAGATACGCACATCGGAGACATACGCTGCGACCCTTTGCAGTTTCAGACGCTTCCGAGAGGACAAGGATGTGCCATTGGATGATATGGACTCCGATATGATGATGGCATACGAAGCTTACTTGCGTAATAATGGAGTAAGTCCTAATAGTTCTTCATTCTATATGCGTAATCTTCGAGCTGTGTATAACCGTGCTGTAGAAAAGGGGCTTACCTCACAACGCTTCCCGTTCAAGCACGTCTATACAGGAGTGGATAAGACCGTCAAGCGTGCCGTGCCCTTGAAAGTCATTAGGCAAATCAAGGAAATGGACTTCTCTACGAATCCTGCATTTGATTTTGCCCGAGATATGTTCCTTATGAGTTTCTATACCCGTGGCATGTCATTCGTGGATATGGCATACCTGCGAAAAAAGGATTTGCAGAATGGTGTACTGTCCTATCGCAGACGTAAAACCAGACAACAGCTGTTCATCAAGTGGGAGAAATGTATGCAGGAGATAGTCCTGACTTCATCACTTTTTATTGCCATTAAATGGCGGATATTGAAAATCAGTCAGTTAATCATTTAAAATGGGTGACTTTGGGTGACGCAAACCTATTTTTTCTTACATTTGCACCATGTTTGTACGTAAAAAGTTTAAC
>JAZRII010000043.1:0-19422 GCA_045645225.1 Bacteroidaceae bacterium | reverse complement strand
GAATAAGATTACCAGAACATGGAAGTTTCTTTACCAAAACGCTCTTTTTAACAGATAAACACCTAGCAATAAAACCTCTTTTTGAAAAGACAGAAAACAATGCTTAATTTGGGTGACGCATTGACGAAGTCAGGTGGTTCTCTTGCTCAAGCGTATAGAAACTTGAGCCATCGAAGCAGTGAGTACAGATACGCTCCTTGGGCAGACCGATGGCCTTGACCAGCGTTTCGAGTTTGGCAAACTTCAGTGAGTCAAGATGCAGACGATTGGCTATTTCCGCTACCATACGGTTGTATTCGGGAGAGTCTGTCTTGGTGTATGCCTCTACATTCTTGTTCATGTCGCCCTCGAAGTCTGCGATAATACGCCGGGTTATCAATTCAAGTTCGTTCTTGCTTGCACTGAAATTAACAAAGGGGCATCCAAATATAAGCGGAGGGCATGCTATGCGCATGTGGGCAGCCTTGGCTCCAAGTTCGTGCAACGCCTTGGTGTGGTCGCGCAACTGTGTTCCTCTTACAATGGAGTCGTCGCAGAAAAGCACTCTCTTGTCCAGCAGTATGTCGCGGTTGGCAATAAGTTTCATCTTTGCCACCAGAGAACGCATTTCCTGATTGACAGGAGTAAAGCTTCGCGGCCAGGTGGGAGTATATTTTGATATAGCTCGGGCATATGGCACCTTGTGTCCTTCGGAATAGCCAACTGCCATGCCGAGTCCGGAATCGGGTATACCGCATACGCAGTCCACCTCCACGGGATCTTCCTTGCCCATCTCGCGACCGCATTCCATGCGCACGGCCTCGGCATTGCGACCCTCATAGCAACTGGTGGGGAAACCGTAGTAAACCCACAGGAAAGAGCATATCTGCATGCCCTTGTTGGGTTTGCGAAGCTGCTGCATGCCATCTGCCTGTATGCGGATTATCTCGCCTGGGCCAAGGTAGTGCAGGATGTCATAGCCAAGGTTAGGGAATGCCGTACTTTCCGATGTTACAGCCATGGCGCCATCCTTCTTGCCCACGACAATGGGAGTTCTGCCCCAAGAGTCTCGTGCGGCAATGACACCGTCCTCGGTGAGCAGAAGTAAGGAGCATGAGCCCTTGACCATCCTGAATACATTTTCTATACCCTCAACATAGGTTCTGCCCTTCAGGATGAGAAGACCAATAAGTTCTGTCGGATTAATCCTGCCACTGGAGAACTCGCTGAGGTGCATGCCCTCGTTCAGCATCTGCTGTGCCAGTTCCTCGATGTTGTTTATCCTTGCCACCGTAACTATGGCAAAACGGCCCAGATGGCAGTTGATGAGCATAGGCTGGGCATCTGTATCCGAGATGACACCTATGCCGCTGTTGCCAACGAATCGGTCCAGTTCCGTTTCAAAACGGGTGCGGAAATATGTATTTTCAAGATTGTGAATACTTCGGTAGAATCCATTCTCAGGAGAAAAAGAAGCCATGCCGCCACGGCGTGTGCCAAGATGAGACTGGTAGTCTGTACCATAGAAAAGGTCTGCAACACATGGTTGCTGCGACACTGTGCCAAAAAAGCCACCCATACGTCAGAAATGTATCGTTTGTCGTTTTAGACCTCAAATTTACGGCAAAGGACGCAAACTACCAAGAAAATCGCTCTCCAGTATAGCAAAAAAATGCTTTTTGTACCTGCCCTATGGCTTAACCAGCCCCATACGCTCTGCCTCCTGCATCATGAAAGCATAGGCCGAGTCATGGTCGGAGGGTATGCGCGACTCCCAAATGGCATCCTTTACAGCCTGCTTCAGCACCCCAACTTCCCTGCATGGAGGCAGATTGAGAACGTTCATTATCTCCTCTCCAGTAATGGGATTTGTCCATGTGCGGTAGTTGTCGCGAGCCTGCAGGTCAACAATCTTTTCACGCACCAGCCGGAAGTTGTCCAGGAAACGCTGCTTGCGCGCCTGGTTCTTGGATGTTATGTCTGCCTCGCAGAGAGTCATCAGGTCATCGATGTCCTCACCGGCCTCAAACAGCATTCTTCTTACAGCAGAATCCGTCACCTCCTCATCCGCAATCACCTGTGGGCGCATGTGCATGCCCACAAGTTTTTCCACATAGTGCATGCGTTCGTCCAGAGGCAGTTTCATGCGTCTGAACAGAGGAAGGATCATCTTCTGGCCTATATAGTTGTGATTATGAAAAGTCCACCCATGCGGTTCCTCCCATCTCTTGGTCCGGGGCTTGCCTATATCGTGAAGAAGTGCCGCCCATCTGAGGAACAAGGTTTCAGCAGCCCTCCCAGCCGTTGCGCGTGCCATATTGTCCAGGACCTCCAGGGTATGGTAGAAGTTATCCTTGTGGGCACGCCCGTTCCGGCTCTCCACACCACGCAGTGCAGCGATTTCCGGCAAGATAAGTTCAAGCAGTCCGCAACGTTCCAGCTCTATGAATCCTATACTCGGAACTGGCGATAGCATAATCTTGTTGAGTTCGTCGATGATACGTTCCTGGGAAATAATCTTGATGCGCTCTGCATTGCGGCAAAGCGCCTCCTGTGTCTCGTCCTCGATACGGAAGTTGAGCTGTGTTGCAAAACGTATGCACCGCATCATGCGCAAGGGATCGTCGCTGAAGGTAATATCCGGGTCAAGAGGGGTAACTATCAGACCGTCCTCCATGTCCCAAAGTCCGTCGAAACGGTCAACCAACTGCCCAAAAGAACTGTTGTTCAGGCATACAGCCAGTGCGTTGATTGTAAAGTCGCGCCTGTCCAGGTCGTCCTCCAGAGTCCCGTCCTCTACTATTGGCTTTCTGCTGTCGCGCGAATAGCTCTCGCGCCGTGCACCAACAAACTCCACCTCCTCGTCATGCCATTTCACCTGTGCCGTACCGAAATTCTTGAACACAGACACATTGGCACCGCGTCCCAACTTGCGTCCAAGCGCTTTTGCCAGACGAATGCCAGGCGCACAATATTCGGCCTTGGCTGTGCCTCCTTCTGCAATTGAGGGATCCACCACCACGCAGTCTATGTCCTTGGAAGGGCGTTCCAGAAACAGGTCACGCACATATCCGCCTACCACATAGCATTCCAACCCCAAGTCGTCTGCCGTCTCGGATATTCGGCGGAACATGGGTTTGTCCAGTATTGCAGCCAGGTCCTTGTCTGAGAGATTTCGCATGGGGATATATTACTTCGCCAGTTTCTTCATGTCTTCCTGCAGCTTACGCTCAAAGAACTGAGCCTTGATGGAAAGACGCTTCCATTCCTCGCCGGTTGCACTGCCCATGCTGTCGCGTGCTGCCAGCATCTCTATGCTGTCCAGCAGCAGTATGCCCTGTGCACGGCTCTTCAGGGCAGTGGGATATTTCTCTCGCATGCTTAGGATGCTGTCGCGTGCGGCATCGTATCTGCCGTCCTGCAGATGCAGCCGGGATTTCTTCAGCATAGCAGAGGCCTCAGTCTCTGGAGTTATGGGGGAGGAGGCGCAAGAGGCGCATATTATTGCAATAAGAGGAAGAATATGTTTCATATTTTATAATTATCTTTTTCGGCCGAAGAGGTCCTTCATGCCGTCGAGGTCAAAGCCCAGCGAAAAACGCATTGTCTGGTCCAAGGGATTGCCCTGTGCCGTGGCTATACAGTAGGCCGCATCCACAGTGAATACGCTCATGTGAAAACCTGCACCAACGGTAAAGTATTGACGGTTGCCCTTGTGAGGGTTCTCGTAATGATAGCCGGCACGAAGCATGAATCGGTCGTTGTAGGTGTATTCTGCACCAAAACTCCAACGAAGTTCCTGCATCTCCTCCTTGAATCCTCCGGGTGCATCAGCAAAACTCTTAAACACACCTGCAATGGAACTTACTGAGTAGTAATCCTCTTCCAGGCGCTTCTCATAGTCCTCCGGAGATTCCTCATCGCCCTGTACTGGTTTTGTGGGTATGCACAGCTTGTAGACTTCGGCACCGAAAGAGAGCTTGTTGTATTCGTTGAAGGGAACGGTCATATTGATACCCAATCTCAGCATCGCAGGCAGGAATTCGGCATGGGTGCTGTTGCCCATATTGATTTTGGAACCAATATTAGTCAGCGCTATACCCCAGGACATGCTGCACTCTCTGTTACCGGCAAAGAAGTAGCCCTGGCGATACATTGTAATGTCGGCGGCAAAAGCCTTGCCGCTGGCAGCCTCCTGAGCCGGGTCGTAGTTCATGTTGGACAGGATGAATCGCATAGCCACGCCCATAGAGAAAGTTTGGGTGAGCAAACGGCTGTATGCCACATCAATAGCCATTTCATAGGGACTGAAACTATAGTCTCCTGCGGTTGTGGTTACTTCGCCCATACCGAAATAGCGCAAGGAGGCACTAAGTGCCGAATAGTCTCCGATTCTGTAGAAACCCGACACATTGGCAAGGTTGATGCCTGTGACTATCTTGCGCAGCCACGGAGTGTACGACGCACTCACACCGGCACGCGCTATATTCCATGGGTACTTGGCGCAGTTCCAGTACTGGCTGTTTGCATCGGCATCCGTAGCCACACCCATATCACCCATTGCACCGGCTCTTGCGTCAGGGGCAATTGCGAGTGATGTCACACCATATATTTCCGGATTGAACCTTTCGCTCAAATCCGTATTCTGCGCCAT
This sequence comes from Bacteroidaceae bacterium, assembly GCA_045645225.1. Lineage (GTDB taxonomy): Bacteria > Bacteroidota > Bacteroidia > Bacteroidales > Bacteroidaceae > Physcousia. The sequence continues at coordinate 14,789 of JAZRII010000043.1, read as the reverse complement.
GGCGGCAATGGCCATAAAAGCGCCTACGAGGGATATAATTATTCTTTTCATACGTAGTGTAATAACTGAATTCTGAGGCTATTTATTGCCTCTGTATATGAATTTCTTTTCCTTCTGACTTTTTTTGCCTTCATCGCAAGACACAGTCACACGGCATATGTATATTCCATTGTTAAGTATCGCACCATCACCATTGCGTCCATTCCATGGTATAGTCACAACTCCACGTCCTGAGGAGGCATTTATCTGCTGCCGCCATTGTAACGCTCCGTTCGTAGAGAATATCTCCAGCGTGAAACTGCACTCAAGACCAGGGAAATTGTACCCGACATGGAAATTAGTGTGTCCGGAAACAACGTCCGACTCCAGTATCAGAGAAACTATTTCCGGTACCAGGTTCTCGCCAACAACAAAACGCAGGGTCCTTGAAGATGTATTATTCATCATATCCCAGGCTCTGAAACTAAGGGTGTGTGCTCCTGGAGCCAGTTCCGGGAATTCCGCGAAGCAGACGTTACCTCTGGTGAAGTCTCCATCTGTTGAAGTATAGAATGAATTCAGATTATAGGTCTGTTGCGGATCTCCGTCTATGCACAATTGCAGATCATGGCCTATACCGTTGCCGTTGTTCTGAATGCCCGATTCGTCATATAGTTCCGCAACAAAGATGGGGCGTGCGCTGACAACATCGCCATCAACGAAGTCCTTGCTGTCAAGATATACAAACATCTCCGGTCCCAAGGTGTCTTGTTCCAGTTCCTGATTTATGCCACCAACAAGGAAATCCTCGTTACTGCCATTGGCCTCGCTTGTACGGTCATCGCTAATAGCATAGAACACCATTCTGCCATTCTCGTCGCTGTAGTTTATATCCTTTGGAATAATGATTGAAGTTGAAAAAATACCGTCAGTAACATTCGTTTCACCTCTGTTTATCTCCTTATTCCAGTCTGTATACGTAAACGGCTTGTCGCCAGTGTTCCCCCTGGTTGTAACCAGTGCCTTATTGTCGTATAGCCTGAAGAAGAGTTTTCCGTTGAAGCCTGCATCTGTACTGCCGTCAGCATCCTCTATGTGGCCGCTCAATCTGATACGACTGCCAGCACTTAATTTGACCTCGCCGTTCACTAACTGCCCGTTAATGCTATCCAGCCTGACCTTCTCTCTAAAAAGGCCAAACCTAAGGGAGGGGTCACCCAAAAGGGCATACTGCAACTTGTTCTGAGGCTGGCTTCCGTCATTATTTGCGCTTACCATACTTCCCTTTGCCAATCTCAATGCATCTCCTACGGAATTAACACGGGAATCCTCGCCTCGCTCAAAAAGATACTTTGAGAAGAAACTGTTCAGATGATAGTTCTGCGTACTGTACACCGTACGTGTCGTTCCGATAAAAGCCACTGCTGCTCCTCCTTCGTTCAACACCGCCGCTTCACCAAGATTATCCTCCTGGCTGTCAAAAGGAGTGATGTCACAAGCCGCCACGTACCACAGAGGGAGCCTGTCGGATTTCCAGGACCTTACATCGTCAAGCGTTATGACACGCTCATGGCTCATCAGATATGTTGCTCCATGCCCCGTATAGTTGAACATCATGGCACCCTCCTGTATCTGCTTGGCAATAAGGGAGCGGATTTCCGGATACGAGTTGTACAAACCTTGGTTTTCCCTTATATAATTATCCCACATTATTTTACGCACATTCAGGTCCGGTGCTGCATCTGCAATAAGATCCGCCACCCTATTGGCATCTGTCATATGTGTATTGTTATCGCCGTCATCGCCAAGCATTACCACCGTATTGCTCCACTCTCCGGCATGAGTGCGCTGCAGATGTGCAATGGTCTTATCCACCATTATACGGGCCTGGGACTCGCTTGTGACGGGGAAACGTCCTATGCCTATATCAGAGACGTCTCTTGTGGGACTTCCTCCCTCGCCATCGTCCATAAGACCAAAATAGTCTTCCCAACAATAGGAATGCGTGTCGCTATAGCTGTTCTCACTCTGATAACATAACAGATAATCATTCGGCGAGTACGTGCGCCATGATGTTGATTTCATGCGGTTATCCCACGCACAATCCCCCATCAGGAGAAGGTATCGGGGCGCTGTTCCCGAATCAATTCCACGGTCATACAGCATTTTAAGGAAACGGCGATATGCTGTAGCATCGGGAGTGCCGGAAGAGTACTCATTATATATATGGTCCGCCCTGACAACCGCACAGGACATTGCACTGTACTGCTTATGAGCATCGGCCAGACGCTGTGCCTGTGACATCAGCTTGCCACTCGCCGGAACAATAATCAGCATGTCCACACTGTCCAAAGCATGGAGATTCTGATTTTCTACCGTTTCACCGGCATCCGGTTCAGGAAAAGCATATGCCGGATCAAAGGCAACGAAATACTGTGTCCCGTCTGCACAGGAAAACGAATAGGCATCCCCGTCCTTTATTGCTGGCATTAGCACAGAGGGAGCACCCCTTTCCGGCAGACGCATTACACAAAGGTCTGCAGAAGCAGCCGACTTAACCGAAGCGAATTTTGTTGGTCCCGCATATTTGGCGGCCACATTAGAAGAAGAACCCGTGCCAGGACCTGTGCCTGAATACCCTCCTCCAAAAAGAACCCATCCGTTGTCTGTTTCCAATGGCGATGTATAGTTCAATGCGATATAGTCCAAACGGCCCTGCACACGGCTGTCAGTTGCAAAGGGGCCCTGTGTCGCCAACGTTATTTTCCACGTTTGGTTTCCTGCATTACACTCGGATACATCCATATTGGCATACTTGCCCTCGGAGTAGTACATATAGTTTCCCGGGGCAGGGATTGTCTTTGTGGAGACACTCTGTCCATTTGCCCATATAGTAAGCGGTGTGGAGACGTCATTGCCAGTAAACACTACCGTCAGGCGCTCGTTGCCCAAACTGTTGATTCCCGAAAAGGTATAATTTCTGGAATGTGCGCCTGAGAAAAGAGTACTTTCAACCAGATTGCGGCCCCCACGGAACCAGGCATAGTCATCAACCTCGTGCAATGCATGCCCCAAACACGTCTCGACGGTTTGGTTCACAGTGCCAGTATAAGGAGCCTCTGTCTGCATATCCTCACGCACATCTCCCTCTGTGAGGAAATATGCCGCTTTCGTTGCATAGGCATTGAAAACACGGTTGACTCCGTCCCAGTGTACTAAACCATTGCCCCAAAACAGCAAAGAACCGTCTGAGGCCTTGTACATGGACACTTCCTCCAAATCATCAAAGTCTCTGTCTGCATCGATGACTTCCGATTGCTGGTGGCCGCCGTAACCATACAAATGCACATTATCGGGATTCTTGAAGCCCATCTCTGCCAACAGGCGTGGAGTCAGACGATACATACCATCCTTAGTTATGTATATCTTCTTCCACACGCCTTTAGCCAGGACCGAGTTATCTGCATACCTCTTTCTCTCCGACACCAACGACCTGCTGTGACTAACATGACCTTTGGGTCTGATTACAATCTTCGCACTCGTAAGTTTAAGATAATTGCCGGACTTACGTACAATCGGAACAAAGTTTATGTTAAGCTGCCCCTTTCCTCTGCTTACACTTATATAATGACTGATCCGGATGGTATCTTCTATCTGGTCTGCATACCTATGTGCCAGCCGCGTCTCATTTTCATTGAGTGCATCCCATGCAGGATACTCTAAAACTACCGTATAGTCATTGACACGGTAGTCTGTTTCCAAAGGCACTGCCTCAGAATAGACCGGACATAGCGTATCCTGGGCTATGACTTCCCAGTCCAGGAATGTCAAACTTTCCTGGGCATTGGCATTCATACTCAAAAGCAATGAGATGAGTGCCAGAAATATATGTCTCGCCTTTGTCTTCAAGACCTCTGTTTATTTTACATTGAACTCCAATACCTTTTCACCGTTCAACCATCCTTCCAAATGGTCATCTATATGTACAGGCCCCACACCGGCTGGTGTCCCGGTAAAGATAAGGTCGCCTGTCTTCAGCGTAAAGAAGCGGCTGATATAACTCACCAGATGGTCCACAGAGTGTATCATATCCGTACTCAAACCGCTCTGTACGGTCTTTCCGTTAATATCGAGGCGGAAATTTATTCCCTGCTTCAACATCTGTGCTACCTTGTGATCCTCGTATCTGCCACTGGAACCGTCCAAGGGCAGGGATGCGTTTCCGTTGAAATCGCGGAATTCTCCAACTACAGCACTTCCATCAAAACCTTTTGACAGGTCCCAGGGGAGTCCCTCCGCCCTGAGCTTTCTTTGAAGGTCCCGAGCCGTGAAATCCACTCCCATAGTTACTGCATCGTAGTATCGGTGTGCAAAACGCTCGCTGATACTACGTCCCATACGGCAAATCCTCACCACAAGTTCCGCTTCATACTCGCATTCATGCGTGTAATCGGGAATAAAGAAGGGGCGTCCACGTGTAACCAAAGCGCTATCGCACTTGGTAAACACGACTGGGGCATCATACCCCTCAGACCCGGCACTTGCCTTTCCTGGTGCCTTTGTCTGCATCTCTACCACATGGTCGCGGTAGTTCATTCCTATACCGAATATCTTCATATCTAACGTGCAAAGTTACAAAAAAATTGTATAGTTCCCCGCCTCTTTACGTTATTCTTTCTTAATTACAGGCAAATCCTGCCTCTGCAATGGGATATTTGGTTACATATCGTGTATCCAGCTGTTTATAAGAGCACATTCGCATACACGACAGGAATTGTATGGAGCCACCTTCATTGCAAGGTAATAAGATACCGGAAATTAAGAGCAAAAACAGCTTTGAAAGAAGGCAAAAAGCACACAAGAATATGTATTATTCGGTATACAATCTAATGCATATTGAGGAAAAGTTGAGTCTGCTTATGCTATTCCACAACGATAACATTCAACGATGAAACGGCACTTTTTTGAAATTTTTTCGGTAATCATGATTATTTTACCGAAATAAATCTTGATTATGGATGCTTTTCGGTAACTTTGCACCGTGAAATTGAGACTATAAACAGACTCACCATACAAAAAGGACAAGGAGAATACGCCATAGGCACACATTATTATTATAGTTTAAAAAGAAACAAACACATATTACAATGCAAAGAACAACCAAGAAAACAACATTGATGTTAGGTCTGACATCTCTGCTGAGCATTTCGTTAGTATCATGCAGCCAGGAGCCTCATGACGAGAACCTGCCCGAATCACAGCAGGGATGCTTGTTCCTAAATCTCAAATCGGAGACAGGCTTCTCCAACACCACCCGTGCTCTTAACGAAAACAGTTATGCAAACACCGACAACTATCAAATTGTTGTTACGGACAAAAACAACTCAGTAAAGCTTAATTGCAAGGGCAGTGACCTCAATAACTTTACTGGTATTACACTTCCCATCGGTGGATTTAAGGTTCAAGCTTATTATGGAGAAGAGCATGCCTACTCACGCGATGCATTCTACGTATTTGGCGAAACCATTGGCAATATTGAGGGTGATGACATGAAGGAGGTTACCGTAACATGCTCCCCTACTTGTGGACGTATTGCTGTAAACTTCGCTCCCGAGATGGCTACTTACTATCAAGGCTACAATGTAACATTCACTGGCACTGAGGCTATGGGAACGAATGTTATTTCATGGCTGGAAAATGATACTGAGCCTTGGTATGTAAAGTTGAATGAAGAAGGTGAAGAAATTTCATTCACAATTACAACGACAACCAAGAGCGAGTATGTGGACGGCGAAAAGAATAGCACTACTGTCAAGGAAGGAACCTTCAAGCTGTCCCGCAATAAGGCATACAAGATGAACATTAACCCCGTATATACCCCTACTACCCAGGGCAAATTGGATATTACTGTAACAATTGACGAGTCAACCAACGACACCGAACACGACATTGAGGTTGATGTTGATTGGATCTAAGGAGAATCTATGGACCTGCCATAGGAAATACACATAATCATAGAAGACAAATAAATATTCATATTATGAAAATTTTCAAATTTATGTTGCTGGCCGTAGCAGCTCTTGGCTTTTCATCTTGCGTGAGCGAAGAATTGCAAACAGCCGACACACGTCAGGGAAGCATGTCGCTGGTGGTTGACAAACTGGCGCCAAAACCTACCCGTGCTGTAGAAACTGATAATTTCCCCGTTAACATCAAGGATTTAGATGGCAAACTGGTACATTCTTATAATAAAGCATCAGAAGTACCATTCAAGATTAAGCTTGCTGTAGGCAAGTACTATGCTGAGGCTCATACACCTGGCGATCTTGAAAAATACATGGATGCACCTTATTACTATGGCCGTGATGACTTCGAGATTCTGCAGGCAGTCAACACAAATTCCAAGGTAACCTGTCGCATGGCAAATGGTAGTATCACAGTTAGGTTCGGTAATGACGAGGCTGAACATAACGATTTCATGGATCTGTTCACCGATTGGACTATAACCATTAGCGATTCCAAGGAAAGCACCCTGATTCTCAGCAAGGAGGACCATGGATACGAGCCTCCTACCACCTATATCAAGTTTGCGGAAAACGTAGAGGTGCTGACTATGAATTTCACTGGTAAAACCAAGAATGACGCAACTATCAAGACCAGTCATAATCTAACTAAGGACAGCGCAAGCGAGACGTACGATAACGACGAAACCTCTTTCTCTGGAGGTGATATTATCTCTGTTACCTTGGCTGCCGTAGCAAAGACCGATGGTGACATTGTTGGTATCAGTGTAAATGCAAATATCAAATTCGAGGAGAGCGAGGAAAACTTTGATATGGAAGTTGAGGACAATACCGACAACTTCGAAGAATGGGAAGATCCTGAGACTCCTGAGGAGACTGGTCCTATCACTCTGAAGTTGCCCAACCACATGGTTATTGACAGCAACACCGATCCTGCCCTTGGCAACACTCTTATCTCTGCTGAAAACGGCATCAAGAGCATCATGGTAAAGATTAGTTCAAATAGCGACGCCATGATTGGTTCACTACAGCAGATGATTGATGGCTATCCCGCAGCAACATTCCTTGAAGGAGCAGAAATTGTTGGAAACCAGGATATCGTACGTCTGTTTGGTGACTTAGGCCAGACACTTGAGGTTCCTGCAGAAGGCGATACAGAATACGTATTCCCCATCGGTAATTTCTTCCAATTGTTGGCTGTTTTGGAAGGTGTGCACACCTTTGATATGGTTGTTACCGACATGGTTGGCAATGTAAAGAAGGGCAAACTCGTTTTGGCTGTAGGTTGTGCACTTCCCGAAATAGAGGAAGAACCCGAACAGGAAGAGCCTGCCAGCAATATCACTTTGCTACTGCCTAAGGATATGACAATAACAATGTCAACAGATCCTTCTTTAGGCGATGCCCTTATTGAATGTGCAACAGGTATTCAAAGCATTATGGTAAAAATCAATTCCGATAGTCAGGATATGATGGGCTCTTTGGAGCTAATGACAAAAAATTACGAAGGTGTTGATTTTATTAATGGTGCAGAAATTGTAGCTAATACAGAACTTGTTCGTTTGTTTACAGAATTGGGGCAAGAACTTGATGTACCTGCTGTTGGTGACAATAGTTACACCTTCCCCATCGGTAACTTCTTCTCTCTGTTGGCAGTCATGCCAGGTGATCATACCTTTAATATGGTTGTAACAGATGCAGATGGTGCGACCAAGAGTGGCAAATTAACTCTTACCGTTGAATAATTATATATTTAGGAATAAATTATGAAAAAGATAAAGGATTTGCTGTCCTTGGTCTTCCTGACTGCGATGATTTCATCATGCTCCCAGCAGGAAATGGCCGACAGCACCCATGGATACATAACACTGAATATCAATGCCTTGGTATCTACCAATGACCCCAACACCCGTGCTGCAGCACCTGCCGACTATGATGCTAAGACTCTGCACGTAGAGATTCAGGACAATAAAGGAAATGTAGTAAAGAGCACCGATAATTTCGGTACAGACAAGACCTTCCAGGAGCCTATGCTTTTGCCTGCAGGAGATTACACCGTTGTGGCTCACTCAGCAAACTGGGATGGTAGTGGTTCTGGCTTCGATACTCCATATTATTATGGTAGCGCTGATGTTACAGTAAGAGCAAAGTATTTGGTCAAGACCGAGATTGTATGTACTCAAGCTAATGTAAAGGTAACAGTAAACTATGACCAGACCTTCGTGCAGAACTTCAAGTCTGCCATTGCTACAATTTCGGACGACAACAACAGTTTCAACCCTTTGAAGTTCGTTATGAGAGAAACCACACAGTCTGGTTATATCCCTGTCTGCGACTTCAAGGTAAAGCTTAATCTCATAAGCTTTAGTGATCAAAATAACTCTATTGAAAAGGAATTCAAAAATGTTAAGGCGCGCGACCATTACATTCTGAACTACAAATTGTCTGACGAGGGTCACTTAGGCTCCAGCAGCAAACCTGGCATTGAGGTAGAGGTGGATGAGAGCACCAACACTTACACCTTCACCTTTGATGTGCCCAGAAGAAGTTCTATATCTTTGGCTACACTTCAACCCAATGCATGGAGTACATTTGCCACACTTAATGCTGCCGTTACATCTAAGACAAACGAATTCGACCAGAGTGGTCTTACTATGCAATGGAGACAATCAGGCACCGAGGAATGGATCAACATTGCGAGTGAAGAACTGAACATTGACGACAAGGACAATGTTAGTGCTAATATCAAGGGACTTACTCCTCAGGCAACATACGAGTATCGATTGGTTTACAACTTCAATGGCACCGAGGCAATCAGCTCTCCCATGCAGTTCCTGACAGAGGCACAGACAGCATTGTATAATGGTGGTTTCGAAAACTGGTGGACTTCTGGCAAGGTGGTATATCCCAACGAACAAGGTGTTACATTCTGGGATACCAGTAACCCTGGTGGAGCAAGCTTTGGCGGTAGCAACACGACCTCAACTACAGAAGTTGTTCACGGAGGTACATATGCAGCTAAGTTGGAATCTAAATACATCGTAATCAAGTTTGCTGCAGCAAGTATCTATACTGGTGAGTTTGGCGCATTGGTAGGAACAAATGGTGCTTGGCTGAACTGGGGTGTTCCATTTACATCTCGTCCCACAGCTCTGAAGGGTTGGATGCAGTATGCACCTCAGAAGATAAATCGTGTTGGTAGTAATTTGCCTGCAGGTGCTCCCGGTGAGAACGAAATGGACCAGTGTGGTATGTATTGCGTACTGCTCTCCGAATCGCTTGTGGTAGATAACACCAAGATGGAAGAATTCCCTAATTGGGAGACCGATTCTCGTGTAATAGCATATGGCGCATTACCTGCTGAGCAGAACGTCGATAGCAAAGGCGAGTGGAAGGAAGTAAACATCCCATTGGTATATCGCACTCTTACCAGGAAGCCCACACACTTGCTGATTGTATTCTCATCTAGTAAGTATGGTGACTACTTCCATGGTGGTGAAGGCAGTACCCTTTACCTTGATGACTTCTCATTTGAATATGGTGACTCTCCCGCTGTTCAGTAAGAATATATAAACAATTGTGCATCTGTCTGCAGTTTTTACTGTGGACAGATGCAATATAAAATTACGAAACGTACATTCATTGCACTAATGAAAAAAATAAAAAGCCTTATAATACTTTTTTTCCTGTTTGCTCCAACGGTTGTTTTTGCGAATGGAGAAGATAAAACTCCACAGAACGAAGAGTTTCTTGCAGATTCTGTAGAGAGTTTGCATGTTGGCTTGGAGGAAACAAATAGAAAGGTTAAAGAACAGTCATATGCAGAAAGTCGTGGCATGATTACTCGTGATGCCATGAAGACTGTATTTATACCAAAAGGGCAATGGATGGTTGGCGGACAGGTGGCGTGGAACCAATGGGATACACAAAACATGAATTACCCATTGCTGAAGAACCTGAATTTCAAGGCTTATACCTTCTCTACAGGTCCTTATCTTGGGTACTTCTTTAGCAATAATATGGCCGTTGGTGGACGTTTCTCATATAAAAGATATTACCTCAATTTGGGCGAGTTTGACCTGAACCTGGGCGAAGACTTCAATATAGGTCTTGAGGACATATATTTCCTGCAGCACAACTACGAGTCGACTGTTTTTCTGCGTAGCTATCTCCCAATAGGAAAAAGCAAGATATTCGGTCTATTCGGCGAGTTTCAGTTAAACTATACCTTCTCTGAGGGATTGACCTCAACTGGTAAGGGTGATACATTCAGTGCCAGTTACTCAAGTAGTCATGATCTGGAGTTGGGTATTGCCGGTGGTATGGCTGTCTTTTTGACAGATTTTCTTGCCGCCGAGGTTATGCTCAATGTTGGTGGTTTCCACGTTAATTGGGGCAATCAGAATACCAACAATATCGAAAGCGGAAGCAACACAAGCTCAGGTGCAAACTTTAGAATCAACCTCTTCAGTGTAAAATTCGGTGTAACTTGTTATCTATGAGCATCGCAAGAAAAATCATACTTCTCCTAATCACTATTGTCATTGTTGCATGTGACATCAAGGACGAAATGTCTGACCCCATTGTATATGGTCAGATTACGGAATTTGAGGTTGAGGGGCAATGTGGCAAAGACGGAGGTGAGGACTTTACTACCGTGATAGACAATGAAAAAAGAGAAATCACCTTATATGTCAACGATACTGTCGATATAAAAAAACTGAGAATCAAAAAGATTACCTTAACAGGTACTACATCTGAATCAGACATTGACTACCAAGAAACGCCGGTATTGGATGTAGACTCTACACAATGCTCAAACTATAGCCGTTTCCCTAAAAACACATTCAGCACTCTTGACCCAAGATATGATACAAGAGTGGATTTCTGCAAACCCGTTAAATTCGTGGTTACTACTTATCAAGACTATGAGTGGACAGTGAATGTGACGCAGATTGCAACCCGAGCAATTGAGGCTGAAAATCAAGTAGAGAAAGCCCCCATTGCCCAGAAGCCATCTAACGATGTAGTATTTGCAAAGAAAAAGCAAAAGTCAAACGAACTGAAGGAGAATAAAATAACTCTTGGTGAAAAGAATGAAATTGTCTCCCCTGACTCAAGTAAAGTAGAGCACGAGGACATCTCGGAGACTTGCAAACTCGTTGTAAAAACAGGAGAAGATGAAACTCCACAGAACGAGGAAGTGCGTGCAGATTCTGTAGAGAGATTGCACGTTGGCTTGGAGGAAGCAAATAAAAAGGTTAAAGAACAGTCATATGCAGAAAGTCGTGGCATTATTAGTCGCGATGCCATGAAGACTGTATTTATACCAAAAGGGCAATGGATGGTTGGCGGACAAGTGGCGTGGAACCAATGGGATACCCAAAACATGAATTACCCATTGTTGAAGGACTTGAATTTCCAAGCTTATACTTTCTCGACTGGTCCTTATCTTGGATACTTCTTCCTAAATAATATGGCTATTGGTGGCCGCTTCTCATATAAACAATATTATCTTAATTTGGGCGAGTTTGACCTGAACTTGGGCGAAGACTTCAATATAGGACTTGAGGACATATATTTCCAGCAGCACAACTATGAGTCAACTGTTTTTCTGCGTAGCTATCTCCCTATAGGTAAAAGCAAGGTTTTCGGTTTGTTCGGCGAAGTGCAACTGAATTATACCTTCTCCAAGGGATTGACTTCGACGGGTAAGGGTGATACTTTCAGTGCCAGTTATTCAAGTAGTCACGACATGGAATTGGGATTTGCCGGTGGTATGGCTGTCTTTTTGACAGATTATCTTGCGACTGAGGTAATGCTCAACGTTGGTGGTTTCCATGTTAATTGGGGTAATCAGAACACCAACAATATCGCGAGCGGAAGCAATACAAACTCTGGTGCAAACTTTAGAATAAACCTCTTCAGTGTAAAATTCGGTGTAACTTATTATCTATGAGCATTTCAAGAAAAATTATACTTCTCCTAGTAGCAGTTGTTATTGTTGCGTGTGACATTAAGGACGAAATACCTTACCCCATTGTATATGGTCAGATTACAGAATTTGAGGTTGAGGGTCAGTGTGGCGAAGACGGAGGTGAAAACTTTACTACCGTAATAGACAAGGACAAGAGAGAAATCAACTTATATGTCTGCGACACGGTCGATATTAAGAAACTAAGGATCAAAAAGATTACCTTGACAGGTATTACATATAATCCCGATGTTGACTACCAAGAAACACCAGTATTGGATGTAGATTCTACACAATGCACAAACTATAGTCGTTTCCCAAAGAATCCATTCAACACTCTTGACTCTGGATATGACACAAGAGTGGATTTCAGCAAACCCGTTAAATTCGTGGTTACTACTTATCAAAACTATGAGTGGACGGTAAATGTGACACAGATTCTAATCCGAGAAATTGAGGTAGAGAATCAAGTAGGCAAAGCCATTATTGATCCAGAGCTATGCAATGCTATAGTATTTGTAAACAAAAGCCAAAAGTTAAGCGAACTGAAGGTTAATAAATTCACTCTTGGCGGAAAGAACGGAACTGTCTCTCCCGACCCAAGCAAGGTAGATCACTACGACTTCTCTGAGGTGTGCAGATTCACAGTAAGAACAGGATGGGATGAGTCACAGATATGGCGTGTAAGCGTACTGCATACAGAAGAGGAAATAAAAACTACCGCTAAAGCCTTCGCACGAAACTACCAAGCAATAATTTCTGGCGATAAGCCCAATAAAACAGAACCAGTAATAGAATATAGGAAGAAGGGCGAAAGTGTTTGGAACAAAGTAGATATCAAAGATATAACTACCACATCGACAACATACAAGGCTGAAATCAAACATCTTGAAGCCGGTACCGAATACGAATATAAGGTTGCTGCCGGCAATTATGAAGTAGAGATGCAGAGTTTTACTACAGCCACACTGCAGCAAATGCCCAATAGTAGTTTTGACGATTGGCATACCGACGCCAGCAATGCCAAATTATACTGCCCTTGGGTTAGCGGTGGTACTTCGTTTTGGGACACCGGTAATCGTGGCGCCACAACTGTAGGTAATAGTAACTCATATCCTACCGATGATACCAGTACAGGTAGTGGCAAAGCAGCCTATTTGGAATCTAAGTATATTGTTATCAAGTTTGCTGCAGGCAATATCTTTACCGGTACATACCTGAAGACAGACGGAACTAATGGTGTACTGGGATTCGGCAGGCCATTTACTGCATTCCCAACCAAACTGACCTTTGACTATAAGTACATTTCCAAGGAGATTGATAAGGTTGGAGATAAATCAATGGAATACCTAAAGGGACGACCTGATTCATGCAACATATATATAGCCCTGTGGCACATAGAGGATGGAGAATACGAGCAGTTCCAAGGCGAGAAATATCCCATTATTATCAAGACCAAGCCTGGTCAGGAACAAAATCTCTTCTCTCCAGATGATCCTCGTGTCATAGCTTACGGCTACTTTACAAGTGGTAATACAGTAACAACCTGGACACCGGAAACTATAGAGGTGAAGTATAAGAATACTGAAGTAGCACCTACCCACATTCTGGTAGTTGCCTCATCAAGTAAATATGGCGACTTCTTCACTGGTGGTGCAGGAAGCACGTTGGTATTGGATAATTTGAACCTAATATACGAATAAATGATCTCTTTCAGAAAGCATTATCTTTATACAATTCTAGCCCTTGCGTTAGGACTGACCTATAGCGCCTGTAACGAAATTGAGGATATGGAGACTGTACAGGGTACCTTGCGTTTCTCCATAACTCAAGTTTCGGTCAAGACGGAAACACGAGCTACACCTTCCGAACTGGGCACACCCCTGACAAGCAGCTTCAATTTGAAGTTGCAACGTGTAGGAACAAGTCTAATTCCTTACGATGGGAAATTTGTAGAAACACTGCAGGTAAAAACTGGAATGTATGATATTACTGCAACCTGTGGAGACAATCCGATTATAGGAAGAAATGCTCCCTATTATATTGGAAAAACAGAGAACGTAGTCGTAGATACGGATGCAACTACTCCCGTAACTATACCATGCAAAGTGGCAAATGCGCTGATATCAGTTAAATTCGGTAAGGACGAGGAAGAAAGAACTAGATTTGAACGTTTCTATGCTGATTTTGGTGTATCGGTATTCGTAGACGATTACTCCATGGAAATTCCCATGGACGATATCCACAGTAGCATCTACTTCCGTGCGGGAAGTAGTCCTAAACTTATGTTTTACGGAAAATTAAAGAACGACAACAACAGACAGATATCCTTTGAACTTACTTCGGAGTCACTACCCGAAGTCTTTCAGGAAGCCGATCATGCCATCGTAACACTTACACTGCCAGATCCCGAAAGTGCAACAATTGTAAATATTGCAAAGGTAGCCATCGAGGATGCCAATATGGATGAAACCATACCATTGTCATGGTTGCCAGTTCCTACAGCAACAGCAATGCACCAGTATGACTCCAATGGCTATCTGGTAGGTACTAATGTGACATTTTCCAATTCATATCCTGGTATGAACTGGAAGACAGTAGTTTTGAATTCTGCCGGTGAGGAGGTTCGTACTGTTGAAGGACAAGGAGAATTGCTCTCTGAATACGGATCATCTAACGAATGGCCATACTTGCCCCAAGGTAATTATACGGCCCATTACTATTTTGTTATAGACGGTGCTGCCAAGAAGATCAGCAGCAGAGACTTTACCGTAGGCCAGCCACAGATTGAGGTCAGCGCAGGCGGTTACTCT
>JAZRII010000042.1:0-32632 GCA_045645225.1 Bacteroidaceae bacterium | reverse complement strand
CCTCTGGTTTGCCGGTTGTGCCGCCAGGTGCATTGCCGGGTATCTACGTCTGGATCGGATAAGTGCTGAAAGCATCTAAGCACGAAGCCGGCCACAAGATTAGATTTCCTTTGAGGGTCGTCATAGACGATGACGTTGATAGGAGGCAGGTGTAAAGACGGTGACGTCAAAGCCGAGCCTTACTAATTGCCCGAAAGCTTTCGCTCAGCATGGTTGGTTATACTCTCAGCTTATTTTACGAACGGAAAGGTGAAAAGTGAAAACGGAAGACTATTCGTTAAACGTTAAACTTTCAACGTTAAACGCTCACCGTTAAGGATGTCCAATATGTCACCATTATTCAGGTGGTTATAGTGTCGGGGTTCCACCTCTTCCCATTCCGAACAGAGAAGTTAAGCCCGTCCGCGCCGATGGTACTGCACACCCGTGGGAGAGTAGGTAGCCGCCGTTTTTAGAAGAGAGGAGTCCTTTGGAATTTTCCAGAGGACTCTTTTTTTGATAGAGTACGGAGGACAGAGAACAGAGTACAGATGAAGGATGAAAGGAAAAGGATGACTGTGAGGTTAGGGACGCTGCGTGCAGCGTCCGCTTTGATTTTGTTGTTGGACGTAGCGTTCGAATGTTCTGTATCTGTTATTTTACGGACGCAGCACGCTGCGTCCCTACATCCCTACATATCAACATGCTAATATGCCCACATACCAATATTCCCACTTATCCACATTTTTATCGTAGTTGTTTTATAGTGAGTGTAGGGATGCTTCGTGCAGCGTCCGCTTTGTTTACTGTTATCGGATGATGCGTGTAGCGTTCGAATGTTCTGTCTCTGTTATTTTGCAGACGCAGCACTCTGTCTCCTTACTGGCATGTATGTTTAACGCAAATCGGTCATTAGCGCATAACTTTCTAATGACCGATTTGTTTTTAATCCATTATCTTCATAAAATTGTTATATATTAATCTATTCATTTGTCAATGCAATAGCAGGAATGAATAGTATGTAGCCTATAAAACATAGGATAGGAGCAGCGATTATCCTTTGTGCTGAGAAGATATCTGAGCAAAAGTTATCGTTTGTACTGCTCTCCCCATTCATGAGCAGGAGGCCAAGTAGAATTAATGATATGGCAAGCGTATATAACACATAGTGCATACGATTTCCTAAGGTTCGTTTCAAGCTCATAAGCATTATTTTAATGTTTTTTCAGGGAAATAGGTGATAAGAAGTTCTTTTCGGTCATAGTAATACAATAGGGATATGGTCTTTTCCATTATACGTCTCCACTGGTATTCCGTAAAGGTTGAACCTCGACGGCGCTCGGGGCACAATGTTTCTATCCATTCCAGCCACTCAAGAGAGCGTGAGAGTATATCCTCGGCAAGTGTATCGGCTTCCGCATAGTGCCCTGTGTGGTATAGGCAACGTAGCATGGAAAGGGCGGCAGCATCGTATGGAACAACTTGCGGAGGCATTTCCTGTTGCCATTTGCGTACAACGGCTACGGCACGCTCATTATCGCCCTGCTCAAGCAAGGCATCTATCAGGGTTGCCATTTTATATTGATGTCCGTATGCCATCTTTCTCACGTCATAGTCGGCATACACATCACCGGCAGACAAACCACCGTAGGAGAAGTTCTCCATGATGTTCTCGTACAGGCGTTCCACATTTACACGTGTTTCAGTTTCAGAAGTATCAGAAGGAACGATACGATACAACATACCCTCCAGTACAAGGTGAGGCTTCAGATATGGCCTTTCGTCTATGTTCATGGACGTTGTCAGGTACAAAGGTCTGGTTTCATCGCCATTTGCGAGAAGTTGGAGTATCAGCAAGTCGCTCTTCAGGAGCATGTCCATGCCAGCAAAGGAAAGAGGTATCTTCTTTCCCGACCTCTGCATAACAAAAGCCGAATCCGTGGGAATACAACGTATGTCCAGCGTTTCCCATTCGTCCTCTCGTCCGCAGGCAAGTGCCTTCACATATTGTCGCAGATGTATATCCTCCTTGCTCATACCGTCCGTACGGTTGAACACCCAATGCCTCAGGATGTTTGCCATGTCAAAGGGTTCCTCGCCAAGAATTCTCTTCAGCGTATGAGGCTCCTGCCGGTACAATGCCAGCACTCTGTCGTACAATTCAGGTTCTATCCGCGCGGCATCATTGTTGCCATAACTATAGTCTTCAGTTTCCCATCCCAAAGGCAAGGCAGGAGAATCGTAGGCAGGACGTAGCATCTGGTCAATGTACCAGTCGGCACTGGCATAGGACAGGTTGCACACCCTTGCCTCCGTGCGCTTCCCTTCCACTTCCTGCATGTACCAAAGGGGGAAGGTGTCGTTATCACCATTACAGAAGATGATGGGTTTGCCCTCCTTCGGTGCGCTCTCCAAGTAGTTTTGACCAAAGTCGCGACAAGTGTATCGTCCGCTACGGTCGTGGTCGTCCCAAGTTTGGCATCCCATCTGTATGGGGACAAGCAGGCAGAGAAGCACACCAACAATCACCGATGACCACTCTCCAACCTTCAAGCGTCTCAGTACCGACACCACAGCACCCGTTCCAAGACCCACCCAAATGCAGAAGGCATAGAAGGAACCTGCATAGGAATAATCTCTTTCCCTGGCCTGCAGAGGTGTCTGGTTCAGGTACAGGACTATGGCCACGCCCGTCATGAAGAACAGCCAGAAGGTAATGAGAGACTGGTTTCTGCCCAACTCGCCCTTCCTTCGTTGCCAACAGATACCCAAAATACCCAAAAGCAATGGTAAGGCATAATAGACATTGCGACCCTTATTTTCTTTCAAGTCGGAAGGCAGTTTGCCCATATCACACCCCAAAAGCAAACCGTCTATGACATCTATGCCCGTTATCCAGTTGCCGTGCTCCGTTTCTCCGTTGCCGGGAATATCGTTCTGTCTGCCCACGAAGTTCCACAGGAAGTACCTTATATACATATAATATAACTGGTAGGACACGAAGAAACCGATGTTTTCCTTCATCGTAGGACCTTCCACACTACCCATCCACTGCTCGTAAGCCCGGGCATGGCGCGAAGAGTGCATACGTGGGAAAAGCATATTCTGGTCGTAAACATACTCTATCTTCTTGCCCACATCCATGTAGCGCCCCGTCTTCTCCGACTTGCGGTAGATAGTCTCCCCCTCCTTACGTTTGGCAACCATAAAGTCGCCCTTACGCTCGTACTCAGGCTTTGCCTTGTAGGTAGGCCCATAGAACAAGGGATGGTCCCCGTACTGCTCTCTATTGAGATAGCGCTTCAAGGCAAATACATCTTCCGGAGAGTTCTCGTCCATAGGCGGATTGGCAGAGGAACGGACAAGGATGACGCCATAGCAACTGAATCCCACAAGTATCAAGGTTACACAGGACAACACAAGCCTCCTTGTTCCATGCCAACGGATCAATCCCCAAACAATCAGTACGGAAAGCAACAGGATAAAGCCTGCAAGTCCGGAATTGAAGGGAAGTCCTAACAGGTTAACGGCCAAAAGTTCCGCCCTGCCTGCCAGCCACAATACACCGGGAACAAGCCCATATAGTATGCCGCCGAGCAAAAGAAAACTAACCGACAGAGCCTTGCACACTCCCCACATGGATGCCTGTTTCGTCTTCCTGAAATAGTATACCAGCACCATGGCAGGTATGCAAAGAAGGTTCAGCAGATGCACACCAATGGAAAGACCAATAAGATATGAGATAAGCAATATCCAACGGTTAGAGCCTGGACTATCTGCATCGTCCTCCCACTTGAGAATTAACCAGAACACCAATGCCGTAAGAAAACTGGAATAGGCATAAACCTCCGCTTCAACAGCAGAGTACCAGAAGGAGTCGCTGAACATGCAGGCAAAGGCACCCACCATGGCGGAACCTTCTATCAGGAGGAGGTCCTGTACACGTCCCACCTCGCCATAACCGCACACCAGGCGGCGCATCAGATGCGATACCGTCCAGAACAGAAGCATTATGCAGGCGGCACTGAGCAAGGCAGACATGATATTCACCATATATGCCACTTGAGATGGGTCGGAGGCGAACTGGGAGAACAGATTGGCCGTAAGCATGAAGAAAGGTGCGCCTGGCGGATGCCCTATCTCCAGCTTGTAAGCAGAAATGATGAACTCGGAGCAATCCCACAAGCTGGCTGTGGGCTCAACCGTAAGACAATAGACCGTAGCGGCAATGGCAAAGACCAGCCACCCTACGATACGGTCAACAAGTTTGAATCGGATTTGTTGCATGATTGCACGGATTAGGTTTCTCCGGCAAAGGTATGAACAAAGGGCACACCTTCATGCAATATCTACCTTACATTACCCTTACAATTACACTACAACAAAGGTACAGCATTACCTCATCAACACTACCGGCGGGCAAAATCTCCCTTTTCATCGGCAAGGAAGTATTCCCGCCCTCTCTTGTTCTCTATCCTGTATGAAGAAGATTGTCTTGCCAACGAAGACTTCATTCTGCTGATAAAGGTATATAGTGTGTCATCTGGATTATCCTTCTTTGGCCAAAGGGCAGAACATATCTCCTCTTTGGTAAGAGTACGGGTGGGGCTTTCCAGAAACATGTTCATAAGCTGTTCCTGCATGGGAGTCAGAGTCAGGTCTGTACGTATAGATGAAGGGGTAACTGCCACATTGAAAAGCCTGCGGTTGGCAAGCATGAATACAAGCATAAGCAAACCCGCAAGAAAAGAAAACATTGACCATTCCATGCCGGCATGACCGAACACGCTTGCCATGGATGGATTGGCATAGGCACGTACCGCAAGAACCACCTCGTTACCCTTGGTACCGCATCCTGCCAGCATTATTGTATCACTGCATATACGTGCATGGGAAGTTCCGGTTTCATGACCTTCTCCATGTGTCTGAACCATAGAGTAAGAGACATGTGCCGTATCGCGCAGGGAAGGGATATGCAGAAAGTTAGCAAAGCCATGGTGAGTGCCGTTGAAAGTAAGCATGGGACTCCCCGGCATAGAGGACAAGGAGTCAAGTATACCTTCCACGTTGGCATCTGTTAGTGCCGTACGTTGCAGTGCCTGGTTCAGGTCCTCTGCCATCTCGGTCTTGGCCTTGTCATAGCATCTCCATCCTGTGATAACGGACACCGCAATCATCAGTAACGGAAATATCACCATATAACGTAGGTTCTTCATTCTTGTGTACGTATTGCCGTTTAACATTCTCTGAGCAACGTGCGTGCGGCCTCTATCAAAGTATCCTTACCCTTTGCAACATCCTCAGCCTTCAACTCGCATGGTATAGTGGGAGCGATACCGAATTCTATGTGCTGCTTCTGCTTGTCATACTGAGGGCAGGCACTGAAACGCACCAGCCAGCCATTAGGCAGTTCGCTGGTAAATGGCATGCCACCGCCGCCACCAGTCCTGTCGCCCAAGGTGCGGACATTAGGGCAACACAGCATGTCGCGAACGAAGGTGTTTGTGGCACTGTAGCATCCTCGGTTGGTCAGTACTATAGCAGGTTTCTGCCAACGGATAGTGGTACTTGGTTCCAGATACTCGGGACTTAGTTCCGAGAAGTCGGAATGTCCTGTACCCGTCTTGTAAGAGCGGTAACCCGTCAGTATGCGTTCGTTGGTAAAGTGCGATGCCAATCGTTGGGCATAATCCAACTGTCCTCCTCCGTTGCCCCGGACATCTATAATCAGGCCCGAACACAAACGCAAATGATGCAGAACCTCGGCAATGTTGCCCTCACCTATACCAGAGGAGAAACTATGATAGACGACATATCCCACATTATCATCCAATATGCGGTAATACAAACCTGCTGCTATACGATAGTCCTTGCCAAGGTATGCCTCCCTGATTTCTTCGTTCAGGTTGGAGGGATAATCCTCCTTCCATGCCCAATATCGCCCCACATCGGCGGCGGTGTAAAGGTTGACATGCCCGTCTTGAAGTTCGCCGAGCATATTGCAAAGCACCTCCTGCAATTGCGTAGAGGTCATTTTCTTGTTCAACTTGCCACGATACCTTGCATGCACCTCGTTCCAATCAAGTCCTATGGCCTCTGTCTTATAGTCAAGGAAGCAATAGTGCTCGTCGATTATCTTCCACAGGGCTTCCATATTACCCTCTGGTGTATTCTCGAACTGCACCTCATCCACACATGAGGCAAGCGTCAGGACTGAGAATAGTAGTATAAAACGGAAAACGGAAAACGGAAAACGGAAAACTGTTAGGACATACCCCCTCCGCTTCGCTCGTCCCCCTATCTTAGAGGGACAAAGGAAATGGGAAGCGGGAAATCCATCCTTTATTCCAGTTGTCCGTGTTCTCAAAAACATATTCTTCATATTTCCTGTTTCTGCTTTTATTTTATGTTGCCTCCTCTCGTTATCGGATACGGCATGCCGTGTCCCTACAGGCATGCCTTCGCTTTCCGTTCACGCCCCCTCCATTCAGGGAGGGTCGGGGTGGGTCTTTTTCCATATTCCGTTCTATAGTATCACATCAGCCGCCTTGCGTTTATCTCGCCCAACCTTGCGGAAATGCTTTACGAAACCTATCATGAAGGAATGCGAGCGGTCGTGCACCTTGATGCCATGAACATGACTTTGCCTAATGTCGCACAGATAGCCAACCCTCATGACCGTGTACTTGCCAAGGGGAATATCCAGGGTAAGCTGTTGCCAAAGGCTGAAGGCATTACCCGGGTAGGAGAAGCAGGCATTTCCATCGGCATATCCGCTTCCTATCTCGTAGTAACTTTGCCCGAACTGGGGTGAGAACATTACTCCTGCCAATGGCATGTTTGCCTGGTACCTGACCCCTAAATCAAGGTCCCACAAACGGAATTTGTATATTGCCATCACGGAAGCAGAGAGGTCCACGCATACCCTGCCTTGGGCAGGATTGTTGCCTCCACGGGAATTATACAGTACCCCTGCATCTGCCCCTATGGCTCCACCTGCCATAAGTCGGAGCCCCTGCACTGGCGTCCAGTTGTAGTGCCACAAGGCATCGTATCCTATGTGTCCACCCCAATCAGTGGCTGTGCCCGAAATGTTGGAGGTTTGCGAGAAGGTTCCTTGCCAGAGGCTTTGGAAAGACAGACGCCGGTTGGCAAGACGTGTCATGCGCAGAGTTTCGCGAACGAACGACACCTGATAACCGGTGTAATTCAGTGGCGACAGATATGTATCCAACTGATGCGATGAACCTATGCCCAAGACAAAGGAATGTGTACGTATGGAATCCCCTGCCGATTGCGCCACGAGGCGAAGGGGCATGGATAGTATTGCGAGGGTCATCGCAATACTTGTAAGCAGACGGCGAGACATTGTCATAGATTAACAGTGTTGGATTTACTCAAACAAATGCATCTGTCCAGTGAGTTCGTCCGCCACATCCTGCTGGCTTTTGCCTGCATCGGGATCCAGGTTTTCTTCCTCGTCCTCAATACCGTTCTTTTCATCGGCAGCTGACTCTTCAGGGAATCGCAGTGGTTCCAGTTCCTCAACCCCAGCAACGTTAAGTGTTGTTATACGCTTGCCCTTGGCCTTGAAACTCTTCACTCCGATGAATTCCTCAGCATCCAGTTCTATTGGCTCTCGGAAATCATCGGCCCCGCCCATGGTCACCTTGATGCGCGGATAGACGGTATCGGTCAGGAGGAGAAGTTCGTTGTCGGGGTTCTCGCCAAGGAAGTTCTGCTTGCGCGAAGTCGCCTCCAGAGGGAAGCGCTTCACATAGGCATAGCCGCTCTGGTCCTTGTCGAAGAGAACAGCCGTCCATATCTTGCCGGCGTCGTACTTCTCTATGCGCAGGATACTGTTCTCGTAGTGGTTGTTGGTATCAAAGTTGGTAACATAGAAATCACCGTTGGGCAGGAGAACCAGTATCTGGTCATCGCTTTGGAACTCGCCCAGGTATTCGCCCTGCTCGTCGTAGTTGATGCGGTTAATGTCGGGATCCCACCACACCTTGCGTCCGCCCAGGGTACTACCGCCATGGCTCTTCAGTGTGATGCGGGCAATCTCGTTCTTGGACAACAGGTTGCCCATGGAGGCACGTCCCTTGATGGCAAGCAAGGAGAAGTCGTAGTCGAAGAACACCTTCTTCAACTTCGGGTTAGGTTTCATCACCACCTTAATCACCTCGGCCTCGCCATTGGGGTTGGCGGTAAAATAGAGCACACGGCTGCCTGGAGTTCCCTTTGTAAGGTCGTACTCGCGGTCACGTGTCATGCTGGTCACGTTGAAACGCTTCACATAGTAGTTGCCCGCCTTTCCGTCGCGGTACACTGCATTGTATATGATGCGGCTGTCGCTCTTCTTGAAGATGGCCACGTGCATAATCTCCACCTTGCGCTTTTCTTTCTTCGAGCGCTCGGTTTCGCCAACGAAAATCTTGTCTGCCACCTTCACCACCTTGTATGTACCGTCCTTGTAGAAGATTATGACATCGTCTATGTCCGAACAGTTGCAGATGTATTCGTCCTTCTTCAGCGATGTGCCGATGAAGCCTTCCTCGCGGTTGATGTACAGTTTCTCGTTGGCCTCCACCACCGTAGCGGCTGAAATGGTGTCGAAGTTCTTAATCTCCGTCAGGCGCGGATGGTCCTTGCCATATTTGTCCAGGATAAACTGGAACCACTGGCATGTTACCTCCACCATATTGGCAAGTTCCTTGTCTATCTGTGCCAGTTCCTCGCGGATGCGTGCCATAAGTTCCTCGGCCTTGTCCTTGTTGAACTTCAGTATGCGTGCCATCTTTATCTCCATCAGGCGCAGGATGTCGTCCTTGGTAACCTCGCGCACCATCTTGGGATACCACGGTGTCAGACGTTCGTCAATCCATTCGCAAGCCTCGTCCATGGTCTTGGCATTCTCAAACTTCTTGTCCTTATAGATGCGTTCCTCTATGAATATCTGTTCCAGCGAAGCGAAGTGCAGTTGTTCCAAGAGTTCGCCCTTGCGGATAAGACGCTCCTGACGCAGGAGTTCCAGAGTATTGTCCACAGAACGGCGCAACACGTCGCTGACGGCAAGGAACTGTGGTTTCCGCTCGTCAATGACGCAACAGTTGGGACTTATGCTCACTTCGCAATCCGTGCAGGCATACAGGGCATCTATGGTCTTGTCCGACGAGGCGCCAGGGGTGAGGTGCACCAATATCTCTACATTGGCAGAGGTCATGTCCTCCACCTTGCGTACCTTTATCTTGCCCTTCTCGGCAGCCTTCAGTATGGAGTCAATGAAGGTCGAGGGCTTTGACGCTGTACCTGTTGTCTTGCCAAAAGGTATCTCCGTGATGGCCAAGGTCTTGTTGTCGCGCTTCTCTATCTTGGCTCTTACACGCACTGCACCGCCACGCTGACCGTCGTTGTAACGGCTCACGTCAATGCTGCCTCCCGTGGGGAAGTCGGGATAGAGATGAAACTCCTCGCCACGAAGGTACTTGATGGCAGCCTCGCAAATCTCGCCTACGTTATGAGGCAGTATCTTGCACGACAAACCAACGGCAATACCCTCAGCTCCCTGTGCCAGCAACAATGGGAACTTCACGGGCAAAGCCACCGGTTCCTTGTTGCGTCCGTCGTAACTCAGTTTCCATTCTGTTGTTTTGGGATTGAAGACAACATCCAAGGCAAACTTTGACAGACGGGCCTCAATATAACGTGCCGCGGCAGCATCGTCACCTGTAAGTATATTACCCCAGTTTCCCTGGCAATCGATGAGCAGTTCCTTCTGTCCCAGCTGTACCAAGGCATCCTTGATACTGGCATCGCCATGGGGGTGGAACTGCATGGTATGACCCACGATGTTCGCCACCTTGTTGTATCGTCCGTCATCCATGCGCTTCATAGAGTGCAATATTCGACGCTGAACGGGTTTGAAACCATCGCCTATATGAGGCACGGCACGCTCCAGGATTACATATGAAGCATAGTCCAGAAACCAGTTCTGGTACATGCCACTGAGATGGTGAACTCCGCCACCACTTTGTTGTTTATTGTCTGCCATTTTACGGGATTTTCCGTACAAATATACGAATAAACGAGTGAAAAAATATCAAGCTTGCTTGAATATTTTCTCCCAACGAGTGAAAGTATATTCGAGTTTATCTCAAATATACGAATAAACGAGTGAAAGTATATTCGAGTTTAACTCAAATATATAAAAAAGCACCACAATACCGATGTGGCGCCATATCTTTTTCGTATCTTTGTCCGTATGAGATTCCTATTTGTCCTGCTATTGATACTCTTGCCACTGATTCCCTCTCATGGACAGAGGTTCCGGGTGGCAACATGGAACATAGAGAACGCTTTCGACACTGTTCGTGACGAGAGCAAGGACGACCTTGACTTTCTGCCCCATGCAGAACGTCGTTGGCACAGCGGTAGGTATTGGCGCAAACTTCGTGGCATCACCCAAACGCTTGCAGCGATGGAACTGCCTGCTCTCGTTGGTTTCCAGGAGGTGGAGAACGACACGGTACTGCGCGACCTGACACGCCGCACTGCACTATGGTCGGCACGCTACAAGTACATCATAACTGACAGCCCTGATTCCCGAGGTGTGGACGTGGCTCTCCTGTATAATCCAAAGGTCTTTTCACTCCTGTCGTGGCATGCCGTGCGGGTACCGAGCGTGGAGCAGGGGTTGCGACCAACAAGAGACATTCTCGTGGCCAGCGGCACAATTGGCAAGGATACTCTGCATGCCTGTGTGGTACACCTGCCCAGCAGGCGCAACAACGACAAGGCCACACGACAAAACCGCGCACTGGCCGTTGCCACATTGTGCAATGTCCTTGACTCGTTAAATGGAAAGAAAGTGTTGATAATGGGCGACTTCAACGCTGAACCTGGCGATGAAATCTTCACACACCAGTGCAAGAGACTTGTAACACTGATGCCAACCGACAGGAAGACACTGAACAAAAAACGGGGCACCTATTACTTTCGCGGAATATGGGGATATCTGGATCATATCCTTGTCAGTCCCGAACTGTATCAGCATGCCCTCGACAAGGCCACAGAATGCAGATTCCCATGGCTGTTAAGAACTGAAAAGCAGATTCCTCATCGCACCTATGGAGGCACCAGTTATCTCGGCGGTCTCAGCGACCATTTGCCACTGATAGCCGACTTCGATATTAGGTAATATTCAATGAGTAGTGAGTAGAGGGCAATACGTTAAACGTTTAAACGTTAAACGTTAAACGCTCAACGTTCATCGTTCAGCAGTGAACATCTTGTCCAGCATTTGCTGAGTGAAGGGACAGGGTTCTCCACGATGCTTTGCCAATTGAAACTGCTGGCATGCACGCACTACGGACTCTTCTTCAAAGCATTTAAACAATGTATCCTTCAGTTCATCCAGACGTGCCACGTCTTTGTCTGCAAACAGTCCGCACTTTGCATAACTAACATCCTTCTGCGGCATAACACCATGATAGTAGTACGACCACACAAGAAACTGCATGCACACGTCCGGAGTCATCAGTATTTCGCCCATATCATTAATTCTATACTTGTTTCTGTTATTTGTCGTTACCAGTTTTCACCTTTCACCTTTCCGTTTTCACCTTTCACCAGCCCATCCCAGCGTATATATCTGCACCCGCACTGTGGGAAAGGTTTTGCGCAGTGCTCGTATACTGTCGCTGATAGTTGCTCCCGTGGTCATGATATCGTCCACAAGTAGTACAGTCCGCCCGTTCAAATCGGTATGCCCCCTCCTTGCTTCAAAGATGTTACTGGTGTTTTCTTGCCTTTGCTGTGCCGTCTTATGCGTTTGAGTATCATTGTTCTTTCTCCTGATTAGCACATCTGTGCATAGAGGGACTCCGATTGATGCGGCCACACCTCTGGCAATCCACTCTGCCTGGTTGTATCCGCGTTTCAACCTTCTTCGCAAGGACAAAGGCACGGGTATTACATAATCTGCCTCCTGTCCCAAACCCAAGGCGTGCCACGTGGGGAAAGAAAGACGCGCCAACCTTTCTCCCAACTTCGGACAGCCATGATACTTTATGGCAATGAAGATATTGTGGCAGTCAGAGGAGGCATTGTAATAGAAAGAACTTCCGGCAGCATCCACCTCATGCCTGTCCCACATGATACGAAGCAATGGATTGTCTGTAGCACTCGTCCATTTCACAGGTACCATCCTGCACAGACAAACGTTGCACAGATCCTTCTCCGTGCTGTCCAGTTCCGCACCGCACACTACGCAATGGCGGGGCAACAGCAAGTCAACCAATGTACGCCAGAAATTCATCCGGTTTGTCGTTCATGATAAGTTCTGCGGGGAAATCCGTTTCGTCTAAAAGTTCCCACAGATACCTGTAATCGGCTATGGAGAAGGCAGTGTGTGCATCGCTACCCAGTATAACGGGTATACCATGCTTGCGGCTCAGGCGCAGTATCTCCAAATTATTGGATCTGGCCTGCACCTTACCTCTTGAAGGAATCAGACTGCTGTTGTTTATCTCCAGCAGAGTTTTGCTTTCACCGGCAGCCAGCACTATAGGCTCAAAATCCAGTTCTGCCGTACCGTCGCCCGGATGCGATATGATTTGCACCCAAGGATTGCGCACCACATTTATCATGCCCTGCGTATTCTCCTCGCGCGTGCCTCCCTCCCAACAGAGCGAGTGTATGCCGGCAATACGAAGGTCCAGTATACTATAGTAGTACTCGTCCAGATCCAGTGTGCCGTTCTTGTCCAGTATGTTGAGTTCCGCCCCCAGCAGAAGTTTCACACCATACATCTCACGAGGGACAACATGAAGATTACGGAAATATATAGGGTCGCACGTACCTGGAATGCCCGGTGCATGCTCCGTTATACCCAGTATCTTCAAGCCGCGCTCTGCAGCCTCGTGTGCCATTTCCTGCATCGTACTGTAGGCATGGCCAGACACTATGGTGTGCGTGTGCACATCCAGTTTTGGAACCAATCGCATTATGCCTCAGCCTGTGGGGTTGTTGGCATTTGGGGTGCGGCATTTCGGGGGAAGCGCAGGTTGTCGCGCATGAACTGCTGTGGATTCACCAAAGGCAGCATAGCACGTGGGAAACCTGCATCATCTGTACGTACTGCCAGAATACCGCGGGCAGCGCCTATTGTGATGTCTGTAAGGTGGTGTACCAAGCCAACGGGCAGTATCCATTGGTCGCCGTTCAGGTCATACATGGACGACCATGACTCACGAGAGAACTCGAACACTGTCTCCACGCCCAGCATCATCTGCGTAATATCGTTCTTCTTGTATTCTATGTTCAGCAGACAGCGAACCAGACGGTTCTGTGTGTCGCTGCTGAAGTTTATCTGATTGCCAACCTGCAATTCGCCCTCCGGCCACTCGTTGCACAAAGTGACGAACTGTACCTGACGAACGTCGTTCAACTTGAACTGAATCTGTATTTGTTGTTGCTTGCTCATATACCTTATTATATATTATATATATTAGATTGCTATTTTGACGGGTGTAAAGGTACAACATTTCTTCCTAAAACGTCCACAAAACCCTGCATAATGGCACTATTCTGCAAAAATAATCGTACTTTTGCAAAAACACTTATCACACGTAAGACATGCAAGCAGAGCAATTAACTCTCTTTGACGAACTGGATGCTTCCACTGCAGTGCCATGCCCGCTTCTGGGGCGCAAGGTGGCAGTTACCGGGACCTTTGCACAGAGCCGACAGACTCTACGCAGTACATTGCTGAAGCTTGGCGCCAGTGAAGTGCGCTTTGACAAACTGCAACGTAACACCCATTTTCTCCTTGTAGGTGACATCCCCGATCCAGAAGTAATCAACTACTGGCGTCTTTATGTGCATGACGGCTACAACATCTGCCGCCTTACTGCAAACGACCTTATGTGTATTCAGAGCGGAGACTATTCCGTTTACCAGATGCCTGAAGATATGCCCAAGGAACTTCGCCTGACCCAAGAGCACATCTACTGGAACGCTCCCGAAATAAGCGGTTTGAAGAATACGCGCCAGGTTTCGCCACTTGCACTGAATGCCATCGATGTACTATATGGCAAGGAGATATTCGTGCATCCGTCCATCATGGACTCTGCGCCCACATTGGCACAGGCACTTGGATGCCTGGGTGCCTATGCCAATACAGAAATGGCAGACGACACAGACTGCATCCTCATCCCCAAATCCATGCCCCGGGACATCTGCCAGTCTGTGGAGCAGTACTACAACTCTAGTCGTACCACGCAGTTCAACATCCCGTTCATTCTTCTCGAGGACCTGCAGGCCTATATCATGGACCGCGCACAGCAGTTCCCAGACCCCACACTTTTAAGTCTAATAAGTATAAAATAACATACAACTATGAAAATCAGAGTAGGATTCGGATTCGACGTACATCAACTTGTAGAAGGTCGCGACCTTTGGCTTGGAGGCATTCAGCTGGAGCACACCAAGGGTCTTCTGGGCCATAGCGATGCAGATGTGCTTATTCATGCAATCTGCGATGCTCTTCTCGGAGCAGCAAACATGCGTGACATCGGTTACCATTTCCCCGACACCGGAGCGGAGTTCAAGAACATTGACAGCAAGATCCTGCTGCGCCGCACTGTGGAAATCATTGCCACTAAGGGCTATCGCGTAGGCAACATAGATGCCACCATCTGTGCCGAGCGTCCAAAACTGAAGACCCACATCCCATCCATGCAGGAATGCCTGGCCGGATGTATGGGCATAGACGTGGACGACATCAGCATAAAGGCAACTACAACGGAGAAACTCGGCTTCACAGGTCGCGAGGAAGGCATCTCTGCCTATGCCACCGTGCTGATCGAGAAATAGCACAGGCCTATTAGTGGACATAATGCCCCACTTGATATAAATCAATAAAACACGAAGTACGGGTAAAAAGTTCGCCCAGACTATTGCAGGTCTCGGAAAAAGCCGTACCTTTGCATCGTGTTTTTCATGGTATTAGATTTAAGGTTAACGAAAGATTGGATGTCGTGATGACATCCTTCTTTTTTTATGTATAGCCGAGAATCTATCTCTGGTTATTTTTACTTCATTTCCTTAATTTTCAACTACCCAGCGTTCCAGATTACGGGTTTCGCTTGTAATGTTGGCGCCTATCTTTACAACTTCTCTGCCGTCCACAGCGAATGGAAGTGCATAATCCTTATCGTTTATCTGTGCCAGAGCTTCCTCGGCAGAACCATCTAATTTTAATTCTATAATATAGACGTACTTGTCAGTCCCTATAGTCAGATCTATACGTCCATGTGATGTATGATATTCCGCCTGAATATAAAGTCCCATCAATTTGGTGAAGATGAACATCACATTCTGGTAATGAACCTCCAGATCCCGTATCAATTCGTAAGGAGTGTCTGCCATCAGCGCCTTCAGTCGCAACATGAAGGCATCTACCTTGCCGTTTCTAACTTCACGCACAAACTTACCGACAAACGATGGGGAGTCATTCTGTGAAATGGGAGTGTAGTAAGGCATCAGGAAACTAACGAAACCCTCCTTCACCTCCTCGTTGGGGTAGTCGAGGGTATACAGACGAACACTGCTGTCATAATCCTTTATCGTGAGATATCCGCTCTGATAGAGCACCGCAATGGGATTGTCCACCTTTATCTGCACACTGTCCAGTTCGCTGGCACTGGCCTCGTATCCCGACAGTTCCGTGGGATTCATGTCCACCTCCTTCATCAGCTCAACAAGATAGGTTGGCGTACCCGTACTGAACCAGTAACTGCCGTATTGCAGGTTCTTCAAGGTAAGCAGCACACTGAACGGATTGTACATGCCCAAAGTATCCGGAGCGAAGTGATAGCCGTCATAACGCTGCTTCAGCATTTCGTATGCCTCCTCCTTGGTCTGCCTGTTCGCCTTGGCAAGTTCACCGACCTCTTCGTCAAATACATCTCGCAACTCCTGCTCGGAGATACCACATATATTGTAATAATCCGGACTCATGGACAGGTCCTCAATGTTATTCAGGTCGCTGAACACACTCACCTTACTGAACTTGCTGACACCGGTGAGCATAACAAAGCGTATATCTGCATCGGCACTCTTCATCACGCCATAGAACGATTTCAAAGTGGCACGAAATTCGTCCTGCAATTCGTCCTTGCCTATAGCCTGAAGCATGGGCTTGTCGTACTCGTCCACCAGAACCACCACATTGCGTCCTGTCTTTTGCTTTGCTGCACGTATAACGGCATGAAAACGTTGCGACAGACTTGGATTGTTGCCTTCCTGTGAACCGTACTCTGCCTCCCATTGGCGCAAGTAGGTGTCAAGGATGTTTGCAAGTTCTGCATGGCACGTGTACCTCTCTGCATTCAGGTCGAGGTGAAGTATGGGATACGCATTCCAATCCTTTTCCAGCTGTTCCATGGCAAGGCCTTGGAACAAGTCCTTGCGACCCTCAAAGTATGCCTTCAGGGTAGAGATCAGCAGACTCTTGCCGAAGCGACGGGGGCGACTCAGGAAGTAGTACTTCCCGTTATCCACCAAACGGTAAACAAGTGCCGTCTTGTCTACATAAACCCAACCGCCAGTACGTAATTCGGAGAACTGCTGTATGCCTATAGGAAATTTCATAACCAAATGATTTGCTCTTTTCTCCTCGCAAATATACAACAATTCCCTGATACCACCAAAGGCATCAGGGAATTATACCGAGCAACAATCTAATCGGAACTGCACTGCTATGATAGGATGTACTGCAGCAGACGGAGTTCCTCCTCGTTGTACACATCTCCCCATTCCTGTTCCAGGAATTGCATGCTGCATTTTCCGTTTGGCAGACTTTCGCGCACCTCCCTGATGTCCTCCTTGCCTATTACCTCGTCGGTGAAATAGGTTATGTCCATACGCTTTCCATGATGGAGGAGCGCTTCAAGGTCGTCCAGGACTTCGTCCAGGTCTATGTTTTCGCTCTCTGCAAAATCGTCCAAAGCGATCTTGCGGTCAATGGCATGAATGAGTTTTATTTGTCTGCGGCTACGTTCGCTTTTAATATGGCTACCAGCACTGCTGTGCATGCCGCTGTTCATCATGGCTATCAGTTCTGGGTCTTCTATGCCGCTGTAGTTGGGTTGGATGTTTTCCTCTTCGTCATCGTCGCCCATTGTTACTGCATGAGGTTTCTTCCGGAACTTCTTTCCCTCGGGTGTATATGTGAGAGTGTTGCTCCTCTGGTTCTTGATTTTCAGGAGTCCCACCTCAATGGCGCGGTCCATAATGGAGTTCCAGTCCTCTTCGTCCATCCCCTCGGCAATACCGAAAGACTCCAGCTGGTCCAGTTCCATGGACTGCAACTCCTCTGTCGCCTGGCCGGTCAGTATGTTTTGCAACTGTGTGCGAGTCAGTCCCACACCAGCCTCTTGTATTACGATTATGATTTTAACTATTCTGTCCTGTATGTTCATAAATTGATCCTGTTTCTTTTCAATATGTACGCAGTCCCCTTTCTTCCATTGCCTTAAAGTCCATTTTTTCGAGGCATCTGTCAAATGTGAGCGGTTTGTTGTGGTCGCTCAGGTATGTACGTTTTTCTTTTGTGATGTATTTTTCCGAAGTCAGTGCCAACGAATCCTGGCCGAGAGGCGTTTCTATTCCGCCCAGTCCAAGCATTGTCGCGAACACGCAATCCGTCTGAATAGGTTCTGCTGTTCTGGATGCCAGCAGCTCCACTCTCTGAGGATGCTCTGCACGATATGTGCTGTCTGTCCATATCAGGAATGGCACATGCAACTGGTAGTAGCTGGGCCATGGCGATGCATGCAGATACAGGTTGCGTCTGTCGTCGTAGATATCCTCACCGTGGTCGCTGACATAAAGCATTGCTGCCTGTCTGTCCTCATTTGCCAGCATACCTATGATTTTGGACAGCATCATGTCTGTGTATCGTATGGTATTGTCGTAGGCATTAAGGAGAATGTCCCTATTGTCCTTTGTGGCCTTCAGCGCCTTGTCAGGAGTGTAGTAGGCCTGATTAGGCAGGTAGCGGTCTGAATATGTGCTATGGCTGCCATAGGTGTGTACAACTATAAGCAGATTGCCACTGTTCTTGTCAAGAACATTCTGTATTTCAGGCAGAAGCAGCGAGTCCATCGGAGTGTCCTCCATCCTGTCGCGCAGGAATAGCACCTCTTTTGCCTGTTCTCCCAGGTGGTCGTTGAACGACTTGTTGCGTGGTTCGTTGCTCAGGAAGGCAGTATGGTAGCCAGCCTCGTTGAAGGCTGCCATAAGTCCCTTTGAATGATATAGCACCTTGTAGTCATCGGCAGTGGCAGGAGACAGCAGAATGGGTATGCTCTTGTGCGTAGTGTTGCTTTGCGACATGCAGTCTTTGAAGACAAGCAGGTCCTGAGTCTGGTTCAGTAGGGGAGTGGTCTCTCTTTCATAGCCATTCAGCTGCCAGTTTGCCGCGCGGCTTGTTTCTCCAATAACCAAAACCAGCACCTTGGGTATTGTATCAGAGTCGGAATCCACAGCCTCAAAAACAAAGTTGCTGCTGCGTTCCAGATATTCTTCGCTCAGCGACTGGCGTTCTATTGCCAGGCGCAAGTTGTAGCACACGTTTATCGGGAACAGGTCTTCCAATACCGTCCATTTGCCTGCACGGTCAGCCATGAACGTCATAGGCAGGGAGGTCAGCAATATTGCCATGCCGGTGCAGAACTGCCCCTTTATAAATCTTTTTGAAAAGGAATATTTCTTGCGCACCTTTATGGCAGCATGCACAATGGTGGGAACATATATTACAACCACTGCCACCACCGCCGGATATATCTGCGACAGCATTTCGCCCATCTCTGCCGGACTGCTGGTTGTAAGGTTCAGCCACATGTCCACAGCGATGACTCCTTTGCCAAACAGGTAGCTCAGTACAATATTGAAAGCTCCGAGAAAAAGGACAGGGAACATATAAAGCATTGTCCTGGACAATCTGTACGACAGAGTCAGTATGCACCAATATGCACCCAGCGGCAACAGCAGCATGGTCATTTTCCCCAACAGGGGCATGCTTTCTGTTACACAAAGGATTAGATTGGGAAGTATCAGTACAATCAGATATAGGAAGAAGGTCAACTTCTGTTTCATTTCTTGCTAATGCTCTTTTCTAAGACATTTATTGTACTGCAAAGGTAATACAATTTCCGTAGATACCAAACGTTATTCAAAAAATCATGGCGCCACACCGAAATTGTTGCATTTACTCTTCGTTTGTATCTATCATCATTGAGGCGCACTCTTCGGCCGATGCCCCCAGTTCTATGGCCTTGCGGAAATCTGCAGTGGCTAAATCCATCTTCTTAAAATCCCTGTAGAGCAATGCACGCGAAATATAGAAGTCGGCGTTGCCAGGCTCCAGTTCAATTGCCCTGTTCATGTCCTTCAATGCCAGTTCGTATTGGCGCCGTTTCTGGTACATGCCTCCTCGTACGGCATACACGGCAGCATCCTCAGGCCAGTATCTGAGCAGCACGTCGATATGTTCCATGGCCTCTTGCGGGCGTTTGTCATTGTCGCATAGTATGGCCAGCCCGAGGCGTGCCTGCCTGTTCTGTGGCTGCAACGTAACCAGTCTCTCGTAATCCGAGCGTGCTTTGGCATTCAGGTGCTGTTCTGCGTAAAGGTATGCCCGGAAGAACAGCGCCTCGGCATGGTTTGGGTTCAGGGTGAGAATGTCGTTGAGGTCATCCATGGCACGTGCAGCCTCGCCAATTTGTATATTCAGTGAAGCCTTGTCCAGCAGGATGTCCTGAGAAGTTGGCGAGATATTCAGGCCAGCCTTGAATGCCTCCATGGCCTCTGTATATCTGTTCTGGCGCACTCTTATCTGCCCCACATATTGATACAGGACAGCACTCGCCTTGTCCAAGGGTTTCGAGTCTATGGCCTTAAGGAACAGACTCTCTGCCTTGGAAAATGAATCCTGCTCCAAAGCCCTCATACCGTCCCATACTATAGTAGCATAGTCGTTGGACTGGCACAACGCATGAACGCTCGCCAGGACAGATAGAATGAATACGAAAAGACTTCTGCGCATTGGAGTCCTATTTGCTCATTATCTCGCAAACAGCCATAGGGTCTTCCGCACCGTAAACAGCAGAACCAGCCACCAGTACATCGGCACCTGCTTCGCGCAACTGCTTCCAGTTGTCCAGACCAACGCCGCCATCCACCTGAATCAGGGCCTTGCTGCCCTTACGGTCAATCATCTCGCGCAGTGCGCGTACCTTTTCAAATGTATGGGGAATGAACTTCTGGCCGCCGAAACCAGGATTAACACTCATCAGCAGAACCAGGTCCACATCGCAGATGATGTCCTCCAGCACACAGATTGGTGTAGCAGGATTCAGTGTCACACCGGCCTTCATGCCAGCATCGTGAATCTGCCCCACCACACGGTGCAGGTGGGGACATGCCTCGTAGTGTACGTTCATCAGGTATGCACCCAGGGCCTTCACCTCGGGAATGAACTTCTGTGGTTCCACTATCATCAGATGCACGTCGAGCGGTTTGTCAGTAAGTTTTGCCACGTATTTGAGTACGGGAAAGCCAAAGGAGATGTTGGGAACAAAGACACCATCCATGATGTCAAGGTGCAGCCACTGTGCTGCACTGCGGTTGAACCACTCCATGTCTTTCTGGAGGTTGCCGAAATCCGCGCTGAGTAATGAGGGAGAAAGCATATTTAAAACGGAAATGTAAAAACGTAAAACGGAAAACTGGATGAACTTTGAACGCGTCTACTTAATATACCTTACAGTGTACATGAACTCGCGGTCCTTCCAGCCCAGGAGGTACTGCTCCTCTGCCCATGCACCCCAAGAATTGACACAGCCAAGACCCATCTGGGTCTGTGCCACCTGTGTGACGGTAAGGTTGCGGGGAGTGAGGTCTCCGGAGTGTGACTGACGTGCATTCTTGTCGGGACCATCATCCAAGTCGGAGGGGAAGAAGTTCAGTGAAGAACACTCCATAGGCCCATGCGCCTTGAATTCCAGTCCCTCGCCCTTAGCGTTGAGTACCTGCCAGTAGCGGACATCGCAATGGTTGCCCGACTCCTGCGGACGAATGTAGGCATGATACTGCTCTGCAACACTCTGCGCGAAGATGCCCAGATGCTGGGACTCCTTGCGGTCAGAGTAATTCTCTATGGGACCACGGCCGTAGTAGTTGACCATGTCATACTCCTTAGGCATTACCCACTGCATGCCGAAGCGCGTGGGCATGGGCTTGCGTTTTGCCTCCTCGTTTACGTCCAGGTGCTCCTTGACGGTAAGATTGCCATCTGCATATAAAGTATATGTAAGCGTGAGGCTGGCATCCATGCGAACAACATCCATCTTTGCGGTAACGCATGCATAGTTCTGCCCATGCTCCATGGCTATGGACTTCAAGGCAAACTTGGGATTGCGCCACTCCTGCACTCTGTTTATGACACCGGCACCGCCACCGTAGTCGTTGTCTGTTGGAGCACGCCAGAAGTTGGGCACTACGCCATGGCCATCTGCCAGCAAGGGTTTGCCGTACATGTCCACATAGTCTATCATACCCGTGCGGCGGTTTATGGTAACTGTCATGCCCTGTGCTGTCATTTCATAGCACGCCAGCATGCTGTCCACCTGGACAGTGCCGTTGAGTGCCGGTTCTGTATTCTGCTGGGCAACGGCCTGTATGGCATAGGCATCCTGCAAAGCCAATTGCTGATGTGCCACCACATAGCCGGCAGGCAGCATATTGAAGTCGTTGCCCAGTACAAACTCCACGTTGAGCATAACATCCTTAGCTGGATTGGCAGCCAAGGCAGACTTGATAGCAGTGGCATCAATCTTCACGGGAGTAGTCTTCTGTTGGGGAAGGTTTACAGCATCTATGCTTTGCTTGCAGACCTGCTTGCCATCCACCAGAACAGAGAGCAGCATACGGATATTGTCGGAACCAGTAAAGAACTTCTCGTTGTAAACGGAAATTGTGCCCTGTTCCAGATTGATGTCCTTTACCCAATAGTCCTGGTAGCCGTACTGCACCTCGTAGGCATGAGGATGGAACGAACGGTCGGGAGCCACAATGCCATTGCAGTTGAAGTTATGGTCAGAGGCAGGATAGCGGCCGGAGTCACCGCCATACATCCATATCTGATTGCCGGTAACCTTGCTCTTGCCACGCACCGCCTGGTCCACCATGTCCCAGATGAATCCGCCCTGATATGAAGGATACTTTCGTGTCAGGTCCATATAATGCATGAAACCGCCCATGGAGTTGCCCATGGCATGTGCATATTCGCACTGGATGAGCGGACGTGCCGGATTCTGCTTGCTGTAGTTCTCGCAATCCCTGTATTCGTAGTACATGGGGCAGAAAATGTCGGTCTCCTTTGCCAGACCTGCACGTTCGTACTGCACAGGGCGTGTGTTGTCCAGCGCCTTGATGGCATGGTATGCATCCTTGAAGTTGTCGCCATGTCCGCTCTCGTTGCCCATGCTCCAGAAGATGATGGAGGGATGATTCTTCTGAATCTCAACGTTGCAGATGTTGCGCTCCACAATGGCCTTGCGGAAGTCGGGGTTCTGCGCCAGGCGTGTGCGGTCGTAGCCCATGCCATGGCTCTCGAAATTGGCTTCGGCACAGACATAGATGCCGTACTCGTCGCAAAGTTCGTAGAAATAGGGGTCGCAGGGGTAGTGGCTGGTACGCACCGCATTGATGTTCAGTTTCTTCATCGTGCGTATATCCTCCAGCATCTGTTCGCGGCTGATGACGTAGCCGCCGTCGGG
The DNA here is from genome assembly GCA_045645225.1 of Bacteroidaceae bacterium. Lineage (GTDB taxonomy): Bacteria > Bacteroidota > Bacteroidia > Bacteroidales > Bacteroidaceae > Physcousia. The sequence continues at coordinate 9,806 of JAZRII010000042.1, read as the reverse complement.
ATCCATTTCGTGGCGGTTAGCACCCTTGATGAGGATGGGCTGGCCGTTGAGAAGCACCTGGCCACCCTTAATCTCAATATGGCGGAAGCCTACCTTCTGACAAATGCTTTCTATCGTGCCATTGGCATCGGACAGGGTTACGTACAGGGTGTAAAGATTGGGGTTTTCTGCTGTCCAGGGGCGAACATTGGCGATGTCGGTTGCGAATGCAGCCTTGGCATCCGATAGTTTCTCTGTCTTCTGCCACACCACACTGCCCTTGGCGTCATACAAGGTTGCCTTTACCTCCTTGCCCTTGGCGTTTGCTGCATCAAGGTCGATGGCAAACTTGCCGGTAGTAAAACTTTCATCCAGATCCTGGCTGATGTGCAGGTCCTGGATATGAGCCTTGGGACGGGCATACAGATACACCTCGCGTGCAATACCCGTAAAGCGCCAGAAGTCCTGGTCCTCACCATACGAACCGTCGCACCAGCGCATCACCTGCATGCAGATGAGGTTCTTCTCGCCAGGCTTCAGGAACTTGGTTATGTCAAATTCGGCAGCATCCTTCGAGTCCTCGCTGTAGCCCACCTGCTTGCCGTTTACCCACAGGGTGAGGTTGCTGGTGGCAGAACCCACATACATGACTATGTTCTGGCCCTTCCATTCTGCTGGCACCACAATCTCCTTGCGGTACGAACCTGTATAGTTGTTCTTTTCCTCTATGTAGGGAGGCTTAGGGGCGAACTGAGTGGCCCATGCATAACCTATATTCTTATATATAATATCGCCATAGCCGTTCAGTTCGAACAGGCCGGGTACCGGAAACTCCACCCAGTCGTTGTCGTTGAATGCGGGAGAGTAGAAACCCTCCGGTGCATCATAGTGGTGGCGTGCGAAGTGGAAGTTCCACATTCCTTCCAGCGAAAGATAGCGGCTACTTTGTGCCTTCTCGCCTTTCTTGGCAAGAGTTTCTGACTCAAAGGCAAAGAAGGAGGCGTGTGGCGCCAACGTGTTGACGCGAGTAACGTAAGGATCCATCCAGGGTTCCTTGCTGTTGTCCTTGACATGAGCGCTGCCCCCAATGGCAAAAAGCGCAGAAAGCACGAGGAAAAGGAGTTTCTTCATAGTTATGATGTTGTTATGGATTTGCAATTGTTCTATGACACAAAGGTACGTTTTTTTCGTGTCACGCACAAATAAATGCCTGTTTTTTAGTAAAAAGTAGGGGAAAGTGCTTGTCAATTAATGGAAAAGTAGTACCTTTGCACGCCGATTATTATCAACGGAGCCTTAACAGGGCCCCGTGGTGTGTGTGAATAGGACGCTGATTGGCCTCGGCTCCGGTTCGTGAATCGCACCGAAACAATGAAGTAATCAATTAGCAACAAACAATTTTAAAAAAGAACAATGGACACATTGAGTTACAAGACCATCTCTGCCAACAAGGCAACCGTAAAGAAGGAGTGGGTTGTAGTAGACGCTACAGACCAGGTCCTGGGTCGTTTGGCAAGCAAGGTGGCAAAGATCCTGAGAGGTAAGTACAAGCCCGAGTTCACTCCCAACGTGGACTGTGGCGACAACGTGATTATCGTTAACGCTGAGAAGATCATCATCACCGGTAACAAGATGACCGAGAAGGAGTATCTCCGTTATACTGGTTATCCCGGCGGTCAGCGCAGCGAGACTCCTGCCGACATCCTGGCTAAGCCCAACGGTGCCGAGAAGTTGATCCGCCGCACTGTCAAGGGTATGCTCCCCAAGAACAAGCTGGCTCGTCAGATCATCGGTAATCTGTACATTTATGAGGGTGCAGAGCACAAGCACGCTGCTCAGACTCCCAAGAACATTGACATTAACCTCTACAAGTAAACAAGAAGATGGCAGTAGTAAATGCATTGGGCCGCCGCAAGTGTGCCGTAGCCCGCGTATACGTTCAGGAAGGTAGCGGTAAGATCACCATCAACAAGCGTGACCTCACTGAGTACTTCCCCAGCACCATTCTGCAGTTCGTAGTAAAGCAGCCCCTGAACCTGCTGGACGTAGCAGAGAAGTATGATATCAAGGTTAACCTGCAGGGTGGCGGTTACACCGGCCAGAGCCAGGCTCTGCGTCTGGCTATCGCCCGCGCACTGGTTAAGATCAACGCCGAGGACAAGAAGGCACTCCGTGCTGAAGGCTTCATGACCCGCGACAGCCGTGAGGTAGAGCGTAAGAAGCCCGGTCGTCCCAAGGCACGTCGTCGCTTCCAGTTCAGCAAGCGTTAATACATTATATATATTATTATATTGTATTCACGTTTCCGCTAAACGTTAAACGTTAAACTTTAAACGTTCAGCACCCGGAAGCACGCCGAGTTTAGTATCTAAACCTTCGGGACTCCCAAGGATGAGACTACCCGAGGGTTGGTTTCCCTCTTTGTGAGGAAAAAGCAAAAAGAAAGTAAACACAAAAACAAAAACACAAATGGCAAGAACATCATTTGAAACCCTGTTGGAGGCTGGCTGTCACTTTGGCCACCTCAAGAGAAAGTGGAATCCCGCTATGGCTCCCTACATCTTCAAGGAGATGAACGGTATCCACATCATCGACCTTCACAAGACCGTTGGCATGGTAAACAACGCTGCCGAGGCTCTGAAGAACATCGCCAAGAGCGGTAAGAAGGTTTTGTTTGTTGCAACCAAAAAGCAGGCCAAGGACGTAGTAGCCGAGAAGGCTCAGTCCATCAACATGCCTTACGTTATCGAGCGCTGGCCCGGTGGTATGCTCACCAACTTCCCCACAATCCGCAAGGCTGTGAAGAAGATGAGCACTATCGACAAGCTGATAGCCGACGGCACATACAGCAATCTGTCTAAGCGCGAGCTGTTGCAGGTTACCCGTCAGCGTGCAAAGCTGGAGAAGAACCTCGGTTCTATCTCTGACCTGACCCGTCTGCCCAGCGCCCTGTTCGTTGTAGACGTAATGAAGGAGCACATCGCAGTAGCAGAGGCTAACCGTCTGGGTATCCCCGTGTTCGGTATCGTTGATACCAACTCTAACCCCGACAACATTGACTTCGTAATCCCCGCTAACGACGACGCAAGCAGCAGCGTAGAGGCTATCCTGAACGCAGTTTGCGGTGCCATCAACGAGGGTCTGGAGGAGCGCAAGGCTGAAAAGGCTGACGAGGCTCCCGCCAAGAAGGAAGAGGTAAAGGCTGAGGCTTAATCACAGAGTCCCGCTTTGAATCATAAGGGTTAGAGGACGCACACAATCAGCATTCTCTAACCCTTTTTCTTCAAAACACAGAATCAATCACTAACACATAAAATACATACGACTATGGAAGTTACAATGAGTGACATCAAGAAGCTCCGCGAGATGACCGGTGCAGGTCTGGCCGACTGTAAGAAGGCCCTGGCTGAGAGCGAGGATATGGACGGTGCAGTAGCATACCTGCGCAAGAAGGGTGCTGCCGTTGCCGCTAAGCGTAGCGACCGCGAGGCTGCTGAGGGTTGTGTACTGGTTAAGTCTGAGAATGGCTTTGCTGCTATCATCGCCCTGAAGTGCGAGACCGACTTCGTTGCTACCAACGCTGATTTCGTGGCTCTGACCCGTGAGATCCTGGACGCTGCAGTTGCTGCACGTTGCAAGACTCTGGACGAGGTTAAGGCTCTGCCCATGGGCGACGGCACCATCCAGGACGCTGTTATCGCTCGTAGCGGTATCACCGGCGAGAAGATGGAGTTGGACGGCTACTGCGTTATCGAGAGCGAGAACGTGGCTACCTACAACCACATGAACCGCAACGGTCTGTGCGCTATGCTGGCTTTCAACAAGCCCGTTTCTGATCCCGACTGCGGCAAGAACATCGCTATGCAGATCGCTTCTGCAGCTCCCGTTGCTATCGACGAGAGCGGCGTTAGCCAGGAGGTTAAGGACAACGAGGTAGCTGTTGCTATCGAGAAGACCAAGGCTGAGCAGGTTCAGAAGGCTGTTGAGGCTGCACTGAAGAAGGCTGGCATCAACCCCGCACACGTTGACAGCGAGGACCACATGGAGAGCAACATGGCTAAGGGCTGGATTACTGCTGAGGACGTGGCTCGTGCCAAGGAGATCATTGCTCAGACCACTGAGGAGAAGTCTGCTAACCTCAACGAGGCTATGATTCAGAACATCGCTAAGGGCCGTCTGAACAAGTTCCTGAAGGAGTCTTGTCTGCTTTCTCAGGAGTACATCTGGGACAAGAACCTGACTGTTGCCCAGTACCTGCAGAGCGTTGACAAGGATCTGACCATCGTTGACATGAAGCGCTTCACTCTGAAGGCTGAATAATCTTCGGTACAGAAAGGATATCATCTGCCTTGTGCAGATGCCAAAATAAAATCGCCGGGCTGCGCAAGCCTGGCGATTTTTGTATCTTGTTGTAATCTCGTTTCTCGTTTCTGATGCTCCTTTAGGTGGTGCATTTTAACCCTCCCGAGGACAATGGCGTGACAATACTATTGTCAAGGGTGTGACAATACCGAGGACAAGGGCTCGACAATACTATTGTCAAAGGTGTGACAATACCGATGGCATTTTAGCAGCCTTATTCCTCCTGCAGTGGTTGCAATTTTGCATGGCAAAGGTACAACACTACCAAAACTGCCACAATATGTATTTTACCGAATGCTTACACCTTACTTATAGCGCAAAGAAATAGTTCGTCCAACAACGCAAACATGCATTCATTGAACGAACCATCATTTATATGTGATAATGTATGTAGCAATCAATGTATCTATAACATAGCAAATCGAGCTCCGCTCACCACATTGTATGAAACGAAAATTTTGACTATCTTGCCCTTTTGCAGTTCTACTTCTCGAGTGATATCCAAACGATCATCCCAACCACCTGTAGAACCAGTGATTCGCAGAGACATCTTCAAGGTTAGATCCTGCATGTCATAATAAGCAACATTTTCCTGATTGCCGGAATTGAATACTAATGCGCGAGCATCCTGAGTAGTCACAGCATGAACAGGGAACTTGTCGATAAAGGTCTGGTCGAAAACCAATTGCAAACCAGCATTGAGCATGACGCAATTAACAGAAACAGGTGTCTTCTCGTTTGAAACGATATTGAATGTGGCATTGCCAACAAAACGATATGCACCAAAGCCATTGTTAAGAGCGGTTGCCTCTGTTTCCGAGCAACTCTCGACTAACAACTCATATCCATTAGCAGTAGGAAGAATATAGTCGGCATCTGTCATAGCGCTATATTGTTTGCTCACCAGCAATGGTGTTCCCTCTGCCTCATTCAGAGAAATATAGAAATTGTTCGCATCTACTCCCAGAATGGATACTCTTGTCTGTACCTCGGTTTGAATATCTGCCGCAGACAGAGACAACGAGAATCTACCCTCCTGTGCTTCAGGTGTTGGAACTTCATTGGTGCATGCTGTAGGCATTAGAGCCATAGACAGCATGGCAAGAAAAGATAATATGTATTTTCTAAAAGTTTTCATCGGTATTCTACTGCTATTCTTTCAACTCTTACATTACCTTTTGTGCTTTGACACGAAACAACGGGGTTGGACGATTTCAACGTCATTGCATTTGCTGCATTTTTGGCACTAGTGGCACTAAATAATGCACCATCTATGGTTATAGCACTGCCGCTACAATCCAGTTTGTACTGACCTTTGTTTGTCAGAGAACTTGGTATATTATATGAATGGATAACATTCACATTAATATTTTCACTGCAATAGAAAGACTTTGATATGGTCTGCTTATTTAATTGGGCATAGCCAGAATTCCAGCTTGCAGAGCCTGTCCAACCGTTTGCTTGTGTTGGCGGTTCGGCATTATATGGTATTCCGGTAATATATACCGTCTTAACAGCAGAAACACTTGTTCCGTCAAAAGTGACGAGACCAGTGAGAGAATATGCCCCCTGGTTGCCTACCGTTGCATTGTTAAATGTAATTACTGCCCCGTCCCGGCCTTTCACGCTACTGCTCACACTGCTGATTTGCGATGTAAACGTATAGTTCGGGCTCTTCAAAATCTTTGAATCAATTCCGTTTATCGTAATACGTGGTTCGTAGATGGTCATATTATGCAATGAATTCGCTGTTTCAACATCCCTTTCAACACCATCACCCTTATAATAGGAGAATGAAGTATAGGCATATGTGCTAACAGTGAATGTTGGTTTCTCTACCACGTTAAACTGCATGGTCTTGGTAATGCGCTTGCCGTTTGAGTTATCAAAACTGTACTCAACCGTATATCCTCCTTGAGGAAGATATGGCCATGCTGCATCTTCCTCCGTAGAGGATAGATTGCCTGTGCCCTGTAAAGTACGAACAACAGCACTATTGGAATTCTTTACAACTGCCGACCACTCCTTACCTTCAAAAGGAGCATTCGACAAGGAAAGTCTGGTACCCATTAGTATACCTTGATTGTAAACATGGTTTACCGCTGCCTTGGGGGTGTTTACCAGGTCTATCTTACCCATGGAATAAATTTTGCCTGCCTCGCCCCCAAAAATGCTGCTACTACCAAGACTATATGTTGCGCCATCACAAATAAAGCTCATGGTAAAACCAGCCATCTGCACTGGGGCAGAAACGATATAATAAGTTCCTGCAGCAAAGGTGGTTGCCTGTGATGGAGGCAGTATTGTAATTTCGCGACTACTTTCCGCAGAAATAGTAACAGATGGTATATCGGCGGTACAATCTACCTGCATAGTACCTGCAACTGGGGTGTTGGCCGAGAAACGAATCTCTGAGATTTTGCCTGCCACATATTCGGGAACCTCGAACTTTAGCAACTGACATACATTATAGAAGGTAAGCACCGATGGGCTACCATCTACATTTCTTGCACCCTTACCCACAGAGATATTCAAGCCCGAGGCAAATGTATTTGCCTGAGCAGTCTGTTGTGTAGGCAATTGGACAGTAATTGCATCTGCATCAGTAAGATTGTCCGCACCAAGGGCATAGGGATAGAGGGCAAGGAAATAGTCTCTCCTTGCAGTTATCTTACCCAAGAAGCGTGCCTTGCTCTTATCAAAAGACTCCAGAGCAAACCTATGTTTGGGGGCATTATAATCGTAAACTGCAATCTCGTCATCCGCTTGCCAGTGTATAGTTTTACCGTCATCGGCAAGCATGGTACGTGTCTCCACGGGGATGGCACTGATAACCAATGGTTGAAGAGTGCCTACCTCGTAATCTACATCTTCAACCTGACTGCATGCCACAAAAGAGAGACATGCACACAGCAGCGATGATACTTTATATATAAATTCTTTATTCATATTAAAACAAAAACGTGGGTACTACATTTGGTTATAATCGTTGATGTCAACATCGGCATCAGAATCTTCAAACCCATCGTGACTGCTATCCAAATCGGCAGAGCCATCGTCCTGGACAACATCCTTGTCGGTAATCTCTATGCCTTGCTCTACAAACATATCCTCGTTATAAACATTGACGTTCAACTCATAAGCACCAGGCACAAACGTCATATGCAAACGACTTATTGTTGCTTTCTTCAGGGTTACGCTACGTGTCCTGATCAAACGCATATTATCGCGATATGCCTCAATGGTATAGCTGACAGTATATGTTCCATCGTCTGATACATTAAAATAGCCAGTTTTACCATAGTTTGTTTCGCCAGAAACAGTGCTTCCACCCGTAGAAGAGTCAAAGATCATTGAGCGATTACTATCGGTAACGGTTACCTTGTATGAAGTGGTAAAATAATTGGGGACACTTTCATCAAAAACAACCTCTACACCGGTATTGGCAACAGAACAAGGTATACCTACCTTGGTCACCTCTCCTATCTTAATTGAGAAAAGATCTGACACACCGTAGAAACGACGCTGTCCCCAGCCTTCGTTTGCCGAGAGGGCGGTCGACTCGTCACAATTCTCGGCGGTAGCAGTATAGCCGTTACCGGCAGACAACTTATTGTCAAGATCCTTTAATTGTGTCTTTACCTTAGAGACATCACTTCCTTTAAAGATAGTAATCCAAAACTCCCCAGCCTCTTCTTTAGACAAAGTTGTAGTAGTGGCACGAGTTGTGGAATTGCTCTCAAGAGAAAAAACAACCTTGCCAAGATTACTTTCTTCAATAAAATCTTCGTCTGCAGTGCACGAAGAAAGCATTGCCGTTGCAACAAGACATCCCATGAAGAAAATCTTGTTGCTCTGAGCTACTATTGTTTTATATAATTGTTTCATCATCGTCTGATTATATTTCCACATCAGTATCCTCCATCTGCATATCGTCCTTTATCTCTATATCAACACCACCGGTATTAGAGTCAAGAGCATAGGCATATTTTACGACATAGAGCTTACCACTTTGAATATCAGTATATAGATACGCAGAATGGGAATGGGTTACGCCATCGGTGTTTGTTGCCTGGAGGGAGTATGCAAAACCACCATCTGAAGGAGCGAAATATGCCATTTCACCCTCTTGTATAGTTGCATTTCTGTCACCGCTTATTAATGTAAATGCGTGACTAGTGAACAGGTCATGGAAATACTCTGGCAACTTGAGGGATACTGCATAGTTTGTCATTGGAACTGTAACAGTATCACGTGCAATCTCGTCAAAATTCATCAGAATCTGCTTTTCGACATAATAACACGCCTCACCCTTGCCTCCATTAGCCAAGTGCCAGGTTTCCTGGTTATCTGTATAGACTGCAATCGTAAAAATGCCAGGCTCCAATACTATCTTTTTAGGTATTGTGCCTGCTTCATAGTGCTTGTACAAACGCCCCTCTGAATCATAAACCTTTAATGCTAAATCATCTGATTCTGAAGAGGCGCCTGCCCTTGTGACAAGACACAATGAGCTTTCTCCTGATTGCAGAACGGGGTGCTCGGTATCATTGGTACACGAAACAAAACCAAGCAATAATATACATATATATATATAATTGTACTTCATCTCTTATTATATCATTATTTCCTATATTTCATACCAATTTTAAACAATTTGGTATAACTTTCTTCTGCAGCATAGGCATTGGTACATATTACAGAAGATATAACGTCTGTATCAGTTGAAATATCCAGAGAACCTGCCTTGCTAACCTTTTTTTCTGTTTCCAAGACACCAGCCTTGACTGTTTCCTGTACCCACACAACATTTTGAGAAGATATTGTGGTTGTGTTTGTGGAAGCCCATACTACACAGGTCTCAAAACTATAATCCAATGTCAACGATGTTCCAACTGGCACATACACCTTGTATATCATTTTTTGGTTCGTTGTCCATGCGAAATTACCCAATAAAGCATAACCATCCTCATCTTTTACCTCGTTAACAGTTTCCCATTCTGCTGTTGTTGGCGGTTCAAAGTGGAAAGGAATGCCTGTGATGTAAACCCTATGCCTTGCTTCTGCCACGGCTCCATCAAATGAAGCACTGGCAACTACCTCATAGGATTTGCTACGTGGTTCAAGCTTTTCAATATTAACATTTCTAAAGCTGTTCCTGCCACGATCAACAGGTGTTGTACTTCCTTCAAAAACAAAATTAAATGTATAGTTATATCTTGAGTTAAGTAGCAAGTTTTCACTAACATGCATCCTTACAGTAGGTTCATAAATGGTCTTGTTGTTGCACGCATTGGCTGCAGCTATGTCGCCATCAAGATACCTGGTATAAGAAGAGTAACCGCCTGCGCTGACCTCAATCTGTGGCTGGCCTACGGTAAAGTCTCTGCTGCTGATCTTCTTGGCAGCACCGTCTATAACAAAATAGTAATGGGCCGTATAATTACCTTGGGGCAAGTATGGCC
>JAZRII010000041.1:0-5504 GCA_045645225.1 Bacteroidaceae bacterium | reverse complement strand
CGGGGTTCCACCTCTTCCCATTCCGAACAGAGAAGTTAAGCCCGTCCGCGCCGATGGTACTGCACACCCGTGGGAGAGTAGGTAGCCGCCGTTTTTAGATGAGAGAAGTCCTTTGGAGATTGTTCCAAGGGACTTCTTTGCGTTTAACGGGGAGAGTTTAGTGTTTAGTGTTTAGAGTGTTTAACGGTGAGCGGATGAGCGGAGGCGAATAGTGCGAAAAGGGTTTAAGGTATGCACCAGAAATTTAAGCATCCTAAACAGACTGGATTCCTTTGTATTTAGTAGTGCATCCTTATTGTTTTATGTTCTTTGCTTTGTCTGTTCTACCCCTTTCATGCTGAGGGCTATGCGGTTGCGGGTGTAGTCGATTTCTATTACCTTGACCTTAACCTTTTGCTGAAGATGCACCACGGTCATGGGGTCGCTGACGAACTTGTCGGCAAGTTGGGAGACGTGTACAAGACCCTTCACCTTGATGCCGAGGTCGACGAAGCAGCCGAAGTTGGTGATGTTGGAAACGATGCCATTGAGAATCATGCCTTCCTGCAGGTCGTCGATGGTGCGAAGGGTGGAGTCGAAGGAGAACTCCTCGTTCTCGCCACGAGGGTCGCGACCGGGTTTGCTAAGTTCCTGCATGATGTCGGTAAGGGTGGGCATGCCCACGGTGTCGGAGCAATAGCGCTGGAGGTCGATGGCCTTGCGTTTCTCTGCCGAGGAGATTAGTTCCTCTACCGTACATCCTCTATCCTTTGCCATGCGGCGCACCAGTTCGTAGCGCTCGGGGTGTACGGCGGTATTGTCCAGGGGATTCTTGCCATCTGCTATGCGCAGGAAACCGGCACATTGCTCAAAGGCCTTGGCACCGAGGCGAGGCACGCGTTGCAACTCCTGACGTGAGGCAAAGGGACCATTCTCCGCACGATATGTGACTATGTTCTGTGCCAGGGCAGGACCGAGACCGGAGACATAGGTGAGCAGGTGCTTGCTGGCCGTATTGAGGTTCACGCCCACGGTGTTCACGCAACGCTCTACGGTGAGGTCCAGGGCATGCTTAAGTTCCGTCTGGTCAACATCGTGCTGGTATTGTCCCACACCGATGGACTTGGCATCTATCTTTACAAGTTCTGCCAAAGGGTCGGCAAGGCGACGCCCGATGCTCACGGCACCGCGCACGGTGACATCGTGGTCGGGGAACTCCTCGCGTGCTATCTTTGAGGCAGAGTAGACAGAGGCACCATCCTCGCTGATGAGAAAGACAGAAAGGCCGGGACAATGAAGCATCCTGACAAGGTCCTCGGTTTCGCGTCCAGCCGTGCCATTGCCTATGGCCACCGCCTCGATTTTGTACTTGTCCAAGAGTCGCTCCAAGGTGTCCAGCGCCTCCATGCGCTCGCCACGTGGAGGGTGGGGGAAGATGGTCTCGTTGTGCAGGAGATTGCCCTGCTGGTCGAGGCACACCACCTTGCAACCTGTGCGGAACCCTGGGTCGATGCCCATGATGCGCTTCTGCCCGAGAGGAGCGGCAAGGAGAAGTTGGCTCAGGTTGGTGGCAAACACACGGATGGCCTCCTCGTCGGCAAGTTTCTTTGATGCCGTTGCGAACTCCGTTTCTATGGAAGGCTTGAGCAAGCGCTTGTAGGCATCCTGCATGGCCATGACAATCTGTTCGCCACACTTGCCACGAGTGGGAAAACCGCGAAGCAGGCGTTCGATGCAATCCTCCTCGTCGCGAGGACTGATGTCCACACGCAGGAACCCCTCGCTCTCGCCACGGCGTATGGCCAGAAGGCGATGGCTGGTGCAACGCTTCAAGGGTTCGGAGAAGTCGAAATACGTACGGGAGTTCTGTGCCTCCTCCTGTTTGCTCTTTATTACCTTGGAGGATATTACGGCGGTGAGTTCGAAACTACGGCGCAGGGTATTGCGCACACGCTCGTCCTCGTTCATGCGTTCGGCCAGTATGTCCCTTGCACCCTGCAGAGCATCTGCCACAGAGGGAACCTCCTCCGTGATGTACGCCTTGGCATATTGCTCCGGATCGCCATTGGGACGGTGCAGTATGGCATCTGCCAAGGGTTCAAGGCCACGCTTGCGAGCCACCTCGGCACGAGTCTTGCGCTTGGGCTTATAGGGCAGGTATATGTCCTCCAGCACGGTGGCATCCCAACAGGTGCTGATTCTTTCCTTCAGTTCGTTGGTCAGTTTGCCCTGTTCCTCGATGGTTTGCAGGATATACTCCTTGCGGTGGATGAGTTCCTTGAACTTCTCGTTCTGACGCGCCACCTCGGCTATCTGCACCTCGTCCAAGCCACCCGTGGCCTCCTTGCGGTAGCGGGCAATGAAGGGAATGGTGGCACCGCCGTCCAGGAGGCCAAGTGTCTGTTCTATCTGTCGTGCACCTATGCCAAGGGCCTGTGCTATGAGTTTTATTATTTCTTGCATAGTAATGTATGGGGGGGAGAGTTTAACGTTGAAAGTTTAACGAAGAGTTTTCCGTTTTCCGTTTGACTTGACTTAACGTCGACCTTTGGTTCGTCGAATCTGCTCACGCTCGGTAATGTAGGGACGCTGCGGCAGCGTCCGCTTGTTTATCGTTCTCGGACGCTGCACGCAGCGTCCCTACCATAATATGCTCTCGCTTACTCGCAGATTTGACTTCAGCCCCTCTGGGCGTCGACCTTTGGTTCACCTTTCCGTTTATATCTTGCTGTTCAGGTCATTCTCTTTCATGTATGCGGTGATGATTTCCAGCAGGTCCTTGCCATACTTCTCTACCGAGGCTTTGCCCATGTATGGTATTTTGAGCAGGGACTTGGGATTGTCGGGCAGGAAGTGCACTATGCCCAGGAGTGCCTTTTGCTGAAGCACGCAATAGGCAGGGATACCCAGTTCCTGAGCCTTCTTCTGCCTCCATGAGACGATGCTTTTATAGAGTTCTGGCAAGGCTATGTCCGATGGCACTTGCAGGGTTGGCTCGGCTTGTTTCTTCCTGCGGCTCTTGGATGCGGCCGTGGTATCTGTCTCACTCTCTGTCTCCAGACCGATGATGGCTTTTTTGTGCAGATATGCACAGACCTCGAATCCTTCCTCGTGCACGAATTCCAGGAGTTTCCTTTTCTGAGTGCAGCATTGTACGAGTTTTTCCGTGTAGTCGGCGATTCGCTTCTTCAGTTCCTTGTTGTCGGTTGGTATGGAGAGTTCTTCCGCCCATTGGCAGATGGGGGAGAACTCGTCCAGGAAATACTTGGTGGCATTGTGTATGCGCTCTTTCAACATGTCGGACGAAGCATAGTCGGCCTGTTCGGAGATGATGCGTGTGTATTGTGTGCCAAAGCGTGCGGCAATGTCGCACAACTTCTTTTGTATGCTTTGCGCATGAAGATTGAACTGCTCGAGCAATTGCGGAAAGAGAGAGCGGAAATGTTCTGCCACGAGGCGGTGCATGCAGTTGTAGTGCTCAAGGAGCGTGTCAAAACTGAAAAGTTCTTGCACCAACTGGTGGTAGTAGCGTTTCTCCCAAGTGTCGATTGCCGTTGCACCTGGTGTGCGCTGTGCCATAGCGGCATTAAAGTTGTTTACCGTCGTGTCGCAGATAATAGCACCGGCACTCAATGGCGAACTCAACACCATGCCCTCCAGTGTGCGGCATCGGCTCAGAGCCACGTACACCTGTCCGTGTGCAAAGGAATCGCGTGCATCTATGATGGCATGGCTGAAGGTGAGGCCCTGGCTCTTGTGTATGGTTATTGCCCATGCCAGGCGCACGGGGAACTGCTCGAAACTGCCTTCCACCTCCTCGTTTATCTCCATCGTCTGCTCGTTTAGCGTGTACCGGGTATTGTCCCATTGCTCGCGCACCACCCTGATTTCGCCGTTGAAGTCCTGGCTCTGCACAACGAATCCATCCTGGTCAATGCTGACTATCTCGCCAATCATGCCGTTGAAGTAGCGTCTCTCGCCAGAGTGGTCGTTCTTGATGAACATCACCTGCGCACCCTCCTTCAGGGTCAGTGTCTCCTCGGTGGGATAGTTGTACTCGGGGAAGTTGCCCGTTATCTTTGCACGGTAGGTAAAGGTGGGCGTGCCCAGTTTGTCCAGTTCCCTGTCGTTTATGCTCTGTGCCAGTACGTTGTGGGTAGTGAGTCGTATGTAACGGGGCGAGGCAGGAGGAGTGAATTCTGGTATGTAGCGCCTGTTCAGTTGCTCAAGTGTGGCGGCATCGGCCCTGTTGGTGCGTATGTTGTTGAGCAATGCCAGGAAGTGCTCGTCCGTCTGGCGGTAGGTCTGCTTCAGTTCCACGGTGGCATAGTGCGTCTCGCTCAAAGCCCTGCTGCTGAAGAAGAACGGCGTGTCGTAGTATTGCGAGAGCATATCCCACTCCTCTGGCTTCACCACCGGCGCCAGTTGTTGCAGGTCGCCAATCATGAGCAACTGCACTCCTCCGAAGGGCAGGTGTGGCTGACGGAAGCGCCTCAGTACGGCATCCACGGCATCCAGTATGTCGGCACGTACCATACTTATCTCGTCAATGACAAGCAAGTCGAGACTGCGTATCAACCTCTTCTTCTCCTTGCTGAACTTGTAGCGGTGTACATCCTTCTCGGTACGGAAGGTAGAGTCGGGCACATAGGGAGCAAGAGGCAGCTGGAAGAACGAATGCAGGGTCATGCCACCGGCATTGATGGCGGCAATACCCGTTGGGGCAGTCACCACCATACGCTTTGGCGAACGCTTCTTGAGGTCCTTCAAAAAGGTCGTCTTGCCAGTACCCGCCTTGCCCGTAAGGAAAAGGTGTGTGCCGGTGTTCTCTACGATGCGACGCGCAAGGTCAAGTTCGGGGTTGCTGCTCATCGGTGTGCTTCGTGTCTGGTCAGTTTTGTGAAACTATGGATTTGTACAGACGCATGGCGTCCCTCATCATATCGGCATGGTCAAAGGCCAGAGTCGGCAGGTTGTCCACATACCACCATTCAGCCTTTGCGGCATCGTCCGATCCCTGCACGGGCATGGGACTTTCTATTATGGCCAGATATGCTATGCCTACGGTGCGTCCTCGCGGATCGCGGTCAACACGGCTGTATGCACCTACTTGATAAGTTTTCGTCACCGTGAGGCCTGTCTCCTCTGTCAGTTCGCGCATGGCACACTCCTGTGCCGTCTCGTCCATATCCATAAATCCACCGGGCAAAGCCCAATGTCCACGGAATGGCTCGCCACCGCGCTGTATAAGGAGCACACGAGGGCGTTCCTCTCGGGTGATGACAATGCAATCCGCCGTTACGGCAGGTCGTGGGTATTCGTATGTGTATGGCATAGGCTTTATGAACGGAAAACGGAAAACTGAAAACTGAGAGGTGAGCGGATGAGCGGTGAGTTTTTCGTTTTCACCTTTCCGTTTGAATTAGTTTTCCGTTTTCACCTTTCCGTTTTCAGATTTCAAAGTCCAGGCACACCCTCTGCACGGCATAGGGCTTTACCCTTTCCTCTGCCACCTTCACATGGGC
>JAZRII010000040.1:0-4777 GCA_045645225.1 Bacteroidaceae bacterium | reverse complement strand
GATAGTGGAACTGGACAACAAGCTCACCAGCCGTTCCGTCAACGAAGGTTTCTCTGGTGGCGAGAAGAAGCGCAACGAGATCTTCCAGATGGCCATGCTCGAGCCCACCTTCTGCATCCTGGACGAGACCGACTCGGGCCTGGACGTGGATGCCCTGCGCATCGTGGCAGAGGGTTTCAACAAGCTCCGCAAGCCCGAAACCAGCGCCATAGTCATCACCCACTACCAGCGCCTTCTCGACTACCTCAAGCCCGATGTAGTGCATATCCTCATCGATGGCAAGATTATCAAGACAGGAGGTCCAGAACTGGCCCTGGAGATTGACGGCAAGGGCTTTGCCGACTATGTTGCCCAGTAAATGCTTTGCAAATGAAGAACAACCAATACATAGAGTTCTACACCGAGGTAAGGGACACCATAGCGCAACGTTCATGCCCCGTGATGAACGCCCACAGGGAAGAGGCCTTGCGCATCTTCTCCGAGCAGGGGTTCCCCTCCAAGAAGGTAGAACGATACAAGTATACCGACGTGGCGCAGGACTTTGCTCCCGACTATGGCATACAATTGTCGCCCATCGCCACCGAGCGTACGGAGTTCTGCCGTTCCGTCAAGGAGGCAGACATCGACCTTGCACCCTATTACAACAATATAGCAGACAACGGTGATGCCGTAGTGGCACTGAACACCATGCTTGCCGTGGACGCGCTGCTCATCCATGTTCCCCGCAACACCCGTGCCAAGCACCCCATTCAGATAAACAACGTGCTCAAGGGCAAGCAGGACACCATGGTAAACCGCCGTGTGCTCATCGTCATGGAAGAGGGCGCACAGGCCGACATCATCATCACCGACCATGCCGTGGACCAGCAGCAGTTCCTCACCAACCAGGTAATCGAGGCATATTGTGCCGACAATAGCCGCCTTAATCTCTACGAGATAGAGGAGACCAACCTGATGTGCACGCGATATAGCAACGTGTTCATACGGGAGGGCAGGGACTGCTCCGTGCGCCACACCGTGCTCACTCTCTTCAACGGCCACACGCGCAATGCATGCCGTGTACAGATGGCAGGAGAGAATTCCGAGGCCATACTGAACGGTTGTGTCATTGCCGACAAGATGCAGCGTGTGGACAACAACACCCTGATAGAGCACATGGTGCCCCATTGCCAGTCGAGGGAACTATACAAATACGTCCTCGACGATAGTGCCGTGGGTGCCTTTGCGGGAATGATTCTCGTGGACAAGGACGCACAGAAGACATCCTCCACCATGAACAATGCCAACCTCTGCTCCACACGCCAGGCACGCATGTACACCCAGCCCATGCTGGAGATTTATGCCGACGATGTGAAGTGCTCGCACGGAAGTACCGTGGGACAGATGAACGACCAGGCATTGTTCTATATGCGTCAGCGTGGCATATCGCTCAGCGAGGCTCGTCTGCTGCTCAAGTCGGCCTTCATCACCGAGGTTATAGAGAACATCCCCCTGGAGGCTCTTCGCGACCGCCTTCACCTCATCGTGGACAAGCGCCTGCGTGGCGAACTGAGCAAGTGCGAGGGGTGTAAACTTTGCTAAAAAAAGACCCCTCCCCATCCCTCCCCTCTATGGGAGGGAGTAGTTACAACCGACAATGAATATTAACCTTTAATAAAACCCTCAATCCCCAGTACTATACACTCCCCTCCCTTGTGGCGAATGGAGTCCCTGGAGGATTGACTGAATGTCAATCTGTGCTCCATGAGGGGAGCAATCCCCATTGCGACGCGAGGACTGGGCAGGGGGGAGGGTCCGCTGGGCAGGTGGGCTATTAAATACCATGTACCGACAAGACTTTCCCATACTCGAGAAAACCATATACGGCAAGTATCCGCTGGTGTATTTGGACAATGGTGCCACGACGCAGAAACCGCGCTGTGTCGTCGAGGCCATGAGCCACGAATACTACAACGTGAATGCCAACGTG
Organism: Bacteroidaceae bacterium; assembly: GCA_045645225.1. Lineage (GTDB taxonomy): Bacteria > Bacteroidota > Bacteroidia > Bacteroidales > Bacteroidaceae > Physcousia. Next base: position 2,808 of record JAZRII010000040.1, on the reverse strand, counting down.
CACCGTGGCGTGCACTTCCTTTCGCAAGCCGCCACCGACCTGCACGAGGCAAGCCGCGAGACGGTGCGCCAGTTCATCGGTGCCGCCAAGACCTCGGAAATAATCTTCACCCGAGGCACCACAGAGAGTATCAACCTGGTGGCATCGTGCTTCACCCAGGCTTTCATGAAGGAGGGCGACGAGGTTATCCTCAGCCAGATGGAGCACCACTCCAACATCGTTTCATGGCAACTGGCACAAGCCCGATGCGGCATCAGGATCAGGGTGATTCCCATGACCGACGACGGCCGCCTGTGCATGGACGAATACGAGCGTCTTTTCAACGAGCGCACCCGACTGGTTTCCGTCACCCATGTGAGCAATGTCATGGGTACCATCAACCCCGTCAAGGACATCATCCGCATAGCCCACGAGCACGATGTGCCTGTTCTCATCGATGGTGCACAAAGCACACCGCACTTTGCCGTGAATGTCAGCGAACTGGATTGCGACTTCTTCGCCTTCTCCGGCCACAAGACCTATGGCCCCACCGGCATAGGCGTGCTCTACGGCAAGGAGAAATGGCTCGAGAAGATGCCACCCTACATGGGCGGTGGCGACATGATAAAGACCGTATCGTTCGAGAAGACCACCTTCAACGACCTTCCCTACAAGTTCGAGGCTGGCACGCCCGACTATGTTGCCTCCACCGGCCTTGCCAAGGCTCTCGACTATCTCTCTGCCATAGGTATGGACAAGATAGAGGAGCATGAACGCAGCCTCACACGCTATGCCATAGAGAAGATGCAGGAGATCGAGGGCATGCACATCTTCGGTCCCCTTGGCGAGCATATCAGCGAGCACGATGCCGTCATTTCCTTCGAGGTGAAACCTCTTGGCGCCGACAAGGATACTCCCTACATCCACCATCTGGACATGGGCACACTGCTCGACCGCCTCGGCATAGCCGTGCGCACTGGCCATCATTGTGCCGAACCGCTCATGCGCCGACTGGGCGTAGAAGGCACCTGCCGTGCCTCGTTTGGCCTTTACAACACCCTGGATGAGGTGGACACCCTCGTAGCAGGAATAAAGCGAATACAGGGGATGTTTTGAGGGACGGAAAGGGACGGACCCCTCCCCAGCCAAAACAAACTGTTCACCGCTTTGCGCACTTTGTCGTAACGAAGTTTGCGACTCCTCCAGCGCAAGCGTGAACACGGATGGGAAAAATCTTTGTGCTCTTTGCGGCCTCTGCGTGAAAAACAAATCGCTCTTATCTATATTATCTCACGCAAAGGACGCAAAGGACGCAGAACTCCAAAGCAAACTACGCTGTCGCTGGAGTAGTCGCAGGCTACGCGCGACAGAGAACGCAAAGGCAAAAATAAATATTCATCATAATATCATGAGACATAGCAGCAATTCAAAGTTCAGGAATCTTATGAAAAGGGGACTGGTATTGTCCTCCCTTATTCTTTCTGGCACCATGCCCTCTATGGCACAGGAGAACAGCCGTGGCATAGGTGTATATCCTGGTAATCCACTGGAGTTCTTCGGTCCCGAGATGGAGAAGGACACCGCCTACCGCAACCTGGCCCTGCACCGTGCCGTGTACCAGTCGGGGGCGCACGACCTCAACCTCACCGCCCAGTTACTCTCCGATGGCGTAGTGGCCACCAGCCAGCCTGCCTTCCTGGAGGTGCTGGCCAACGGCAAGCCTCTGCCTCACAACGAGCGCAAACTGACCATCAACAATAGCGAGTGGTCCAGGATACCGGTTGAGGGTAGCACTGCCACACTGACCTACCGCTGGTCCAATATGGACATCGAGGCCGATGAAATAGTGGTGGAGGGCTTCGTGGCATACGACCAGGACAAGCCCTTCGAGCAATACTCCATGCAGTGCGATGTGATGGGTGCCAAGTTATATACCTATACAATCAAGAGCGACACCCTGCCTGGACGTCCTCGCAGAAGAAAGGTTATCAACGACCCCAACAAGCAGACCGAGGAGGCCACCGCCATGGCACGCGAACTCAGGGAGACCTTCAAACTGAAGGGAAAGCGCAAATTCAACTCCATTGAACTCACCTTCCGCCAGAACAATGCCTTCTACTGGTCCATCAAGGAGGTTACCTTCATGCGCAAGGGCAAGGCCGTACGCACCATCTTCCCTGCACAGCGCTTCACCAGCGTGTGGAAGGCAGAGAAGACCGATTGGGCTTATGTCGACCTCGGCACCGTGGCAAATATCGAGGAGGTGCGCCTGCACTGGCTGGACGAGGGCAGCAAGGGCATTCTCGAAATCTCGGACGATGCCAAGAACTGGAAACCCCTTGCTGTGCCTGCAAACAGCAAGCAGAGCGATGGCAAGGTGCAGGTGGTTAAGCACAAGACTTCTGCACGCTATGTCCGCGTGAGCAACACCGATGCCTCTTGCCTCAGCGAGATGGAGGTCTACGGCCGTGGCGGTGTCCATGCCGTGGCACATGCCGAACAGGGATGGAACAACGGCAAGTACATGCTCAATGGCGGTAACTGGACAGTATGCCCCATCAGCGGTCCCACACCGAAGGACGTGCCCGTAGGTCCCGAGATTGTTGCCACCGTGCCTGCCACCGTGCTCTCCAGCTACTACAATGCCGGTGCCTTGCCCGACCCCAACTTCGACGACAACCTGGCCATGATATCCGAGTCGTTCTTCAACCGCGACTTCCTCTACAAGCGCACGTTCCAGGTTCCCTCAAAGATGAAGGGCAGACGCATACTGCTCAACTTCGACGGCATCAACTGGAAGGCGCTGGTGGTGCTCAACGGCAAGCAGGT
>JAZRII010000039.1:0-15838 GCA_045645225.1 Bacteroidaceae bacterium | reverse complement strand
GGCAAGGGCAATCTTAACAGCCTTCTCGATGAGAGCCTGGTCGCCCAGACGCTTGCCAAGGTCCATGATGAACCACATGGCCTCGATGGCATGACCGGGATTCAACAGACGGCCGTCCATGCAATCCACCATCTCGTTGTTTGTGCCAAGGTGCTCTACAATCAAGCCAAGTTCAGGACGATAGAAGACATCCATCACCTCGTGCACACAGGTCTCAATGGTCTTGTCGAGGAAGTCCTTGTCGAGGAGAGACTCTATCTCCAATGCCACGTTGCAGAGGATCATGGGCAAGGCGAAACTCTTCAGCGAACGGGCACCGGGAGCAGCCTTTGACCAACGGCCCTTGGGGTTGTCCACCTTGGAGAGGACGATGTCGAAGGTCTTCTTGGCAATGTCGGCATACTCCTGATTGCCGGTAGCAATGGACAATTGTCCGAAGGCTATTACGGCAAAGGTGTAAGAGAAGATGTTGTATGGCTCCACCAGGGGATTTCCCTCGCGGTCAAGAGCGAAGTACCAGTTGAGGTTGCCATCGTGACCATACTTCTTCAGGAACTCAGCACCCTGGATGGCTGCATCCAACCACTCCTGACGCTTCTCTACCTTATTATATAATGTGGACAGCATCCACACCTCGCGGCCCTGAAGCCAGATAAACTTGTCGGTATCGAACACCTCGCCGTCGCGTTCCAGGCAAGTGAAGTATCCGCCAAACTCCTTATCTATGCTCTTCTCCATCCAGAAGGGCATCACTCTGTCCAGAAGCTCAGACTTGTACTGCTGGGCAAGTTGCTTGAAATCTATCATATCGTAATACTATTGTTTTTAAGTTGGTAGTGCCTATAGCCAATCCATAGGCACTACCGAATATTAAACTTTATTTACAGCTCTTCACATAGGAACCCAACGAGAGAATCCATGCCACCACCACGCTCACTACGATACCCGTGGCACCGAACAGGAAGAGGTTGGCATCGGTGCATTCGCTCATCCAGAATACCACTGCCTCACCGGCAACGAAGCCAATGAGTGCAGCATAGCCCTTGACACGCTTCATGAACACCGCCATGAAGAAGAGTCCGCCCAAACCGCTGGTGAGCAAGCCCAAGGCGCTATTGAAGAAGTCGAGGAAGGACTGAACGTTCCATGTTGCCATGAAGAGTGCTAGAACCAAGCCTATCAAACCGCTGAGCATGGAACTCCAACGTGCCACACCCAACAACTGATGGTCGGTGGTACTGGGACGGAAGCGTTTCCAAAAGTCGATGGAGAAGGCCGTAGACACACTGTTGATATTGCTGGAAATCGTGCTCATGGTTGCGGCAAAGATAGCCGCAATGAGTGCACCGGCAACACCGGCAGGCATCTGGCTCATCATGAAGAAGGGGAAGATGGCATCCGACTGACCCATAGTTACGTCCAACTCGGTGGGATGAGTCTTGTAGAACGTATAGAGACCCGTACCTATCATATAGAATGCCACAGACACGAACACGCTCATAAGACCATTCACCAGGATACCACGACCGGCAGACTTTTCGTCGGGAGTAGTCATGAAACGCTGAATAACCGTCTGGTCGGAGGTATAGGAGATGAGGTTGTTGGCCAAGCCGCCAATGATGATAACCCACCACGTGGCTTGCGACCAGGAGTTGCTCCAGTCGAAGAGGCGCAGCTTGTCGTTCTCCAGTGCGATGTCTATGCATCCCATCACACCGCCTTCAGTGTTCACCGCCAGATATACGACGGCAAAGATGGCACCGCCCACCAGAATAAGGCCCTGCACCACATCGCCCCAGATAACGGCCTCCACACCGCCCATGGTGCAATAGATGATGGTGATAAGACCCATGAGCACGATGCACAGGTATATGTCAATGCCTGTTACCGCCGTCAAAGCCAAAGAGGGCAGATAAAGCACCATGGCCATGCGCACTATCATGAACACGCAGAAGAGGAACGACGCCAGCAGGCGTGTAGCCAGGTTGAAGCGCTGCTCCAACACCTCGTAGGCACTGGTTACATTCAGTTTGCGGAAATAGGGAAGATAGTACTTTATCACAGGGAAACTGATAAGCAGAATCATCCAAAGCATAGGATAATAAGTCCAGTCTGTGGTATATGCCTTGGCAGGGATGATCATGTAGGTGATAGCGGAAAGCATGGTAGCATAGATGCTAATACCAGCCGCCCACCATGGAATGCGGCCGCCTCCCTTGAAAAAGTCGTCGGCACCGCTTTCCTTGCGCATGAAGTAGAAACCCATACCAAGCATAGCCAGGAGGTAGAAGGCAAGCACTGTCCAGTTGAGCCAGCCGAAGTTCTTCTCGTTGGTCACCTCCACATGTGTCACATCAGCACTGCGCACACCAGGCATCAGTTCACCACCGCTATAACTCCAACCGGTTCCTCCCACCTCGGGAGTGAGGCATGCACCGGCTCTTGCCAGCAGGCTGTCACCGGGGAGCAGTCCCCATGCATCGGTAATAGTGTGATAGGTGAGCACATCCTTGCGGAAACGGTACCATTCGGGTTCGTGGCGCAGATAAAGGCTGTCCTGACGGCCCTGTATGGCGCTGAGGAATATCTCAAAATCAACACCTCCGAAGAAAGCCACATGACTGTATCCGATAGACGTGCTGGTACTTCCCACAATGGCCTGGCGACAAAGTTCGCGACCTCCATCCTGGGTGTTGTCAACCCACACAGAAGTAGGCGAAGTGCGTTTCCACAGGGAAGCGTCTGCCCCACCCTTCTTCAGTTCTGCTACGGACATATACACACCATCGGTGTGCACTGCTGGTGCAAGACCTAAAGAATCATTCTTTGACTGATAACCGCCGAATACGAACAGGCAATTGCCCTTGGCAGTACCCTGTACCGCAACGCAGGGCTGCAGACGGCACTCGTCGGGCAAGGTGGCAACCAATGTCCATTCCTTGGCATCACCAGGCCAGGGAAGAGAGTATACTTCCTTGTTGGGCACACCCTGGCACTGGCCGCCTGCCACCCACAACATACCGTCGTGATAGGTAGCGGCAAAGTTGTCCAAGCCCTTTGGCAGAGGTGCTATCTCAGTATAGTTTCTGTCGCTGGCGCTATAGAAACCGCATTTGTCGAACGAGGTGAGGCCATCCGTTCCGCCCAATATGGCAACACCACCGGGCACTGGCACACTGGCGCCATAGGCAATAGGATAATATTTCTTCTCTCCGCCATCGGCACAAGGCACATCGGGAAAGTTGCATCCGCCCCAAGTCCATAACTGCCCCTTTATCCATCCGGCATAATGACCTGAGACGGCATCTCGCATGGGAGGAGTGGCAGTAACAGAAACACGGTTCTGTCCCAAGCATAGCAAGGGACAGAGCACAAATAATAAGAACAGTAACTTCTTCATCTTATTGGGAACAAATGCTTAGAACTTGTTGCAACGCTCGAAGAAGTTGATTGCCTCCAGTTCGGCACGCATAGCATTCTCCTCCTCCTGGGTGAGGTTCTGGAACGGTGTGCGGTTGGGACCGAGGTCAAGGCCAATGAGCTTCATGATACGCTTGCCACCCACGATGTTGCCACGGAAATGGCAAATTACGTTGATAACCTCCTGAGAGAAGTTCTGCAACTCGCGTGCCTTTTCCAGATTGCCCTCGTTCCATGCATCAATGATGCCCACGAGGTTCACACCGTTGTAGTTGGTGGTACCGCCAATGCCACCCTGTGCACCGCCCATGGCCAGTGAAGGCAGGATGGTCTCGTCCTGACCGTGAAGCATGTCGAACTTGCCGCCGGCATACAGACGGCACTGGTTGTATTCGTAGATACTCTCAAAGGTGTACTTGATACCGGCAAAGTTGGGAATACGTCCGTCAACAGCCTCCAGCAACTTCACCATGGGCAGGAATGCACCGTTGAAAGCAGGGATGTGGTAGTAGTAGAAGGGCAACTCGGGAGCACCGGCGGCAATCTCCTCGCAATACTTAACGAGTTCCTCGATACGTCCAATCTTGGGGAATGGAGGTGCCATAGCACCAATGCCCCATGCACCTATCTTCTGAGCGTGCTCTGCCAGCATGCGAGAGTTGCGAACACAGCATGAGCCAACATGTACTATCACCTTGAACTCGCCAGGCAATGCCTTGGCTGCCTCTACCCAAGCCTCTGCCAGGCGCATGCGCTCTTCCTCGGTGAGCATGTAGCCCTCACCGCTGCTTCCGTTGATAAATACGCCCTTCATGCCGTTCTTCTGCAACATGGCGGCATATGCGGGAATGGGTTCCAGGTTCACATCGCCATTTGCATAGAAAGGGGTGAATGGCGCATCGATAAGTCCGATAATCTTTTCCATAATATTTGAGTGTTAATTGTTGTTTAATTTAGGGGAGAGGACGGGAGAGGATGGAAGAGGATATGGTAGGATTGGAGAGGATTTACTCTTGCGTCCTCTTGCTTCCTATTGCGTCCTCTTGCTTCCTCTTATGTCCTCTTGCTTCCTCTTGCTTCCTCTTGCTTCCTATAGTTCTATCTCATAGCACTCTCCAGCCTTTGTCTTGCTGATGATGATGGTGTTCTGGTCCTTTGCCTTGGCCTTCACCTTCTTGCCGGCAGAGTTGCGCACGGTCTTGGTTGCGATGCCAGGATACTTGATATAGAGGGGCTGGCCAGCATGGCTTTGCACCTTCACCTTGGTCAACTTGCCGTTCTTCCAATCCTGGTCGACGGTGAAGTTGCCCACGGCCTTCAAACCATGTACATGACCCTCGGCCTCCCATGTAGAAGGCATAGCGGGAAGGAGCTGCAAGGTGTCGGTGTGGCTCTGCAGAAGCATCTCAGCAATACCGGCACAGCAACCGAAGTTACCGTCAATCTGGAAGGGTGCATGTGCATCGTAGAGGTTGTAGTAGACACCACCTGCATACTGGTTCAAGCCGTAGTCGGTGGAATGACGCAAGGCATTCTTCAGAATCAAGTGTGCATGGTCACCATCCAAAGCACGTGCCCAAAGATTTACCTTCCAGCCCATTGACCAACCGGTAGCAGCATCGCCACGGAGTTTCAGCGAGTTAACGGCAGGTTGGAAATAGGGACTTGTAGGTGCTACCTGTGTCAAGGGATAGAGGGCCATCAAGTGGCTCATGTGGCGATGGTCAGGATCGTCGCTAACGTGGTAGGGGCTGTACTTCCATTCGCGCAGGATGATATCGCCCTTGTTAATGCCGTTGCGTCCGTCCACCCAACCGCGGTGCTTGTCGGTGCGAGCATCGTATACCTCGGTGTGAAGACCCTTATCGGTCTTCTCCAGATAGTTCTTCAACTTGGCAATGTCCTCCTTGCTCAAACCGGTTACCTTGCTTCCAAGGATGCTCTGTGCCTCGTCCACGCAAAGGAGCAGATTGTATATCAACTGCTGGGCATGTGCGGTACCGTCCTCCTTGGGATGAGAATTCTGCTCAGCGCTATACTCGTCGGGAGCCTCGAAGGTACCATCCTTAGCCACCTTCATGCGCTCGAACCAGAACTCGGCACATGACCACATTGCGGGGAAAGCCTTGGCAAGGAAAGCCTTATCAAGTGTGTAGCGATAGTGCTGCCACAAGTGTGTGCAGTACCATGCATTGGCAACGAAGTAGTTGGTACCCCAGATGCTCATGCCACCAAACAGACTGCTCTCGGTGAATACGGTCCAGCCCTTCTCCACACCAGCATACTTCTTGGCGGCCTTCTGCCAGTTCTCGTCGCCGGCATTCTGGATGATATAGTCAAGCAGAGGCATGTGCAGGTCGCTCAGGTTGGTAGGCTCAGTGGGCCAGTAGTTCATCTGAATGTTGATGTTGGTGTGAATGTCGGAGTTCCAAGGAGCGTTGCTCATGTTGTTCCATATACCCTGCAGGTTGTTGGGAGCCATGAGTTCGCGGTTGCTGGAGATAGCCAAGTAGCGGCCATAGTGGAAGTACAGCTGCTCCAGGAAACGAGCCTCGGGATTGTCCAGGTCCTTCAGTGTGCTGTAGTAGTCAATCAGTTCGTTAGTGGGACGGCTGCTCCTGGCGTTCAAGTCGAGAGAAACACGGCCGGTGTAGGACTTGAAGTTGGCAATATGGTCCGACATAATATGTGGGAAGCCCTTCTTGCATGCAGCATCTACACGTGCCATCATCTCCTTGCCAAGGTCCTGCATGGATATGCCAGACACACGGCTCTTGGTATTTGGAGCAAAGTCGGTGCCGGCAGCCATATACATCACCACCTCTCTTGCACCAGACACCTCAATACCCTTCTCTGTTGCACGAACCTGTCCGCCACCAACTGGAACAACACGCATGGTTGTCTTATAGGCTACGGTTTCCAGTTGTCCGTTGAAATTGGCATAGGGCAGACTTGCTGCATCGGTGGCATAGGTAACAGGACTTGCATTGATGTCCTTGCCGGGCACATAGGAGAACAACAGGTGCAATGTCTTTTGGCCAGCAGATGTGTATCTCACTGCCATAACCTTGTCCGGATTGCTCACCAGATATGTACGCTCATAAGTGGTGTGATGCCTGCCGCTGGTAAACTTTACGCTACCAACACCCTCAATAAGGTCAAGACTGCGCACATAGTCCTGCACCTCGCCGTCCTTGCCTGGTTGGAACACGCCACTCAAGTCTTCCACGAAGATGCTACCGAAGTTCTTGTACTGGCCATAGCCACCGCCATAGCCCTGCATGTCGCTGGTCTTGCCCGTCCATAGGGTTTTCTCGTTGAACTGGATCTCGTCCTTGTGGACGCCGCCGAACAGGCTTCCGCCCAACTGTCCGTTGCCAATGGGCAGCGAGTACTCCATCCACACGTTCTTCACACCCGTTGCCGTGGAGGGTACATCGTACCACATGGTCATGGGATTCTTGGGAGTGAAATCACCGGCATTTACTGCCATGGATGCCATCAATGCCATGCCCAAGGCATAATGCTTGAGGCCGTTTTTAAGAAAATGTCTCTTCATTTTAGATTTTATTTATTTAGGTTATTGTTTTTGACTGCATTCATGCATGCGCGCATAATGCGCAAATGCTCATGTAAAGTTATGAAAATATACCCTCACACGCAATGCATGGCAAAAAAAGCAACCACAAGACAACAAAAAGTCTGGAAAAGGTTTGGAACTTTCACAAAAAAAGCATACCTTTGCACCCGATTTCGCTGCTATAGCTCAGTGGTAGAGCGCATCCTTGGTAAGGATGAGGTCCCGAGTTCAACTCTCGGTAGCAGCTCAGAAACAACGGCGGAGATAACTTCATACAGGTTATCTCCGCTTCTTTTTATCCAAACAAGTCAAGCAGGAATACTACATCGTGTGCTCCCAGAGTATCTTGATGCCGATTGCTATAAGGACAAGGCCGCCTACGAGTTCTGCCTTGGACTTGAAACGCTCTCCAGCCTTCTTGCCCAAGAGCACACCAGCGATGGAAAACAGCATTGTGGTGATACCTATTATAATAATAGGCATCCATACCGACATTTCAAGGAAGGCAAAGGAAACACCCACGGCAAGGGCATCTATGCTGGTAGCAACGGCAAGGGTGAGCATGTGCCAGAATCCCCAGCCGCCAGACACTTCGTCTTCGTCCTTGGAAAATGACTCCTTTACCATATTGGCACCTATCAAGGTGAGCAGCAGCCATGCAACCCAATGGTCCCATTGGCCTATGAATGCGGCAAAGCCAAGACCAAGAAAATAACCTATGCATGGCATCAATGCCTGGAAACCGCCAAACCACGACCCAGCCAAAATAGCATGCCTCCACCCTACCCTATGAGCAGAGATACCCTTGGCTAAAGATACGGCAAAGGCATCCATACTGACGCCAACGGCTATCAAAAGTACTTCTATTATTCCCATTACGCTTGCAAAGATAGGCATTTTTCATTGCATTACCACGGGACGGGGCAAAGTATTATCTGTGTCAAGGCTAAGATTATCTGGAAATTTCCTATGTTTTATTTCAGATTCTCAAGAAATCTGCACGAGCAGCAAGCGTTAACTACTAAGAATTCACGGCTTATTACTAATAACAAAAGTTAAAAAACAGCGTTTTCCTCTGGAGCTTTCCCTATTTTCCTCGCCCGAAAAACAGGAAGTGCCTAAATTTGCGGTGTCAAAACCAATGAAGGATATGAAGAAGAGACATGACCTGCGCCCACTGACCAAAGCCGAAATGGAGGTGATGAACGTGCTATGGGATGCCACGGAGGCGCTTACGATACACGAGATTATAGAGCGCTATCCTGAGCCTCGTCCTGCATACACTACCATTGCCACCTTCCTGAAAATCATAGAAGCCAAGGGCTATGTGGAGCACTTCAAAAAAGAGGGAAGCAAACGTTGCTTCGTCTTTTCTCCTGTATTCACACGCGAGAAATATATCATAAATGTAATGGACGACGTGAAAGACTCGCTCTTCGGGAACTCTACCAAGAAACTTTTCTCTTTCCTTATCCGTACGGAGGACATTACAGATGAAGAACTAATGGAAATCATGCAAATGGTGAGAATGAATCCAACTGAAAGCATGGACACACAATCCCTTGCTCCGGTAAACGACATTCATCACAACGGGCGATGAAATACAACATGTTGGCTTATGATATACTTTCTGCTGAAATCTGCAATACTGCTATCTGTGCTCTATGGGTGCTTCTTCGTGCTCTTGAGCCGTGAAACTTTCCACAGATTCAACCGTGGCATGCTGCTTGTCATACTCGTATCATCATTGTTGTTGCCTGCCTGTCAGGTGAGGATGGACAAATCGCTCTTCATGCCAGAATGGGCATATCGTCCTGCCGACATACTCTCTGCAGATGGTTGGGAGAATATTCCTGAGACATACTCACAAGCCAGCAAGGAGACGGAGAAAGTACAGCATCCCTCTGCTACACAGATAACAAAAAGGGACATCCCCTCCTCCAATGCCACATTTCCGTGGCACATAATTCCTTATTGTATCTATTTACTTGGTGTTGCATGGCATGTACTCTCCATTCTCAGGCAGATACAGGCTTTCCGACACGATGCGCAGCACGGCATAAAGACAAAGGACAAGTATGATAACACCATAATCATACGCGGAGGCAACTTCGCACCATATAGTTTCTTTCGCTACATTGTGATTAGCGCCAAGGATTATGAGGACTCCCGCCAGGCCATCCTCACGCACGAACAGGCACACATCCGCCTGGGACATTCCTGGGACATACTTCTGCTGGAGGCCGTATGCACCATACAATGGTTCAACCCACTCGTATGGATGCTGGCACGCGACCTCAGAGCCGTACACGAGTATGAGGCAGACAAGGCGGTACTGGATTTAGGCATCGATGCAACGAGATACCAACAATTATTGGTGATAAAGGCATTTGGCACACGTCTGCAGAGTGTAACAAACAGCCTGAGTCACGGTTCACTAAAAGACAGAATCATTATGATGAAAAAGACAAAATCATCAGGCCTGCTCATGCTCAAGGGCCTATTCCTCCCACTATTCATGGGTATAGCCGTTGTTGCATTCGCCAAGCCAAAAACGGAAGATTACACCATACCGAGCAATAGCGATACCATTCAAGGCAAGGCGGTTAGAGTCAAGTTTGAAGAAGAGAAAAACACTGCTAATCACAAGCTTGAGGAGCACATGGTTGAAGCAGTGTTTCTAACCTATGAACAGAAGAAACATCCCAGCATGAAAAAGTATGGAGATTTTTACAGGATATCATGGACAAAAGGAGCATGGATAGAAGCTTGGGGAAAAACGTTTGTCGAAGACAGACCAAAGTCAGAATACCCCTTTACAATTCCTGCCAAGAAAACAAAGATGCTTCTTGACGGAGTGGAGTTCAATCTTCACAATGTACCCGATCTCCCTGCCTCTGCCCTTAAGAAGATAGAACAGAGTAAAGAGGGAGAAACAGTTGTGATAAACCTCATCACCAAACCCGTTGAGATACCTGCCGGCATCAATGGAAGCATCAACCCTCAGCTGACCATACTCCTTACTGGCACACCTCCCAAAGACGCCCCGTTCCGCGTCAGCATCTTTCAAAGCCAAGGCATAAAGGAGACCTTCGACCACAAGCAATACGAATACATTACATGGACTCAGAAATCCTATAACATCAAGAACCTGTTGAAGGACATTTCCTACAGGAAGGACCACCATATACGCATCAACGTTTGCCATGGTGTCCCCCAAGAGCACATAAATCGTCTCACCGTCATGCTCAAGGAATGTGGTCTCACCAACTATGATTTTGTGCACGAGAAGTAAGGCGTTAACTATGCCGACATAGAAACCCTCGTGCATGCCCTGTAGCGATTGCTTTTTGTTGTCGTATCAACAAAGCCCTGTTGTCGTATCAACAAAGTTCTGTTGATACGACAACAAAAGTTTACCGTTACTATGGCCATCTTATATTAATCTCAGCAGAAACCTCTATGCCTCATTATCTGAAAGGCTATGATGACAAAGATGATTATAAAGAATTCAATTGTCTTATTCCTAATTCGAGAATTGGCAATGGTTAGCCCCCAGATGTTTAATTACAGTACCAACTCAATGTCAATATACTAAAACTACGATGAAACTGAGGTGTTCTGAAATTAGAGGTTCTTCTTCAACTAAATTGAGTAATAACTTTGATTAGTCTTTCAAAGCTTTCCTTATCTCATTCTTATAATCTTGGGCAACATGTTCACCAAACCCCATGCTACGATAAACACAAATTCCATTCCTGTCATATATAAAACTCTGCGGTATACCACTATGCTCCTCTATAGAAGGCAATCTGTCCCAATACTCCTTGTCAATTCGCAGATGATATCCCTTCATGCCTGATATTTTCTTTTTCCACAACTCTTCAGGGCTGGTTGTGTTGGTAAGATATACAAATACCACGTCTTCATCCTTAAGTTCCTCCTTGACAGGTCCCATCGCATTGATTAGCTGTACACATGGGCCACACCATGTTGCCCATAGGTCAATAAAGACAACCTTGCCAGGGAACCTCTCTACAATACTTTCAAAGAGCTTGTCCGGTGTCACATCTGGCATAGGAATAACACTTGCCTTGTTTTCCACAACCGCAGATTTGATAAGGCTTATGCCCTGAATGTCATTGGAGAAATCAAACGATGTTGCCGTTTCAGGCAACGGTTCAAAACAGAGTACCAAAGAATCCACCTGACTGGTACGCATATATATCTTTCCGTCTACAAAAGGCTCCTCCATTGGAACTAACCATTCTTCCGTACCATTTTGTGTCTGAACAGGCAGTTTCCTGTCTTCCGTGTAAATGATTCCATCACCATCAGTACTTATACGCCTACCGCACCTAAACGCATATTGTTTACCCTCAGACCTAAGCCACACCTTGGCTAATCCCCAAGGTTGATAAGAGCTAATGATACGCAAATGTACCACTGTTGCTGTATCAGTCAAATCCACTCTGGTCACTTCCAACTGAGAATATTCATCCTTTTGGGGGTAATCAGGATTCAAGATTGTACGATTCTCTTTGGGAGCACATGCCACAAGGATAAGCAAGGGCAAGAAACAAAAAATAATTAGAATACGTTTCATGTTTTTCCTTATAAGTTTTTATTAATAACGAAAGCCTATTAAAGGACGCTTGGTTTCATGGCGCAAAAATACAGACTTTTAACATGGCCGACTAAAAAGTATCCTTGCAATGTTCTTGCTATCAACTCATGGCATGCTTGCAACAACCTTGCAATAGCTCTAAATCGTTATTATACATGAAATAAGGATTACCTCCACCCACGAAAGCAATCCTTATTACATATTACTGATTTTAAAGAGACAGAACGAACTCATCCCATTCCTTGGCTCCACCATCCGGCCCCAGGACCTTCTTATGCAAACGGCTACGTATGGAAGAGACACTATCCGGAGCACGGTTTACCACCATTGCAATGTCCCGATTAGAAATACGCAACTTTATGAGCATACAGACTTGAAACTCCACTTCCGAAAAACGATGAAGCGAACGTAATTTACGAGAGAAACCTGTGTAGACGGCATTCAACTGACTTTCCATTTCACTCCAATCCTCTGCACTCAGGTTATCCCCTGCCTCTAAACGCGGACGTATGGCATTATAATAGTCAGACATGAAAAAGTTATCCGACACATGTTTCATCGCGTCGGTCACAGGTGCAGGACGAGATTCCAATTCTTCCAAGATAGCAGAGAGACTCTGCTCAACCAGACGCTTGCGGTATGCTATATTCAAGGCTATAGCAATAATGAGCAGAACTACAAGGACCAATATTATAAAAACGTAGTGGTATGTGCTTATAATATCCTTCAGCTTACGCTCTCCCGTAGATAGTACAAAATGCTTTACCGGAGTATCTCCGTCATTCGGATATTTTCTGACAAGTTCGCGTATCTCTTCCTTGCGCTCCTCCGTCATTGTATTGGAACGCGCCATGGTTTCTTTGTACCCCTGAAATTCGAGAATATAGGTGGAGTCGTTAATCACTTGAAACGGCATCACACGTCCGTTCTCTATGTATACCGAATCATCCAGATGATACCGTCCCATCTCATGCGCAATAATCATCATGTCTTCACCAACTGCATGAAGCTGCACCGAGTAATATGTACTATCGGCATCATATATTTTGCATCTGGTATATTGGGCATATATGGACTCACGCCCTTCAGGGTCAAGTTCGCTTTTCAGCATCCATACACCCACAATGGAGAAGTCCTCGCTTTCATTTGAGGCATAAGAAGAAAAATGGTTCAAACCAAGAAGAAGTATTGCTATAAGTCTGCCTAGCATCATCATATTATCTCACATGAGGTATCAAAGTTCATACGCAAATCTGCTTCCATCCTTACCCTTCCAACAACTCCTTCATAAATTGTGCCACGCCTTTGGAAGCACCCATCTGCAAATGGCGGAAGGTACTGGAGGAGTTCCATTGCACTGGTTTGGGGTCGATGAGATAAATAGGTGTGCCATGCGGTACACAACGGGTAAGACCAGCGGCTGGATAGACATTGAGACTTGTGCCAATGACCACCAGCACATCGGCTTGCATGCAATGTTCTGCCGCCACTTCTATATTGGGTACTTCTTCGCCAAACCATACGATGTAGGGGCGCAGAGGACTTCCGTCTGGAGCCTCATCACCATACTGCACATCGGCATTGTCGGGGGTGAGGGTGATGATTTGCGAGGGAGCGTTGGGCGCCTCGCTACTGGTCACCTTCATCAGCTCGCCATGCAGGTGGATCACTTTGGTGCTACCAGCACGCTCGTGCAGGTCGTCTACATTCTGTGTGATAATCTGCACATCGTGGAAACGCTCCAACTCTGCCAGCAACTTATGTCCAAGGCATGGTTGTGCGTCAAGCATCTGCTGGCGGCGCAGGTTATAGAACTCAGTAACAAGTTCCGGATCCCTTGCCCACCCCTCTGGCGTGGCAACATCTTCCACTTTGTACTGTTCCCAAAGACCTCCACTATCTCGGAAGGTGCTGATTCCGCTCTCGGCACTCATGCCTGCACCGGTGAGGACAATGATGCGTTTACGGACCCCTCCCCATCCCTCCCCTTTATGAGAGGGAGCAGAATGTACCGAGGAGGCATCTGTATTGATTTTCTTCTCCATATCTGTTGTATATACACCCCTCCATAGAGGGAGGGGTTGGGGGTGGGTCTTTACTTCTTTGCTATAGTCTCCTCAATGGGATCCTTATACATCTTCTGCATCTGTGCAAGTTTCTTGTGCATCTGCTTGCGCACCTTGGCATAGGCAGGGTCGTCGTAGACGTTCTTCATCTCGGTGGGGTCTTCCTGAAGGTCGTAGAGTTCCCAGGTGTCTATGTCGTTATAGAAATGTATCAGCTTGTAGCGCTCGGTACGAACACCATAATGACGCTTCACGGCATGCTCGGCGGGATACTCGTGGAAATGGTAATATATGGCATCGCGCCACTTGCCGATGGTCTTCTCGCCCTTGAGCAGGGGAACGAGGCTCTTGCCCTGAATGTCGGAAGGAACCTTCACTCCAGCCATTTCCAGGAAGGTGGGAGCATAGTCGATGTTCTGTACCATGTCGGTAATATCGCCACGACGCTTGTAGCCGTCGGGCAAACGCATGAGCAGAGGTGTGGAAAGGCTCTCCTCGTACATGAAGCGCTTGTCGAACCAACCGTGCTCGCCCATATAGAAACCCTGGTCGGAGGTGTAGACCACGAGGGTATTCTCCAGCATACCGTTCTCACGCAGATATTCCATCAGTCGGCCCACATTGTCATCCAAAGTGCGTGTCACCTTGGCATAGTCGCGCATGTAGCGCTGATACTTCCACTCCACAAGGTCCTTGCCCTGGAGGTTCTGGCGCTTGAAGTCGCAAGAAAGACTATCGTAGAAGGTCCAGTACTGCTTTTTCAGTTCGGGTTCAAGGCGCTCTACATAATTTACGTAAGCACCCGACAGGCGTGTCTGATCGCCAGGCAGATAAGCCTTGGTGTCGTAGGCAAGGTCCATGTCGTGGTTGGAGGCAATGGCCATTTCCTGTTGCTGGGCAGCAACACGACCCTCGTAGGTATCCCAGAAGTTGGCAGGCTTCTCGAAGGTCTGGTCCTCATACTCGCGCAGATATTTGATTTCGGGCAACCAGTTGCGGTGGCATGCCTTGTGGTGCACAAAGAGGATGAAGGGGCGGTCCTTGTCGCGCTGCTCCATCCAATTGATGGCCTTGTCAGTGATTACGTTGGTGCAATAGCCCTGCTCCACTGACTTCGAACCGTCCTGATGGTGGAACACGGGATTGTAATACTCGCCCTGACCAATGAGGATGTCCCAATGGTCAAAACCTGTAGGTTCGCTCACCAAGTGCCACTTGCCGATGAGGGCTGTCTGGTAACCAGATGCCTGCAGGAGTTTGGGCATTGTCTGCTGGGAGCCGTCGAAGATACCATGCTCGTTGTTGGTAAAGCCATTGATGTGGCTATGCTTACCTGTGAGCATGCAAGCACGACTGGGACCAGAAAGACTGTTGGCCACAAAGCTGTTGCGGAACAGGACACCTTCCTTGGCAATCTGGTCAAGGTTGGGAGTCTGAATGTGACTATTGCCGTAAGCACTAAGTGCCTGAGCCGTGTGGTCGTCCGTCATGATATAGACGATGTTTGGGCGCTGGCTCTGTGCCTGAGCCGAAAGGGCCGCCATAGCAGCCATGGAAAGGACTGAGAGTTGTTTCATGTTTTCTTTTTATGTTTTTTCTATATTATCCTATGCACTACTTCTTCACAACCACCTTGCCCTCGGTGATGCTGACACCCGTCTGCATGTTCTGCACACGACGGCCAGAGAGGTCGAAGACAGGAGAGTTTTCCGTTTTCACTTTTCCGTTTTCCGTTCGCCAAGCATTTCCTTAAGGTAAGGTGCGGTGTAGCCGATGCCGGCTTCTGCCATCTCCTCGGGTGTGCCGGAGAAGAGTATCTGTCCGCCATTGCGTCCGCCCTGAGGACCCATCTCTATGATGTGGTCGGCAGCCTTGATGACGTCCAGGTTGTGCTCCACGACGACCACGGTATTGCCCTTGTCCACCAGACGGTTCAGCACGCCGAGCAGGACACGGATGTCCTCGAAGTGCAAACCCGTGGTGGGCTCGTCCAGAATGTACAGGGTGCGGCCCGTATCGCGCTTGGCAAGTTCGGTGGCCAGTTTCACTCGCTGGCTCTCGCCTCCCGACAGGGTGGTGCTTGGCTGGCCGAGTTTGATATAACCAAGACCAACATCCTGAAGCACCTTTATCTTCTGCAAGATG
>JAZRII010000038.1:0-21486 GCA_045645225.1 Bacteroidaceae bacterium | reverse complement strand
CACCAGTGATACGGTACCGCTGACGGGACTGACAAAACATACCTCAGGATGCGTCTTGTCTACGAACAAGGCATCACCGGCCTTTACGGCATCACCTTCCTTGACAACCACCTTGGGCTTCAATCCTGTGAAATCCTCGGGGCAGAGTGCATACTCGCCAGGACATTCCACAGAAGCAGTCTCCTTGGCAGCCTTTCCCTTCAGGTTGATGTCCAGGCCCTTACGCAATTTGATTACTTTTGCCATATACTGTTAATAAAATAAAATGTTGATACAATCTCGCACAAAGGTACGCATTTTTATTGAGTAATGTATTTAAATAAGAAAAAAAATGCATACTTTTGTGAAAGAATTAACGTCATGAGACTGCTGAAACGTACTATCCAATGGACAATAGGCATAATCTGCGGGCTATATCTGTGTCTGCAGGTTGCCGTGTATATACCTGCCGTGCAGCAATGGATGGGCTCGCTGGCAGCATCGGCATTGCAGGAATTGTGGGACTGGGACATCAGCATAGGACGCATCAGATTCGGACTTCTGAACAGGGTCATCATAGACGACATCAACCTGAAGGACAAGAACGACAGCACCATGCTCCATGCTTCGCGCCTGGCGGCAAAGATTGACGTGCTTCCGCTTTTGGAAGGGCGCATAAGCATAGCAAACGCACAGCTTTTCGGCACCCAGGCACATCTGTACCAGGCAGAACAGGACGGGAAGCCCAACTTCCAGTTCATCCTGGACACCTTTGCAAGCAAGGACACCACAAGCAAGCCGCTGAACCTGCACATAGGAAGTGTGCTGCTGCGCAGAGTGGAAGTGAAGTGGGACCAGCACTGGAAACCGGAAAAGGAGGAGGGCAGACTGGACCCTGCACACCTGCATCTAAAGGACATTTCGCTGACGGCGCACGTCAGAACCATACAGAACGACTCGCTGAACCTGGCCTTGAAACGTCTCTCCCTGAACGAGAAGAGCGGACTGTGCCTGAAAAACCTCAGCTTCAGTCTTGCCGCAGGCAATAGCGGAGGGGCACTGAAGGACTTCAGGCTGCAATTGCCAAACACCACCCTGTCCATACCTGACCTGAGTGCCAGATGGCCAGGACTGCCCAAGAAGGGCGACATGGAAGGATGGCTGGAAGCATTGGCCTGGAACGGCGAGACATCACTGCTGCTAACCCCATCGGACTTCAAGAGCATAGTGCCAAAACTGTGCCATGCCAACATGCCCGTAACGGTGGAGGCAAGCATGTACGGAATAGAGGGATGCGTGACCGTGCCACAGCTGGAAATACACAATAACGGTTCGCTGGAACTGAACGGCAGAGCCTTCATCCAAGAGTTCAACAAAGAACCCAAATACACAATTGAAATCAACAAGTTACAGATAAACAAAAAACTCCAGTCGTTTATAACAAAAAGCCTGGAAGGCAATGAAAGGGAACTGAGCCCTGTACTGTCCCGGCTGGACACGGTGAGCCTTTCGGGAAGAATAGATTTCAACAAGCACAGCCAAAGTGCCAACATTAAAATCGCCAGCCGCACAGGAAACATTGGCATTGCCGCCATGGCACAGAACTGGAACAGAATAAGCGGACAGATCAAGTCGGAAAAACTCAAGCTGAACAATCTGCTGGCCGACAACGGCAGACATGCCCTGGAGGAGGTTTCCTTCAAGGTGGACATCAACGGCGAACTGCACGACAAGAACAACAGGCTCGCGCTGAAGGTAGGCACTACCCTGCCCCACCTGATAATCAGCGGAAGGGAATACAATGACTTGCATCTGGCTGCAAACATAGGCAACAACAGCATTGCCCTGGACCTCAGCGCCGAGGACATGGAGGGGACGCTGGAAGCAAAGCTGAACTGGAAAAAGAGCGACCTGCACCGCCTTTACGGAACCATAGACCTGAAGGATATGCAGATGGAGAGGCTGGGCTTCGGTACAAGATATGCTGACAGACTGCTCTCATTCTGCACCGAACTGGACCTGCGGGGCAGCAATCCGGACAATATAGCCGGAACAATAGACATCAACAGTTTCACCCTGTACGATTCCAAGGGCGAAAAGGATATTGTGGGACCTCTCGGGTTGTCCATAGAAACGGATATCGACAACAGAAGATACCGCACGCTACAACTGATATCCACACCGCTGAACATACAGGCAGAGGGGCGCTTCAAATTCAGTACACTGGCTCGTACCATAACAAACAGCATACACAAGAAACTGCCAAGCCTGGTTGCATACAGGGAAACGGCATCCAAGGCCGACACTATCTCCTTCAGCATGAACCTGCAGGACACTACCCTGCTGAAACACCTGGCATTGCAGAATATCGCCATACCCGAGCGCATCTACCTTTCGGGAAACATAGCCGGGCATGACTCCATGACACTGAATGCAACCATTCCTCATCTCTATTTCAACAAGGAGCACCTGCGCAACGCATCAATTACACTGAAGGGAACGGAGAATGTCCTTACCACACGTATCAATGCTGAAAGACGCCAGAAAAAGGAATACGTAACCGTGTCGGCACAGGCAAATGCCAACGAAGACAGGCTTCGCCTGATAGCAGGATTGGACAACAGGCGCAAGCCTCGTTTCTGCGGTGAAATGGACATTACGGCCAATTTCAGCAACACATCTACGGGCAAGCAGGATATAAAGGCGTGGATAGCACCTAATGACATTATCATTTCCGATACCGTCTGGCGCATACATCCGGCAAGCATTTCATGGGACGGACAAAGCGCAAGCATACGGGGCTTCAAGATAAACCAGTCCAGGAACAGGGGAATAACGATAGACGGTAACATTTCGGCCAGCGAGAAGGATTCACTGAAGATAGACCTGCAGGACATAAACGTAGAGTATATCCTGGATCTGGTCAACTTCAAGTCGGTGCTTTTCCAGGGCCTGGCATCAGGTTCGGCTATCGGCACTGGACTGCTGTCCTCGCCCAAGGCTATGGCGGATATCACCGTAAGCAACTTCCGATTCAACAAGGCTCCGCTGGGCACCTTGAAGGCAAAGGCCACCTGGGGAGACTCGCCCAACTTCCTCTCGCTCAATGCCACAATAGAAGAAGAGCAGAGCAGGCACCGCTCTGTAATAAACGGCGGTTTCAACATAGGAAACAAAGCAATTCCCGACGGACTGGACCTGAAAATCAATACAGAAAAGTTCAACCTGGCCTTCCTGAACCATTTCACCGTGGGGATTCTGAATGACGTAAAGGGAAGGGCAAGCGGATATTGCCGGATATTCGGCCCCTTCAAGGGCATCGACCTGGAGGGCGACATGCAACTGGACGAGATAGACTTCAAGCTGCCCATGCTCGGGACAAGTTACGCGGCACGCATGGACAGCGTTCACCTGAGGCCCGGGGAAATCTCCATAGAGGCAATGATAAGCGACAACCTCACCACGCCCATGGCACATCCCTTTGCCGCATACCGCAACAGGACAAACGACATTCCGCATACGGCAAAGGTGCTGGGTAGACTGATGCACAACAGTTTCAAGAACCTGCGCTACGAATTCAATGTCGAGGCATGCAAACTGCTGGGATACGACTTCAAGGAGTTTGGCGAGAGTTCGTTCTACGCAACGTGCATCGTAAGCGGCGACGTACAGGTTAGCGGCAAGCCCGGACGACTGAACGTGGATATAAACGCAATGCCAGAGGCTGGAACAACATTTACGTACAACGTTGCAACGCCTGAGGTCCTGACAGAGAGCAAGTTCATCACCTTCAACGATGCTACCCCATCCCAGCTGGCAGACAGCACCGGGATTGCATTAAAGACAAGGAGTACTGGCAGTTCGGACAATTCCATGTCGTCGGACCTGTTCATAAACTTCAATCTGCAACTCACGCCTGCCGTGAAGCTGCGCCTGCTCATGGACCGCAAGTCGGGCGATATGATAGAACTGCAGGGAAGGGGCAGGATAATGGCCAACTACCACGACAAGGGACGATTCAACATCTACGGCACATACAACATCCAGGACGGTGTCTACCGCCTGAGTCTGCAGGACATCATACGACGCGATTTCAAGTTCCAGCCCAACGGGACGATAGTGTTCGGAGGCAATCCCATGAAGGCGGGACTGAACCTGAAGGCTGTGTATAGCGTGAGCAACGTGTCGCTGGACGACCTCACAACCAGTTCTCTGGGATTCTCCAAGACACGCGTTGACTGCATACTCAACCTGACCGGACATCCCGAACAGCCGGCCGTTTCCTTCGACTTCGACCTGCCCAATGCCAGCGAGGACGAAAGGCAGATGGTGCGCTCCATAGTGAGCACCGAGGAGGAACGCAACATGCAGGCCATCTACCTTCTGGGCTTGGGACGATTCTTCAATACGAACTCCGAGGCTGGAACACAAAGCGAGATAGCCATGAACTCCATAGTGAGCAGCACCCTGTCGCAACAGCTCAACCAATTCATTGCAAACGCCGTAGGAAACAGCAAATGGAGCATTGGCGCCAACCTGAAGACTGGCGACGACGGATGGAGAAACATGGATGTGGAGGGCTTGCTGAGCGGCAAACTGCTGGACGACCGTTTGCTGATAAGCGGCAACTTCGGCTACAGAGAGAAATACTATACACAACGCAGTTTCATCAGCGATGTCTCCGTGGAATACCTGCTCACCTCCAACGGCAATATTTCCCTGAAGGCATACAACCAGGCCAACGACCGCTACTTCGTGCAGTCATCGCTCAATACACAAGGCATAGGCATACAGTTCAAGAAGGATTTTAATCGTTTCAACGACCTTTTCCTGTGGCTCATACCTAAGAAAAACAAGCAGAAGGAATAGGGAAAAAGTCCTTAGCCAGACACTGCTCACTTCCCCACTCTACACCCATACAAGACAAGCAGCATTAGGCAAGGGCAAATTCTGGGCGTAAAGCCAGTCCTATGCCAAATACACAGGGCCATACGCCTGGGTTCAGGTGATTCTTATTGCTTGCCCTGAATTACCTTGATGGAAACAATGCGGCGTTCGTCCATTTCCATAACCTCAAAGGTGAAATTGCGATAGGCCAGGCGTTCGTGCAAGGTAGGGAACTCGCCCTTGAGTTCCAGAAGCAGACCTGCAAGCGTATCGGCATCCCCTTCGATTTCAGTGAAGAAATCGTCGTCAAGGTTCATGATACGATAAAAATCGGTAAGCAGAGTCTTGGCCTGGAAAATGTAGGTATTCTGGTTCAGACGATGATAGGTCTTCTCGTCGTCATCATATTCATCGTCTATCTCGCCAATAATCTCCTCGATGATGTCTTCCATGGTAACAATGCCCGAGGTGCCGCCAAATTCGTCCACCACAATGGCAATGTGCACCTTGTTCTGCTGGAAGTCGCGCAAAAGGTCGTCAATCATCTTGGTTTCGGGCACAAAGTATGGCGGACGTATCAGCGTCTGCCAGCGGAACGAAGGTTTCTGCAAGTGAGGCAGAAGGTCCTTGATGTAGAGCACACCCTCTATGTTGTCGGCAGAACCCTTGTACACAGGTATGCGGCTGTAGTTGTTCTCCACAATGCACTTTATCACCTCCTGGAAGGGAGTGTTTATGTCCAGGTCCACGATGTCCACACGTGGAGTCATCACCTCGCGCACCGTTTCGCCGCCAAAACGGATTATGCCCTCCAGCATCTTGCTCTCTTCTGCAATATCCTTCTTGTTGGTCAGTTCCATTGCCTTCTCCAGGTCTTCAACAGTAAGCGACTCTGTCTCAAAGGAAACAATCCTGTCGGTAAAGGCCTTGCTCATCATCAGCATGGATGAAACGGGATAGAACACCTTTTGCAACACAGAGAGGATTGGTGCAGAGAAACGTGCAAACGAAAGGGTATGCTGGGCACTGTATATCTTGGGCATTATCTCGCCGAAAAGAAGCAGGAGGAAGGTTAGCAGTACGGTGAGAAGCAGGAACTCGAGCCATTCCGAACCAGGGCCGAAGTGCATCCAGTCCATAAAAAAGACATTGAGCAGCATGATAATGCCCACGTTTACCAGATTGTTCGTTATCAGGATGGTTGCCAGTATGCGGTCGCTCTGTTCGCGCAACTCCAATATACGTGTGTCGCAACTGCGCTTCTCTTCCGAGATTTCGGCAAGATGCTGAGGGGTGAGACTGAAAAACGCTATCTCGCTGGCAGAGGCAAGGCCACTGCATACAAGCAGCAGCACGCTGCATCCGAGACATATCCATGCAAACATGGAAGGTTCGCTGAAGGTTATCGCTATTTCTGGGAGTATATCGGAAAAAGTAAACATCTGATTAAATGCTACACTCTATAAATTCAAGGATAAATGCGAAAGGGAACTATGCACATAAAGCACTCAGACCTGTGGAGCAGATGCCTCTGGGGTATCTGTGCGTCTGGTTGAAAGCATCTCCATGGCCTCGGCCCATATCTCCACGACATAACGCTTCTGGCCAGAACGGTCGTCATAGGAGCGCGTGTGTATCTTGCCTTCAATGTACAGCTTGTCGCCCTTATGGACATATTTCTCAACCGTTTCTGCCAACTGGCGCCAGAGTATCACATTGTGCCATTCGGTGCGGTCGGGTACTTCCGTACCGTTCTGCAGACGGTAACCGCGCTCGGTGGTGGCCAGGCGAACAGTGGCTACTGCCACTCCGGCATCAACATAACGAACCTCCGGCTCAACTCCAACATTGCCAATAAGCATAACCTTATTCATAGTCGTTCTAAATTTTATATGCGATGCAAAGTTAAGGAATTATTCCCAAACCAACAAATTGAAGGTGAAAGTTCAACGCGCCTTGGCAGGAAAGCAGACGATATTGCAGCATAATATAAAGAAATTCATTACCTTTGCGACTAAATGGAGACGAAGCAAATCAAAATCACAAAGGAAATCCTGGAGAAGGCACACAAGGAGCATTTCAACAAGGAGGCGTTCCTGAGCGTAGACCCATGCGGATTGGTGTACGAACTGAAAGAGCATACCGACAGGCAACTGGACATAGAACTGGGAGCCTTGTTCGTGGCCATGATCACCTGGGGCAACCGCAAAGCCATAAAGCAGGCGGCACGCAAGATGCTCGGGGAGGAGATGAAATGGAAACCTGCTGACTTCATTCTGAGCGGAAAATACAGGAACTCCTACATGGATGCAAAAAACGGATGCGTTTACCGGACCCTGAACAGGGAGAAGTTCATTCTCGTTTGCGATAATATCAGAAAGGAACTTGAGGCGGTGCAAAATGGAGGAAACATACCCACGCTGGAAATGCTGTTTGAAGGGAAAAGCATTGATGAAATCATTGCAACTCTATGCCAATGGCTCTCCCCTGCCCGACTGGGAACACCTGGCACATCGGCATGCAAAAGGATATGCATGTACCTGAGATGGATGGTCAGACAGGAAGAACCCGACCTCGGTTTGTGGAAGTCCATGGACCAGCGCCAACTCTATGCCGTGATGGATGTGCACGTGTGCAAACTCACCGCCTCCATCCTGTCGCGCAGACAGGCCGACTGGAAAGCATGCCTGGAACTGACCGGCATCTTCCGCAAGTGGTCGGAGCAGGACCCGCTAAGGTATGATCTTGCCCTCATGACAGTAGCCGACCATGGTTTTTAGACTTTTTTCCGAAAAAAAGAGTAAAAGGTTTTCTTTTTACAATAAATTTACATACCTTTGCACACCGAAATAATGTATTAACAACAAATATCTCTAACTATTATGCCTAACGGAAAGAAGCACAAGCGCCACAAGATGGCTACTCACAAGCGTAAGAAGAGACTGCGCAAGAACAGACACAAGAGCAAGTAAGCACTGCTTGCCGTCTGACTGCGTTGATATACGCAAAGGAACATATCCGGTTGCCAAGCGGCCATTATATATAATATATAAGGTGCTGGCACCGGATTTTTTATACCATTAGAACTATGACCAGCGAACTGTTTATTGATGTACAGCCCAAAAAGATATCAATCGCCCTTACCGAGGACAAGCGGTTGATGGAATACCAGGAAGAGAGCCAGGAGGCAAGCTTCCAGGTGGGAAATGTATATCTGGCAAAGGTAAAGAAACTGATGCCCGGACTAAACTCATGCTTTGTAAACGTTGGTTATGAAAAAGACGCATTCCTGCACTATCTGGACCTCGGACCACAATTCAACTCGTATGCCAAGTACCTGAAAAGGGTGCTTAACGACAAAAAGAACCTGCCACCACACGAAAAGGCACAGCTCCTGCCCGACTGCCCGAAGGAGGGTGCCATACAGAACACCTTGCAGCAAGGACAGGAAGTTCTTGTGCAAATTGTCAAGGAACCCATTTCCACCAAAGGGCCGCGACTGACCTGCGAACTCTCCTTCCCTGGCCGCCTGCTCGTGCTCATGCCCTTCCAGAACAAGGTCAATGTTTCCTCAAAAATCAAGGACCCTAAGGAGCGTGCGCGTCTGAAGCAGGTTATTGAAAGCATCAAGCCGGAAAACTGCGGTGTCATCGTAAGAACCGTAGCCGAGGGAAAGAAGGCCAGTGCCCTGGACAATGAAATGAAAATCCTGGCACAGCGATGGAACGACACACTCAAGCGCACGCAGAAGGCCAAGGAGATGCCCACCCTGGTGTATGAGGAAAGCAGTCGTGCCGTGGGTATGCTGAGAGACCTTTTCAATCCCTCGTACGAAGGTATTTACGTAAACAGAGAGGACGTCTACCAGGAAGTACGGGATTATGTCAGCCTCATTGCCCCGGAACGCACCGATTGCGTGAAGATGTACAAGGGAAATCTGCCCATCTTTGACAACTTCGACATCACAAGGCAGATCAAGTCCGGATTCGGCACCACCGTAACATACAAGGGCGGTGCATACCTGATTATAGAGCATACCGAAGCCTTGCACGTCATTGACGTGAACAGCGGCAACCGCACAAAGAAGGACGACACACAGGAGGTGAATGCTCTGGAAGTGAACCTTGGAGCCGCCGACGAAATAGCACGCCAGCTACGTTTGAGAGACATGGGCGGCATCATTATCGTCGACTTCATTGACATGAAGAATGCCGAATCGCGACAGGCACTCTATGAGCGCATGGTGGAAAACATGAAGAAGGACCGTGCAAAGCACAACATTCTGCCTCTCACCAAATTCGGACTCATGCAGATTACCCGCCAGCGTGTCCGTCCCGTTATGGACGTGAAGGTGGAGGAAGTGTGCCCCACATGCCATGGCACCGGCAGCATAAAGAGCAGCCTTCTCTTTACAAAGGTTCTTGAAGGCAAGATACAGATGCTGCAGAACAGGCTTGCAATAAAGAGTTTCACCCTGCACGTGCACCCCTATGTGTACGCCTATATCTGCCAGGGCATATGCAGCCTGAAAATGAAGTGGCAATGGAAGTACGGACTGGGAGTAAAGGTTATCCCCAGCCAGAAACTGGGCATGCTGCAATACGAGTTCTACGACAGCAAAGGACAGGAAATAGACGTCAAGGAAGAAATCGAAATACGCTGACTTCCATAACCAACAGGACCGCATTTAAGTTAATGAATATTAACTGATGTTTTAATTTGGGCAAAAGGGTGTTCTCTTTTGCCCATTTGTTTTATTCTTCCAATAAAAAAACGTAACTTTGCACGCGATAAAGTGTATACTTTACAATAATGGCTGGACAAGCACCACCCTATCGTAAAACGCACGAGGAACAGAAAAAATAAATTTATTAATCATAAACTAACAAACACAGAAAACTATGAAAGTAACAGGTAAGATTGTGTTTGCCGTAGCTATTGCGGCTTCGGCCATGTTGGTCTCTTGTGGCGAGAAGAAACAGCAAGAGATTCCCACAGCCACCTTTAAGACCACCAAGGTAGGTCGTCAGGACATTACTTTGGAGACAAAGTACAGCGCAAGTATCCGTGGACGCCAGGACGTGGACATCTATCCCCAGGTGGGCGGTACATTGAAGCAGATTTGCGTTACCGAAGGCCAGAGCGTACGCAAGGGCCAGACCCTGTTCGTTATCGACCAGGTTCCCTATCAGGCAGCTCTCAACACCGCAGAAGCAGCACTGAAGGCAGCAAAGGCTGGTGAGGCAACAGCATCAATGAACTACGAGAGCAAGAAGAAACTGTTTGCCGAGAAGGTTATCTCTGATTTCGACCTTCAGGCTACCTACAACACCCTGCTCACCGCAAAGGCACAGGTTGCCCAGGCAGAGGCTCAGGTTATAAATGCCCGCAACAGTCTTTCCTACACAGTAGTTACTGCACCCTCTGACGGTGTTGTAGGCACTCTGCCCTACCGCCAGGGCGCACTCGTAGGTGCACAGATGCCCCAGCCTCTGACCACCGTCAGCGACAACAAGCAGATGTGGGTCTACTTCAGCATGTCAGAGCGTGACCTGCTTGGCATCATCCGCAAGAGCGGTTCCATTGACGAGGCAGTGAAGAATATGCCCGAGGTGACTCTGACACTCGTTGACGGTTCGACATACGAGAAGAAGGGTCGCGTAGAAGGTGTGAGCGGTGTAGTGAACACCAACACCGGCAGTGTGCAGCTGCGTGCCGTATTCGACAACGAGAACGGTATGCTTCATAGCGGAAGCACCGGCAACGTAATCATCCCCACCCTTCACGAGCAGGTGCTGGTGGTTCCTGCCACAGCAGCCGTACAGACACAGGACCGTTTCCGCGTGTTCCTCGTAAACAAGGAAGGCATTGCTAATGGCAAGGTTATCAGCGTAAACGAGCAGAAGGCTGGCGATTTGTTCATCGTTACCGAAGGTCTGGAAGGTGGTGAGGAAATTGTTGCCGAAGGTGCCGGCATGGTTAAGGAGAACCAGAAGGTTAAGTAAAGGTTGCCCTACCCCATATGTAAGGTAAAAAATAACCTAAAGACAAAATTTAGAAAACAATGAAAGGAAATATATTCATTAAAAGACCCGTGATGGCGATGTCAATCTCCATCATGATTCTGATAGTGGGTGCAATCAGTTTCTTTACGCTGCCCATGGAGCAGTTCCCTGATATTGCCCCCCCAACCATTTCCGTGAGCGCATACTACACCGGTGCAAACGCAGATGCCGTAACCAAGGCTGTTATCCAGCCTTTGGAAGAAAGCATCAACGGTGTAGAGAACATGATGTACATGACATCCACGTCTACGAACGCAGGTTCTGCGACAATTACCGTGTATTTCAAGCAGGGTACCGACCCTGACATGGCGGCAGTAAACGTGCAGAACCGTGTATCAAAAGCCCAGGGTCTATTGCCACAGGAAGTTACAAAGATTGGTGTAACCACACAGAAACGCCAGACTTCATTCCTGCAGGCTACTGCCTTGACGTGTACCAATGGAGAATACGACCAGGACTTCTTGTCTAACTACCTCGACATTTACGTAATCCCCGAAGTGAAACGTATCAAGGGTGTAGGCGATGTGCAGGTGATGGGTGGCCAGTACTCTCTGCGTATATGGTTGAAACCAGAGTTGATGGCCCAGCACATGCTTGTTCCCTCCGACATTACCTATGCCTTGGCAGAACAAAATCTGGAGTCACCTGCCGGCCAGTTGGGCGAAAAGCCCATGACTACCAATCGTGGCAATGGTATTGAGAACGTATATCAGTACACACTGAAATATACTGGTCGTCTGAGCAAGATCGAGGACTTTGAAAACATAGTCCTGAAGGCTCTCCCCGATGGCAGTATACTTCATCTTGGAGATGTTGCAGACATAGAACTGGGTTCTAACAGTTATGCCTTCTATGGCAAATGCAATGGCTATCCTGCTACAACATTCATGGTTAACCAGATGCCCGGCACAAACTCTAAGGATGCAAACGATGCCGTTGATGCAAAACTGGCAGAACTTAGCAAGAACATGCCCGCTGGTTTGGAATTCGTTAACGTAATGTCGTCAAACGACTTCCTTAACGCATCTATTTATAACGTAGAGGAAACTCTTATTATTGCCATCATCCTGGTAATCCTGGTGGTATATTTCTTCCTTCAGGACTTCCGTGCGACATTCATCCCTGCCATTTCAATTATCGTTTCTTTGGTAGGTACATTCGCCTGCCTTGCCATAGCGGGATTCTCGTTGAACCTGCTTACCCTGTTTGCTCTGGTGCTGGCCATCGGTACCGTGGTGGACGATGCTATCGTTGTGGTAGAGGCTGTGCAAGCAAAGTTTGATGCCGGATACAAGAGTCCATACGAAGCCACTCGCGATGCTATGAGCGACGTAACCATGGCTGTTATCTCCTGTACCTTCGTGTTCATGGCTGTATTTATCCCAGTTAGTTTCATGCCTGGTACATCCGGCGTATTCTACACACAGTTTGGTGTTACTTTGGCCACATCTGTAGGTCTCAGTTGTGTAAGCGCCTTAGTTCTCTGTCCTGCACTCTGTGCCATGCTCATGAAACCCGCATCCGGTGAGCGTCGCAAAGGATTCCTCGGTTCCGTAAACCACTACACCCGCAAGGCATACGAGGCTTCATACAACGCCATGTTGAACAAATATAGTAATATTCTGGCATCACTCATACGCGCCAAGAACCGTTGGATTGCCCCCACCAGTATCATCGTGGCCTTTGCCGGAATGGCATTCTTTGCCTCTAACATTTCTGTAGGTCTTGTTCCTGCCGAGGACCAGGGCACCGTCATGCTTGTTATGAGTACTCCTCCGGGCACCAACCTTGGAACTGCTTCCAAGACTATGGACAAAGTAGAGAAGATTATGCAGGAAACTCCTGAAATCAAGGACTATATTCGTGTAAATGGTTTCAGTTTCATGGCAGGTCAAGGCGTTTCTTACGGTATGGCTATCGTGCGTCTAAAGCACTGGAGTGAGCGTAACTACGGTGCGCTACATCCCGTAGACAATTTCCAGTCTACCAGTACCATGGTAGCAAATGCCAAGTTGAACCTTAGACTCATGACTGAGATTCCTGAGGCTCAGTGCTTTGCTTTCGAGCCAGGTATGATTCCCGGTTATGGTACCGGTTCTATTGAGTTGAACCTTCAGGATAAGATGGGTGGTGATAAGCAGGTATTCCTGGAGTATACTGAGAAGTTCCTTGATGCCATGGGCAAGCGTCCCGAGGTGGCACGTGCCATGACATCGTATGCACGCAACTTCCCCCAGATTCAGGTAGAGATAGATGCTGCGCAGTGCAAGCGTGCTGGTGTATCTCCTGCAGATGTGCTCAGCGCTTTGGGCAGTTACTGCGGTGGTGCATACGTAAGCAACATGAACCAGTTCGGCAAGGTTTACCGCGTGATGATTGCTGCCAATGAAAAGGCCCGCCTCACTCCCGAGGATCTCAGCAACATGTTTGTCCGTGTAGGTGGCCAAATGGCACCCTTGTCTCAATTCATCAAGCTCACAAACGTGCTTGGTCCTGAGATTGACACACGTTTCAACCTGTTCAGTTCAATCATGTGTAACCTCACACCCAATGCCGGTTATGCAAGCACCGATGTGATGAAAGCCATTGAAGAAGAGTTTAACAAGGTATTCCCTTCTGGCTATGCTTACGAGTTTGGCGGTATGAGCCGCGAGGAGCATCAGCAGATGGGCAGCATGGCTTCTTACCTCATTTATGCTGTATGCTGCGTACTTATCTTCCTTATCCTTAGCATGCTCTACGAAAGTTTCCTCATTCCCTGGGCAGTTATGCTTTCTGTTCCTGCAGGTTTGATGGGTGCGTTTGGCTTTGCATGGTTGTGGAATCAGTGCTATGCTACACTTCCCTTTATCTTCCTTGGCAAGATTGAAAACAACATCTACATGCAGACTGCTGTGGTAATGCTCATCGGTCTGCTGGCCAAGACCGCCATTCTGATTACCGAGTATGCTCTGGAGCGCCGTCGTAAGGGTCTGGGTATCGTAGAGGCCGCCTATGCTGCTGCCGAGGCTCGTCTGCGTCCCATTCTGATGACCGTACTTACCATGATCATCGGTATGATACCTCTGGTTATCATGACAGGTGCCGGTGCAAATGGTAACCGTACCATCGGTATTGCAGTCATTGGCGGTATGTTTGTGGGTACACTGGCAATTCTGCTCACCGTGCCCGTGCTGTTCATCTTCTTTGAGTGGGTTCAGGAGAAAATACGTCCTGCCATGGTGGAAGAGCCAGATGCTCAGATTCTGATGGAACGTGAGCGCATCCGCCACGAACGTGAGGAGCGTGAGCAAAGACACAAGGAAAAGCACTAAGCCTCTCTCCAATCACGAACATTCAAATGTATAACATAAGAAGAAATAGAAAGATGAAGAAAAACATCATAATCCTATCCCTTGCAGCCCTGTCACTGACAGGCTGCGGGGTGATGAAGAACTATCATCGCGAAAAGGTGGCCCAGCCCATGGAGATGGATAATCTCTATGGCGATGCCCAGAGCGGCGATTCTCTTGGTTTGGGCGACCTCAAGTGGCGCGAACTCTTCACCGACCCCACATTGCAGGCTCTCATCGAGAAGGTTCTGGCACAGAACACCAACATGAAGAATGCCGACCTTGCCATCCAGCAGGTTGAACATGCACTGAAGGCTGCCAAGTGGGCCTTCGCACCTTCCGTAGCCCTTTCCGCCAACGGAAACATCACCAAGATGTGGGATCCATACGAGCGTGCCGGCTACTCCAACACTCCCAGCACCAAGCCCTACAACATCGGACTCACCATCGGATGGCAGCAGGTTAACCTGCTCCAGCTGCGCAATGCAAAGAAGGGTGCCGAGATGAACAGAGAGCAGGCACGTGCCGCCAAGCAGGCCGTACAGTCGTCGCTCGTTTCGCACACAGCCACAATGTACTACACATTGGCTCAGCTGGACGAACAGCTGGTGCTCATGAAGCAGACCAAGGCCAACTGGGCTGAGTACCTGAAGATGCAGAAACTCCTTATGGAGGCCGGTCAGGCAAATACCGCAGCCGTTGCCAGCATAGAGGCAACATACTGGAGCATCTGCCAGAGCCTTATTACCATCGAGGACAATATCCGCATTCTGGAGAACCAGTTGTCCAACCTGCTCAACGAGCCTTCTGCCAAGATCCAGCGCAGTTCTCTCAGCACATTCCGTGCGCCCAAGTTGATCGAGACCGGTGCGCCCCTGAGCATCTTGTCACGTCGTCCCGATGTGCGTCTTGCTGAAATGACTTTGGCATCGGCATTCTACGATGTCAACCAGGCAAAGTCTGCCTTCTACCCCAGCCTCACCCTCAGCGCAACAGGCACATTCACCAATGGCCAGCAGGCCAACATCAATCCTGGCGCCTTCATCGGACAGGCACATGCAGGTCTTGTACAGCCCATATTCCAGAACGGACGTATCGTTGCCCAGCTGAAGATAAGCAAGGAGCAGATGGAAATCAAGGCCAACGACTTCACCAATGCTGTCGTTAGTGCCGGCAATGAGGTCAACACCGCTATGGTGATGGTACGTTCTGCCGAGGAGAACCGCCAGTACATCGACAACCAGGTAAAGGCTCTGGAAACCGCCTACGAGGCAACACGCAAACTGTTTGCCGGCAGCAGTGCCAACTATCTCAACGTCATCACTGCCCACAACAATCTCATGCAGGCACAGATGACACAGATAGGCAACCGTATGGAAAGCATATCTGCCACGGTAGAACTCTACCTCGCCCTTGGTGGCGGTGCCGAGTAAGCATACACCATATATAATATACATATCAGCGAAGCCGTTCCCGCTCGAACGATGCTTCGCTGATATTTTTGTATATGTATGCCCCTGTATCTAACGAAAAAAACTATTTTCTTGTGTATTTTTTACGCAAATTTGGTGGTTTCAATTATTTTCCATACATTTGCAGCGTAAATCTTACACAAGATATGAATGTGTATGTATTTATTAATGTATAATAGGATGATTTTGTGAAGTTGAGTCCCTTTTATCCCGTGGGTGGAATACCTGTCCCCGGCAAGGAGGGTGTAACCTCGATGTCGGTAGAGGGTATCTGGCAGGGATTGAAGATGTTCCGTGGCGAGGGGACGGATTCTACTTGCTTCAGGAACAATACTATGAAAGGTTTGAAAAGAACTTGCCGTACACACGGTCAATGCCTGGGTCATTCCTTTAATGGCCAGGTCTTGGGATATATCGAAGCAAGAAAACAGATTTATGTGCCCTCGTACAAGTGGATGCTCGAGAACAAGTGTGCCGACCTGGTGAAGAAAATCAAGGTGATGGCGCAGAGCAGGACGGTGGTTCTGCTGGACTATGACACCAACGATGACATAGAGAACCCAGGCAAACCATTGTCGCACGCGTCGTTGATAAAGAAGTATATTTTAGGTGAAATTTAAGATTCATACAGATATGGAAGAACAGATGTATTGCTACCGCTATCCGCACCCTGCGGTGACCACGGATTGCGTGATATTCGGTTTCGACGGCGAAAGGCTTCAGGTGCTTCTCATCGAAAGAGGCATCGAGCCCTTCAAGGGCAGATGGGCATTCCCTGGCGGCTTCATCAAGATGGACGAGACGGCAGAGGAAGGGGCGCTGAGAGAACTGAAGGAGGAGACGGGAATGGAGAATGCCTTCATACAGCAGTTCCACACCTTCAGCAATCCCTTGCGCGACCCGCGAGAAAGGGTCATCACCATTGCCTTCTATGCCCTGGTGAGGATACAGGAGGTAAAGGGTGGCGACGATGCTGCCTCGGCACGCTGGTTCCCGCTTGACGAGATTCCCGCCCTGGCCTTCGACCACGACCACATGCTCAGGATGGCCACACAGAGGCTGCGCCAGGAGATACACTTTCACCCCATCGGCTTCGAACTGCTGCCCGAGAAGTTCACACTGAGAGAACTCCAGTCGCTCTACGAGGCCATTCTGGGCATCACTTTCGACCGGCGCAATTTTGCCAAGAAGATGCTGCATCTGGAAATTCTCAACGAACTGAACGAAACCGTCTGGCCCACACCCAAGAGGGAGGCAAAACTGTTCAGTTTCAATGCCGGCAAGTACGAGGAACTTAAGCGCAAGGGCTTCAGGATGGAGTTCTGAAACATACATGCACTCCCCTGCCCCCCAAACATTCATTATAATATATAACTCACCTAAGATAACACATACAGCCTTATGAAAGTGAAAATCAACGTCATCAAGTTTGAGACCGTCAACGGCAAGAAGATGGGCAAGGCATTTTCCTTCCCCATAGATGCCAAGGAAATGGCAAAGCACAAGACCGAAGCCACGGTGAGGAAGAAGGTGGAGGAATACATCCTCAAGAGCAAGGTATTCACGAAGGAGGAGATGAAGGACCTCAGATACGACATGAAGGACTTCATGGAGGAATGGAAGAGGCAGAAGCAGATTCTTGAGGAGGAACTCATCAGGCAGTCCGAGGCATCGGACAATGTCAACCTCCAGCGCATCACCCCCGAGCAGATCACCCGCCTGGCTGGCAACGAGATTTTCGTGTTCGGTTCCAATGCCCGCGGCCTTCACCATGGCGGTGCTGCCAGGGCGGCCCTGAACCACTTTGGCGCCATCCTGGGGCAAGGTCATGGCTTGCAGGGCAAGAGCTATGCCATTGACTCCATGAGCGGCATACCTGCCATGGAAAAGGATGTCAGGGACTTTCACCGCTTTGCCCAGCAGAACCCGCAGATGCACTTCCTCGTCACCCCGATAGGATGCGGCATAGCCGGATACAGGGCCGAGGAGATAGCGCCTCTGTTTGCCTCGTGTGCCGAACTGGAGAACGTGTCCCTGCCCTCCTCCTTCTGGAAAGTTCTGGGCGGTGCTCCTGGCATGGGAAAGACCTTCAACCTGGAGCGCTTCGTTGAGGCTCAGGCTCATTCCTACTCCCATGCCCTGGCGGAAATCACCAGCGGACGCAAGACAAGCCACTGGATATGGTACATCTTCCCCCAGCAGAAGGGATTGGGGCACAGTTACAACTCCGAGTTCTACGGTTTGGACGGCATCGACGAGGCACGCGCCTATTGGGAGCATCCCTTGCTTGGTGCACGCTTGCGCGAGATGTGCCAGGCTCTGCTCACCCACAAGGACAGACGCGACATAGACTCCATCATGGGCAGCCACATAGATGTGCTGAAGCTGCAAACCTGCATGAACCTCTTCAACAAGGTTGCCCCGGGCAACATCTTCCAGCAGGTTCTGGATGCCTTCTTTTGAGTAATTGGTACAGTAAAGGGATAGGCTTTTCATTTCATACAATAACCCTGCCACTTGATACAACGCACATGTCTATGTATAGGCATTCTGCATCATAGGTGATATCTTTGCAATGTCAAATTAACATTCTAAACAATATCACACAATGAACAAGACTCTTTACATCCTTGGCATCGTCCTGCTGGTCATTGCCCTGCCATTCATGCAAATAGCCAAGGAAACGCTTACCGCAGAGACTGGACCCGTGAGCGAAGTACGCGAGGGTGATGTCATTTTCCAGACATCCAAGTCGCAACAATCGCCTCTCATACAGATAGGCACACGCTCCAAAATCACCCATTGCGGCATCATCGTGATGCGAGGCGGCAAGCCCTACGTGCTCGAAACCTTGAAGACACTGGTCCTCACCCCCTTGGACAAGTTCATAGCCCGTGGCGAGGATGGAAAGTACTGGATTAAGAGAAGCAGCAAGGAGAACATTAAAATCAAGTATGCAAAGTATCTGGGCAAGTCCTACGATCTGGCATTCAAGTTCGACAACGGCAGGTTCTACTGCTCGGAACTTGTCTACGACATCTACCAGAAGCAACTTGGCATCGAACTTGCCGAACCCAGGCAGGTCAAGGACTATCTCATCCTCTTCACCGACCGCCTTCCCAAACTCAAGCGCGCCATGAAGCGCCGTGGCATCAGCAAGGAGCAATATGCCATAGCCCCCGTAGACATCTTCAACTCCAACTATTTAGAAAGTGTAGATTAAACCCAAATCGCCCATTAGACCGTTCTGCGCTAATGAAAAATTCTTTTTGTCATCTGTTCTAAAAGTAAGGACTGCGCGTGAGTATGAAGGAGAACGAAAACAAACTGTAGAACTGTAGAACTGTAGATACCCTATCGGAGGTGCATACAAAATAAAGATGGCATCACATTGCGTGGTGCCATCTTGTTTTGCAATAGCAAGCAGTCACCGCTCACCGTTAAACGTTAAACGTTAGTCTCCAAGGTACTTTATGATAACGGCCATTTGCCGTGGTGGGAAATACCGCTTGCGCTCATCGTAGCCCAAGCGTTTTAGTTCTTCCAGAAGTTCTGGCGTATTGTGTATCTCCTCGCGAAACCTGCGAACGGCAGTATAGCGAGAAAAGTCGGGGTAGTATCGCATGGCAGCCTTCCAGAATTGCATGCCTCTTGTCTTGATCATAACGTCATCCTCCTCGCCGACACATGTATCCAGCATACGTTTCCGTTCCTCTCCCATATCAGTTGGTCCACGGCGGGCAGGGTCTTCAGGAAGGCAAGATATTCCTTGCCCTTCTCCACCGATGGCAGGTGTATGTCTGCCGCCTCGCCACGCATGTGCTGGGAGTTCTTCACGCCACCCACGGCGCGGTTAAGTTCCGGGCAACGGTAGCCGCTAGTTATGCGGATAGGGCCAAACTTGTCGCGCAAGGGTTGCAATACCATGTGACACAGGTATGCTAGGTTCAACACTTGCTCCACGCTGGAGCATTCATTCTCTATGCCAAGTCTCTTGGCTGTGTCCGAGCGAGTTAACTCGCTCAGACTGAAGTTATTTGATAGTCGCATTATACCAATTCTTTTTGTGAACCGAATTTCTTCATATAGAACTCTGTCTTCTCGTAGCACTCCATATCCTTCTGGTCCTGTGGCATTTCCTCGCCATGTAGTTTGATGTAGCCTCTGGCTTTCCAGATGTATAGCAGTTTAGAAACCTTTGTGTTGGACATTTCTCGCTTATCCCTTAGCCCCCTAACTTCTCCTCGGGTAAACACATCGGGCAATAAGTCCAGCATGTTCTGGGGGCCAGTACGCCTATATATATTTATTGCAGTGTCTGCCTGCTCTATATCTCTGCCAAAGAAGCGCATCTTGCACCATAGGTCGTACTGCAGGCTCCAGCGTATGAAATTCTCCACCGTCTTGTCCCACTTCCCTCCGCTTGCCACGAAGAGCACCATGGCCTTCAGGTAGGCAATCACATTGGCACGGAAGGACAGGTTCTCGTACACACGGCTTTGCGACAGGCGTGAGAAATCTGCGCACTCCTCAACGAGTTTCTTTGCCAGCGTGCGGGCCTTGGGGCAGTCAATGAGGCCTCGGGCGTTGTTGAGGTTCTCTATGTAGGGACGCAACTCCTCGTCGAAGGAGGCATCATACACGCCATAGATGGGCATTTCAGCACCAATCTCCCGCTCGGGTATTGTGCAGAAGTTTATTCTGCTGATAGGGCCGTCGGTCAGCACCTGACTGAAATACCTTCTGCCCTTGCCTATGGTGGTGGATGCGTTCCAGTTGAAACGGATACTCACCTTTTCGGTCACGCTTCCAGTGCCTATGCGGGTCTGTCCATACGCATTCTGCGGGTCGAATGCCAAGCACATTATCTGGAACTGCGCCTTGCCTCTGCCCGAGCCTTTCAGGGCATCGAACTGGTCTATCTCGTTCATCTTCGTGTACAGGAAACGCTCTCCAGCATCTGCCAGGCGCTGAACGAAGGCAGCGTTGGTCATGTCTGGGTCAACCTCTTGGATAACGAGTCCTTCGGGCCTCTGGCGCTTGTCCTTGTTGGCACCCTTGCTCTGCACT
This sequence comes from Bacteroidaceae bacterium, assembly GCA_045645225.1. Lineage (GTDB taxonomy): Bacteria > Bacteroidota > Bacteroidia > Bacteroidales > Bacteroidaceae > Physcousia. The sequence continues at coordinate 681 of JAZRII010000038.1, read as the reverse complement.
TCCTTCTTCCACTCTTGTTCGCGTCGGAGGCTTTCTGCATCCCTTAATCGGATGTCTGCCATGATGCGGTTTATGGGTTCCGAGATGCAGTTCTTTCCTGCACCCGTGCCTGCCATCAAGACGTTCATCAAGGTTGCCTCGTGCTCCACGTTGTCGATGTACTTGAACCTTGTCTGCCACAGATGCGTTGCCAGTGCTGGGAACACCGCATGCGCCACGGCGGGCTTGTAGATGTCGGGAGTTTTGCTGATAAGAAGCCTTATTAGCGGAGGCAATACCCTTGGCATTTGCGGTGGCATGTCTGGGTCTTCATCTTGACTTTCCAGTTCGCCACGGCGTTCACGGTAGATTTCAAGTACACGTTGCATGAGTCTGGACATCCGTGGAGTCTGGTTGCGGTTGCATGCGCTACGGATTGTTGCCATCCACTTTTCCCGATTCTCGCCATAGGTGGGGAGTACCTGCGCTATCCACTCCGGGTCGTCGTTGCACACATATCTGAGGTGGCATGCCATGGTGAAGATGAAGTTGTTGCGGCTACCGTGGGTGGGGATACCGCCCAGTTGGTCTTCTAAAGTAGATACGATAAGGGAAGACCCACCCTGACCCTCCCTGTAAGGGAGGGAATACGAAATCGGGGGAAATCCACCCCCTCCGCGCTCCGCGCTCGTCCCACCTGTC
>JAZRII010000037.1:0-9980 GCA_045645225.1 Bacteroidaceae bacterium | reverse complement strand
ACATGGCTACGATCCGACTTTCCAGCGGACATGGCCAGAGCAAGGTGGACAGTGCCGAGGAACTGCCTGCTGCTTGGGAGTGTGCATGCGAGGGTTCGCGTGGCGACATCATGGAGGTCATCGTGGAGCAGTTCATCCCCTTCGACTACGAGATAACCCTGCTCACCGTTACGCAGAAGAATGGTCCCACCCTGTTCTGTGCCCCCATCGGCCATGTGCAGAAGGGCGGCGACTATCAGGAGAGTTTCCAGCCACGCCAGATGAAGCCCGAGCACCTTGTACAGGCACAGGAAATGGCTGCCAAGGTGACGGAAGCCCTCACGGGTGCTGGTATCTGGGGTGTGGAGTTCTTCGTTAGCGAGAAGGACGGTGTCATCTTCAGCGAACTCTCTCCACGTCCGCACGATACAGGCATGGTAACCCTTGCCGGCACACAGAACCTCAGCGAGTTCGAACTCCATTGCCGTGCCGTGCTCGGTTTGCCCATTCCCGAGATTACCCAGGAGCGTCAGGGTGCCAGTGCCGTCATCCTCTCAAGCATAGAGAAGCACAATCCCGACTACACAGGCATGGAAGACGCATGTGCTCAGGAGCGCACCTATCTGCGCATCTTCGGCAAGCCCGAGGCCCACGTAGGCCGCCGCATGGGCGTTGTCGTATGCTGGGATGCCCTGGATGCCGACCAGCAGGCATTGCGCGACAAGTGCAAAGCCACCGCCGCCAAGGTGTCGGTAGTGTAAAAGCACCAACCGCCCCGCCCCTTTATACATAATATATATTTACACACAATATATATACACACACAATCCGCAGGCACCCCCATTGATGGCAAGTGTCTGCGGATTGATGTTTTGTGCGGGGATATGGTAGTTTCCCGTTTCCGTTTTGACCTTTATTCACCAGCGTTCATCAAGCTAAAGCAAGTCCGTTTGCAAAAGGTGAGCGGTGAGCGTTGAAAGTTTAACGTTTAAAGTTGAACGAAAATGAAGACTGTTTAGAGTTTAGTGTTTAGAGTGTTTAGAGTTTAGTTTAGGGTACACTAAACAAAAGCGCAACGCCTCACTAAACAAGAGCAACGCGACCACATTAAACAAAAGCGCAGCGCCTCACTAAACACTAAACAAAAGCAACGCGACCACACTAAACAAGAGCGTCAGCGATTAACGAACAAAGAAAGGACACGTCCCCAGTTAAAGGCGTGTCCTTTCTTTGAATTCATTGATGATGTCTGATGTCTTCTCCGTACTGATGTCGGGGAAATGCTCTGCCAGTATCTCTTTGAGTGCCTCTTCGGCACGTTTGCGCATCTGCATTCTTCCCGTTGCCAGTCCGCTATGGAAGGGGGTGTGAGGCAGCAGTGCGCGATTGAAGTTTCCGTCGCTCATCCTACAAAAAAAAATATAAGCAAGGTGCTACTTGTGAAGACTATTTCCTGAATGCAGAGCGGAAACCACGGACAATGTTGAGTCCCAGGCTTACTCCTTGCCAGATGTTGAAAGCGTTGCGGGCAATCTGCATGGCAAAGTCCAACTTGTTCGTAGCACGGGGCAGGGGGGCGATGGCCTTGGTGACGGACATCGACAATTTCTGTTGGAGCTGCTCCAACTCAGCCTTCTTTGCTGCCTTCTTTTGCTGTATGGCCAGAAGGACGTCTGGCTGGTTCAGAATTTCCTGTGCTGTTGTCATTGTTGTGCTTTTGGAGTGTTGTCGTTTCCTGGCATGTCTGCTTCAAGGAAGATGCGTACCATCATTCGTGCTATGGGCTGAAGAATGAGTTTTCTGCGCATGCCCCAGGATATGAGTGCAATGAAGAGCATTATGCCGGCAAGAGCGGCAAAGCCGAGAACTGTGGAGTCGGTAACCTGGTTGATCCAGAAGGCAATGGCAAAGCTTGCGAGCAGCAAGGCGATGCCTACCAAGACAAGCATTACAATGCCCAGGGTGGCAGCGTAGAACAATCTTGTCATGCTCTCTGCCGCACCCAGGGATATGTTTTCTTTCTGTTTCTGTATGTACTCCTTGATAAGGAGAAAGATTTCCTTGAATTCTTCCAAAACGTGGATGGAGTTTGGATTGACCATAAATCCGAAAAAGGTGAGGTCACATTATGCGTCCTCACCCATGATTCTCGGATTAAGGAATCGTTGTGAAAATACGGAGTTTATTCGGCTGCGCCCAGACCCAGGTCTTCAGCGATGTCGCTGGCCAGGTCTTCCATTTCCTTGCGGCTCAGCTTGATGCCGCGCTTCTTGAGGTTCTCTACGATCATGGCTCTGGTGTCAACACCCTTCTCAGGAGCAAAGAGAAGACCACAGGCTGCACCTACTGCAGCACCGCCGATAAAGGCGAGCAAATAATTAACGGCTTTCATAATGATAAATTTTTTAAATAGGTGTTAGTATTAGGTTGTAATTTTATGTCTGCTTTCTTCTTGCCAGACGCTGGTTCCGGCATCTTTTCATCGCAAATATATGGAAAATATTTCTATAACCATGTATTTTTCCGTGCTTTTTTAGCGGCAATTAACGAATTTTATGTTGGCTAAAAGTATTATTAGCATTTGTGAGCATATATTTTCCTTAAAAATATTGTATCTTTGTGCCGTTAATCATTAAGCAAGGACAGAAAATTTAAACAAATACTTAATAATCTTATGAAGAAAATCGCTTTGATGGGCTTTGCCTTTGTTGCAGCCTTTGCCATGAGTTCCTGCAAGAGCGGGGAGAGTGCTTACAAGAAGGCCTACGAGAAGGCCCAGGCCCAGCAGTCAGCCGCCACCAGCGTTACCCAGGTGAACACATCTGCCGATGCTGCTCAGGAAGGAGCAACCCAGGTAACCGTAACTCCCGTGCAGACAATCACTCCCGTGCAGACCGTTACTCCCGTGACCGATTACAGCAACGTGACCGTGCGCACCGAGGACGTTACTCTGGTGAACGGTACCGGTTTGAAGGCATACAGCGTGGTTGTGGGCAGTTTCGGCGTGCAGGCCAATGCCGGCGCATTGCAGAAGAAGCTCTCTGGCCAGGGCTATCAGGCTCAGGTTGTAAAGAGCCCCTCCAATATGTACCGCGTAATCCTCAGCACCCACAACGACAAGGTTTCTGCAGCACAGAGCCGCGACAAGGTGCGTGGCACATATCCCGATGCATGGCTGCTGTACCAGAAGTAACCGCATGGCCCGTGTATTGAGTATAGACTATGGCAAACGCCGCACAGGCCTGGCTGTAACCGACCCTTGTCAGATTATTGCCAACGGACTGACTACGGTAGACACTCCTTCTTTGCTCAAATTCCTTCAGGACTATGTGTCCAAAGAACCGGTAGAGAGGTTTGTGGTAGGTTTGCCCAAACAGACTAATGGCCTGGATAGCGAGAATTTGCCTCGCGTCCAGGCTTTTGTCAAAAGACTGGAAATAGCCTTTCCGGATATTCCGGTAGAGTGGTGGGACGAGCGTTATACCAGCGTTCTGGCACATCAGGCGATGCTTGAGAGCGGCATAGGCCGCAAGGCACGCCAGAACAAGGCTCTGGTGGATGAGATAAGTGCCACCATCATCCTGCAGGGATGGATGGAGAGGCGCAGATTTTGAATGAACAAAGCAGAAAGCAAATGATATTACCTATTTATACATACGGCCAGCCTGTCCTTCGCAAGGAGACCGAAGAGATAGATGCCGATTACCCCAACCTGAAGCAGATAATCCAGGACATGTGGGACACCTTGGAAAGAAGCCATGGCGTAGGCCTGGCTGCTCCGCAGGTGGGCTTGCCCATACGTCTGGCAATTATCGACCTGGACTGCATCAGCGAGGAAGAACCTCAGTATGAGGGTTACAAACGTACCTTCATCAACCCCTACATCGAGGAGGTGGACGACTCTGTTATGGAAACCCAGGAGGAGGGCTGTCTCTCCCTGCCAGGCCTTTCCGAGAAGGTAACACGCCCCACACGTATCCGAGTGTCCTATCTGGACGAGAATTTTGAGGAGCACGAGGAGTGGGTGGACGGTTTCCTGGCACGCGTCATGCAGCACGAGTTCGACCATCTCGATGGCGTGGTGTATACCGACCACCTCAAGGGTCTGCGCCGCCAGTTGATGGCACCCAAGCTGAAGCAGCTGGTCAAGGGTATCTTCAGTGCCGACTACAAGGTAAAACCCTTGAGAAAATAACCGCCGCTTCGTATGGTCAGACGTCTGCTCATAGTGCTTATGTGCCTTGCTTCGGTTTGCACGGCATGTTTCTCCCAGATAAATACCGAAAGGGTTATTCTCATGGGACGCAATGCCCTGTACTATGAGGACTATGTCCTGGCCATACAGCGTTTTAATTCTGTCATTTCCGCCAAGCCATATCTGGCCGAACCTTTCTTCTACCGCGGCCTGGCAAAGTTTTATCTCGAGGACTATGCCGGTGCCGAGGCGGATTGCTCTCTCGCCTTGGAGCGTCGTCCATACACAGCACAGTACTACACCCTGCGCGGCTTGTGCCGTGTGAACATGGAGATGTATGACCTTGCTGTCAAGGACTATCGTGCCTCCCTTCAGCAGAATCCCATGGAGCGCAACAACTGGCACAACATGGTGCTCTGCCTCATGGAAATGGAGCAGTACGACGATGCCGACCTGGCACTCGACAGTATGATGACACTATGGCCGCGCGAGTCTTCCCAGTGCACCATGAAGGCTCAGGTGTCCATTGCCAAGAAGGATACCGCCATGGCGGAGGTGTGGGTGAACAGTGCCCTTGTGCTGGATGCCTACGACGGCAATGCCTGGGCAATGAAGTCGTCCATGCATGCGCGTCGAGAAGAATACCGTGATGCGGAAATGGCACTTGACAAGGCCATCGTGCAGAAACCGCGCATTCCGCTGCTTTATGTGAACCGAGCCCTGGCCCGCTTCCAGCAGAACAACATCCGCGGTGCCATGTCCGACTACGACCAGGCCATCGAGATAGACGCGTCCAACTATGTGGCGCACTACAACCGAGGACTTTTGCGTGCACAGGTGGGCGACGACAACCGTGCCATCGACGACTTCAATTTCGTTCTCAGCATTGAACCGGACAACATGATTGCCCTCTACAACCGTGCCATTCTCCTTGACCAGACAGGCGATTTCCGTGGGGCAATCCGTGATATCAGTACCGTCATAGAAGAGTACCCCCAGTTCTGGGCTGGTTACAGCCAGCGTGCCGCCATCCTCCGCAAGATAGGCGACACCTATGGTGCGGAGCGCGACGAGTTCAAGGTGCTCAAGGCACAGATGGAGGCACGCACGGGCAAGTACAAGGTGCAGAAGACCACACGTCGCAAGAGCGAGCGCAAGATAGAGGACTACAACAAACTTGTGGTGGACGACGAGCAGACAGGCCTGGACGGATACTCCAACGAGTTCCGCGGACGAGTGCAGAACCGCCAGACCGACCTCAAGTGCATGTCTTCCTACGTGCTCAGTTTCTATGCCAAGGAACACCCCACACGCCGCTATATGCCGTATAGCCAGAGCGTGGAGCAGTTCTCCAGAGACAATGCAATGGACCAGCCGCTGCTCCTGTGCAACGACCACATTACCCTCGACAGCACACGCATAGCCCTGCATCAGGAGCGTGTCCTCACCGATGTGGTTCTTGGCAGAACCTGCCAACTGGTAATGGACAACTACATCGTGCGCGACTACGAAACGGCTATGTCCGTACTGGATTCCATTATTGTATCCGTTCCCGATGTAAATCCCCTTTACCATTTCCTGAGGGCACAGGTTCGCACCTCACAGGTGGAGGCACAGCCCATCAACGACAACGAACTGCGCCTGCGCTATCTCGAGATACTTCAGGATTGGAAGTATTGCGCCAGGGCATTGCCCGACTTCCCGTTTGCATCCTACAATATGGCAAACACCTATGTTAAACTCAAGGACTATCCCTCAGCCATTGAAGCCTATGCCGAAGCCATAAGGCGCGAACCTACCATGCCCGAGGCGTATTTCAACCGAGGCGTGGCATATATCCTTCACGGCAATGTGGAATCCGGTCTTGCCGACCTCTCCCGTGCCGGCGAAATGGGACTCTATCAGGCTTACAGCCTCATAAAGAAATACTCAGCCAAGGGTAGGGAGCGTTGACGCCCCCCTCAGTCCCCCTAAAGGGGGAGGTTGAACGTTTAACGTCTCATCACTCAACCATTATTTTTGCGATATTCTCCAGGATGGCGACGGCGGCTTGTACTTTGCCTACACGTGCTATGTTCAGGAACTTGTGACCATTGCGCTCGGAGAGCTGGCAATTGGCGGCATTCACGCTATAGTATGCTACTATTTGTCCGAACTCCTTGCTTTGGTAGTAGGGGCTCTGCTCGGATTGCACGAAGTAGAGGCGCATCTGTCCGTTCTTCAGCACCAGGCGCTCGGCACCCAGCTGTTTGCCAAGGCGGCGCAGGCGTACCAGGTTGCACAGGTCTTCTGCCTCCTTGGGCATAGGTCCGAAGCGGTCCTTCAGGCGTGTGCAGAAGGCCTCTATCTGGTGGTCCTGCTCCATCTGGTCAAGTTCGCGGTACAGGAGCATGCGCTCGCTGCTCGTGGGCACATACGATTCGGGCAAGTGTGCTGGCAGGTCGGTCTCCAACTGGCACTCGTCCACAAAGTCGGTGGCCTTTGCCTCGCTTGCCACATTGTTGGCATCCTCGGCATAGAGGTCCTGAAACTCCTCGTTCCTTAGTTCCTTCACCGCCTCGGACAAGATCTTCTGGTATGTCTCATAACCCAGGTCGGCAATGAAGCCGCTCTGCTCCGCACCCAGCAGGTTGCCGGCACCACGTATGTCCAGGTCCTGCATGGCTATGTGTATGCCGCTTCCCAGGTCGGAGAACGTCTCTATGGCCTGCAGGCGGCGGCGTGCCTCGGGGTTCAGGCCCGACAGGGGAGGAGCAAGCAGATAGCAGAAAGCCTTGCGGTTGCTTCGTCCCACACGTCCTCGCATCTGGTGCAGGTCGGAAAGTCCGAAGTTCTGTGCCGAGCACACCACTATGGTGTTGGCGTTGGGAATGTCTATTCCGCTCTCTATGATGGTGGTGGAGATGAGCACGTCGAAGTCGTGGTTCACGAAGCCCAGGATTATCTCCTCCAGTTTCTCGGGCGACATCTGTCCGTGTCCTATTGCCACCCTGGCATCGGGCACATACTTGCGCACTATGCCCTCCAGTTCCGCCAGGGAGGATATGCGGTTCGACACGATGTAGGTCTGTCCGTTTCGGCTCATCTCGAAGCCCACGGCCTCGGCAATCACGTCGCTCGAGAAGGTGCACACCTGTGTCTGTATGGGGTAGCGGTTGGGTGGGGGAGTCTGTATCACGCTCAGGTCCCTGGCACCCATTAAGGAGAATTGCAGGGTGCGCGGTATGGGAGTGGCGGTCAGTGTCAGCGTGTCCACGTTGGTCTTCATCTGGCGCAGCTTCTCCTTGGTGGATACGCCGAACTTCTGCTCCTCGTCTATTATCAGCAAGCCCAGGTCCTGGAACTTCACCGTCTTTCCTATCAGCCGGTGCGTGCCTATGATGATGTTTATCTTGCCATCCTTCAGGTCGGAGAGCAGTTCCCTGGTGTCCTTTGCCGAGCGGGCACGTGAGAGGTAATCCACTCTGACGGGCATGTCCTTCAGCCTGGACGTGAACGTGCGGTAGTGCTGGTATGCCAGTACCGTGGTGGGCACGAGCACCGCCACCTGCTTGCCATCCGTGGCAGCGTTGAAGGCGGCACGTATTGCCACTTCCGTCTTTCCGAAACCCACATCGCCGCACACCAGACGGTCCATCGGGCGCTGGCGCTCCATGTCGGCCTTCACGTCCTGAGTGGCCTTCAGCTGGTCGGGCGTGTCCTCGTAGAGGAACGAAGCCTCCAGCTCCGTCTGCATGTACGTGTCGGGCGAGAACTGGAACCCCTTCTCCTGGCGGCGGAGGCTATAGAGGCGTATCAGGTCGCGTGCTATGTCCTTTATCTTCTTCTTGGTGCGCTCCTTCAGGTTCTCCCAGGCATGTCCGCCCAGTTTGTTCACCTTTGGCGGAGTGCCCTCCTGACCCTTGTACTTCGACACTTTGTGCAGGGCATGTATGGACACGTAGATTACGCCACCGCCATCATAGTTGATGCGTATCTTCTCCACCATGCGCTCGCCCTCGGGTATGGTAATCAGGCCTCCGAAACGACCCACACCATGATCTATGTGCACCACGTAGTCGCCCAGCTGGAACTGCTGTATCTCCTTCAGCGTCAGAGCCATCTTGCCCCTTCTGGCATGCTCCGAGCGGAGGTTGTACTTGTGGAAGCGGTCGAATATCTGATGGTCGGTGAAGAGCACCAGTTTCCTGTCGTTGTCCACGAAACCCTCGTGCAGGGTCTTTTCCACCGGCTTGAAGCGTATGCCCAGCTGCATGTCGTGGAAGATGCTCTCCAGGCGGTCCGTCTGCTTGGTGCTGTCGGCCAGTATGTATATGTCGTATTCCTCGTGCTGGTAGCGCAGGAGTTCGCGCGTGAGCAGGTTGAAGTTCTTGTGGAAGATGGGCTGGGGGCTGATGCCGAACGACAGGTTTGCCTTTCCCTCCCTCGACGAGCCCAGCAGCACGGTGCGGAAGTCCAGCAGGCGGTGGCGGAAGCGGTCGGGCTCCACAAGCAGTTGCTCGCGCACAAGCCTTTCCGACTCGTCCCTGTCGGCAGTTTCTTCCTCCATTTCCACTATGCGTGCCGACAGGGAGAAACCCTCTTGCCAGATGCGCTCCACTTCGTCGCACAGGAAGGCACGGTCGCGCATCACCAGCCGTGTCCTCTCGGGCAGGAACTCCAGCAGACTTATTCTCTCGCTCTGGTTCTGTGCCAGTTCGGGCACTATGCGCACCTCCTGCAGGCGCTCCACCGACAACTGGCTCTGCACGTCGAACGTACGTATGCTATCTATCTCGTCTCCGAAGAAGTCTATGCGGAAGGGATGCTCGTGCGAGAAACTGTACACGTCCACCAGCGAGCCGCGTACGGCAAACTGCCCTGGTTCATATACATAATCCGTGCGTCGGAAACCCTGCTCCATCAGCCTCTTCTGCAAAGCCCTGATGTCCTGCATGTCGCCCACCGCCAGGGCAATGGTATGGTCCTGCAACTCACGCTTGCTCACCACTAGTTCCGTCAGAGCCTCGGGATAGGTGACGATGAAAAGGTGAGCGGGGAGCGGGTGAGCGTTTAAGGTTGAATGTTGAACGTTTAACGTTGAACGAACAAGTTCTTCGTTTTCCGTTTTCCTTTGCCCCCCAGAGACAGGCGGGACGAGCGTAGCGGAGGGGGTGGATAGTTCTCCGTTTTCCGTTTTCACATTTAATCCCGCTTCGTGGTCTTTTCCTCCTTGTTGCTCGGAATGTAGGGACGCTGCGTGCAGCGTCCGATAACAAGACCGAGAGGACGCTGCACGCAGCGTCCCTACCATGCTTCTGCTCTCGTTTACTCGCAGATTTCCGTTTTCCGTTTTCCGTTTTCCGTTCGTCAGCGCCGACAATGCATCCGTGCGCAGGATCTCGTTGCCAGCATCGCGCTGACCGTACTTCACCGCACGGCGAAAACTGCTTGGCAGGAAGAACACCTGGCTGGTGCCCAGTATCTGAGTCAGGTCGTGATAGAAGTATCCCGCCTTCTCCTCGTCGTCCATGATGAAGAGGTAGGGAGCGGTGAGCACCTCGGGGCATTTCTCCGTCAGAGCCGAGAAGAACACCGGTGCCGAACTTGCCACCAGTCCCTCCAGCCTTATTTCCCTCAATCCCTCGTCCGCCAGCAATCGTCCCAAGGCCTTCACCTTGGCCGAGCGTCCTATCAGCGTTTGGAGTTTCTGTATTTCCATGTATGGTTAGGGTTCAATTTTAGTTGGTTGGTCAAACAAACCTTTCTCGGTCAGGCGTTTTATTTCCTTGTCAAAGTCGGAGAGATATTCCCTGTCCTGGATTAT
>JAZRII010000036.1:0-7015 GCA_045645225.1 Bacteroidaceae bacterium | reverse complement strand
ACGGGCACCATTCAGCACGCCTGCCACGGTGTTTGCCGTTGCCATGCCAAGGTCGTTGTGGCAATGTGTAGAGAGTATTGCCTTGCCTGCCGCAAAAGCATCTACATGCTCGTAAAGGTACTTTATCTTCTCGCCATACTCATAAGGAGTGCGGAAACCTGTAGTATCAGGGATGTTGCACACGGTAGCACCAGCCTTGCACACTGCCTCAATGACACGTGCAAGATACTCGTTGTCGGTACGGCCGGCATCTTCGGCATAGAACTCCACATCCTCAACATAGCGCTTGGCATACTTCACAGCTGCCACGGCACGCTCTATGATTTCCTCGGGAGTACTATTGAACTTGTACTTGATATGCGAGGGGCTTGTACCTATACCTGTATGTATTCGTCCGCGCTTGGCATACTTCAGCGCCTCGGCAGCCACATCGATATCTTTCTCCACGGCACGTGTCAGTGCACAGATGGTGGGCCATGTCACTGCCTTGCTGATTTCTATTACTGAGTTGAAGTCTCCGGGACTTGACACGGGGAAACCTGCCTCGATAACGTCTACGCCAAGAGCCTCCAACTGACGGGCAACCTGAATCTTCTCGACGGTGTTAAGCTGGCAACCAGGCACCTGTTCGCCATCTCTCAAAGTGGTGTCAAAAATAAACAATCTGTCGCTCATGTGTTGATATATTTTATTATTTTGTGGACAAAGTTACAAAAATAAACAATATTACGTGCATTTTGTTACTTTTTTTTGCTTTTCACATCATTGTACTATCAAAGTGCCTACAAGAGCCTACACTTTATTGAGCGAACCAATTGCAAAACTATCCTGCTCAATACACCTTTAATTAAGGCAAAAAGACCAAATAAATGGGCATGCAGACACATAATTTCAAAAATTATGTATACTTTTGTAGAGGAATGTGGGCATAAGTCCACTACCAGTCATACATTATTATATTTATAATTGGTGAAGGAACAATGTGTCAGAAGACTGCTGGACAGCGGTCTGGATTTTGCTTTATACAGGTTTCCTGGTGAAAAGGAGCCTCATCTGGTGTTGCAGACAAGTGGCGAGGCACAAGCGTTGGAACCTACGCACAGCGGAGCATCCAACGCCAATTCCGGCACACTGCTGCCGTGCAACGAACCATCGGGCTTTGTCTTTGCGCCATTTATAGAAACCGCCAAGATACCCACGCTGCTCATCAGGCCCGATGTGGCAGTGAGCGGTTGGGAACTGATAGATCTGGAAACACGCCAACTGGGCAAGCACAGGCGCGTCTCCCTTTCATCCATAGAACTGGAAGACAGGACGGCAGATATAGAGGAAAGCGACGGATACAAGGTGGCCTTCCGTTCCTTCAAATACCAATTGGACAGGGAGAACTATCAGAAACTTGTACTCTCCTTCTCTCAGTTGAAAGACTGGGAGGGAGCCGGGCGCGAGGACGAACTTTTCGTGCGCGCCACAGAGCGCTTCCCAAACTCCATGGTGTACCTTGTATATACACGCCATGGCGGCAGATGGTTCGGCTGCACCCCGGAACTGCTGCTTGAAGGCTATGGCATGAAGTGGCACACCATGGCCCTGGCTGGCACACGAACCTGGGAGCATGGCGACTGGAACACAAAGAACATACACGAACAGCGTATCGTATCGGACTACATAGAAGGTCAGTTGCAAAGTCTCGGAGCACGCATCACACGCCAAGGTCCCTACACCTCCAAGGCAGGACATCTCTACCACCTTCGCACCGACTACACCTTCCACCTCAACAAACCGACATCACCCCTTAAAATACTGCAACTGCTGCACCCTACCCCAGCCCTGTGCGGACTGCCCAAGATGGAGGCATGGAACTTCATACGCCTTTTTGAGCGCAACCGGCGCATGTACTATGGCGGTTACCTCGGTCCCTTGAACCTGAGGGCAGAAACCAATATCTTCGTGAACATACGTTGCGCACAGATCCGTCCCGGAGGCAAGGCACTGTTCTTTGCAGGAGGCGGACTGACGAGAAACAGCATCTTCTCCGAGGAGAAAGACGAGATAAAGAGAAAGATGGACACTCTGCTTGCAGCCCTATCGTAAATATAAGATATGCTAAGTTCCAACAAAATCATACTTGAAGCACTGGCCGTACTCAAAGAGCATGGCATCGAGGATTTCGTGCTCTGCCCCGGTAGCAGAAATGCACCCATCGTGCACACCATATGCCAAGTCAAGGAGTTTCGCACGCACCGTGCCACAGATGAACGATGTGCTGGCTTCATGGCATTGGGACTGGCACTGGCTACTGGCAAACCCGCGGTTGTCGTTGTTACCAGCGGTTCGGCCCTGGCCAACCTCTACCCCTCGGCATGCGAAGCCTTCTATCAGCATGTCCCCGTCATATTCATTTCTGCCGACCGCCCACAAGCATGGATAGGACAGATGGACGGACAGACAATGCCTCAGGATGGTGCCCTCGGCAAGATGGTGAAGATGAGCGCAAGTCTGCCCGAAACCGATACTTGGCATGCCAACAGGCTGGTGAACGAGGCCTTGCTCGAGGCACAATACAAATTCCCCCTCGGTCCAGTACACATCAATATTCCACTGAGCGAGCCTATCTACGACTTTACGGCAGACACACTGCCCCGGACAAGAAAGATTGAGTACAGAGAAACACTGCTACCGCTACAAGACCCGTGGGAACTGGAAAAAGATGTCCCTGCAGAGGATTGGAGCAACTCGGTGCTCATTCTTGGACAAGCCACCCCCATGGACAGGCTGCACCCCAACATACTCTTACTAACCAGGAAACACATCACCGTCATAGGAGAGAACCTTTGCAATCAGGAAGTTGACCTGTACACCAATGCCTCCGACATAGACTGGAGCAGGATGAAACCAGTGGAACGAGTGCTCACCCTGGGCGGACACATAGTCAACAAGGAACTGAAAGACTTCTTCCGCAAGAACAAGCCCAAGGAGCATTGGCACATCAGTCACGATGGTGCCGTAGCCGACCTGTTCGGATGCCAGACAGCGGCCATCAAATCTGACTATGCCAAGGCCTTGAATGACATCTTCCGCGATGTCAACAGGAAGAGCAAGAAATTGGAACTTCCCTTGAAAGAGAGTACTGATACCAACAATAAACGCACGGCACTGATACAGGAACTTTTCGACAACATCCACCACACCTCGCTGGTTCACCTTGCCAATAGCAGTACCATCCGACTTGCCCAGCATGCCAGACTGAAGGAATATTTCGACAAGGAGAAGCACACTTCACGCCGGCCCTACATTTTCTGCAACCGTGGCATCAACGGCATAGAGGGTTCGCTATCCACTACCGTGGGCATAGCCATGGCCGCACCTCAACACCAAAAGGTGTTTGCCATTGTGGGCGACCTGTCGTTCTTCTACGACCAGAATGCCTTCTGGGCATCGCCTCTTCCACAGAACCTGCACATCCTCGTGTTCAACGACGGACATGGTGGAATTTTTAATACCCTACCCGTACCAGATGCCCCCGACACAAGTCGGCAGGCCATTATGGGAGAGCATAACCTCAGTGCCAAGCATGTAGCCATGCTTCACAACATCAGATACCTTGAAGGCGAGGAGAATTTACAGGAGTTCATCAGTTCGGAAGAAATCACGATATTAGAGATAAAGGAAAACGGAAAACGGAAAGGTGAAAACCCACCCTGAGTTAAACGTTAAACATTAAACGTTATTCGCCTACGCTCATCAAGCTAAAGCAGTAAACATTAAACGCTCCTATATATGAGAGACTGGAAAGTAGTTAAAGAATACCGCGAGATACTCCTGCACGAATGGGAGGGCATAGCACGCATTACCATAAACCGACCGCACGTTAGGAACGCCTTCACTCCGCTCACCACATGGGAACTGAGCGATGCCATGCGCTATTGCCGCGATTCAAGCACCGTCAGAGTGATCATCCTTACCGGTGCCGACTCTCCCCGCAAGGAGGGACAGACCGAGGAGGAATGGATGCGCACCAATGCCTTCTGTGCCGGTGGCGACATGAATGTGAAAGGCCGTGGCGGATATATCGGCGAGGACGGTGTGCCTCACCTGTCTGTCCTGGACGTGCAGAAGCAGATACGCTCCATACCCAAGCCCGTCATTGCCATGGTAAATGGTTTTGCCGTGGGTGGCGGACATGTGCTTCACGTTGTCTGCGACCTCACCATTGCTGCCGACAATGCCAAATTCGGGCAGACAGGTCCCAAGGTGGGCAGTTTCGATGCCGGTTTCGGTTCGTCCTACCTGGCACGCATAGTAGGTCAGAAGAAGGCTCGCGAAATATGGTTCCTATGCAAACTCTACACCGCCCAGGAGGCTTTAGACATGGGACTGGTCAACAAGGTTGTTCCCCACGACCAACTGGAAGACACCACCATCGAATGGTGCCAGCAGATGATGCAACACTCTCCCATAGCCCTGCGCATGATCAAACGTGGACTCAACGCCGAGCTCGATGGTCAGGCTGGCATACAGGAACTTGCAGGCGATGCCACTATGCTCTACTATTTCTGCGACGAGGCACAAGAGGGTGGCAAGGCCTTCCTTGAAAAGCGCAAGCCCGAGTGGGGAGACACCTATATACCGTAAAAGAGAGGACCCACCCCCAACCCCTCCCTATATGGAGGGGAGTAGTTACTACAGACAACTCATAGCCCACAACCCAGAAATAAACTGGCCCATATACCCCAATACATTATACTCCCCTCCATGGAGGGGCAAGGGGGGGAGGGTCTCATATCATGAACATCAGCCTTTCACACCGCACCCTTCATTTCCGAAAGCCGGCACGCACCAGCCGTGGCGAGTATCTGACACACGATGCCATCATCATCACCATCAGGGACGAGGAGGGCAAGCGCATAGGCCTTGGCGAGTGCGCTCCATTGCCCGACCTCAGTTCGGACCGCGATGCCTATACCCGAATGTCGGATGTGGCTCAACTTATAGAACAGGCTTTGGCAAGCGACAACTACGCCGAGACCCTGCGTCCCTACCCCGCCCTGCTTTTTGCTCTGGAGTCTGCCATGTACGACTATCAGCAGAATCCTCTGCTATACGACACACCCTTCGCCCGCTCCGAAGCGGGAATTCCCATGAACGGACTCGTGTGGATGGCAGACTACGACGACATGCTCACTCAGGTGAAGCAGAAACTTCGCCAGGGTTTCCGTTGCATAAAACTGAAGATTGGTGCTATAGAATGGGATGAAGAACTCAGACTCATACAAACCATCCGTTCACGTTTCAGCAAGGACACGCTGGAACTTCGGGTTGATGCCAACGGAGCTTGGACTGCAGAGGAAGCAGAGGAGAAGATTAGGGCACTGGCTGCCTACGACATACATTCCATAGAGCAGCCCATCGCCCCCTACCAATGGAAGGAGATGGCACACCTGTGCCGCCTGCAGGACGAGGCAAGGGAACAGGGCGAGAAGCACTTGCCAATTGCCTTGGACGAGGAACTGATTGGCGTGAACTCTTTGGAGGAAAAGCGTCTGCTCCTGGACACCATCCGTCCGCAATACATTGTCATCAAGCCTACCCTTCACGGTGGCATGACGGGTTCCATCGAATGGGTCAGTGAGGCAAACAAGCGCGGTATAGGTTCGTGGATGACAAGTGCCCTGGAGAGCAATATAGGCCTTCGCAACGTGGCACTGCTTGCTGCCCGTGTCTACGGTCCGCACATAACCTTCCCCCAAGGCCTGGGCACAGGACTTTTGTATACCGACAACATAGAAATGGACTTGGAACTGCGTGGTTCCAAGATGTGGCGAGCACTGGTAGAGGAAATATGACACTGGAGGAGTTTCTTGCCCACTGGAACGATGCCTCGCCCTGTATGGAGGTGAAGACAAGCGGCAGTACAGGTGTGCCCAACCGTATATATATAGAAAAGGTACGCATGCGTGCAAGCGCACGAATGACATGCGACTTTCTTAACCTCCACCAAGGAGATACCGCCCTGCTATGCATGCCTCTGGACTTCATTGCCGGCAAGATGATGGTGGTGCGTGCCCTTGAGCGTGGGCTGGAACTGCTCTCCGTAGAGCCAAGCAGTCATCCGCTCAGCAAGGCCAGCATGGCTGGCATAGGGAACCCACCCTGCATAGACTTTGCCGCCATGGTTCCCCTGCAGGTGTGGAACACGCTCCAGGTTCCCGAAGAACGAGAAGCATTGTGCCGCATACGCCACCTCATCATCGGTGGAGGAGCCATCTCGCAAGCGCTCGAACAAGAACTGCGCACATTGCCAATCTACGTATGGAGCAGCTACGGAATGACCGAGACCCTCAGCCACATAGCCCTCAGGCGCATAACCGAGGACGACTACACTCCCCTGCCTGGCATCACACTCAGCCAGGACCAGGACGGTTGCCTCATCATCGATGCACCGCATCTGTGTCCGGAAAGGCTATTCACCAACGACATCGCGCGCTTTACCGACGACAAGAGTTTCCAA
The DNA here is from genome assembly GCA_045645225.1 of Bacteroidaceae bacterium. Lineage (GTDB taxonomy): Bacteria > Bacteroidota > Bacteroidia > Bacteroidales > Bacteroidaceae > Physcousia. The sequence goes on along the minus strand of JAZRII010000036.1, from coordinate 504 downwards.
ATCATAGGCCGCCGCGACAACACCATCTGCTCTGGTGGCATAAAGATACAGATTGAGGAGGTGGAAGCATGGCTGCACTCAATAGGCCATGACGATGTGATGGTGACATATCAGGACGACACCGCCTTGGGACAGGCACTGGTCTACCTTACCACCACCGCCATCAACACCGATTCCCTCCGACTGCACCTGCCCGACCACACACCATCTGTCAAATACTGGTTGCCCAAACGTGTTATCAAAGTAGCATCGCTCCCCTTCACTCCCACTGGCAAACCCGACAGGGCAAGGGCGAGGAGATTAACGGGGAGCGATGAGCGGGGAGCGGGGAGCGGATGAGCGATTAACGATTAACGGTTAGTTTCGTCATCGTTTCTGTACTATCTAATAATATTCAACAAATGGAATGGCTTAAAATATCCACATCTACAGAACTGATAAAGGTTAAGACCGAGGACATTGCCTTTGTGAAAGCAGACGGCAACTACTCCGACCTGTATCTCT
>JAZRII010000035.1:0-22256 GCA_045645225.1 Bacteroidaceae bacterium | reverse complement strand
TACGAGAACCTCTCCTTCCGTGCCAACGTAATCGCCTATCTCAAGGCCATGGTCCTCTACATAGCAGGAGGGGAGAAGTGGGACAAGACCCTGGAGGACTTCATCACCTGGTCGCTGCACTACGACCTCTGGTGCAAGATGCAGTTCTTTGCCAACGACATGGACGAGGCCGAGATAGCCATGCGCCGACAAGGCCACTGCGGACCCCAGAACATGCTCGACCTGCTCCCCGACGAGTTCACACGCGAAGAAGTGCACCTCCTGCGCCAGAGCCAGGGCATCACCACCGGTTCCACCTCCAAGATGCTCAGCAACTGGAAACACCGCGGCTACATCACCCTCTTCTCCAACTCCCTCTCCGGCTCCGGCGAAGAGCTCTACCGCAAGACAGGCCTCTACCTGAAAAGGTGAAGGTTGCGATTAAGCGAGAGCAGAGGTTAAACTTGTTTGAACTATGCCGAGCGTGAGCAGGCTCGACGATAGTCAAAACGGAAAACGGAAAACGGAAAACTGCTAAAGCAGGCGTCTACCCTTGGTTATTCGATAAAACTCATCAAACAAAATTAGGTCTGGTTTTCAGATTCACATTTAGATTTGAATTACCTTTCCGTTTTCCGTTTTAACCTTTCCGTTTAATACATTTGGTTCATAGCTCCCCCAGCGCACCCTCATATTCCCACCTCCAGGGACAGAGGGTGCGCTTTTTAGTTTTCCGTTTTCCGTTTTCCGTTTTCACCTTTCCGTTTTCACCTTTCCGTTTTCACCTTTCCGTTCGATAGCTCAGTTAGCTCAGTTTCAGTTATTTTTTTTGCCACATCATACAATCAAAAGCATTCGTGCCGTTCAAAAAGTTCGATATTTTTTGTTTATTCAATCATTATCATGTATCTTTGCAAGGATAAATACATTTAAAAAAGTTTACGTATGTTCAGTGGAATAGTAGAAGATACCGCCAAGGTGGTACGCATAGAGCACGACCAGGACAATGTGCATCTTACCCTTTCATGCTCCTTCGTAGAGGAGTTGAGTATTGACCAGAGCGTGGCGCACAACGGCGTCTGCCTCACCGTGGTGAGCCTTGACGAGGGCACCTACACCGTCACCGCCATGCGCGAGACCCTGGAGTGTACCAATATAGGTCTGCTCTCCGTGGGCGACGAGGTCAACGTGGAGCGCAGCATGATTATGAACGGCCGCCTGGACGGCCACATCGTGCAGGGGCATGTCGACCAGACAGCTCGTTGCATTGCCATAGACGACCAAGAGGGCTCCTGGCAGTTCACCTTCCAGTACGAGAGCAGCAAGGACATGGTGCGCCGAGGCTACTTCTGCGTGGACAAGGGTAGCATCACCGTCAACGGTGTCTCCCTCACCGTATGCCGCCCCACGGAAGACACCTTCCAGGTATGCATCATTCCCTACACCTTCGAGCACACCAACTTCCACAACTTCCAGGTAGGCACCGTGGTGAACCTCGAGTTCGATATCATAGGCAAGTATCTGGCACGCATGAACAGCCTGCTCTAAGCCCAGCACTTGGGGTTTGGCGCCAGGTCTTTTTTTAACGACAAACAGTTTCCCTAATGGAGAAAATACGCTACTCCTATTAGGGAAACTGCTGTTTTAATTTAGGGAAACTTTAGCGCGTCATCACCAATGAATCCGCTTTGAATACGGGTTGAGATTATTGATGCTTAATCTTTGAGGTTATGCAATATACGTTAGTATAATTAAAGTAAAGGTGTAAGTGGGCTTTCGTTTTCGTCATCGTTTTATCCACCCCCTCCCCCTGCGGGGTACTCGCCCCTGTCTCAGGGGGAGAGTTGATTACAACCGGGACTGATACACGCTGGGTAAAGCGCGAAGCGATGGGGGGTAGTTTTCCGTTCCCTTCACCCCCAGATGTACCTTGCGAACTTGCCCATGCATCTGCGGCCGATGGCCGTAACCGCCCATGAGCAGAGAAGGATGACGATGGCGGAGAAGGGTATGCGCAAGGGTGCAGGAAGGCGCAGGAAGGCGCCCAGGTCGTAACCCACACAGACGAAATAGTAGTGCACCATGTAGATGCCGAAGCCGCAGAGCGTGAGTTGGGCAAGCCAGCGTGCCATGGCCCCGTTCTCCCTGATGCGTATGCGGCATCCTATCAGGAACCAGCCTATGGTCATCATCACCACGTTGGGAGTGCAGTATGTCCAGAATAGCTCTATCTGTTCGGGTGTCTTCTCGGGCAGAGCCATGATGTGCGAGTATCCCCAGTGCGTGATGGCATATCCGCCCACGAGAAGCGGAAGGGCAACGGACAAGGTTCTTCTCCACGACCATTTCACATAGTGCTGTATGTAGTGCCCCAGCAGCATGTAGCCACTGAACCCGGCAAAGTAGTAGAACAGCCCGAAGGAGTTCCATTCGCACGTGCCGAAGCAGTACTTGCTTACATACTCGGTGAAGTAGGGCAGTATGGTGCTTATTCCCCAGACGGCCAGGTAGAGTTCCTTCTCCCTCCTGGTGGCCCTTTCCACCCATGCCGAGAATATGGGCAGGAACAGGTAGAGGCCCACAAGCATGTATATGTACCACATGTGGCATGCTATGAAGCTGAAGTGGTAGGGTATGCGCATCACGTTTGCCATGCCGTCGGCAAGGGCCTGGCTGTCCGTCTCTGCCCAACTGAACAGTTTGTGCACCACGCTGCTCTCCATGCCCAGAAGGCCCGTAAGCCACGGTGTCAGGTAGTACAGCACGGACCATATCAGGAAGGGGATGAGCACACGCGGTATGCGCTGGCCGTAGAAAGCACCCATGCTGCGCCTGACGGGCAGGGAGAGCACTCCGGTAAGCATCACAAACAAAGGCACGCACGGACGCGAGAACGAGCCCCACCGTGTGCCCCAGAGCACCAGTTCGGCATCCACGCCACCTCCCGACGAGGCATAGGCCGCCGCCGCATAGAAGGGGTCTGCCGCATGGCAGCACAACAGCAGGAAGAAGGCCAGCAGGCGCACGGCATCGCACCACACGAGACGGTCTTGGGCAGGAAGGGTTGGGCTTATTGCTTTGCTCATAGTTGCTCTTATATATTAATTATGTGTGTTCTGTATCTTGACGCTATGCTTTACAAGCACATTGGCAAAGGTAGAAAATAGTATATGTTCTTACATTCCGGCAAGTGTTAAAAAATCAAAAAAAAAAAAATAAAGGGAAGCGTTTCCTTCTTTCAAGAGGATGGCCATATTGCTACTTTGCATAAAATTTCATATTTTTGTAACCTGACAATATATAATTTTGCGCGAATTCTATTTATAGTATTAACCTAAACACCTAAACAATTAACCTATGAAGATTAAGACTCTTCTTGTCGGGCTTACAATCCCCCTGGCGGGATTTGCCCAGGAATTCAAGGTGGTAGACCAGGAACTGTCCAATCCGGACAACGCCCCTGCACCATGCCACCCAGTGCCTCACAAGCGCCAGATTCTCTGGAACGAGACCGAGTTCTATGCCTTCTTCCACTATGGCATGAACACCTTTACCGGTTTGGAGTGGGGTAACGGTAACGAAAAGGAAAGCATCTATGCCCCCAAGGGTATGCCCAACCCCGAGCAGTGGATCACTTCTGTGAAGGCAGCCGGCATGAATGGCGGTATTGCCGTGGTGAAGCATCACGACGGCTTCTGCCTGTGGCCAACGGCTACCACCACCCACAACATCACCAAGGCAGGCAGCGAGTACGGCCGTCAGGCAAACATCCCCCAGCTGTATGCCGAGGCAAGCCGCAAGCACGGTATGAAGTATGGTTTCTACATCTCTCCATGGGACAGAAACTCTGCACACTACGGTAAGGATACCTATGTGACCGAGGTGTTCCTGAAGCAGTGCGAGGAGCTGGCAGAATATGGCTCTGACCAGTTTGAGATGTGGTTTGACGGTGCCAACGGTGGCGACGGCTACTATGGCGGCGAGGGCGGCAACCGCACCATCGACAACTCCATTTACTACGATACACCCAACCTGCGTGCACGTGTACACAAGATTGCCCCCAACTGCGTTTTGTGGGGTGTAGGCGGCGAGGCTCGCTGGATAGGCAACGAGTCAGGCTATGCCGGCAACACCAACTGGGCAACATCCGACTACGGAGGCAGCGGAGTAGGTGAGGAAGGCGATATCAACGGTTGGTTCTGGTTCCCCGGCGAGAGCGATGCCAAGGCAACAAACCAAGGCTGGTTCTGGCACCAGGGCGAGACAATGAAGAGTGCTGCACGCCTGTTCCAGATGTATCTGGAGACCGTAGGCCGCAATGCCACCCTCATCCTGAACTGTCCTCCCGACCAGTATGGCGTACTGCCCACAAACACCGTGAACGAACTGAAGAAACTGGGTAAGATGCTCCACGAGCGTTTGGCAGTTCCTGTACACGGCCTGGACGAGACAACAGCCGCCAAGGACCTGGCAAAGACCGCTACCATCGAGGCAAGCGAGACACGCACAGGCGGCAAGTACGAGGCTGCCAACCTGAACGACGGCGACAAGGAGACCTACTGGGGCACCAACGACGAGAGCCGCTCTGCCACCATCACCCTGACATGGGACGAGGCACAGACAGTTCGCTACCTGGTGCTGCAGGAGCCCATCAAGCTGGGTCAGCGCATCAAGGACTTCAAGATCGAGTACACCGCCGATGGCGAGAAGTGGACAGAACTGTGTCCCTCAATGGAAACCACAACCGTCGGCTACAAGAGAATCATTCCCCTGAATGGAAGCACATCTGAGAGCTATGGTAAGGGCTACAATGCAAAGCAGCTCCGCATTACCATACTCGACAGCAGAGCATGCCCATTATTGTCTAACCTAAGTGTATATTGATAGCAAGCCATGATAAACAAGAAATTCATATTTTCTGCTTTCGCACTCCTTGCTATGGGCTTGGGTGCATCAGCACAGACAACCATCAGTTTCGAAACTGAGGACTTCAAGAGTATTGGCGTTTACGACCAGTGGTCGGAGAGCCCCTTCCGCACAGGCGCCCTCAAGGGCAATGCCGGTGTTACGGACAATCCCGACAAGAATGTGGACGAGGTGCTGGGCATGGCGCCCAACGGTACCGACAAGGTGCTTGCCCTCCAGCGCAGCCGTCATGGCGGCAATGCCTTCGGTGTGCGCATAGACCTGAAGGAACCCATCCGCATGACCAAGCAGCTGCAGTACATCCACGTGATGACCAACCTGAAGAACAAGCCCGAGGACTCACGCATGATGGTGATGGGCCTGGGCAAGCGTGTAGAGGAAAGCTGGTCATGGCAGGACGGCGAGGACGAGCAGTTCTGGGCATTGACCAAAACAGATGTCAAGGCCAAGGAAGGCTGGCAGGATATCGTGGTTAGCTTCAAGGGCTTCTCCTATTCCAAGGAAGAGAAAGAGAATGCCGGTATCGATATCTATGCCCTCGTAATCGTACCCGACGTGCGCTCTCCCCATGCCGATGCGGCCGACTGGGTGGCATACTTCGACGAGATCGTTATCGACAACAACCCCGAGAAGCGCTTCACAACCGACAAGTACGCCCTGGACTTCGACCCCAAGGCAACACCCGTGCGTACCGACCGCAGCCTGGCCAAGGTGGGCCTGAACTCAGAAGGTTCCAACAAGACCATTTCCCTGAGCAACAAGCTGGTGTATAACGACAAGATGACACAGACTGTGTTCCCCGCAACTGCTGGCGCTGAGGTAACTCCCACATTCCAGTACAACGGTACATGGATGAGCGGCTATGTCTACACCGACTGGGGCAAGGACGGCGTATTCACCTATACCGTGAACAACGACGGTACTCCTGCCGAGGGCAGCGACATCGTCAGCTACAATGCTGCTGAGGTTGAAGGCACATGGCGCAAGAGCGACGGTTCTACCGCCGCCAACGGCAACACCATCCAGAGCGGTATGCCCAAGTTCACCATTCCTGCCGGTACACCCGTAGGCTTCTACCGCATGCGCTACAAGGTTGACTGGAACAATCTGAACCCTGCCGGCGGTCCTACAATCATCTCCGACGGCGGTGGCATTGCCGATGTGACCCTGGACGTTCACGGCGAAACAGTAAGCGTAAGTGCTTCTCAGTTGAACGGTGATATCCTTCTGGCTGCCGATGGCTCTGCTTTGCAGAACTACCAGGCTCCTTACGGCAAGGCACTGAAGGTGAAGATTGTTCCCGAGAAGGGCTTCGTACAGAATGGCTTCCGTCTGAAGTATGGTTACAATGTTAACGCTGCCGACCAGCTTGATGAGAATGGCAACCCCAACTGGATTATGGTTGAGGTTCCTGCCAAGTCTATCGCCGCAGACAGCACCTACAACATCCCTGCCGCATATATCCGTGGCGGACAGGTGAGCATCGTAGGCGACATGCAGCAGGTTCGCCAGTACACCGTCAAGGTTGTCGGCGCTCCCGAGGGCAAGGGTGGTGTAACCTATGGCGGTGTTGAGTATGGCGATGGCGACGGCATCGATGCATCACAGTTCTTCAACGTGGACGACGTAGAGGGCATTGCCGTAGAAGGCTACATCGTGGCTGGCATTACTTTCGACGGTACAGTTGTTACCATTACATACCAGGCTTTCAAGGAGTATCGCAACGTTACATCGCTTGACGAGCTGCGCAACGACATGGCATACTTCATTACCGCAAAGAGCGGCGAGGGCTACTGGGCATGGAACAGCACCATCACCGACCAGTACGTAAGTCTGCGCGGCGTTACCAACTATTCCTACAACAACCTGACCAGCAACGAGGCTGTACAGGCTATCTACACTCAGGAGGTAACCCCTTTTGACACTACCGTCATCTGGCAGATCCTGAAGGCAGACGAGGCATACTACGTATATCAGCCTGCTCTTAAGAAATATGTAACCCGTTCGGGCCGCGACTATGTGTTTACCGAGGAGATGACTCCTGTGGATGCTATCCGCGACAATGGCGACGGTACCTTTGGCATACATGCAGGTGGCGGTTATTCAGAGAGTTCAACCAACTTCGCCTGTATCGTAACCAACGAGGCTACAACCGCCGTGCGCAACTGGACATGGGACGACCACGGTTCTGTGCTCTACATCATAGAGAACCCCAACATCGAGGTTGACGACCTGCTGACATCTATCCAGGAGGTTGCTTCATCCGAGAAGGTTTCTCAGAAGGGTATCTACAATCTCCAGGGCCAGAAGCTCAATGCCCTGCCCAAGGAAGGTGTGGTGATAGTGGATGGCAAGAAGAAGGTTATCCGCAAGTAATCGGCTACAGATAGCACAATAGAAAACGAGGATGCGCTTCACACACCAGTGGGCACATCCTCGTTTCTTATTCTTACTGTTTTCTATTTGTCCAAGTTCCTGCCTCTGCCAGGCTTCACTTTAATATTTTCTTGAAAACCAATTAAAGTAATGTGAAAAAGTAAAGGACTTGATTCCACAGGATTTTTTCTCCTTTCTCCTTTCTCCTTTAATCCACCCCCTCCGTCGCTTCGCTCCTCGTCGCCCCTGTCTCAGGGGGACAGTCAGTATGGTGTGTACGCGTCCCGGTTGTAACTGACTCTCCCCCTGAGACAGGTGGGAGTACCCCGAAGGGGGGAGGGGGTGGATAAAATTCTCTGCGTCCGAAAAATCACCACCTGCCAGACACGCACTGTGAAACGAGTGCCCTTCTGTGGATTCCAGCGTAAGCCTGAACTAACGACTCAAGGACTGGTAATTCTGTGATTTCTTTGAACCGAAGGTCGACGCCCGAAGGGGCAGAAGTCAATTCCGTGTGAGGAATATTTGGATATTGGCCAGCCTTTAGTTCCTTGCAAACAGAGCGGCGATGCGTTCGAGCCAAAGTTTGTCTGTTTCGTCGAAGGTGGCGAGGTGCTCGCTATCTATGTCGAGCACGGCAACCACCTCGTCGCCATTGAACACCGGCACTACTATCTCCGAGCGTGAAGCGCTGCTGCATGCTATGTGGCCGGGAAAGAGTTCCACATCGGGCACGATGACGGTTTCCCGCTTTGCCCATGCCGTACCGCACACACCACGCCCTTTTCTGATGCGTGTGCATGCCAAAGGTCCTTGGAAAGGCCCCAGTACCAGTTCGTCCTGCACCACACGGTAGAATCCCACCCACCAGAAGCGGAAGGTCTCCCATAGGCATGCCGAGATGTTGGCCATGTTGGCAATAGTGTCGCTCTCGTCCTCCACGAGCGATGCCAGTTGGGGGAACAATGTCTGGTACAGTTCCTCCTTGGTGGTTCCCTGGATAATAAGATGTTCTGCCATAGGAATCGGTGTTTAGCAGCCTTTGCCGTCGATACTGCACGATGCACCCTCCTCCATGGTGCCGTCGTCGCCAAGTGGCGAGGTGTTGCCGAGAGAGAGGAAGGCCTCTTCCTGGGAGAAGGTGATGGTGTCGTCTTCCAGTACGAAGCAGGGGATGCCAACTGAACTGCGCTGGCGTACGGAGTCGAAGGCAGGGCTGTTGTCGCGCAAGGCAAGGAACTGCTTCAGGTTCCTGACGTGCTCGCCGATGTCTATTATCTGGAAACGTGTGTCGCCCTGTGCCTCACGCTTGATGGAGGCACAATCGGGGCAGGTTTGCATTACGAATACTTTTATCATGATAGTCTTGTGTTTTGGGTGGGTTCTATAAATTGGTAAAGCTTTATTTCACGTATACTGGTTCCACAACGGATTCGTCCGGCCACTGGGGCAGATAGAGCAGGGCAGAGGGAGTGCCGCCCGCCCCCGACCAATCTATGCGCCGCAGGGTGCTGAAATCCGGCTGGCCGAACTCGAAGGAGCGGCCATACAGCATTATGGCGCCACGCAGAGGGTCCATCTTCCATAGGCCTCCGCCTCCAGTGCCATCTTCGCCCCAGGAGAGCAGGTCGTGATGCAGGTACACACGGCCGAACTTGAGGACACCATCCTGCGTGATAATGAATTTCTGGTACATGAGGTGATGAATTAATTGATGAATGAACTATATTTTCTGCAAAAATAGCGATTTTGCGCTACAATCAATCCAAGAATGGCATATTTGTCATAAATTTGCCTGCATCTATGATAAATATACGCGAAGCAAGACCTGCCGATGCTCCACACCTGCTGGAGATATACGCACCATACGTGGAGAAAACCGCCATCTCCTTTGAATACGATGTGCCCGCTCTGGAGGAGTTTGAAGGGCGCATATCGCGCATTCTGTGCAAGTACCCCTATCTGGTGGCAGAGAAGGAAGGCAGGATAGTGGGATATGCCTATGCCACGGAGTTCAAGGGGCGCGAGGCTTTCCGCTGGACGGTGGAAACCAGCGTGTATGTGGAGCGAAGCCAAAGGCAGGGCGGCATAGGGCGAATGCTTTACGAGGCACTCGAGCGCGAACTGCGCCAACGCGGATTCCAGAGCATGTGCGCTTGCATAGCGTACACCGAGAGGGAGGATGACCCGCATCTTACGAACGATAGCGTGCTCTTCCACGAGAGGATGGGATTTGCCATGGTGGGGCATTTCCACCGTTGCGGATGGAAGTTCATGCGCTGGTACGATATGGTGTGGATGGAGAAACTTTTGGGCTAAATCATAAACTTGTTTTCCTTGCGCTGGGAGAAGTTCTTTGCCAGAAGCGGGGCAAACGGCGTGGGGAACGAGCGTGCCCCTGAGGGGCATCCCTTCACGCAGGCACAGCATTTTATGCATTTCCCAGCATCGGTCTTGTTGCCGATGGCAGCCCCAGTTGGGCATAGGCCGGCGCATGCATCGCAATGCGTGCAAAGCGCCTCGTCTACCAGAGGTGCAGAGGGCATCTGCATGCCGTCCTTCATCCATCCCATCACCGTCTGCTTGAATTGCATCATCACCTGGGCATCCTGCTCGGGCTGTTCTATCTGCCTTGCATCTACAATGTCATCGGGGTGGTCGGAGGAAAGTTTTCGTGCAATGCCTTCTCCGAACCTCATGGCACATGCCATGTCCTCTGTGTCGGGCCTGCCCACGGCAATGGGTGTCGCTGGGGTGGAGTAGGAGTGCTCGCCTATGAAGGTTCCTGCACCGATGAGGCGGAAGCCGCGAGCCACGAGGAAATCAGCCAGTTCCTCCAAGGCATGCTCGTAGTGCCTGTTGCCATACACCACCACCGCCACGGCAAGGGCACCGTTGCCCTGAAGCCCCTCCATCCTTTTCATGGCGGCGGGAGCCACATGGCCGCCATATACAGGAACGGCAACAATGACAAGATCGCCGGCGCCATATGCTTTTGCCGCTGGTGCTTGGAAGGTCATGTCCGTGTGGCAGATGTGTTCATAACCTGTGCCCTGCGCTATGCCTTGCGCCACCTTCTTAGAGGTGCCTGTGGGCGAGAAACTGAGTGTGTGTATGTTCATAGGACGTATGCTTTTATGCCTAACCTTAGGGCAAAGATACTGATTTTACCTTGATTTTTCACCTAATATATTATATATATGCAGCAAAATGTGGTGTTGGCGACGGAAATTTGTATCTTTGAGATAAACTCGAAGGTACTTTCACTCGTTGCAAAAAAAATATTCAAGCAAGCTTGATATCTTTTTACTCGTTTATTCGTATCTCTGAAACTGGGTTTCTAAGATACTCACGCTCGGAAAAACAAAATTAAAGCACGCTTCATTTTGTTTTTCGCTCGCTTAATCGTATCTTTGTGGGGAAAAAAGCGAAATTTGGATGATACACCTCAGGGACATCAACAAGACATACTTCGGAGCACAGCCCCTGCATGTGCTCAAGGGCATAAACCTGGACATTGAGGAGGGCGAGTTTGTCTCCATCATGGGACAGTCGGGCTCGGGCAAGTCCACCCTGCTCAATATCCTGGGCATACTGGACAATTACGATTCGGGCGAATACACCCTGGCTGGAACAAGGATATGGAACCTGTCCGAATCCAAGGCTGCATACTACCGCAACAGGATGATAGGCTTCATCTTCCAGTCGTTCAACCTCATCGGTTTCAAGAATGCCGTGGAGAATGTGGAACTGCCTCTCTACTACCAGGGCGTGGGACGGCGGGAAAGGCACCGCATGGCCATGGAGTACCTTGACCGCCTGGGGCTGGCACAATGGGCAGAGCACTATCCCAACGAGATGTCGGGCGGACAGAAGCAGCGTGTGGCCATAGCGCGTGCGCTGATAACGAAACCCAAGATAATCCTGGCCGACGAGCCTACTGGCGCCCTCGACTCCAAGACCAGTGTGGAGGTGATGCAGTTGCTGAAGGAACTGAACCGCGACCAGGGCATGACCATAGTGGTGGTGACACACGAGAGCGGTGTGGCCAACGAGACAAACAAGATAATACGCATACAGGACGGCATTATCGGCAACATAGAGATAAACGAGGACCACAACGCCTCGCCCTTCGGCATAAACGGATACATGAAATGATAGAACTCTTCAAGGAGATATGGGCAACGGTGCAGCACAACAAGCTGCGCACGGCACTGACGGGCTTTGCCGTTGGATGGGGCATCTTCATCCTCATCTTCCTGCTTGGTGCCGGCAACGGCCTGATAAATGCCCAGATGAAACAGTCTGACCAGTTCCTGAAGAACTCCATGGTGGTGTACGGTGGAATGACAACCAAGCCGCATGCCGGTTTCAATATGGGGCGGCGCATCGAACTTAACAACAAGGACCTGCAGGCTACCAGCACCGCTTTCTCGGAAAACATCATGAAGACAGGTGCCTCGCTCTACAAGGGCGGTGTCGTGCTGAGGCTCGGCGCCAACTACATGGCCAACCAGACCATAGAGGGAACCTATCCCATGAGGACGGAGATAGACAAGATAACCATCGTTCACGGACGCTTTGTCAACGACATAGACATCAGGGAGAGGCGCAAGGTGATAGTATTGTCGCAGACGCAGGCAAAGGAACTCCTCCGCGAGGGCGATGCATTGCTGGGCAAGGACATCATTGTCAACGAATCGGTATTTCGTGTGGTTGGCATCACCAAGGACGACAGTTCCTCGTCCAACAGTGTTGCCTATGCTCCCTTTACCACCATATCCACGATGTACAACTACGGTCACCGGGTGGACCGTATAGAGTTCAGCGTGGATGGTCTGGCTACGGCAGAGGAGAGCGATGCCTTCGTGAAGAAATACCGCGAGCGCATAAACCCCAACCACGATGCCGCTCCCGACGACGATGGCGCCCTGTGGATATGGAACAGCCTTTCTCAAAGCCTGCAGATGACCACGGGCATATCCATCCTGCGCTCCGCCTTGTGGATAGTGGGATTGCTGACCCTGCTTAGCGGCATTGTGGGCGTGAGCAACATTATGCTCATTACGGTGAAGGAGCGCACTCGTGAGTTCGGCATTCGCAAGGCCCTGGGCGCAAGTGCATGGTCCATCCTGCGCATGGTCATAGTGGAGAGTATGGTCATCACCACATTCTTCGGCTACATAGGCATGCTCTGCGGAGTGATTGCCAACGAATACATGAATGCCACACTCGGCAACCAGGTGGTGGATGCCGGCATCTTCCAGGCAACCATGTTCCTCAACCCCACGGTGGGCATTGACGTGTGCCTGCAGGCCACTATGGTGATGGTGCTGGCGGGCACGGTGGCTGGTTTTGTACCTGCCTACAAGGCATCGCGCATGCGCCCAATAGTTGCACTTAATGCCAAATGACGGAGGGAGACAGTATGACGGAATTCTTCATAGAGATACTTGACACCATTTCGCGCAACAAGAGCCGAAGTCTGCTCACGGCCTTCGGCATCTTCTGGGGCATCTTCATGCTCGTGCTGCTGATAGGCGGCACACATGGCTTGAAGGAAATGCTCAATAGCAACTTCAGCAACTTTGCCAAGAATGCCGCCACCGTGTGGTCGTCACCCACCACCAAGGTGTACAAGGGTTTTGCCAAAGGCAGAGAGTGGAAGATGGACAACGACGATGTGGTGCGCCTGCGCAATATGATACCCGAACTGGACGTCATCAGCCCCCAGCTCAGTACTGGTACGAGGGTGACGGTTTGCGGAGACAATACGTTCTCTGCCACCATCTATGGCGTGGACGAGAACTACCAGAGAGTGTGCATGCCCGAAATGAAATACGGGCGATACATCAATGCCATGGACCTGAAGCAGGGTCGCAAGGTGTGTGTCATAGGAAAGCGTGTCTACGAGAACCTCTTCCCCGATGGCGGCAATCCCCTTGGGAGCAGTATACGCATAGATTCCACCTACTATAGTCTTGTGGGTGTGGACTTCAGTCCTGGTGCACTCACAACGGGAGAGAGTGCCGAGGAGATAGTGCTCATTCCCATCAGCGTGATGCAAAGGGTGTACAACTATGGCAATGATGTCCACTTCATAAGCTTTACCGCCAAGGATGGAGTGAAGGTGGGCGAACTTACCGGACGCATCCGGCAGGTGATTGCACGAAAGCACATTGTAAGTCCCAACGACGAACTTGCCATCCGTGTCTTCAACACCGAGGTGCTCTTTGGCATACTGGACAGCCTTTTCAAGGGAGTAACCTTCCTCAGCTGGCTCGTGGGCATAGGCACCCTGCTTGCCGGAGCCATAGGTGTGAGCAACATCATGATGGTGACGGTGAAGGAGCGCACCGTGGAGATAGGCATCCGCCGTGCCATTGGCGCCACGCCCAGGATGATACTGACACAGATCATCTCCGAGAGCATAGTGCTGACTGCCGTGGCTGGCATGATGGGCATACTGTTTGCCGTATCCATCCTGCAGATGATAGAACTGGCAAATACCACGGACGGTGTCGTGTCGGCACACTTCCAGGTAGACTTCTGGACGGCAATCCTTGCCACCCTGCTCCTGTGCCTTATGGGCGCCATGGCAGGCATGGCACCAGCCCTTCGTGCCATGGCCATAAAGCCCGTGGATGCCATGAGGGACGAATGATTATGGATCTTAAATCATGAAAAAACAAAAACACATACTGACATATGAAACTTCAATTCAAACTTGAGTACCGTACTGCATGGGGACAGGATGTCCGTGTGGAGATTTCAATAAAGCGCAGACGTGGCGCAGATCTCATTCATACTCACCAGTTGAACACCCAGGACGGTGCCAACTGGAGTGGGGAAGTGGTTCTCCATGAAAAGGATGCCCAATCCTTCAGTTACAGTTATTTCATAGCCTCTGGCGAGGAGGTGGTTCGCCGTGAATGGTGCGGAGTGCCAAGGACATTCCCCTATGAGCAGAGCAAGACCTTTATCCTGCAGGATTACTGGAAGGAGATTCCCATATTGAGCCATCTCTATTCTTCGGCCTACAGCCATTGCGTGGCACGTACGTTGGCTCAGGAACCAGAGATTACCTACTACGACCGCACCCTCCTGTTCCGTGTGCAGGCACCGCAGCTGGTGAAGGGTCAGCAGCTGGCCTTGTTGGGTTCCTTGCCCCAGTTGGGCGAGTGGATGCCCGAACGTGTCATGAGGATGAGCCGTGGCGGCACGCACGAATGGTGCCTGTCGCTCAGTGCAACTGGCCTTAAGTTTCCCTTTGAGTACAAGTATGTGGTGATAGACGAGAATACCGGAGAACTGATAGCCTGGGAGGGTGGCGAGAACCGCATTTCGCCCAAGATTGAGCATTTCGCCCCCGAGGAGTATCAGTTGGAGAACTACTCTCCAAACATTCCGCGCGACAATATGATATTGCCATCCAATTCTGTGCAGGTAATTTGGGACCGCCGTCTGCGCATGGCCGACGAGCACTGGAAGACGGCAGGTGTCGTTATCCCAGTCTTCTCCCTCCGTAGCCAGCATAGCCAGGGAGCAGGCGACTTTGGCGACCTGCGCATGCTTGTGGATTGGGCCAACCGAACCGGTATGCGTGTGATACAGCTGTTGCCCATCTACGACACCACCCAGACTTCCACCTGGCGCGATTGCTATCCCTACAATGCCATCAGCATCTATGCCCTGCATCCTCTGTATCTGGACCTCAGCCAACTGCCCAGTGTCTCTGACGAGGCGTTTATGCAGGAATACAATAGCGAGCGAGAGGAACTGAATGCCCTGGCACAGGTGGATTACGAACGCACTTTCCACCTGAAGATGCGCTATCTGCACAGACTGTACGCTCAGGAGGGCACTTCTGTTCTTGCCTCTCCTGCATGCAAGGACTTTATCCGCAGAAACGAGGAGTGGCTGATCTCCTACAGCGTGTTCTGCCATCGCAGGGACGAGGAGGGAACCAGTTACTTCCCCTCCTGGCACATGCTTTCCGTATATGACGAGAAGGAGGTTCGTGCCTATGCAACGGAGAAGAGTGCCGAGGTAGGGTTCTACATTTACGTCCAGTATCTTCTTTCCGCTCAATTGTCCGAGGTTACGTCCTACGCCCGCAACAACGGAGTCCTGCTCAAGGGAGACATACCCATCGGCATATCCCGCACCAGTGTGGAGGCATGGACAGAACCTGAGTATTTCAACATGCAGGGCAGTGCCGGTGCTCCGCCCGACGATTTCAGCGAGGACGGACAGAACTGGGGATTCCCCACCTACAACTGGAAGCGCATGCAGCAGGACGGCAACCAGTGGTGGATACGCCGTTTCCGCAAGATGGCAGAGTATTTCGACGCATACCGTATTGACCACGTTCTCGGCTTCTTCCGTATATGGGAGATCCCCGTTTCTGCAAGGAGCGGTCTGCTTGGGCATTTCGAACCATGCCTGCCTCTCAGTGTGGAGGAGATAGAGGGCTTCGGATTGGAATGGAGAGAAAAGTTCTTCACGTCGCCGTATATTACCGACGCATTCCTGCGCTCCCTGTTGAAGAGCGATGCCGACGTGGAGGAAATACGTTCCACTTTCCTGGAAGCCATGGGCCCCGACTGGTATAAGATGAAGGAGGAATTCCAGACTGAAGAGCAAATACATAGTCATTTTGGCAATGTTGACGACAATCCTCATGCCCGCCAGATGAGGGATGCCCTCTGCAAGTTGGTGCAGAATGTTCTCTTCCTTCCTTTGGGCGAGGGCTTTGTGCCGAGAATTTCAGTGCACAATACATATATATACAAGTCCCTTACGTCTGCCGAACAGGAAGCGTTCAACCGCATATACGACGACTTCTACTATCGCCGCCACAATGAGTTCTGGGGGGCAGAGGCAATGAAGAAACTTCCTGCCTTGGTGGAGGCTACGCAGATGCTCTGTTGTGCCGAAGACCTGGGCATGGTACCAGCCTGCGTGGCACCTGTCATGAATCAGTTGAGGATTCTTTCCCTGGAAATACAGACCATGCCCAAGGGATATGGCATCCGCTTTGCCCACCTGGAGAACAATCCTTACATGTCCGTTGTTACCATTTTCACTCACGATATGCCTACTTTGCGCCTATGGTGGCAGGAGGACGAGGAACGCCGTCAGGCTTTCTACAACGAAATGCTCCAGAAGGACGGCCGTGCCCCCGAGTCAATGCCAGGCTGGCTGTGCGAGGAGGTCATAGCACGCCATCTGTTCTCGCCATCCATGTTGTGCCTGATATCTCTGCAGGACTGGTTGTCGATGGACGAGGAACTTCGTTCGGCTGACATAGAGCAGGAGCGCATAAACGTACCTGCCAATCCCAACCACTATTGGCGCTACCGCATGCACCTTGGCATAGAGCAGCTGATGCAGGCCGATGCATTCAACGACAAGATACGCATGATGATAGAGCGTGGAGGACGCTCTTGACTGGATAACAAAAAAGAAAGCGAGTCGTAACTGATTCGCTTTCTTTGTGGAGAATATCGGGCTCGAACCGATGACCTCTTGCATGCCATGCAAGCGCTCTAGCCAGCTGAGCTAATCCCCCGTTAGGCTTAATTGCGATGCAAAAGTAGTGTGTTTTTTTCAATTGCGGAAATTTTATTGTTGTTTTTTTGCTGATGGCAAGCAAAAATGTTAACTTTGTGCTTGAAAAGAACTAAAAGCATAACTATACATTATATATAATATAAGACTTATGAGACGTTTTTTCGCAATATTAGGCATGGTGTTCAGCATGCAGGGATTTGCACAATTTGCAGATGCTCCGCTGGAAGGCGTACCAACTGTGCCTATTACACGCAAGCTCTGCGTGCAAATGGATGATGATGCACACACGCGCTCCATCCAGCGCACTGCTTCCTCCCAGACAGATGCACCGCTTTCTGCCTTTGGCTCTCCAAAGATTGTGGTATGCCTGGCCCAATTCCCCGATACTCCATTTTCCGTGGCTGGTGATGTGGAGGGGGTAAAGAAGATTTTCCACACGTTCTTCAACGGCAAAACTGTAGGTGCCGGTGATAACACACACTCTGTGAGCGATTATTTCAAGGACATGAGCGGTGGGAGATTTACACCTGAATTTGTCATCACCGACCCTGTAACCCTTTCCAAGGAACGCAGTTACTATGGAAATGCGCAGGGTGGAAACCGCCGAACAGTCTTTCGCAACGAGGCTCTCGACTCTCTGTCGCGTCAGATAAAGGACAGGGTAGGGGAACTGGATACCGACGAAGATGGCATGATAGACGGCGTGGTGATCGTCTTCACTGGATGTGGTGCCAATGTTGGCGATGAGGATGGCATGCATCCAGCATGCTGGACGGGCACGGTGTCCAGAGCAGGCATATCCTATGCCACAGCCCTTGTGGCCCCAGAGTTGCTGGGTAAGGATAACTCTCTGCTGGGAGGACAGAACGAAGCCAAGCTGAATGGTATCGGCGTGTTTGTGCACGAGATTTCACACATGTTGGGCTTGCCCGACTTCTACGACCTCAACTACAAGGCGCCGGGCATGGATTACTGGAGTTTGATGGACTATGGCGAATACTGGAGCAACGGTTATCATCCCACGCCATATACTGCCTACGAACGTCACTTTATGGGATGGACCACGCTGGTGGAACTCTCAGAACCTACTCATGTGCCTGCAATGAAGTCCCTGGCAGAAGGCGGTTCAGCTTATATTATATACAACGACGGAAACCGCGACGAATACTACATCCTGGAGAATCGCAATGCAAACGACCCCTGGAGCCGTTCGCTATGCACATCCCTCGGTAACGGCATGATGATCTACCACGTGGATTTCGATGCCTCCAAATGGAGCGGAAACAAGGTGAATACCGACATAAATCGTCAGCGCATGACCATCATTCCTGCCAACGGACATTTTGAGATATGCGACAATCTGATGGAAGACATGCCTAAATACGTTTCGGAACTTCGTGGTCATCTGTGGCCCCTGAGCAGCAATGAATCAGTTTTGGCCTACTTTGGCCTGAAGGGCAACAACTCGCTTACCGATGTGGAGCGTTCCGAGGGTGACCGTATTGCACCTGCTGCTGTTCTGCATACCCCCAACACCGACGGGTCGTATCTTATGCACAAGCCCATTACGGATATTGCATACGATAACGCCACAAGGACAGTTTCCTTCTCTTTCATGGAAGGCGGCGAGACGGGCATTGATGACGAGATGGAGCACGTTTCATCCTCTGCCGATGCACCTGTATCCGTATATTCCATGGATGGCAGGAAGGTGGCCAGATGCAGGAGAAGCCATCTCTCCAGTCTTCCAGGTGGTATCTATGTGGTCAGAGACATGCTCACGGGCAAGACAGCCAAGACCATCGTATCCAAATGATAAATTCTATAAACGTTCAACATTATGAAAAACATATATGCTCTCTCTCTCCTGTGTGTGATATTGCTTGCCTCCGCCACCGACCTCCTTGCATGGGGGCAGAAGGGACATGACGTAACTTGCGAAATAGCCGAGCGTCATCTGGACCGTGGGGCGCGAAAGGCAGTACGCCGCCTGCTTCAGGGCAAGAGTATGGTGTACTGGAGCAACTGGCTGGACAATGCCAGCCACACTCCGGAGTATGCCTACACCAAGACCTGGCACTACAAGAACATTGATGCTGGCGTGGCATATGAGGATGCAGAACTGGAACCAAACGGTGATGTCGTAACGGCCATACATGCTCAGTTGCAGGTGCTCAAGGACAAGGCTTCATCTACCGAGAGCAAGCGCCTGGCACTGAAGATGCTCATACATCTGGTGGGCGACCTTCACCAGCCAATGCACATGGGACATAAGTCCGACCTGGGCGGCAACCGTTGGACCGTTCAGTTCTTTGGCAAGGACAGAAACCTTCATGGAATCTGGGATACCGATGTTCTGGAAGGCGGACACAAATGGAGCTACGAGGAATGGGCCACTGAGGTGGACTGTATTGGCAAGAAGCAGAAAAAGGAGATTTGTCAGGGGTCTGTGGACGATTGGGGGCGTGAGACGTTTGCCCTTGCCACAGAGGTCTATAATACTACTCCCCAGAACTCCAAACTTTCATACGACTACCAGGCCAAGTGGACTCCCGTCATTGAGCAGCAGTTGCTCAAGGGTGGCCTCAGGCTTGCCTGGCTTCTAAACGAGATATTCTAACTACTTTCAAAACCTTACACGCTATGAATAATGAGGAACTGATGCTTGTGCGCATCACTGGAGTAGACCGTCCAGGGCTAACGGCAGATATCATGGATATCCTGTCTGTTCACGATGTACACATCCAGGATATAGGACAGGCCGTAATACATTCCACACTCAGTCTGGGCATACTTATCAGGGTTGATGAGCAGCGTAGCGGACCCGTAATGAAGGACCTCCTTTTCAAGACCAGCGAGATGGGTTTCAACATCAAGTTTGCACCCGTCACCATGGAAGAATACGAGGCATGGGTTTCCCGTCAGGGCAAGAACAGGTACATCCTTACCATCCTCGGCCGCCGTCTTGAAGCCAGGCAGATTAGCGCCGTAACGCATCTCATAGTAAAGCAGGGGCTCAATATCGATGCTGTAAGGCGCATGTCGGGACGTCAGAGCATAGAGCGTCCGGCCGAGAAGACAAGGGCGTGTATCCAATTCTCGCTCCGAGGCACTCCCCACGACAGGGAGCAGATGCAGGCCGATCTTCTGCAACTTAGTGCAGAGATGGAGATTGACTGCTCATTCCAGCGCGACAACATGTACCGCCGCATGCGACGGCTCATCTGCTTCGATATGGATTCCACGCTTATTCAGGCAGAGGTTATCGACGAACTTGCACGTCGCCATGGTGTGTACGACCAGGTGGCGGCTATCACCGAACAGGCCATGCGTGGAGAGATTGAGTTCAAGGAATCATTCGCACGCCGTTGCCAGCTACTGAAAGGACTTGATGTCAGCGTCATGCAGGATATAGCCGAGAACCTTCCTTTTACAGAAGGAGTAGACCGTCTTATGTATGTGCTCAAGAGTTACGGTTACAAGATAGCCATTCTGTCGGGCGGATTCACATATTTTGGAGAATACATCCAGAAGAAGTATGGAATAGACTATGTCTATGCCAACGAACTGGAGGTGGACGAAACTGGCCATCTTACCGGTAATTTTGTAGGTGAGGTGGTCGACGGCAAGCGCAAGGCAGAACTGCTTCGGCTGATAGCACAGGTGGAGAAGGTAGATATGGAACAGACCATTGCCGTGGGCGATGGTGCCAACGACTTGCCCATGCTTGCAGCAGCAGGTTTGGGTATAGCCTTCCATGCCAAACCGCGCGTGGTGGCAAATGCCAGACAGTCCATCAACACCATAGGCCTGGACGGTGTCCTGTATTTCCTTGGTTTCAAGGATAGCTACCTGGACGCCAAGGCACAGTAAATTCTCTATTACCCCAAATCGGGGGGGGGAGAGTTATGATGATAATGAAGCCTTCTTTTCGTCATCTGTTCTAAAATATAGGACTGGGGGTGAGTATGAAGGAGAACAAAAAACGGACTGAGGACTGAGGACACTGAGGACACCCCTTTGGAGAGTATATAAAATAAAGATGGCATCACATTGTGTGGTGCCATCTTGTGTTAGCATCAGCATAGCGTTATTGCAGTTGTAACTGACTGTCCCCCTGAGACAGGTGGGACGAGCGAAGCGGAGGGGGTGGATAATCATTAATTAGGGTTTGGATATCATTAATCGTTAACCGCTCACCACTCACCGCTCACCGCTCACCGCTCACCGTTCACCGTTAAACGTTAGTCTCCAAGGTACTTTATGATAACGGCCATCTGCCCAGGAGGGAAATACCGCCTGCGCTCATCGTAGCCTAAGCGCTTTAGTTCTTGCAGAAGTTCTGGCGTATTGTGTATTTCATCACGAAACCTGCGAACGGCAGTAGCGCGAGAAAAGTCGGGATAGTAGCGCATGGCCGCCTTCCAGAATTGCATGCCTCTTGTCTTGTTCATAGTATAGGACCCCTCCCCGGACCCTCCCCTGTATGGGAGGGAGTATATACTACTGGGGGATAGAGGATTTTGTTAAAGGTTAATATTCATTGTCGGTTGTAACTACCCCCTCCCCTTGTGGGAGGGCTGGGGAGGGGTCCTCTCCCCCTCCCTAAAGGGAGGGATGGGGTGGGTCCTCCTGCCACCATGTGGCACAGGTATGCAAGGTTCAATACTTGCTCCACGCTGGAACATTCGTTCTCTATGCCAAGTCTTTTGGCGGTGTCCGAGCGAGTGAACTCGCTCAGACGGAAGTTATTGGATAGTTGCATAACGATGTATAGATGTATAGATATATGGATGTGCGTGTTTTTTAACTGTAACGCTGTAACGCTGTAACGCTAAGAGTTTTCAAACCTACTCAGATACTTCTGTGTCTTTCTAAAACTCTCGTTCTCCGCCCCCTCATTTTGGGCACATTCGTCGAACCTTATGATATAGCCTCTGTGCTTCCACTGACGGAGAACGGTATTCGTATCGCCCTTGTTGATCCCTATCTTTTTGCGCAGGCTGATAAGGTCGCCTCGGGTGAATATCTCGGGCAAGGAGTCCAGCATGTTCTGCACTCCGCCACGCTTCACATTGCTTGCAGCACTTTCCGCCAGTTCTATCTCCCTGCCGAAGAAGTGCATCTTGCACCAGAGGTCGTACTGGAGGCTCCAGCGGATGAAGTTCTCCACGGTCTTGTCCCACTTGCCTCCGCTTGCCACGAAGAGCACCATGGCCTTCAGGTAGGCAATCACATTGGCACGGAAGGACAGGTTTTCGTACACACGGCTCTGCGACAGGCGGGAGAAGTCGGCGCACTCCTCTATGAGCCGCTTTGCCAGCGTGCGAGCCTTGGGGCAGTCTATTAGGCCTCGTGCCTTGTTGAGGTTCTCTATGTAGGGACGGAGTTCCTCGTCG
>JAZRII010000034.1:0-9190 GCA_045645225.1 Bacteroidaceae bacterium | reverse complement strand
TGCACCCACTTGCCCTCTTCAGGGATGGGAGCGGGACCATGGTTGGGGCCTTTAGCCACACAACACATGTTCTGTACTTCGTGTGTGTACTGCATAATTTTGTTGTTTGGTTGTTTTGTATTTTAGTGGTTCAACACTTTTTGCTCTACAAAAATAGTCATTTTTAGGTATCATGCAAAGCATTTGCCCAATATTTTGTGTGCTTTAGGCCAATTTCTGCCGGCAAAGTTCATGTATCACTCTTTTTTTCGTATCTTTGACACCTAATCAAAGGTACTTGCGCCAGGAACCTTTCAAATGTGTCTGACAAATATTCCGCTTATCAGTACCTTTCCCGCAATTATGGCAAAGAAAGAAAACAAATCAAAGACTATAAACATCAAGAACAAGCGTGCCTCGTTTGATTTTGCCTTGTTTGATGACTATACGGCAGGCATTGTGCTTACCGGTACTGAGATAAAGAGTATCCGCCAGGGAAAGGCCTCGCTGGTGGACACGTTCTGCTATGTGCACAACGGCGAGGTTTGGGTGAAGAACATGTACGTGGCACACTACGAGCAGGGTTCGTATAACAACCACGTGGAGCGCCGCGAACGCAAACTCTTGCTGAACCGTCGCGAGATACGCAAGATTCAGCAGACGGTGAAGCAACCGGGCTTCAGCATTGTGCCTACATTATTATATATTGATGAAAAAGGCTTGGCAAAACTGGACATCAGCATAGCCCGAGGCAAGAAGGAATTTGACAAGCGCGAGACAATGAAGGAGAAGGAGGACAGACGACAGATGGACCGTGCCTTCAAGAAAGGATATTGATGAACGGAAAAGGGAAAGGTGAAAACGGAAAACTTGAACGAACATATATTTCCTATTGCCTCCTCTTTTCTAAAAAAGACAAAACATCATGCTAAAGATAAAAGAACAACAAGTCATTGATGCGGCTCAGCAGGGTATGGATGCCTTTGTTGAACTGTTTTACAACGAGATAATGAATAGCATAGGGGGAGAACTAAATGCCGAGAGCATGCAATCCCTCACTCCCGACCAGATAACCTTGGTGGCATATTGCATCTATCGCGAGGAGGTGATGGATGGAGGTCATGTGCAACTGATACACAACGGCTATGGCCCCTTCATCTTCCTGAACCCTTTTGCCAAGGCAATGCGCCTGTGGGGAGCGAAGGAGTTCTCCAAACTGGTGTATAGCGGCCGCAAGTTCTTCGAAGAGAACCAAAAGGCACTCACAAAGGAATGCTCCGACGAGGAATTCATGGCTATCTACGAGAACTATCCCGAGGCTGATGACCTGGACGATGAGTTCATCATCATGGAGGAGGAGGTTACCGAGACAGTGGCCAGGTACATTGACGAGCACATTCAGGATTTTGCCGAGATAGAAGCATGAACATAAGACAGGCTCTGAACGAAAAGGTACGCCCATTGGTGCTGGACGGAGGTTTCGGCACTATGGTGCAGCGCTATGGCCTGAAGGAAGAGGATTTCCGTGGCTACCGCTACAGGGACATACCGGGCATGATGCTGGGCAACAACGAGATGCTGTGCCTGACCCGACCCGATGTGGTGAGCGGCATATATCGTGCGTATGTGGATGCCGGTGCCGACATACTTACCGCCAACACCTTCTCTGCCAATTCCATTTCACAGGCAGATTATAATTGCCAGCACTTGGTGGGGGGCATGAATCGTGAGGCTGTACGTCTGGCGCGCCGTGCTTTTGTCGAAAGCGGACGCCAGGGATTCGTTATCGCCACCGTGGGCCCCACCAACAAGTCGCTGAGCATATCTCCAGACATCAACGACCCGGCATGCCGTGCCATCACCTTCGACCAGTTGGCCGAGGCATACATGGAGCAGATGGAGGTGCTTGTCCAGGAGGGAGTGGATGCTATCCTGCTGGAAACCATCTTCGACACCCTCAATGCCAAGGCAGGCATATATGCCATGCAGGAGGTGATGCACAGGACGGGCAAGGACATTCCGCTGATGCTTTCCGCAACGGTGAACGATGCTGCAGGACGCCTGCTTTCGGGACAGACGCTGGAAGCCTTCCTCATCTCCGTGGCACACGCTCCAATACTTTCCATAGGCCTGAACTGCTCCTTTGGTGCCGACCAGATGCTGCCCGTATTGCGCAACCTGCACCGTATGCTCACAGAAAGGGCAGGGGAGAACGGTAAGCGCATCTTCATCTCCTGTCATCCCAATGCCGGTTTGCCCAACTCCATGGGGCAGTACGATGTGAACCCAGAACAGTTTGCCCAAACCGTAAGGCCCATGATAGAAGAAGGACTGGCAGATATAATAGGAGGATGTTGCGGCACCACTCCAGAACACATTAAAGCCTTGGTTGACATATGCATATAGACATTTGCGGACTTGAACCGCTGGACAGGAACGTAACCTTCGTTGGTGTAGGCGAGAGGTGCAACGTGGCCGGTAGCCGCAAGTTCCTGCGCCTCATTTCCGAGGGCAGTTACGACGAGGCCCTCGACATAGCACGCCGACAGGTGCAGGACGGTGCCCTGGTGCTCGATATCAACATGGACGATGGTTTGTTAGATGCACGCAAGGAGATGGTGCACTTTCTTCATCTCATAGGTTCCGATCCCGACATCTGCCGTGTGCCCATGATGATAGACTCCAGCGACTGGAGGGTCATCAGCGAGGCCTTGAAGTGCGTGCAGGGCAAGAGCATAGTGAACAGCATCTCGCTGAAGGAGGGAGAGGAGGCGTTCCTCTATCGTGCCAGATACATCAGACGCATGGGTGCTGCCGTGGTGGTGATGGCGTTTGACGAGGAGGGACAGGCTACCACCTATGAAAGGCGCATACTGGTGTGCGAGCGTGCCTACCACCTGCTTGTGGACACCGTGGGCATGCCCCCCGAGGACATCATCTTCGACCCCAACGTGCTCTCCGTTGCCACCGGCATGGCCGAGCACGATGCCTATGCATGGGACTTCCTGCGTACCGTGGAGTGGATAAAGGCGAATCTGCCCGGTGCGCATATTTCTGGCGGTATCAGCAACCTGTCGTTCTCCTTCCGTGGCAACGACTACATTCGTGAGGCCATGCACGCCGTATTCCTCTACGAGGGTATGCTCCGTGGCATGGACTTTGCCATTGTCAACCCGTCTGCCAAGGTGGCCTATGCCGACATACCGCACGAGCATCTCGCCGTAATAGAAGACGTGCTCCTTCGTCCCTCTGCCCAAGCAAGCGAGGCGCTGATAGAACTGGCCAGCACTCTCAGTGCCCAATCGGAGACGGGTGCCTCCAAGGACAAGAAGTCAGTGCCCCAGGACGAAGCACATGCCATGTCCCTGGAAGAGCGATTGGCCTACAAGTTGCAGAAGGGTAATGCTGATGGTCTCGAGGAAGATATCTGTGAGGCACTTTCCAGATATCCCCGTGCCGTAGACATCATAGAAGGCCCCTTGATGGAGGGCATGAACCGTGTGGGGCAGCTCTTTGGCGAAGGAAAGATGTTCCTGCCTCAGGTGGTGAAGACCGCCCGCACCATGAAGCGTGCCGTGCAAATTCTCCAGCCATACATAGAGGCACAGAAACAGGAGGGAAAGAGCAGCCGGCAGGGCAGAGTGTTGCTTGCCACCGTAAAGGGTGATGTGCACGATATAGGCAAGAATATCGTTTCTGTGGTCATGGCATGCAACGGCTACGAGGTTATTGACCTTGGTGTGATGGTCCCCCCAGAGGATATTGTACGTGCCGCATTGGAGCAACGGCCGGATGCCATAGGACTTTCGGGACTTATAACCCCCTCGCTTCACGAGATGGTGGAGGTGGTAAACTTGCTTGCCCAGGCAGGTATCCATGTGCCCGTGATGATAGGCGGAGCAACCACCAGCGCCCTTCACACTGCCCTGAAGATAGCGCCTGTGTATGAAGGACCCGTCCTTTGGGTCAAGGATGCTTCGCAGAACTGTCCCGTTCTATCCCGCTTCCTCAGCATGCATACGGCAGACGAGGCTGTTCTCTCGCTACGCAAAGAGCAGGAAGATATATGCCAGTCCTATCAGTCGCCCTCTCTTGCGCCCATTGATGAGGCTCGCAAGAATAAAAACAGGTTCTTTTGATTTTTACACTCTTCTATGCAACATCCGTATCTGCAAATATTCCACAAGCATCCTCGTGCGATAGCCATTGGGCTAATAGCCGTGTTTCTGCTCGTGTTCCTTGTCTGTTGGGCAGTTATTCCATTCCGTTCCGAGCTGAACACTGGCCAGGCGCCCATCAGTGTGTACATCGACCAGGACGATACCCAGGACTCCGTCCGCATAAAGGCAGGCAATCCCAATAGATGGGCATGGCTTGACTGGTATTTCGAAGCTAAGCCACGCACCGGACATTATCAGATTCTCCCAGGCGAGAATGTGTTTGATGTATACCGCAAGTTCCGCAACGGCACGCAGACACCCGTCAGGGTAACTGTACCCCAGGTGCGCACTTTAGACCAGCTTGCATCACGCCTTGCCCGCCAAATCATGCTCGATAGCGCCAGTATTGCCAACGTACTGCACGATAGCGCCTATTATGCCCAGTTGGGCTACACATGGCAGACATTGCCGGCACTCTTTATCCCCAATACCTACGAGATGTGGTGGAACACCTCCATGGACAAGTTCATGCAGCGCATGCAACGTGAGAACAAGGCCTTCTGGACAGAAGGGCGCACAAAAAGGGCAGAGGCTCTGGGGTTGACACCATTGGAGGTGGTCACCCTGGCCAGCATTGTGTCCGAGGAAACGGCATATGTGCCCGAAATGCCCAAGGTGGCCGGCATGTACCTGCGCCGCCTTCAGATAGGCATGCTCTTGCAGGCCGACCCGACGGTGAAATTTGCCGTGGGCGACTTCTCCCTGCGCCGCATCTACTTCAAGCATCTGGAGATAGAGAGCCCGTACAACACGTACAAGAACAAGGGCCTGCCTCCAGGTCCCATCTGCATACCATCGGTAAAAGCCATAGACGCAGTGCTTGCCAACGAGCAGCACGGCTACCTGTACATGTGTGCAAAGGATGACTTCTCCGGTTCGCACAATTTTGCCCGTACCTATTCCGAGCATCTTGCCAATGCCCGCCGATATGTGCGTGCATTAAATAAAAGAGGTATAAAGTAGGAAAATTGTTCATGAATTAGTACGTGCAATGTAATTTTTTTGTATCTTTGCAGTCGTTTAGAAACAGTGCGCCACCTTGGCTCAGTTGGTAGAGCAACGCATTCGTAATGCGTGGGTCGCGGGTTCGAGTCCCGCAGGTGGCTCAGAATCGGATAATCACAGATATTGCTCTTGTGGTTATCCTTTTTCTTTTCCTTCCGTTTTCGGAATCTGTCTGGGTGATGTTGTGATTGTATGAAAAAAGAAAAGCGACAACCATTTCTGATTGTCGCTTTTGTACGCCCTCAGGGGCTCGAACCCTGGACCCATTGATTAAGAGTCAATTGCTCTACCAACTGAGCTAAGGACGCTTATTTGCATTTAGGAACCAATGTTTGTTCCTGTTTGCGAGTGCAAAGGTAGCGCTTTTTTTTATAATGCCAAAGCTTTTGGTTCATTTTTTATTATTTTTCGCAAAGATAGTAAGAAAAATCGAAAGACAGGGAAAATCGGGGAATAATAGTTATCTGCAAGCGATTTAGCGAACATTTGGAAAACTGAGCGAAGCCATGAAAAGCCAAGAAAATGCCCGTTGAAGCCAAAGTTTCGTTACCAACTCGTTACGAAGAACCACGGCAAGACAGACTAAAAGAAGGGCTTGCCAACCGACTGATGTCATGCGATTTCAATGCTATCACGGCACAAATATAACACCGAATCGGCTGTTATGGTCCAAAATGGCAAAGAAAAATTTTAGTTTGGTGCGATTGCGTTGATATGCGGTGATTTGCAAACCATCATTCAGCTCTACATGAAATAATTTTGTCTCACTAAAAAATGTAGAGTATGAGAAGTACATTCAGAATCCTATTTTACTTGAAGCGTAATGCTCCAAAGAGTAACGGGCTTGTGCCTGTAATGTGTCGTATCACTGTGAACGGTAAGATTTCACAGTTCAGTTGCAAACTTGATGTCGATGAAAAGCATTGGGATGTCAAGACCGGAAGAATGACGGGAAGAAGTGTCGTTGCATTGGAAACTAACCGTATGCTTGACAAAATCCGTGTAGGCATCAACAAGGCTTATCAGGATATTTGCGACAAGGACAACTATGTGACTGCCGAAAAGGTACGAAATGCCTTCTTGGGTATGGGTATGAACCACGAAACACTGCTTGCCGTGTTCCGTCAGCATAATGAGGACTATGCAAAGCAAGTTGGAAAAATCAAGAGCCAACGCAGTTATTGGAAATACTGTACCGTATATAACCATCTGTCGGAGTTCATCCGTCAGCGATATAAGGTCAGTGATATAGCCTTGAAAGAACTTGCTCCGGCTTTCATCACGGATTTCGAGCTGTTTCTCCGAACAGAGAAGAACCATTGTACCAATACCATCTGGTCGTATATGATGCCGTTCAAGCGTATCATCTATATGTCTATCAATAACGGTTGGCTGCAACGCGATCCGTTCTATGCGTACAGCATCACCAAAGAAGAGACCAAACGAGGCTTTCTTTCAAAGGAAGAAATAAAGATGCTCATCGAGGGCAGTTTCAAGAAAAAGAGCTATGAACTTATCCGTGATTTGTTCATTTTCTGCTGCTTTACCGGACTCAGTTGGACGGATATGGCAAACTTGACAAAAGAAAATCTGCAAACATCCTTTGACGGACACTTGTGGATAAAAACCAACCGTCAGAAGACAGGTACAGAAACGAGTCTTCGTTTGCTTGAAGTTCCGTTACGTATCATCAAGAAATACGAGGGATGTTCCGAAGACGGCAAGTTGCTACCCGTTCCCTGTTATCCAAACTGCAAAAACGGCATCAAAGTAATTGCGAAGAAATGCGGTATAGAAAAGAATGTAACTTGGCACATGAGCCGACATAGTTTTGCAACTACTGTTTGCCTTTCCAATGATATGCCTATTGAAACATTATCTAAGATGTTGGGACACCGTAGCATCAGAACAACACAAATTTACGCAAAAATCACAGCTGAAAAGGTCAGCAATGATATGGAGAAACTCTCTAAAGCACTGTCCTCTATGGAGAATTTCATTTGTCAAGCGATATAAGTAAGGAGGTTACTATGAAACGAAATATTTTCAAAATTCAAGGAAATACGGTAATCGTTAGCACTGCTCCAGCAGGTAACTACGTGGGTAACGAATTAGGTAACGGAATATGGATGACCGTATGGGAGATAGCCGATGCTTTCAATGTAAGTGGAAGAACTGTGAGCAATGCGATAAAAGCAATACGCAAGTCGGACATACTTAACGATTACGAAGTCAGCCGTTATATCCGTTTGGAGAATGGCAATACCATTGATGTCTATTCATTGGAAATCATCATACCTATTGCCTATCGCATAGATACCTATTTTACCGATGTTTTCCGTAAGTGGATAGTAAATAAGGTATATGAGAAAACACGCAGGAGCGAACATTTCTATATACATATACCTCAAAGTGGCTACCACTGTTGAAACTCCATTCTGCCACAAAAGTGTGATAAATTTGTGGCAAAACTATATGCACAAGAAACGGACAGCCAATGATGGTTGCCCGTTTCTTGTTTTAGGACTACGGCATAGCCTTCCGATAGTTCTTTTGCAGTGTTTCTTGGATGTCGCTTTCACGGTACAGCACCTTTCCGCCAAATATGATATACGGCAGTATCTTTTCGTTACGGTATTCCTGCAAAGTCCTACGGCTGATTTTCAGTGTTTGAGATACCTCTTTGTCTGTCATATAGCGTTCACCATCCATCGGTGGTTGGTAATGACGTACAAAGCTGCTAACCTTGCGGGTTGCGTTTCTCAAAGAATGCAATGCAGTTGCGATAGGCTCATCGTCTGCTGTTATTACTTGATGATTGTTCATATACAATTGGATTTAGTGGTTAATGATGTTATTCATTATGTTTTGGTTTCATTTTCCAATAAAGGAAGAAGCCGTGCAATCTCTTCGGGCTTGTAGAAAAATTTTCGGTTAATCTGTGTGCAGCCTATCATATGGGTATCCCTCAAAGTCTGTAAAGTTCTTGGACTGATGTGTAACCTGCGGCACACATCTTCATTATCCAACCATTGTGGCAGTTTCTTGTCATTGCATTTTTCGCAAAGCAAATCAACCTTTCGTGCAAGCGTTGCAATTTCCGTGAGCATCGCTTCAAATGTCTTTTTCTCAATAGTTACTACTTCCATACGCGATAAGTTTTGTTTGCTGCAAAAGTAGCCTGCAATATGCTGATTCTGCGTTTTTCTCACCCTTGTTGCCGTATCTGGCACACTTGACGGTGCAACAGCCGGACAAATTCAAGAAAATCTTCCGTGAGTCATTAGTGAGTTGCTAAACGCCCTTTTGGAAATCCCCGAAATTCGCATCAGAAACGAAAAACAAGAGCATGATATGGAAGTAATTCAGATGGAAAGTACAGCCTACAAGGAGCTGATGGAAAAGATAGACGGCATTGCCGCTTATGTCCGCAAGAGTGAGAAACGAATGAGTGAAGAGAATACCGAAATACTTCTTGACAATGAACAGGTAGCCGCACTCTTGCAGATAAGCAAACGCACCCTGCAACGACTCCGCAGCGAGAAGAAAATCAGCTACTACATGGTTCGTGGCAACTGCCGCTACTCCTTGTCAGAGGTTGAGCGAATGGTAAGAAGCAGTATTGTGTTCTGTGAGCCGAAACGTCTGGAAGAGTTCAAGCAGAACTATATGATGCGAACGGGAAAAAGAATACCCACAATGAAAAAACTTTGAACTTATGGATGCACTGGATAAGAGAACATTCGAGATGTGGGTGCGTGAAATTACCACCCGTCTTGACCGTCAGGACAAACTGATAGCGATGCTTGCCCGCAAGGAGTACGAGAAGGACAATTCCGATGTGATGGAAATTCCGCTTGTGGATGGTGAAAGGCTGCTTGACAATCAGGACTTGTGTATGCTTCTGCAATTCAGCAAGCGCTCCCTGCAACGCTACCGTAGCATGAAGATACTGCCCTATATAAGAATAGGCAGAAAGAGTTACT
>JAZRII010000033.1:0-10115 GCA_045645225.1 Bacteroidaceae bacterium | reverse complement strand
AATTTCGGGAAAGTCGGAAAGCAGAGCATCAATCTTGCTCTTCATATCGTTGTTTGGGGAAATGGTGTTCAGGAAATACTTAATGATGCAAAGGTCAAAGTAAATTCGAAGCGTGTCGGTGGGCAGAGTTATCCAGTTGCCAGTTATATGGTTGGGAAGCATAGGGCGTATAGTGTTTTGCTTGTTCCATACACGTGCGTGGTGACAACAGGAATTACGGGTTAGGGTTACAATGGTAAGCCATGACTCAAAAGGTGCCACATGCAAACCAAATCTCCGAGCAATGGCTTTCTTGATTCGTGCGACCTTGATGTTGCTGAAAATGTTAGTGATAACCCCGAAGGGGAGCACTTCTGCCAATATCCAGGCTGGAGGGTATGCGTTGGAATAGGTCTGCTTGAAATGAACGATGAAGTCTTCACGTGAGCGGTGTAACTCAGCATCTATCAAGTCCATTGTGTGACGGAACTTTGCAGCATCTATGAAGTTGTTGCTATCTGTCATCCAAAATGGATTGCCCATCATCTCACTTCCGATATTGACGATGGTACTGCGTACGGCTACCTCAATTTTCTCAATCTCGTTGAAGATAAGCAAGCGCAATTTCTTGTCAAAACGATAAAGCATCATCACTTGGCTAAACGTTGCGTCCAGTTTATAGCGATGTTGCTCCTTGGGTATCTGTAATAAAGGATACATATAGGCAGACAAACGGTAATAGCCTATAAATTCAAGGTATCGTTCAGCCTGGGCAGGTTCAGTGACTTTCAAACCTCTTGACTGCAATAGGCAAACAAGGTCGTGTGTACTGGTGTATGGCTTCTGGAATGCAATTCTGTTGCTCATTGTATAAAAATAAAACGACCCGCACATTTGAGCATCGTTGAGAGGCTTGGCGGGTTCTGGTGATGCAAAGATACTGCCTTTATCTGAAATTGCCAAACTTTTTTGAAGAATAAATAACAAGCACCAACTTTTAGAATAGAAGGACGGGGTATAATAGCAAACAAACTTCTTTACTTAGGTCTTCTTCCCCCAATAGTGTATGATTTTCATACAAAGCACTGTATGATTTTCATACAATCTGCTTCCGTGCCTTGCTTTTCTCTTGGAGGCAATGGGAAGTTGCCATATCTTTGCTTTCGGAAAGCGCTTACACAAACATTATTAAACCCTAAAAACAACAAAAAACAATCGCATGATAAGAATAGAGAATATCACAAAGACCTTCCGTACCGAGGAGGTGGAGACCATGGCACTGAATGGTGTGGACATGGAGGTGAAGGAAGGCGAGTTTGTTGCCATCATGGGCCCGAGCGGATGCGGCAAGTCAACCCTGCTGAACATCCTTGGCCTGCTGGACAATCCCGATGGTGGTACATACATGCTCGATGGCGAGGAGGTGGCAAATATGAAAGAACGCGAGCGCACACGTCTGCGCAAGGGACGCATAGGCTTCGTGTTCCAGAGTTTCAACCTCATTGACGAACTCACCGTGGAGGAGAATGTGGAACTCCAGCTCAAATACCTCGACGTGTCCAAGAGCGAGCGCAAGCAGAGGGTGCTGGACATCCTGCGCCGTGTGAACATGAGCCATCGTGCCAAGCACTATCCCCAGCAGCTCTCGGGCGGTCAGCAGCAGCGTGTGGCCATAGCACGTGCCGTGGTGGGCAAGCCACGCCTTATCCTGGCCGACGAGCCTACGGGTAACCTCGACTCCAAGCACGGACAGGAGATTATGGAACTGCTCTCCCAACTGAACGCCGAAGGCACTACCATAGTGATGGTGACCCACTCGCAAAAGGATGCCACACATGCCCATCGTGTCATCAACCTCTTCGACGGTCAGGTGGTGGAGAATATGAACGGGTTGCTATAGAGAGGGAGACCCATCCCGGCCTTCCCTGTTTTATCCACCCTCTCCCCCCCTCGGGGTACTCTCCCTGTCTCAGGGAGAGAAAGTGGGTGATAACGTTAGCAGTTGTTGCTAACTGTCCCTCTAAGTTAGGGGGACGAGGAGCGAAGCGACGGAGGGGGTATGATAATACCTTTGCCAAATCTATACTCCAATACAATTACAACAATGAAATCATATTTCGTTTTTCTAAAGCGCAACAAACTATACACCGCCATTCAGGTCTTCGGCCTTGCCGTGGCTCTGGGCTTTGTCATCCTGCTTGCCTCGCATGCACGTAAAGAGTATATGGTGGGCAAGACGCAAACCATGGCGGACAAACTCTATGTGATGGGCTCGCACAGTTTGGCAGGCCTGACGGTGGGCACGGGCCCCGAAATCTGCCCCAAGATACCGCAGATAAAGGGCTACACACGTGTGGGCGGCATACGTCCGTGGGACGTAAAGGTGGGAGAGAACGGTTTCTCCACCAATGCCATGGCCCTGGACACCACTTTCTTTCAGTATTTCGACTATGAACTGCGCGGATGCGACCGCAAGAAGGTGCTGGCATCGCCCACGGACATCATCGTAAGCGAGGAGTTTGCCAAAAGGGCCTTTCCCGACGAGGACGCCATAGGCAAGACCATAACCCTGTTGGGGCAGGAGGAACCGCTGACCATAGTTGGTGTGATGGAAACCTTTGACGAGGACGACATCTTTACCCGTTCGGAGATATTCTTTTCCATGCAGGTGGAGGAACAGAGCCGTGCATGGTTGGACAACTTCGGTTCCATCGTCACCTTCGTCACCCTGAACGAGGGTGCATCCGTGGAGGAGGTAAAGGAAGCTCTGTTGGATAAGTATATGGAGGTTTGGAACATGTTCTGGACACGTGAACCCAAGGATGGAAGTTTCCTGGGCGGAGTGTCACTTATCCCTTTGAACGAATTCTACTTCTCCAACATTGCCACCAACTCAGGCTTCAGGCATAGCGATGTCACAATGGTGTGGATACTGGTGTGTGTGGCATTGGTGCTCCTTGTGTCTGCCATGTTCAACTACGTCAACCTCACCACGGCCCTCATTGGCAAGCGTGCCAAGGAAATAGCCACACGCCGTCTTTTGGGCGATAGCATGGCAGAGGCCGTGGGGCGCAACCTGCTGGAGTCGCTGGTGTTTACGGCAGGATGCTTTGTGTTCGGATGCGTGGTGGCATTGATTATGCGCCCGTGGTTTGAGGAGTTGATGGATTTGGAAATACCCCTCTTTGACGACTTCTTCTCCATTCTGGCCGCCGTAGCCCTGCTTCTGGTGGTGTCGTTGGTGGCAGGTTTGATACCAGCGGTGATAGTGGCTCGCTTCAAACCCATCGATGTGGTGAAGGGTTCGTTTCGTTTCCAGGGCAAGATGCGCCTGAGCCGTGTGTTCATCGTTGTGCAGAACCTTATCAGCACCACCCTCATAGCCATAGGCCTCGTCATGCTTGCACAGATGCACCACCTTGCCACCCTGCCCATGGGTTATCGTACGGAAGGGCTGGCGGAGATAGAGTGTTATACGTATTCTTTCAATGTGGAACAACTGACTCCCATCCGCGACCGCTTGTTGGCCATGCCACAAGTAAAGCGCATCGGCTGGGCAATGAACATGCCATGGCAATGCCAGACAAACGGAGTGCAGGAAAAGGGCAGTGGTGATGAACCTGTGTCTTCGTGGACCTTCTATTCCGCTATGGATACAACCTGCATGAGCATGCTCGGTTTCGAGATAGTGGAGCAGTACAGCGCCCCCGAAGATGGCAAGCATTACATTACAGAGGAAACGCGCGACAGGTATGGCGTAAGTGCCGACAATCCCCTTGTGGGCGGTCAGGTATCGGGCACGGCCAGTTATCCCGTTTGTGGTGTCATCAAGGACTATCGTTCATTCAATCCCGTCAGTGGCAACTCCATGGCCGACGGACACAATATCATTGCCGTAATGATGAATCCCCCCCGTTCCGCACGCATGATGGTGGAATTCTCCGAAGAAGGCATGAAGGACGTGGAGGAAAGTATCAAGCAGATGCAGGAAACATGCCGTGCCGTAACGAAGGAAGCATGCGGAGTAGAAAAGGACTTCTACATCCGCACCGTGGACGACATCCTTGCCGAACCCATGGAGGAACTGGAGAGCCTGCTCATGATGGTTCTGTGCTTCATGTTCGTCTCCGTGCTGATTTCCGCCCTTGGCCTCTTTGCCATGTCCATCTCCTACACCGAGCAGCAGAGCAAGCAGATAGCCCTCCGCAAGGTGATGGGTGCCACGGTGGCAGGTGCCTCATGGCAATTGGCACGCCCCTTCCTTCTGCTCTGTCTTCTGGCCGCCGTATTGTCCGCACCCCTGGCCATCAAGGGTTCGCAAATGTATCTGGAACTCTTCCCCAACCGTATCGGTTTCCCCTGGTGGCTGTTCCTCGTCTCCGTGCTCGTTACCCTGCTCATAGCCTTCCTCTCCATCTGCTGGCACACCCTCTCCGTAGCACGCCGCAATCCGGTGGAAAGCATCAAGACGGAGTAAGGGGAACGGAAAAGTGAAAACGGAAAAGTGAAAACGGAAAACTGGAACAGGACGAAGACGAGGACGAGGACGAGAACTGCGACTAAGCGGGTTCTGGAACATGGTAGGGACGCTCACCGCTCATCCGCTCACCGTTTATCACTCTGACATAAATATATTTGTGATGATTAGCATATATCTGCCCTCCCGATTGTGATAATTATGGAGTAGGCTTCCCCAAAAACGCCCCGAAGATGTGATATCCTCGGGGCGTTGTTCTGTATTAAAGTATGTTCTTATCAATCGGCGATAACGTCCTTGATGCCGGTCTGGTCTTCCCAGATAATCTGGAAGTCGGTGTGGCAGCCGGTAAAGGCTTTCTCGTCAACCTCTGTGCCAACGGGAATGTATGCTGCCAGCAGGTTGGGGCAATTCTCCACTGCCCAGGCCTCAATCTTCTTGGTGCCGGCGGGGAATATTACCTCCCATACACCTTCGTGACCCTTTAGGGTCTCCTTGCCGTAAGTCTCGGCGGGAATCAACTCTATGAGGTGCATTGCGGCAGGGATGTAGAGGGGAGAGGTGCTCTTCTTTTCATAGACAACACCGGCATGGCTGGTGAAGTATGAATTCTCGGGGTCAACGTATGCAACCTCCACGCTGGGTGCATGCTCGGCAAGACCGATGAGGTTGTTTGAACCCAGATGCTCGATATTCTTGCCGATGTATATTTCCTTCACGTTTGAGGGAAGGTCGGTTGCGGGATCAAAGCTGGTCAGCTTGTACTTGCTTCCATCGGCGAAGGTGACGCTGAATGGAACCACGAAGGCATCCTCTGCCATCTTCACGGTCTTCAGGTTGATATGTTCGTATTCAAAGGAGTATGCATATTGATCGTTCTCTGCAATCAGACCATCTGCATGCCAGGGATTGTAACCATGCGCAGGAACGTATTCCGAGTACTTGGATGCCTCAAACTCAAGGTTGTTGGTGGCATCGCTCAAATACCATTTGCCGCTGTATTTCACATAGTTCCAAGCATGTCCCATGCCATGGAAAAGCCCATTGGCATTGATAACGGGTAATCCCTGAGACAGTGCCATGACATTGAGCAGGTTGGCATACCCTTGACAAATGCAGATCTTATTTTTGAACACATCGTATGGCTCGTTGCTGTGTGGGGTGTTGGTGTTGTTGTACTTGATGTTCTTTACTAGCCAGTTAAAGATAGCCTTGTATTTTGTGATTTGTGTGTTCTTTCCTGCTACCAGTTCATCGGTAAAGGCTTTAATTTCTGCAAACTGCTCGTCGGTGATAGTGTAGTTTGCTTTGTTGGTGTAGAACACCTCGTCGGCTTTTGTAAGAATGGTGCTTAGTTTGGCAGCAGCGTTGCCAGTCAGCGTCTTTGCACCGTCGTCCTCGGGGAAGGCACGGGTAAGGTTGGCCGCAGGCTGTTCTGTGGGTTCGTTAGGGATGATGTCGCCTGTGCCGTTGATGTCGTTTGAGCAACTGGTCAGGAGACCTGTTGCCAATGCAAGTGACAGGATGTAGTAGTTTTTCTTCATGTCTATTATTGTGTTATTGGTTTGTATTCGTTGCAAATATATGGAAATATACTATAAAACACGGAAATAGGCGTGTTAAATATTGCAAAGAGGTAGTAAAGAGTTACCAACAGCCCAAATGCCGCCTCTATTGAACGGCTACGAGCGGACCCACCGGACCCTCCCCCCTTACGGACCCCTCCCCAACCCTCCCACGGGGGAGGGAGTGGCTACAACGACTTGCCCCCACATCAGCAGGACATTATACTCCCCTCCCTTGTGGCGAATGGAGTCCTTGGAGTATTGACTGAATGTCAATCTGTGCTCCATGAGGGGAGCAATCTCCATTGCGACGCGAGGACTGAGCAGGGGGGAGGGGCCGGTGGTGGTCCGTAACACCTTGAAACGAAAAAGGAGAACCATTTCTGATTCTCCTCTTTTGCGGTGCGGACGGGGCTCGAACCCGCGACCCCTAGCGTGACAGGCTAGTATTCTAACCAACTGAACTACCGCACCATTGTTGGTTGCTCCTTTCGGTTTGCGAGTGCAAAGGTATGATGTTTTTCCGAAACTACCAAATGTTTGGCTAAGAAAATTCAATCTTTTTTCTCGTAAAATCTTACCGTGAAGACCGTGTATGGTGCGTGCTGCCCTGGGATGAGGCTGTGCTTCAGTGGGTTAAGGGCATAGCGTGCGGTGTCTGTAGATTTTATAGGGATATGTCCTTTTATAAACATTCATGCTTCTTTGCTTGAAGTCTGATACCCATATTTTGCCGTTATATATGGCTATGTGTCCCCAGATATGCTTTTTGCTGCGTTCTATAACCACTATGTCGCCAGTTTTGGGCGAATAGTTCTTTTTGCCTACTTCTCTGAATCCGTGCAAGGGCAGGATATGCTCGTATGCCCATGCTGGATAGATGCTTATGGGGCATCCGCCCTCCTGCAGCGCACGCATAACATACCATGCGCAACAGGTCTTGGACCTTGGCGCGGCATTCTTGGTGGCAAATCTTGCCGCTCTCTTCATGTCAAGAGGGTAGTTCGTTACCAGAAAAGGAGTGCCTATGTATAGCAATACCAATACTCCTAAAAAAACGATGGCTTTCTTCATGATTTATTCTATTTCTGATTTCTCCTTTCTCATTTCTGATTTCTCCTTTCTCCTTTAATCCCGCTTTGCGGTCTTGAATCTGCTCACTATTGACTATTGTCTTCCTCCTCCTTACAAGGCATAGCAAGCAAGTTTTCTCTGCTCTTGTTTCGAGCGTCGGTTCGGCAATTCAAACAAACTTAACTATTGTTTTCCTCCTTGTCGCTCGGCATAATTCAAACAAGTTTGATTCTGCGCTCACTCCTGCGTCGGTTGATTGCTCTCGCTTACTCGCAGATTTATTCGCAAGCTCATCAAGCTTCGCAAGTCTCCTTTCTGATTTCTCCTTTCTCCTTTCTCTTGCCTGTTATTTGTAAGCGTTAAGCAGAATGGGTTTCTGGGTTTTCTTCTTGGTGTTTTTGATGTGTTCCATCATGGAATTGGAAACGGCGAAGCAGCCGTGGCTCACGGGCAGGCAGGGCAGGGGATAGGTTTGTATCTCAGGATTTCCATTGTGAATCAGAATGCCTCTCGCCAGGGCATTTGAGTTGGTGCTGTCCAGTCCATACAGGTTATACCCCTTTGGGTCGCACCATTGTGCGGAGTACATCTTTCTCAATGCACCCACTCTGTATTTGCCCAGGCTCGAATAGTTGCTTCCTATCTTATTGCTGAACTTAGACGTGAAGATGTTATAGTTTGGTCCCAGTCCCTGTGCGCACAAACTTCGGTGTATGATTTTCTTCTCCTTGAAACTGTAAATGAAGAAACGGTTTATGCCAGATGGTTTCGAGAAGTCAACAAAGAAGCAGTAGTCGGTACTATAGCCGTTTTTCTTGCAATACTGATACGTCTCTTCTACGATGGTCTTGTCTATCTTGGATATGAATAGCATTTGGCTAAGGAGGACAAGAACAAGTGCGCCTGCTATCCAGATTAAAGCCTTTTTCATGTTTAATGTATTTTGGTATTGTGATATAAAGATTTCTGTTTGTGATTCTCTTTTTACTCCGCAAAGACCGCCGGCCAAAATGTAAGCCCAAGCAGCGCGATACCAACAACGGTAAGCATTTTCTTGATCATATCAATTGTGTTTTAGTGTGTTTTGACGATGCAAAGGTAGGGCATAATTCATATAACGCCAAGAATATCCCCGCGCGTTGTATGAAGTTGTGGGGTATGTGTATGAAATGAAAAAACGACATGTCGCCCTGCTTTCGTTCCTGAAGACTAACTTGCTGACAAATAGACAGATTTAAAGGCCAAGTCCCTCCTTCAGGACATGAAGTCACAGGACTTCGACACCGAGTTCGCCGAGGAAAAACTGGCATTGCTGGAGGAGATGATGAACAGACAGAAAACAGAATAGGCTCTCACCAAGTCTCATTCTGCACAAACAGACAAGCGAGGCACATCCCCCACATGCAAAGGGGTTTGTGCCTCGTTCTGTTTGTATTAGCCTTAATTCGTCATCGTTTACTCTGTTTCTCTTTGCGTTCTCTGTCGCGCGTAGCCAGCGACTACTCCAGCGACAGCGTAGATTGCTTTTGAATTCTGCGTCCTTTGCTTGAGAAAGAAACGATAGCTGGATGATTTAAATTCTTTACGCAAAGAGCGCAAAGTTTTATTCTCTTTCGTGTTTCACGCTTGCGCTGGAGGGGGCCGCCCGTGCCATGATCACCTCGTCCGGCTCATCTGCCCTTGCCACCATGTATCCGCCCTGCTTGCGGATGGAGGGCAGCACCTCCGAGGTGACCCAGTGCTTGAAGCGACGGGTACTCTCCAACTTACTTGAAAGTATCAAGGAGTAGAGACCGCTTTCGTTGATGAAGATGGCTTGTTGCACTACATAATGATGATGTATGCCGTGGCAAATGGAGAAGAGTTGCCCATTGGTGAAGACAAGAACAGCAACATCATTGCCCTGGCAAGGGCCATGAAGGTAGATTTTGAAAAGGACGTGCTGAAACCATTGTTCAATGCTCTGAGAAGCGATTCCCTGCCTTCCCATTGCCAAAGCAAGTACCGTAAAGGCCTCCTTGCCCTCGACGACTATTCTCTGGCAAGACTGGTGTAGGACATCACAAGGATTGATGAGTCCTCCTATTAAGAGTACTTCAGTCCTCTTAGTATGAGTACTCCGGTCCTTCTACTATGAGTACTCCAGTCCTCCTACTAAGAGGACTCTAACGACACTGTAACGATTAACATTGACTTGCGTACCTTGATGAGCGAAGGCGACTGCTTTAGCATGATGAACCAAAGGTGACGAATAACGATGAGCGGTTATTGATTATCGTATAAAAAGAAAGGAGGTGCAGACCTGTGTGATGGTGCTGCACCTCCTTGGTGTTTAAACTGTTGCTCCGTGTTCGTAGAGGTATTCCGGCGCAATGTCAATTGCACCGTCCTGCCAGGTTACGGTCCATCCGTCGAGAGTGAAATTGTGGAAGACAGCAAGGTTCCTTAGGGGGCGAAGACAGGCTGGCCCTTTGCCAAGAGATTAGCAAAGTCATACACCTTGCATGCTCCATTGTTGAATGTCAGATGTAGTTTGTATCCGTCCAACACTTTAGCTGCTGTTATCCAAATCAGTTCCATAAATTTCAATTCACGCGTACTGTTTGTTGTTCACCTCTCCACGCTCCACGTTCATCCGCTCATCCCCCTGCAGGGGGACCGAGGGGGTCTTGGGTCTTCTTCAACGCTCAATGGTCTGGGCGCGGTCGGGGCCTACGCTGACGATGGTGATGGGGCGCTCGAGGGCTTTCTCCAAGTAGTCGATGTAGTCCTGGAAGGCCTGGGGGAACTGATCGGGAGAGGTCATCTGTGTGAGGTCGGTCTGCCAACCGGGAATCTCCTCGTAGACGGCCTGCCAGCCCTCGGTGTCGTAGGGCATCTGGGTGGTGCGGATGCCGTCCTTCTCGTAGGCAACGCATGCCTTGATGGTCTCGAAGGTGTCCAGCACGTCGCTCTTCATCATGATGAGCTGGGTGACGCCGTTTACCATGATGGCATACTTGAGGCCCACGATGTCCACC
>JAZRII010000032.1:0-6615 GCA_045645225.1 Bacteroidaceae bacterium | reverse complement strand
GCCCAGGAGCAGCTGCTCTCGGATGCAGGAGGCCAGTTGGGTCACCACGGCCATGATGTCGCCCTTGTCGTACTTGCTGGAGTGGGCGGTCATGTGTGCTGCCATGGCAGAAAGGTCAAGAACTTGGCGGTACTGAGCCGTAGGATAGGTTTTGTTGCCCTCTTTGGGCTTGCCAGGATGAACCTGGCGGAGGACTAGAGAATAAGGGATTGACATAGTTTTTAGATGGACCCACAGACCCCCTCTGCCTTTCAGGCATCTCCCCCTCTATGGGGAGAAGGGCTGGCGCGGTGTTTCTGCGCAACAAGAGGGGTAAGGTGGGATTTTGTTAAAGGGTTAATAGATTAAAGGTTAAAGGTTAGAGGTTAGAGGTGAGCGGGTGAGAGGTGAGCGGTAGGGACGCTGCGTGCAGCGTCCGCATAGTTTCCGATTTCCGTTCATACAATGTACTGCCGATGTGGCCACGACTCGGCTGTAACTGACTCCTCACCTGAGACAGGGGAGGTGTCGCAAAGCGACGGAGGGGTGGATAAAACTCTCACCGCTCACTCTTCCCCCTTGCAGGGGTATTGAGGGGGTCTTTTTACATGCACGACTGAACACCAAAGGTGGTCGCCAATGCCGTAAGGATTGTGATTATGATATTGAGGACTTTGCCCCAAGTGCTGTTGTTGTTGAATGTTCCCATAATGGTAAGGACCCCTCCCCCTGCCCCTCCCCTGTATGGGAGGGAGTATATAGTACAGGGGGAGTGAGGATTTTGTTAAAGGGTTAATAGATTAGAGGGTTGGAAGACCCACCCCTAACCCTCCCTGCAGGGATGGAGTATAATGTACTGCCGATGTGGCCACGTTGTCGGTTGTACTGCTCTCCCTCCCTCACAGGGAGGGATGGGGTGGGTCTTTTTCTGTTTGCAAAGATACTGCACAAATTTTGCGCTTTGCGAGATAGAGCGAGATAGCGTGAGATAGTGCGATATAATGTGCACCGAAGGCGCATTTATGTGTTTGTCGTATCCTTGGCTTAGAGTCTAGAGCCTCACAATATCAACGGATTCGAAAGAATATTCAATGGACCACTGATGACACAGAAATAGGACGGGATTATCACAGATTTTCTTATATCAACGAGATTAAACAGATGAAACAGAACTTTCCTGTCTTAGAGATTTTAAGGTGCTATGCACCCCGGGACGTTGTCCCATGATTAGTTCTCTTGGGAAGAAAACAAACGAGTTTGCTTTATTCCAAAGAAAACAAATCTTCCAAAATCTCTAATCCTCCGTGTTTCCGTGGAATCGGGTTGATGATTAAATGGTGAGAGGAGAGCGCGGGTGTTGAAAGTTTGACGGTTAACGTTTAACGAAGAGTTTCCGTTCTCTGCGCTCTTTGTCGCGCGTAGCCAGCGACTACTTCAGCGATAGCGTAGTTTGCATTGAAATTCTGCGTCCTTTGCGTCCTTTGCGTGAGATAAAGAGACAATCCAGTGTCATCTGTACTCTGTCATCTGTACTCTGTTAATCCCGCTCTGCGGTCTTGACTTTGCTCACGCTCGGCAATTCAAACAAGTTTAATTGCTCTCGCTTACTCGCAAAGTTCACCTCTTATGAAAATACTTTACATCCCTCTCTGCGCGGTGCTGGGCGGGGAAATCCTCGTATCGTCAAGGCTCGGTCCTCGCATGGAATCAGCCATGAACATGAGCGAGCAGGCGCATGACAATATGTCAGCATCTCACTGGCGATGTGGCAACGTAAACGGCAGGGGTACTGCACGTTCTTTCTTGCTTGCAAGGAGCGCATAAATGCGTTGAATATCAGTGATTAAGCGTGGTTGAATAAGCAGGTATGATAAAACGTTATTCGCAAGCTCATCAAGCTTCGCAAGTCAAAGTTTGATGGTGCACATCCGTTTACGTTTGGTTTTGTTTATTTGAGAAATAGTGAAATATCTTTACATTTAACCATCCCCCATTAACAGATTAACAGTTTAACAGTTTTAAAATATCCTATGCCATTGATGTAGAGAAAATTTTTATAATATATATTATATATATATAATATATATTATAAATTATATTTTACTATATATTTCGTCTGTGTGAGGTATGGCACAATCTATAACTGTTAATTGTTAATCTGTTAATCTTTGAACAAGTATTGC
The DNA here is from genome assembly GCA_045645225.1 of Bacteroidaceae bacterium. Taxonomy (GTDB): domain Bacteria; phylum Bacteroidota; class Bacteroidia; order Bacteroidales; family Bacteroidaceae; genus Physcousia. The sequence goes on along the minus strand of JAZRII010000032.1, from coordinate 4,453 downwards.
GAGCCAAATGGTTGATAATAAGGAGGATAGTTTGTTAGGATGGTGAACACGCCAATGAATAGCCCTCCCTCTTGCAAGCCTTTTCCATACTGAAAAGGTAGACTTCCTGCCCAGGTTTCGTTGACTTTTGACGGGAAAAGTTGACTCTGGGAGGTGTTTGAACGTTTATCGTTTAATGTTGAATGTTGAACGAAGAGGGATGGAAAATAAATACAGCGGAATGCTTGCGTGGGAGGATGGGATTTTGTATCTTTGAGTCAACTCGTAGATACTTTCACTCGTTGCAATAAATATTCAAGCAAGCTTGATATTATTTCACTCGTTTATTCATATCTTTGCCCTGAATAAACCACCTGAAACCACTACTATGGCAAAATACAAAGAATACGGCTACGACATCCAGAACGGCAAGGCCATCATACCCAAATGGGAGACGGAGATAAAAGAAGACAATAATATTATAAAACGAGATATATGAATTACTACAGATTTATCAGCAATTGCATAGCGCTTTTGTTTTGCATCATAGGACTATCGTCTTGTGGAGACAAGAACAAAATACCTACTAACGAAATTCATTATATAACCGCTGATAACAGCGTCTTGCCAATAAAAAATTTATTTTACTTTGGTGAAGGGCGAATAGTGTCAAACAGTTATGTTCCAGACAAGAATGTATGTATATTAAAGTTGGAAAAGGATGTGACGGAGATTGGGGAAGAGGCATTCCGTGGTTGCGAGAGCCTCACGAGCATCTCCATTCCACCATCGGTGACGAAGATTGGGGAAGATGCTTTCTGGGGTTGTTCCAGCCTCAAGAGCATCTCCATTCCACCATCGGTAACGAAGATTGGAGAAGATGCTTTCTGGGGTTGTTCCAGCCTCACGAGCATCACCATACCACCATCGGTGATAATGATTGGGCACAGTGCTTTCTATGGTTGCTCCAGCCTCACGAGCATCATCATACCACCATCGGTGATAATGATTGGGCACAGTGCTTTCTATGGTTGCTCCAGCCTCCCGAGCATCACCATCCCAGAATCGGTGTGGCGGATTGAGAGCAGTGCTTTCTATGGTTGCTCCAGCCTCACGAGCATCACCATCCCAGAATCGGTGACGAAGATTGGGTACAGAGCTTTCTCTGGTTGCTCCAGCCTCACGAGCATCGCCGTTTCCAAGGATAACAACTTCTATGACTCGCGAAAGGATTGCAATGCCATTATTCATACGGAGAGTAATACGCTGATACGAGGATGCGAGAATACCATCATCCCCCCATCGGTAACGGAGATTGGGGAAGGTGCTTTCTCTGGTTGCTCCAACCTCACGAGCATCTCTATACCACCATCGGTGACGAGGATTTGGGGTGAGGCTTTCTATGGTTGCTCCAGCCTCACAAGCATCATCATCCCAGAATCGGTGACGAAGATTGGGTACAGAGCTTTCTCTGGTTGCTCCAGCATCACGAGCATCACCGTTTCCAAGGATAACAAGGTCCATGACTCGCGAGAGGACTGCAATGCCATAATCCATACGGAGAGCAATACGCTGATAAGTGGGTGTAAGAACACCGTCATCCCCCCATCGGTGACGGAGATTGGGGAAGGTGCTTTCTATGGTTGCAAGAACCTCACGGGCATCGCCATCCCACCATCGGTGACAAAGATTGGGGAAAATGCTTTCCGTGGTTGCAAGAACCTCACGAGCATCGCCATCCCACCATCGGTGACGAAGATTGGGGAAAATGCTTTCCGTGGTTGCTCCAGTCTCACGAGCATCTCCATACCTAGAGCGTGCAAGGTAGGCAAGCATGCCTTCTATGGCTGCCCCAAGGTAACGATCATCCGCTCCCTTTGGAAACGAATCTCCCTCATTTTCAAACGCCACTGAAATTTGTCCCGGAATGGGGCATTTTTTTGCTTGGAAAGTTTGGAGGAAAACAATCGAAGATGCTATATTTTAGTGGCAGTTTTCTTGCCCATCTCATCCAAAGAAGGTATCTTTGCACTATATATCATAAGTTTAGCAGCCGAAATGGATTTGAATTGCCTGATAGCGGAATGTACCGCATACGATTTCAAAGTCATGCTGGAGGAGAAGAAATCCAAGAGTTGGTTGAAGAGCGTAAGCGCCTTTGCCAATGGCTTGGGTGGTTCCCTTTTCTTCGGCATTGACAATGACGGAATCGTCAAAGGACTTGATGATGTGCAACGTGTTTGCGAAACGATCAGCAGTAAGATTCGGGACTATATGGACCCTCTGCCCGAGGTTGAAATGCTCCCACAGGTAATAGATGGATTACACGTATTACAGCTGAAAGTATACGCTGGTCATTATACTCCATACTACTATGTTGGAGATGGCCAAAGGGTGGCATTCGTCCGTGTAGGCGACGAGAGCATTCCTGCAACGGCAGAGCAAATGGTACGCTTGGTGCTGAAAGGCACAAACAAGACTTTCGACTCCCTGCATACCGACTATAAATCCGAGGACTATTCCTTTATAATATTGGCAAACGCTTTCAAGGAGCGCACCCAACAGGAATGGGACAAGAAATACCTATTGTCGTTTGGGTTGGTAACAAGTGCAGGGAATCTGACCAATGCTGGTGCATTGTTTGCCGATGACACTCCTGTGTGGCAATCACGTCTGTATTGTACGCGATGGGACGGTAAGCAAAAAAACGATGCTATAAATGATTCTGAATTTAAGGGGAATATACTTCTTTTGCTCCGTGAAGCGATGAACTTTGTGAGGGCAAACACACGTAAGGGTTGGGAGAAACTGCCAGACAGAAGAAAAAACAAACCAGAATACGCAGAAAGAGCGGTGCTTGAGGCGTTAGTGAATCACTTCATCCATCGTGACTATACGGTAATGGGCAGCGAGGTACATTTGGATATATATGATGACAGATTATCCATTACCTCTCCTGGTGGCATGTATAGCGGGCAGACGATACAAGACCTCTCCATAGAAGAGATTTCGTCAGACAGAAGAAATCCTGTTCTTGCTGATGTAATGGCTCAACTTGGCTATATGGAGAAGCGGGGTAGCGGATTGAAGCGTATCTGCAACGAAACAAAGTTTCTGGAAGGTTACAAAGAAGAACTCAAACCCGTATTCCGTTCAACAACCAGTCAGTTTATGACCACGATATACTCAATGGCATACGAAACAATCGGCAGGCAGGACGAACAATGTCAAACAGGAACCAAGGCGGGATTAAGTTGGGAGCAAGTTGAGACTAAGTTGGGACTAAGATGGGAAGAAGTTGTGAAATTATTCATGGCCCTTCAGAATCAAAGGACTATGACCGAACTCAAGGACTTGTATCATTGGGCCAACACAACTAAGTTCAGAACTAAATACATAACTCCTCTGATAGAAGCGCAACTTGTAGGCATGACCTTCCCAGACAAACCAACCAGCCCTAACCAAAGGTATTTTCTTACGGACAGCGGCAAGGCATTGCTTGCTAATATGAATTGCAATCCAAATGCAAGTGATGTGGCAGAGAAGGTTAGCCATATGATTGGAGCCCTAAGCAAGGAAGAGAAGCGCATAGCGCTGGATCTTTTGCAAAGGGAGCACAAGAATTAAGCCCCCTAACCCTATCTCCCTCATTTTCAAACGCCCCTAAAATTCGCCCCGGAATGGGGCATTTTTTTTTGCTTGGAAAGTTTGGAGGAATACGGGTATTTTTCGTTATCTTTGTTGAGACAAACCATTAAAACCAACCCTTACCATGAACGAATACGAAAAAGAAATCTTCCAATGGCTTGAGGATGCGGGGCTGAACCCCGTGCATCACAATATGGCGGTGCCGCACCTGGAGGTGTCGGCACAGTGCGGACTGCCCACGGAACTGGGCGACTTGGACCAAACACGATACAGGGCAATTCCTGTGGAACTCCTGCGCATGGGCACGATACTGAGTATCGACGTGAAGGGCGACTCCATGGAGGATGCGGGCATCTACGAGGGGAACCGCATAGAAATACTGCTCGTAGAGAACGAGAGCAGTGTGCGCGACGGCGATACTGTCGTGGCCGACTTGGACGGCGGGGTGACGGTGAAGACCTTCTACCGCGACGAGGAGGGCGACTGCTGGCTCTTGCCGCACAACGAGAAGTACGCTCCCATACAACTGACCAGCGACATACCCTGGCGCATCGTGGGCAAGGTGATTGCCGTGCGCACGGACAATCCGCACACCAGCACGGCGGGCATGCTAAAGATAATGAAGCGTGCCAAGAAGAAGAAGGACGAGGTGGTGCCTCCGTCGGAACGTGCCGTAAGGAAAGCCATATGCAGGGTGGCGGACAGTGTGACATACGGCCGACTGTGGTTTGCCGTGTACAGGGCTCTGGTGGACCAAGGTGCGCTGATGGCAAACGATTACAACGGTTTTGTGGCCTTGCTCAGGGATACCGTGCCCGACCACGAG
>JAZRII010000031.1:0-2520 GCA_045645225.1 Bacteroidaceae bacterium | reverse complement strand
GGTGCTGGTGGACGAGTACGACAAACCATTGCTTCAGGCCATAGGCAACGAGCAGCTGCAGGATGAGTTCCGCAGCGTTTTGAAGGCTTTCTATGGCGTACTGAAGAGTGCCGATGCCGACATACGCTTTGCCCTGCTGACAGGCGTGAGCAAGTTCAGTAAGGTAAGTGTGTTCAGCGACCTTAACAACCTGATGGACATTTCCATGAGTCCGCACTACTATGATATATGCGGCATATCGGAGAGTGAGTTGCACGATACGTTTGACAACGAGGTAGGGGAATTAGCCTCCGCAAACGGCCAAACCAAGGATGAGGCCTACGAAACTCTGCGCCAACGCTACGACGGATATCATTTCAGTCCTGACACTCCAGGCATGTATAACCCCTTCAGCGTCCTGTGGACTTTGAGCGAGCAGCAATACGGCAGCTACTGGTTCAGCACGGGCACACCCACCTACCTTGTGCAGCTGATGAAGGAGTTTGACCTTAACCCCAAGGAACTGTCGGGCTACGAGGCAAGTGCCAGCGAACTGGACAGCGTGCAGATAAAGGTGGACAACCCCATTGCCGTGCTCTACCAGAGCGGCTATCTGACCATAAAGGGCTATGACAAGCGCTTCAAGACATATACGTTGGATTACCCGAATGATGAGGTGAAGGAGGGTTTCGTGAACTTCCTGCTGCCGTACTACACCTATTCGCGTCAGGTAAACAATGCATCCATTATAGGCCAGTTTGTTCAAAGTCTGGAGCGTGGCAATGCCCAGCGCTTTATGGAACTGCTACAGGCATTTATGGCCGGCATCCCCTATGAACTTGTCAGGGACTTGGAGGTTCATTACCAGAATGTCATATATATCATTACCAAGCTGATGGGACTCTATGTGCAGGCAGAGTACCGCACTTCACGCGGCCGCATTGACCTGCTCGTAGGTACCGATAAGTACGTTTACATCATAGAACTGAAGCACGACGGCACTGCCGAGGAAGTCCTTGCGCAGATTAACTCCAAGGACTACGCCTTGCCATTTGCCACAGATGGCAGAGAAGTGCTGAAGATAGGCGCCAACATCACCAGCGAGACACGCAATCTGGAACGCTGGGTGGTGGAGGATTGACGATGACTTGCGAATAACGATTAACGGTGAACGGTGAGCGGATAGAGGTTCGTTCACCGTTTGCTTTTCGCTTGCTTAATCGCAAATTTGACATTTCGCTCACTTTATCGTACCTTTGAGGCAATGCCTCTAAATTACTCTCGTTCGGAATTACTCAAATAAATTTGGTAATTCGCTCACTTAATCGTAATTTTGTACCCAAAATAAAAGAAAAGACTATGCAACCATTTCTTATTTACAATACTTTGACCCGACAGAAGGAGTTGTTCCGCCCATTGGTAGAGGGTCGTGTGGGAATGTACGTTTGCGGACCTACGGTGTATGGCGATGCTCATTTGGGACATGCACGTCCGGCCATCACCTTCGACCTGCTGTTCCGCTACCTGAAGCACCAGGGCTACAAGGTGCGCTATGTGCGCAACATCACCGATGTGGGTCATCTGGAGCATGATGCCGACGAGGGCGAGGACAAGATTGCCAAGAAGGCACGACTTGAGCAGCTGGAACCCATGGAGGTGGCTCAGTACTATACCAACCGTTTCCACGATGCCATGGCGGCACTGAACTGCCTGCCCCCAAGCATAGAGCCTCATGCTACAGGACATATCATTGAGCAGCAGCAGCTGGTGCAGAAGATTATGGACAACGGCTATGCCTATGAGAGCAACGGCTCCATCTACTTCGACATAGAGCGATACAACCAGGACCACAAGTACGGCATACTGAGCGGGCGCTCGCTGGAGAACATCAAGGATGCCAGCCGCGACACTCTGGCCGGCGTGGGCGAGAAGCGCAACCAGGCTGACTTTGCCTTGTGGAAGAAGGCAAGCCCTGAGCACATCATGCACTGGCCAAGCCCCTGGAGCGAGGGTTTCCCAGGATGGCACTGCGAGTGCACGGCAATGGGCAAGAAGTACCTGGGCGAGCGCTTCGACATACACGGCGGAGGACTTGACCTCGTCTTCCCCCACCACGAGTGCGAGATAGCACAGGCACAGGCAAGCCAGGGACACCCCATGGTGACATACTGGATGCACAACAACATGATAACCATCGACGGCAAGAAGATGGGCAAGTCGTACAACAACTTCATCACCCTGCCTCAGTTCTTTGCTGGCGAGCACGAGCGTCTGGAGCGCGGATATTCTCCCATGACCATCCGTTTCTTCATTCTCCAGGCACACTATCGTAGCACCGTGGACTTCAGCAACGAGGCATTGCAGAGCGCAGAGAAGGGTCTGGCACGACTGATGGATGCCTGGAAGGCTCTGAAGCGACTGAAGGAGGGACAGAAGGTGAAGGGACAGCCCTGGGTGGAGATGCAGTACGTGGACACTCTGCGACAGAACTGCTACGATGCCATGAACGACGACATGGCTTCGCCCATGGTAATAAGCCAC
>JAZRII010000030.1:0-2365 GCA_045645225.1 Bacteroidaceae bacterium | reverse complement strand
GGCCATCTTCATGATGTCGGCGGCACTGCCCTGTATGGGCGAGTTGATGGCATTGCGCTCGGCATATCCGCGCACCACGGCATTGTGGCTGTTGATGTCGGGCAGGGGGCAACGGCGGTGGAAGATGGTTTCGGTGTACCCCTTCTCGCGTGCCATGGCTATGCTTCTGTCCATGTATTCCTTCACACCGGGATAGGTTTGGAAATATCCGTCTATAAGTTGCTTTGCTTCGCTTCTGCTGCACCCGAGGCGCTCTGCCAAGCCAAAGGCACTGATGCCGTATATGATGCCGAAATTGGCCGTTTTTGCACGTCGGCGTTCATCGCTCGTTACCTCGCTGATGTCCTTGTGGAAAATTTTTGCTGCTGTGGCGGCATGTATGTCCTCTCCGCACAGGAAGGCCTGCACCAGGTTTTCGTCCTTGCTGAGGTGTGCCATGATGCGGAGTTCTATCTGGCTGTAGTCGGCAGAGAAGAACAGTTGTCCCTCGTCGGGAATGAAGGCCTTGCGCACCTCCTTGCCCATGGCATCGCGCACGGGGATGTTCTGCAGGTTGGGGTTTGAGGACGAGAGTCGGCCGGTGGTCGTTACGGTTTGGTTGAAAGTGGTGTGTATGTGCCCCGTGGAGGCGTTTACCAGTTTTGGCAGGGCATCTATGTATGTGCCCAGGAGTTTTTTTAACCCTCTGTGCTCAAGTATCTTGCCCACTATGTCGTGCTTGTTTCTGAGGCCTTCCAGCACTTCCTCGCCGGTGACGTATTGTCCTGTCTTTGTCTTCTTTGCCTTGGAGTCGAGTTTCAGTACATCGAAGAGGATTTCTCCCACCTGACGTGGCGAGGCGATGTTGAACCTCTGCCCTGCCAATTGGTATATCTCCTCCTCCAGTTGTGTCATCTCCTGTGTGAAGTGTCGGCTTGTTTCTGCAAGTCCCGGTTCGTCTATGCGCACACCTGTTTGCTCCATGCGTGCCAACACGCACATCAGTGGCATTTCCATGTTCTGGAAGATATCCCAAAGCCCCGTCTCGTGCAACTCCTTCTCGAAGAGTTCTTTCAGTTCCTTAAGTGTTGCCTTGCGGTACGCCTCTTTCAGGTAGTCAAGTCCGTGGCGCATTTCCGGGTGCAGAAGATAGTGTGCTATGGCGGTATCGAAGAGACGCTTCTCCCCTACTCCATCTTCTTCTAAACCAAAGGTTTGTATCTCGGGATATTGTGTGATTAGTTCCTGCCAGTGCGCCTTCAGGTCGTGCCCTATGATGGTGTCCCCATCCGAGAGGAAAGGTGGTTCGTCCACGCAGACCCCTCCCCAGCCCTCCCCTGTATGGGAGGGAGTAGTTACAGGTGTATTTGATGCTATGTCTGCAAATAGGTCGCCCTGTATGCTGCCGTCTTTGAAACGAAAATCTGAAATCGGAGAACGGAAATCTGAGGGGTTGTTCTCCGCTTTTACCTTTCCGTTTTCCGTTTTCGCCTTTCCGTTCGTCAAGTTTTCCGTTTTCCTCAGCAGTTGTCTGAACTCCAGGTCTTCATATATGCGTTGCAGGGCTTGGTGGTCGGGTTCGCTGAGTTCCAATGCGTTGATGTCCAGTGTGATGGGGGCGTCCTTCACTATGGTTGCCAACCAGTGGCTCTGTCGGATGAGGTTGGCATTCTCCACCACCTTCTTCTGTATGGCACCCTTCAGTTTGTCGGTATTGGCGAGCAGGTTCTCTATGCTTCCCCATTGTTGGATGAGAGTGCATGCTGTCTTTTCTCCCACACCAGGGCAACCGGGAATGTTGTCGCTCGAGTCGCCCATCAAACCGAGGATGTCAATAACTTGTAATGGAGATTCTATACCCCATTTCTCGCATATCTCCTTGGGGCCAAGAACCTGTGCTTCTGCCTTGCCCACACCAGGACGGTACATGCTCACGTGCTCCGTCACCAACTGTCCATAGTCCTTGTCGGGTGTCATCATGTATGTCTCAATGCCCTGTAGGTCAGCCTGATGTGCCAATGTGCCAATCACATCGTCTGCTTCGTATCCGGGGACTTCAAGCACGGGAATGTGGTAAGCCTCCAGTATCTCCTTTATCTTGGGCACGGCAAAGCGTATTGCCTCGGGTGTCTCCTCGCGCTGAGCCTTGTATTCGGGAAAGGCCTCGTGGCGGAAGGTGCCGCCATGGGGATCGAATGCCACGCCAATGTGTGTTGGGTGCATGTTGCGCAGCACATCCTCCAGGGTGTTCACAAAGCCCAGGATGGCACTTGTGTTCTCGCCCTTGGAGTTGTATCGTGGATTTTTGATGAAAGCATAGTAGGCTCTGTAGATGAGAGCATATGCATCCAAAAGGAACAATTTCATAACTATTTATCTTATTTGC
>JAZRII010000029.1:0-1951 GCA_045645225.1 Bacteroidaceae bacterium | reverse complement strand
TGAAACCGAAGGCATAGTGCACCCCATCATGACCATACAGATCAATGCCCTGGAGAAAGGCTTCGTCGAACAGATTGTCCGCGAAGAGGGTGCCATGGTACGCCGTGGCGACACCATCCTTGTCCTCAACAATCCCGAACTCATGCGCACCATTCAGGAAGAGCGCGAACAATGGGAGAAGACCCAACGCAACCTCCGCGAGCAAGAGATACAGATGGAGCAGAAGAGCATCTCGCTCAACATGCAGGCCTTGGAGCAACGCCATCAGTTGGCAAGCCTCGAAAGAAAACTCACCCAGAGCCGCGAGGAGTTCTCAATGGGCATAAAGAGCCGTGCCGAACTTACCATTGCCGAGGAGGACTACAAGCACGAGCACCAGAAACTGCTCTTGCAGATGGAGAGCCTTCGCCACGATTCCGTTACTGCTATCCTGCGTCGCGAGATGATTGTTTCCGACCGTCAGGCAGCGGCACGCAAACTGGAGAAAGCCCTAGAGCGCATAGACGGCCTCATTGTCCGTGCACCTCAGGACGGACAGTTGGGACACATCAACCTTACCATTGGTCAGTCCGTCGGCGGCGGTGCCATGATAGGAGAACTGAAGATAATGAACCAGTACAAGGTGCATACCCAACTGAGCGAATACTATGTCGAGCGCATCAGTGCCGGTCTGCCTGCCACCATCATCCAGAAGCAGGACACCTTCCCCCTGCGCATCAGCCGTGTCATCCCCGAGGTCAAGGACCGCAAGTTCGACACCGACCTGCTCTTCACCGCCTCCATCCCCGACAACATCCGTCTGGGCAAGAGTTATCGTGTGAAGATAGAGCTGGGCCAACCCGAACAGGCCGTCGTCATACCTCGTGGCGACTTCTACCAGAAGACCGGTGGCAAGTGGATATACCGTATGGTGGAAGGCAGCAATGTGGCACGCCGTGTGGACATAAAGATAGGTCGCCAGAACCCCGAGCAATACGAGGTTATCGATGGTCTCAACCCCGGCGACCAAGTAATCGTGAGCGGCTATGACAGATTGGGAGATGTAGAGGAGGTGGTGGTGGATTAGGACCCCTCCCCAACCCCGGCAGACCCTCCCCCTACCCCTCCACAAGGGAGGGGAGTGGTTACAACTTACTAATGACATAATAATCAGCAAACAAATTCATTAACTGACTTTATCCCCGGTACATTCTACTCCCCTCCATACAGGGAGGGGTAAGGGGGAGGGTCCGCAGGAAAGAGTGATGCGAACGGAAAACACAACATATAAACCCTATGAAAAAGCCACCATAGCAACATGCCAGTACCGCTACTACGGTACTCCAGTACTTACACTACGGTACTCCAGTACCGACACTATGGTACTGCAGTACCGATTAAGAGGTACTGAACCCGGTACTGGAAGGCATTGGCGGGACGACCGGAGAACGGAGCAGAAGCACTGTATGGACACGCCGTGTCCGAAAAACAGAGTTGTCATATCAAGCATACGGACACGGCAGCCGTGTCCCTACAACGAACAAAACAATACATTAACAAATAACTAAACATTATTCATTAACCCATTAAAAAATCCCCATTCCCCAGTACTATATACTCCCTCCCATACAGGGGAGGGTACGGGGAGGGGTCTATAATTATTATGCTTACATTAACAAACATCAAGAAGGTCTTCAAGACCGACGAAGTGGAAACCTGGGCTTTGCAGAACGTGAACCTGGAAGTGAAGAAAGGCGAATTCGTGGCCATCATGGGTCCCAGCGGTTGTGGCAAGTCCACCCTGCTGAACATCCTTGGCCTGCTGGACACTCCCACAGAGGGTGCCTACATACTGGACGGCAAGGACGTAAGTCAGATGAGCGAGGACGACCGTACCGACTTGCGCAAGGGCAAACTGGGCTTCGTGTTCCAGAGCTTCAACCTCATCGACGAACTCAATGTGTCGGAAAAC
>JAZRII010000028.1:0-2705 GCA_045645225.1 Bacteroidaceae bacterium | reverse complement strand
GGCCGACCTTATCAATATCCTACGCGACGATGTAGAGGGCTACAAACTATTGGGAAAGGTCAACAAGATCTATCTTAACAATCCGAATCTGGCTTATGCACTCTCCGATGACGAACCCAACATCGGTAATATCAGAGAGACAATATTCCTTGCTTGGCTACGAGTTACGCATAAGGTAACCGCATCAAGTGTGTCGGACTTCAAGGTGGGCAAGTATACCTTCGAAGTGGGTGGCAAGAAGAAGGGACAACACCAAATCAAAGATGTCGAGCATGCCTATGTGGTCAAAGACGACATCGAGTATGGTCACTTGAACGAGGTGCCCCTTTGGTCATTCGGATTGCTGTATTAACAACGCGCGAATCATACGTTCCATCCGTTGAAATTGTTGCTATTAAAAAATGACACACCCAGAAGCAGGCGCTCCGGGGTGTTTGTCGTGGTGGAGTTCTGAGGCAACCGCACCTTTCCTGCCGAACCCGAGGATACCGCCTCACATATCTACGGCAGTCCTCATAGCAGGAGGACTCGAGTACTCTTAGTATAAGGACTGCAGTACTCTTACTATGAGGACTCCAGTACTCTCGTGGGAGTACTGGCACTTCTTCGGGGAACAAGATTCTCTATAATCAAGATTACCGACAGTCTCCATGCAACAGTGCCCCATCCTATCAGGACGAGGCACTGCATATAGTTTTCTGTTTCTTTACCACCACCCGCCAGTAGGGACGCAGCGTGCTGCGTCCGCCTATATGTTTTTGGGGGGAGGGTTTCGGACGCTGCACGCAGCGTCCCTACTATCTCACACAGATTTCCGTTTTCAGATTTCCGTTTTACGTTTTGACTTGACTTGACTTATCGTCGACCTTTGGTTAGTCGAATCTGCTCTCGCTCGGCATAGTTCAAATAAGATTGACTCTGCCCTCGCTTACTCGCAGATTTCCGTTCGACTTATTCCCACTCGATAGTAGCGCAGGGCTTGGGAGACATGTCGTAGCATACGCGGTTTACACCAGGTACTTCCTTGAGGATACGGTCGGTAATCTTCAGCAGGATGGGCCACTCGATCTGCTCGATAGAGGCGGTCATAGCATCGATGGTGTTGACGGCACGGATGATAACTGGCCAGTCGTAGCTGCGGGCATTGTCCTTGACACCTACGCTCTTGAAGTCGGGCACAACGGTGAAGTACTGCCATACCTTCTTGTCAAGGCCTGCCAAAGCAAACTCCTCGCGCAGGATGGCGTCGCTCTCGCGAAGTGCCTCCAGACGGTCGCGGGTGATAGCACCAAGGCAACGTACACCAAGACCGGGACCGGGGAATGGCTGACGGTATACCATCTCGTAGGGCAGGCCGAGTTCTACACCACAGGCACGAACCTCATCCTTGAAGAGCTGCTTCAGGGGTTCAACGAGCTCGAACTGAAGGTCCTCGGGCAGACCACCTACGTTGTGATGGCTCTTCACGCACTTTGCAGTCTTTGTACCGCTCTCCACGATGTCGGGATAGATAGTACCCTGACCTAGGAAGTCAATGCCACCTGCCAACTTGCGAGCCTCTTCCTCGAACACGCGGATGAACTCGCCACCGATAATCTTGCGCTTCTGCTCGGGCTCGGCAACGCCTTCCAGTAGACCAAGGAAACGGTCGGTAGCATCAACATATACAAGGTTGGCGCACAACTGGTTGCGGAACACCTCAACAACGTTCTCTGACTCGCCCTTGCGCATCAGACCATGGTTAACGTGCACACAAACGAGGTTATCGCCAATAGCCTTCAAGAGAAGTGCAGCAACTACAGAGCTATCCACACCACCGGAGAGAGCCAGCAGCACCTTCTTGTCGCCCACCTGACGGCGTACCAGTTCCACCTGGTCGGCAACGAAGTTCTTCATGTTCCAGTTGGCCTCGGCCTTGCAGGTTTCGAAGACAAAGTCCTTAACGGCAGCCTTGATGGCAGCCTCATCGTTGCCGAACTCGGGCAACTTCACCTCGCAAAGGGCCTTGTCGTGACCGGCAGCTATAACGGGGAAACCAGCCTCGTATATCTCGGGGAGAACATCAATCTCCACACCATCGATGACGTTGTTCTTACCGCCATTGATAATTACACCCTTCACATTGGGAAGAGCCTTCAGTTCCTCGGCAGTAATGTCGTGGGGATAGATCTCGCTGTACACGCCCAGTGCACGGATGGCTCTGGCCACCACGGTATTCTCGTGGCTGCCCAGGTCCAGGATTACAATCATGTCTTGTTTCATATCCTATTTATTTGTTACTATGTTTACTTTTTACTTTTTTCGGCAGGCATTTTCTTTGCTTACCTGGCATGGAGACAAACGCCCTATAAAACACAGAGACACAGAGTTTCCATAACGAACCCCATGTCTCTGTACTTATATGCCTTGTGCCTTGTGGGCATCTGATTTTCTGTGTAGCATCATGCGTCTGCTCTTTTTCCGTTGCAAAATTACATAAAGTTTCGCAAATATAACGCATGACAAGTATTTTTTCTTCACTGAGATATAAAAAAAAAGCAGTTACGGTGTTGTAACTGCTTTTCTTCTGTGGTGCCACCAGGAATCGAACCGGGGACACAAGGATTTTCAGTCCTTTGCTCTACCAACTGAGCTATGGCACCAACATTTGTGCTTACTTCTAAAGGGTGGTGCCACCAGGAATCGAACCGGGGACACAAGGATTT
>JAZRII010000027.1:0-3142 GCA_045645225.1 Bacteroidaceae bacterium | reverse complement strand
CCTCGCTGGTGTCGCTCAAGGACGTGGAACTCGGCGAGAAGAAGATTGCCGGTGTGCGCGTGCCCTTGTTGCTGAACATCAGCCTGGAGGTTCAGCCCTTCGGACTTTTCTCCGCCCCGAAATGGTACTTCGACGGAATACAGCTTCTGCAGGGATTGGCCAAGACTGCCGTGGAGCGCGAATTTGTGCTGGCAAAGCTGGACCTTCTGGATCATGCCCGCCGCAAGACCACGCAGAAGGTCAACCTCTTTGAGAAGGTGCAGATTCCCGGCTATCAGGAGGCCATACGCAAGATCAAGCGCTTCATGGAGGACGAGGAGAACCTGTCCAAGTCCAGCCAGAAGATTCTGAAGAGTCTTCAGGCAAAGCGTGCACAGGCAGTGGAACCCGAATCATTGGCAGAAGGAGAGGAGGTAGAGGCTTATGATTGAAAAGATGAAGAAGTTCACCTTTCTGGTGACCGACCGCGAATATGAAGGCTTCATAGAGTCCATCCGCGAACTGGGCGTGGTGCATGTCACTCAGTTGCAGCAGGGTGCCACCAGCACCGAGTTGCAGGAGGCCATCTACCTGGAGCAGCGCTATGCCCGTGCCTTGGACTTCCTGAAGATCTATGGTACAAAGTATGCCCTGAAGTCAGACACCCTTGCCCCCGAGTACGGTTCTCCCCTGAACCTCTTGGAAAAGGTGGAGGAACTGCAGGTGCAGGAGAATGTGCTTTTGCACGAAGAGGACGAACTGCAGAAGGAGTTTGACATGCTCGACCCTTGGGGCGACTTCTCGCCCGAAAAGGTGCAGCGCCTGTCCGAGACCATAGGCATGGAGATGCATTTCTTCCGTTGTACGAGCAAGAGGTTCAAGGCAGAATGGCTTGACCAGTTCTATGCCGTTCCCGTGACCGAGGTGAAGAAGAAAACCTACTTCGTTACCTTCTCCGAGTCTCGTCCCGAGATAGCTGCAGAACACCTCGCCCTGCCTCAGAAGTCGCTCTCGCAGGTAAAGGCAGAGATCGAGGATGTGAAGAAGCGCAAGTATGTGGTGCGCCAACAGATGTCGGCCGTGGCAAACAGTCTGCTCCCCGTGCTGGAGGAGGGCATGCTGGAGGTGCGCAACGACATTTCCCTGAACAAGGTGCATCTCAGTTCCGAGAAAACCTGTGGCGATGTCCTGCACCTGATGCTTGGCTGGGTGCGTGCCGATTCTACCGCTCCTTTGACCGAATATCTGGACAAGTCGCACATCTACTATGACATGGAGGACCCTGCCTACGAGGACGATGTTCCCGTGCAGATTACCAACGGACGCTTCTCGCGCCTGTTCGAACCCATCCTGAAGATGTACTCTCTGCCCAACTATACCGACCTTGACCCCACCGAGTTCTTTGCCCCCTTCTTCATGCTGTTCTTCGGCTTGTGCATGGGCGATGCCGGCTATGGCCTGCTCATCTTCCTGGTGGGTCTGTTCCTTGCTCTGAAGGGAGCGCATGACATGAGGCCCTACGGACGTTTGGCCATGTGGCTGGGCGGAACCACCGTGGTGTGCGGCTTGGTGTGCGGTACCCTGTTCGGCATTGACCTCACCCAGCAGAGTTGGGCGTTCCTAGAACCTGTCAAGCCCTACTTCCTGAACGATAATGGCGTGGGTCCCATCTTCGGCTACAGCCCCATGATGGTTATTTCCGTTATCATCGGCATGGTGCAGGTGCTCCTGGGCATGATACTGAAGGGATGCAAGGCCATCAAGAACTATGGCTGGCCCTATGCCGTGGGCACCTTCTCGTGGGTAGCAGCACTGCTTGGCGCCATCGTGCTCTATGGTCTGCCCGCATGCGGAGTGGAACTGGCCATGTGGGTGCAGTACCTGCTGATGGGCATCATAGGCATCAGTGCTGTGGGCATATTCCTGTACAACAATCCCGCCAGTTACAAGAAGCCCGTTCTGGGCGTGCTCAGCAACATCGGTGGCGGTGTGTGGGAAACCTATGGCATGGCAACAGGCCTGTTGGGCGACCTGCTCAGTTACATCCGTCTCTTTGCCCTCGGTCTAACCGGCGGTGTGCTGGGTGGTGTGTTCAACTCACTGGCCCTTGACATGACGGCAGATTTGAACATCTGGTTCCGTATACTGTTCATGGTCATCATCCTGCTCCTTGGTCATGGCATCACCTTTGCCCTGAGCATGATCAGTGCCTTCGTGCACCCCATGCGTCTTACCTTCGTGGAGTTCTTCAAGAACGCCGACTTTGCAGGTGGCGGCAAGGAGTATGACCCCTTCCGTAAATTGAAATAACAAACAAAACAATAATAAATTAAAAACAAAAGAAAATTATGGAAATCTTTTTGGTTTATCTGGGCATTGCCCTCTGTGTAGCCCTGTCTGGCATAGGCAGTGCTTATGGTGTAACTATCTGCGGTAATGCCGCTATCGGTGCTTTCAAGAAGAACCCCAATGCTGGCGGTTCCTACATGGGTCTCTCTGCACTTCCCTCTTCTCAGGGTCTGTACGGCTTCGTAGGTTTCTTCATGCTGCAGGGTCTTGCAACTCCCCAGGTTGACATGGTCACCGCTTGCGCCGTATTCGGTGTAGGTCTGGCTTGCGGTCTGGTATGTCTGTTCTCAGCTATCCGTCAGGCTAAGGTTTGTGCCAACGGTATCAGCGCTATCGGTGCTGGCCACAACGCCTTCGGTACTACCATGGTATTGGCCGTATTCCCCGAGCTGTACGCCATCCTCGGCCTGCTCGTGCTCATCCTGACCGCAGGTGCATTGTAATAGTAGTGACGCTGTGTGCAGCGTCCGTAAATATCGTTTATATAGCAAGGACACGGCATGCCGTGTCCTTGCTTGCTTTTAGTCTATGTCCCAAGAAACAAATATCGCAAATCCCAAATCCTTCCGTATTTCCGTGTTCTCGTACAGATAAGAATATGCTTTAGGGTATTTGTCTTTGTCTTCGCATTTCCGTTTCCAACGTCCTTACCGAGGACACAGGCTTGAATATAGTATTTCCTGACTTCGTCAATGCGTCACCCAAATTAAGCATTGTTTTCTGTCTTTTCAAAAAGAGGTTTTATTGCTAGGTGTTTATCTGTTAAAAAGAGCGTTTTGGTAAAGAAACTTCCATGTTCTGGTAATCTTATTCT
>JAZRII010000026.1:0-27632 GCA_045645225.1 Bacteroidaceae bacterium | reverse complement strand
CAGGTAGGGAGTGATATTGAACTCGGCAGCATTGCGTGAGTTCTTTGAGAAGCCCACATACTTGCCATTGATCCAGAGGTAGAAGAAAGAGTCCACACCATCAAAGGTGATGAACACCTCGCGGCCCTTCCAATCGGCAGGTACGCTGAAGGTGCGCAGGTAGGAACCCACCTCGTTGCGGTGCTTGTAGGTTGTCCAGTGTGTGGGAGGAGTGCGCATAACGCCACCCTTCCAGTCGCCAACGGCCACACGGTGCTGGAAGATAACGGGCTGGTTCACATAGATGGGGGTGCCATACTTCTGTGTACCATCCTTCTGCAAACCAACGATGTTCCATGAAGAGGGAACGGGGATGTTGTCCCAGGCAGAGGCATCAAAGCCAACCTCGTGGAACTTGGCAGGACGCTCGTCGGGGTTGGGAGCCCAGTGGAACTTCCAAGTGCCGTTCAAAGATTGCCAATACTTACTGTTCTCGGGCAGAACCTTACGAGCCTTCTCTACGTTCTCGAACGAGAAGAACCATGCATGGGGCTGCTCCTTGTTGAGGGCGAGTTCCTCTACGGATTCCCATTCCTTGCCTGTTGGCGCGGTTTCGTTACCGTACTTGAAGCCCTCCAGATTGTCGGCACATGCCATACCGGCGATACCGGCCAACATGGTGCACACTGTCAGAAACTTTTTCATCATATTAAAATAATTGGTTTTAGGTATATACGTTTGGTGCAAAGATAGCAATAATATTCCGAATTCTATAGTTCGCCGGCAATTATTTCATACAGAGCCGCTGAAATCTTCTTCCGTATGCGCTCCTTCCTCTTGCGTATGGTGGCGCTGGTGGTGTGCCCAAGGTGCGAAATGAGCGTATTGGAGCATCCGAGATGCATGCACAGGAGGCAGATGAGTTCCTGCTCATTGAGGTCGCTTTCTGCAAGCAGACCTTGGCATGCCTCTGCAAAGCATTCCAGCAGTGTGCGCTCTATGTTCCTCCTTGTCTCGGAATTTATTGCAGGCAGTTCTCTTTCATTCACCTTCATGGCATTGATATCGTGGCAAACGGACGTCGTGGCAAACGCCTGGCACCCTTTTGCCAAAGCCATCTTCAATGTTTCTGTATCCATGACAGAAGCGGAATTAGGCAAAGCACTATCTGTTGACCCCACAATATCGGTGGAAGCATTGTTTTTCTTACGTTTGAGATAAAATACGCATGCACACGCCAGGCACAGCACCGCCAAGCATCCTGCAACTACAATCCATACGGGCACACCGTTTCCAGTGTCCTTGGACGAGGCAAGGATGTCGGTTTCCAACTGGCTCTTCAGTTCCTCCATACTCATGGGTTCAAAGGCGCGGCTATCACGTATGTGCATGTGCAGAGCCTTATGCCTGTGAGCAGAGTCGGGCATTTCGCGACTCTCGTATATGTTCCATAATACATGATGGCAAATGTACTCTATCCTGTCCTGTGGTGTATGCGGAGCCTCCAGTGCCTTGTAGGCATAGTGTACAGCAGAGTCGTGCGCTCCGAAATGCCACAAGTCATCGGCCTTGTATGCCAGACAGGTGGGGTAACTCTCGTGCTCGGGACCTACGATTTCCAGATACTGGTTGAGGTATTGCAGGGCCATGTCGTAGTCGTGCCTTATGTAGGCGGCAATCCAGCGCAGGGTGAACAGGGCATCGGCACGCAAGGTGTCGTTGGCGTCATTGCGCACAACGATGTTGGCAAAATGCAGTGCCGCCTTGTCATAGAGTGCATTGCGCTCCTCCGCCTTCTCCACGCTTGTCTTGTTGGCCTGCCACAGATAGTCGTGCGCCAGGCGCTGCTCCTGCTCGGGCGTGTGCGTGCCCTGGCAACATACAATGGAAACAAACAGTACGAAGGAAAGCAAAAGATTAGTCAAGTTCTTCATGGTGTTGCGGTTGTTTGGATGCAAAGATAGGCAAATTGTAGCAAACACCCCTTCTCCTTAGCGTGAAAAACGTGTGACAATAATGTGACAAGCGTGACAAGACACGCGCTTTCACCAGTGGTCCAACCGCGCCAGCCTACTCTCACCCTGAGACAGGCGGGAGTACCCCAAAGGGGGGAGGGGGTGGATAATCCCACTGCCCCGTCCTAACTGTGCTAACTACCATTCCTACTTCTGGAATTGTCCGCACACCGCAATCGGAATTTATCCACCCCCTCCGCGCTCCGCGCTCGTCCCCCTGTCTCAGTGGGACAGTTGGCTGGCGCAATGCAGTTCTCGCCTTTCAAAAATAGTACTGCCCGATTAACAATGATGGCAATAACTTGAGAACCTTGAGTTGTTTTTATTTCTCTATCACAGTACCCATGCTGGCCTCTATGTCCATGAAATGGGTGATGACAACACGCTTCACGCCCGAGGAGATGCTGTCGAAGGCATTGTCCAGTTTGGGTATCATGCCTCCGGAGACAATGCCGTCGGCCTTCAGTTGGGCATAGGACTCGGTATTTATCGTGGGAATAACGCTGTCGTCATCGTCAGCATCGGCCATCACACCGGGTTTCTCGAAGCAGTAGGTCAGCGTTACTTCAAACTCTTCTGTCAAAGCCTTTGCCACCGTAGCGGCCATGGTGTCGGCATTGGTATTGAGGATATTGCCCTTTCCATCGTGGGTGAGGGGTGCCACTACGGGCACAACGGCCTCCACTCCCTCCTGGGGTTTGATGAGGGCAGCCAAACGCCTGCCGTTAGCAAAGTCCACATCACCAACAAAGCCGAAGTCTACCAACTGCTGACTTCCGTCATCCATAGTCACCATCTTAGGCTCGCGCTTGTGGCTCCGTATGATGTCCATGTCGGCACCAGTCAGACCTACGGCGTTCACCCCCTGGGCCTGCAGGGAGGCAACGATGCGCTTGTTTACAAGACCGCCGTATACCATGGTAACCACCTGAAGCATGTCCTCGTCGGTAATGCGGCGGCCACCTACCATATGGCTTTCTATACCCAGTTGTGCTGCTATCCTGGTGGCAGAACGTCCACCGCCGTGTACCAGCACCTTATAGCCGGGCATGGTGGCAAACTGGCTTATCAGTTCCTTCAGCGAAGCCTCGTTCTCCACTACGGCTCCGCCCACCTTTATCACATTTATCTTGTCCATCCTGTCTTGTCTCCTATTCCAGATAAGTGTAGCCATAGAGTCCGGCACGGTAGTTGCTGATGAACTCCTTGCCCTCTGTCTCTGTAATCTTGCCGTCCTTTATTGCCTTGCTAACCCAGATTTCCAGGCGACGAACCAGTTTCTTGGGTTCATACTGTACGTACTCAAGCACATCGGCCACGGTCTCGCCGTCGATAATCTGCTCTATTTCGTAACCGCCATCACTGTTTATGGAGATATGCACGGCATTGGTGTCACCGAAAAGGTTGTGCATGTTACCCAGGATTTCCTGGTATGCACCTACGAGGAACACGCCGATATAGTAATGGTCGCCATGCTTTATGGGGTGAAGAGGCAGGTAGCTTGTCTGCTGTGTGCCATTGACATAGGCAGAAATCTTACCATCCGAGTCGCAGGTAATGTCCTGCAATGTTGCCGAGCGTGTGGGACGTTCCTCCAGGCGGGCAATAGGCATGATGGGGAACAGTTGGTCGATACCCCATGAGTCGGGCAGGCTCTGGAACAGAGAGAAGTTGCAGAAGTACTTGTCAGCCATCTGCTTGTCCAGGGTGCGCAATTCGTCGGGAACATGCTTCTGATGATGTGCCAGTTCAGCCACCTCATGACTGATGGCCCAGTACAGGCTCTCTATCTGTGCACGGGTCTTCAGGTCGATGATGCCATGGCGGAACAGGTCGAGCGCCTCCTCTCGGATATCCTCGGCATCGTGCCAGTCCTCAAGCATGGAACGGTTGGACAGCTTGTCCCAAATATCGGTGAGGTCGTGAACCAGCTTGTGGTCTTCTGCCGTGGGTTGGAAATCCTCGGGCATCTGAGGTGCCGTAACGCTTTCCATTACATCCAGAATCAGCACAGAGTGATGTGCCGTAAGGCTGCGGCCACCCTCGGTGATGAGGTTGGGATGAGGGATATTGTTCTTGTTTGCGGCCTCCACAAAGGTGTAGACACAGTCATTGACATACTCCTGAATGCTATAGTTGACTGAACTTTCCGAATTGCTGCTTCGTGTGCCGTCGTAGTCAACACCAAGACCACCGCCACAATCCACAAACTTGATATTGTAGCCCATGGCATGAAGCTGTACATAGAACTGTGCGGCTTCCTTCAGTGCCGTGGATATACGGCGTATCTTTGTTATCTGGCTGCCGATGTGGAAGTGGATAAAGGTCAGGCAATCCTTCAGATTCATTTCCTCCAAAGTCTGCAGGGCTGTTAGCAGTTCGGAACTGTTCAGGCCGAACTTGCTTGCATCGCCACCGCTCTCCTGCCACTTGCCGCTACCGCTTGAGGCCAGCTTGATACGTATGCCCAGATTGGGACGTACACCGAGCTTGGCAGCTGTGTCGGCAATGATTTTCAGTTCGGGCAACTTCTCCACCACCAGGAACACGCGCTTTCCCATCTTCTGTGCCAGCAGAGCCAGTTCAATGAAGTTCTGGTCCTTGTGGCCATTACAGATTATCAAAGATTCTGTATCCATGTGGGTTGCCAGCACGGCATGAAGTTCGGGCTTACTGCCAGCCTCCAAACCGAGGTTGTATCTCTTGCCATGGCTGATGATCTCCTCAACCACGGGACGCATCTGGTTCACCTTAATGGGGAAAATGATGAAGTGCTCTCCCTGATAGTTGTACTCCTTGCCGGCTGTGCGGAAACAGGCATCGGTCTTCTGGATACGGCTGTCCAGGATATCAGGGAAGCGCAGAAGCATAGGTGCTGCAACATGCTTGGTGGCAAGGCGGTCCACCACCTCCTTCAGGTCTATGCGTGCTCCGTTCTTCTTGGGCTCCACATAGACATGTCCCTTATCGTTGATACCAAAGAAATTTACACCCCATCCCTTGATGTTGTAAAGCTCTTCCGAGTCCTCAATACGCCACTTTTTCATTAATATGACAGGATTATTGCCAAAGGCTGTTTGTTGTAATGGTTAGACTGTATAATAATAAAATGATAAATTTGCTTGTCCGTCGGACTAAATGCCGGTTGCCTCCCTCAGAAGTCTGACGCTTTCCGCCACCTTCTCTCTGGAATTCAGCAGGTCCACGTTGAAGATGTGCTTGGCCTTCATATAGTAAGGCTCGCGCTGGTCGAGCATGCCCTGGATATAGGCGGCAAGTTCCTCGTCGGTCTTGCCCTGGATGAGGGGGCGTACCACCTTGCCCATCTTCAGGTGGGCAGCCAGCACTTCTGCCGATGCCTTCAGATATACGGTTTCGCAGAGCGAGTTCATGTAGTCCATGTTGTCGTAGAAGCATGGTGTGCCACCTCCGCATGAGATGATGACGTTCTCGAACTCTGCCACCTCGTGGAGCATATTGCGCTCCATCTCGCGGAAACCCTCCTCGCCACGTTCCTCGAAGATTTGTGCCACGCTGCGGTGGAAACGCATCTCTATGTACCAGTCCAGGTCGTAGAACTGGAGGCCCATTTCCTTGGCAAGTGCATGACCCACGGTGGTCTTTCCTGCACCCATGTATCCCAACAGGACAATGCTCTTCATATCTGCCTACTTCTTTCTTCTGACAGGCTTGGCTGCCGGTGCAGGTGCATTGTTGATAATCTCCATGCACTCCTCATAGGTCAGCGACTCTGCCCTGTCGTGCATATTCTTGGGCAGTTTGTAGTTCTGCTTCTTGTAGGAGAGGTATGGACCGTATCTGCCGTTCATCACCTCCAGTTCGGCATCTTCCTCAAAGGTCTTCAGGTGCTTGCGTGCCTCATCCAGACGGTATTGCAGGATTATCTGCACGGCCTGCTCCAGAGTGATGCTCAGGGGATCGGTGCCCTTGGGTATGGATATGTAGGACTTGCCGATATTGATGTAGGGACCGAACTTGCCCGCGCCTATCTTCACGATGCAATCGTCGTATTCGCCCAGCTCGCGAGGCAAACGGAAAAGTTCCAAGGCCTGCTCCAGGGTGATTGTCTCCATGCTCTGCTCCTTCTTCAACTGGGCAAAGCGGGGCTTTTCCGCACTGTCTGTGCTGCCAATCTGCACCACAGGGCCAAAGCGGCCTATCTTCACCATCACGGGTTCTCCGCTCGTGGGGTCAGTGCCCAGGATGCGCTCGCCTACCCTGCGCTCGCTACGGCTGTTCATGCTCTGTTCCACCTTGGGTTCGAAGTCTTCGTAGAACTTGCGTATCACCTGTGTCCACTCGGCCTTGCCCTCGGCAATGTCATCGAACTCCTTCTCCACCTCGGCGGTGAAGTTGTAGTCCATAATCTCGGGGAAACTGACCTGCAAGAAGTCGTTCACCACAATGCCTGTGTCGGTGGGCAGAAGCTTGCCTCTCTCGGCGCCGATGGTTATTTCCTTTTCCGTCTCGGTGATGTTGCCGCCGTTCAGTGTTATGGTAGTGTAGGGAACCGTTTCACCCTGCTTGTCACCCTTCTGGACATATTCGCGGTCCTGTATGGTGGTGATGGTGGTTGCATATGTGGAAGGACGGCCTATGCCCAGTTCCTCCAGTTTCTTAACCAAAGAAGCCTCGTTGTATCTTGCCGGACGCTGGCTGAAGCGCTGTGTGGCAAGGATTTCGTTGCCAGCAAGCATCTGTCCGTCTGTCAAGGTTGGCAACAGGTTCTCGCCTGCCTCGTTCTCCTCGTCTTCAGCAGAAAGGTTCTGTGCCTGATATACTTTCAGGAAACCGTCAAATGTAATCACTTCGCCCGATGCCACAAACTGGCAGTCGTCCACTCCGCTGATGGAGATGACGGCCTGCGTGCGCTCTATCTGTGCATCTGCCATCTGGCATGCTATGGTGCGCTTCCATATCAGTTCGTACAGCCTCTTTTCCTGTGCCGAACCCTGTATCTCGGTCTTGTCCATGTAGGTGGGGCGGATGGCTTCGTGTGCCTCCTGTGCTCCCTTGCTACTGGTGTGGTACTGGCGTGTCTGCGCATACTCCTTGCCCATGGTTTCGGTGATGTGCTTCTTGCTGGCAGCCAGGCAGAGTTTGGAGAGGTTCACGCTATCGGTACGCATGTATGTGATCATACCGCTTTCATACAGGCGCTGGGCTATCATCATGGTCTGTGCCACGCTCAGTCCCAGACGATGTGCGGCCTCCTGTTGCAGAGTGGAGGTGGTAAAGGGAGGCGCCGGAGTTCTTTTGGCTGGTTTCTTCGTTACCTCCTGTATGGTGTATGTAGCACCCTTGCAAAGTTCCAGGAAGGCGAGTGCCTCTTCCTTGGTCTGGAAACGGCGCGACAGTTCTGCCTTCACCTCCTCGCCCTTCTCTGTCTGGAACAAGGCGGTAACGCGGTACGATGCTTCGCTCTGGAATGCGGCCACCTCTCTCTCGCGTTCTACTATCAGGCGAACAGCCACACTCTGCACACGGCCTGCCGACAGGGCAGGCTTCACCTTTCGCCACAGAACGGGACTCAACTTGAAACCCACGATGCGGTCCAGCAGACGGCGTGCCTGCTGTGCATTCACCAGATTCTCGTCTATAGTGCGAGGATTCTCTATTGCCTCCAGAATGGCATTCTTTGTAATCTCGTGGAACACAATACGCTTTGTGCGTGTGGGATCCAGTTCCAGTACCTGCTGAAGGTGCCATGAGATGGCTTCTCCTTCGCGGTCCTCATCGGAAGCCAGCCAAACGGTTTCCGATTCGGTTGCCATTTTCTTCAGTGTCTGTACTATCTTCTGCTTGTCGGCAGGTATTTCGTACTGGGGAGCAAAGGTATTTGTGTCTATGCTGAAGTTCTTCTTCTTCAAATCACGGATGTGCCCGTAGGAGGACTGTACCTTGTATTCCTCTCCAAGAAACTTTTCTATAGTCTTTGCCTTGGCAGGGCTCTCCACAATTACAAGATTCTTGTTCATTATACGATGATTTTTACGATGCTGAGCGCAAAGATAAGTTATTTTTCCCACAAATACCTTATATGATTATTAAAAAAGTTCCGTCTGATTTTGCACTTTCTTTCCTTTTATATACCTTTGTCTATGACAAAAGGGATTTTAGTATTCCAACAAAATAACTCTTATACCTATGACAAACGCTTTCTATGAATGGTACAATGCCCTGCCCTCCCCTCTTCAGGTGTACTGGGTGATTGCATTGGTTACCTCGCTGGTCTTCCTGGTACAGATGGTGCTCACATTTATCGGCATTGGCGATGCTGATACCGACGTGGACTTTGGAGGCGATGCAGACTTCGGCGGAGATGCCGACTTCTCCGATGGCGACACCCTGGACACCGGTGGTGCCATGCAGCTGTTCACCATCCGCAGCTTCATCAACTTCCTGCTTGGTCTCGGTTGGGGCGGTGTGTGCCTTTACTCGGTCATTCCCAATACCATAGTCCTGTCACTCGTATCCATTCTGGTGGGTGTGCTCTTTGTGTATATATTCCTTATTATATATAGGCAGCTGCGCAAACTGGAAAGAAACGGCGCCTACCATATTGATGACTGCGTTGGGCAGACCGTGGACGTGTACCTCACCATACCATCCAACCGCTCTGGCATGGGCAAGGTGCAGATCAGTTTCTCTGGCTCTGTGCAGGAACTGAGTGCCCTGACAGACTCCGACACCCCTCTGCGCTCCGGTTCCAAGGTGCGTGTTACTGAGGTAATCGACGGCACAACGGTGCTCGTGGAAAAACTCTGAACAGAGTACAGAGTACAGAATCATGGTAGGGACGCTGCGTGCAGCGTCCGAGAAGATAACCATGCGGACGCTGCACGCCGCGTCCCTACATAGCCGAGCGGGAGCAGTTTAAAGACCGCTAAGCGAGATCAAAACTCTTCGCTAAACGTTAATCGCTCATCCGTTAATCGTTATTCGCAAGCTCATCAAGCTACGCAAGTCAACGTTAAACTTTCACCGCTCATCCGCTCATCCGCTCACCCGTTAAACGCTCCTCCCCCTACAGGGGGATTGAGGGGAGCCTAACATTAACCGCTCATCCGCTCACCCGTTAATCGTTCATCCCCCGGGGGATTGAGGGGGTCCCAACATTAATTCCCTAACCTAAAACAATATCCATTATGATTGATCCTATTTATTTGATTATCGTAGGCGTAGTGGTGTTCGTAATGCTCGTTATGGCCATACTGAACCGCTATCGTCGTTGTCCCTCGGACAAGATTCTCGTTGTCTATGGCACCACTGGCGACCGTGGCTCTGCCAAGTGCGTGCATGGTGGCGGTACTTTCGTGTGGCCCGTCATCCAAGACTATGCCTACCTGTCACTGACCCCCATCGGCATTGATGCAAACCTCACCAATGCCTTGTCTCGCCAGAACATCCGCGTGGACGTTCCCTGCCGTTTCACCGTGGGTATCAGCACCGAACCCGACTCTATGCTGGCTGCTGCCGAGCGTCTGCTGGGTCTTCAGTCTTCACAGATTCAGGAAATGGCTCGTGATATCCTGTTCGGCCAGTTGCGTCTGGTTATCGCCACCATGAGCATCGAGGAACTGAACTCCGACCGTGACAAGTTCCTGGAGGCTATCACCGCCAACGTGGAGGTTGAATTGAAGAAGATTGGTCTTCGCCTCATCAACGTGAACGTTACTGACATCAAGGACGAGAGCGGCTACATCGAGGCTCTCGGTCAGGAGGCTGCCGCCAAAGCTATCAACGAGGCAAAGGTTCGTGTTGCCGAGCAGGAGAAGGTGGGTGAAATCGGTCGTGCCGAGGCTGTCCGCGAAACCCGTATCCGTACCGCCGAAGCCAATGCCCAGGCCGTGCAGGGTGAGAATGAGGCAAAGATTACCATTGCCAACTCTGATGCCAACCGTCGTGAGCGCGAGGCTGAAGCTCAGCGCAAGGCCATCGCTGCCGAGAAGGTTGCCCAGGCCCAGGCTCTGGAGGAGGCTTACGCTGCCGAGCAGAAGGCCGAGGATGCTCGTGCCGATCGCGACCGTGCCAGCCAGAACGCCAATGTCATCGTGGCTCAGGAAATCGAGAAGCGCCGTCTGGTCATCGCTGCTGAAGCAGAGGCAGAGCAGAAGCGCGTGAACGCCAAGGGTGAGGCTGATGCCATCTACGCCAAGATGGAGGCAGAGGCAAAGGGTCTGTACGAGATCCTCACCAAGCAGGCCGAGGGTTACGACCGCATGATCAAGGCTGCCGGAGGCGATGCTACCAAGGCATACACACTGCTCCTGTTGGAGAAGTTGCCCGAACTCGTCAAGACTCAGGTGGATGCTATCAAGGGTATCAACATCGACAAGGTTACCGTTTGGGACGGTGGCGCAGGCAATGCCAACGGCCAAACCTCTACCGCCAATTTCCTTTCTGGTCTCATGAAGTCCGTTCCTCCTTTGAACGATCTCTTTGATCAGGCAGGCATGGCTCTTCCCGAGTACCTTGCCAAGAAGAAGGACGAAAAGGCAGCAGAACCAGCAGAAAAGTAATTGCCGCTAAAGCAAATACATAACTACACAGGCATCCTTGTCCTCGCGAAGACAAGGATGCCCTTTTGTATGCTCAGCACTATCTGCCACAAAAACATTGTCCTTTAAACACTTTTTTCGCCATTTGTTTGGAGGTTCCGAAAAAATGCCATACCTTTGCACTCGCAAATAAGCCCAGATGGCGGAATAGGTAGACGCGTTGGTCTCAAACACCAATACCGCAAGGTGTGCCGGTTCGATCCCGGCTCTGGGTACAGAAGCGGAGAGAGTTTTTCAACTTTCTCCGCTTTCTTTTTATATCAGAACATAACCTTATTTGGTGGGACTATCTATAGTTGCTTATAATCCATTCTGCTATTTTGTCCCAGTTCTCCTCCACAAATTCCGGTTTGCTGCGGTTCACGGGGATAAAGAACGGAACTATTGTTTGTGCATACTGGTATGAATGGTCGGTGTCCTTAAAGGTCATTATCCTATAGTTAGTCTTGCCGCTTTTGAAGAATGACTTCTCTATACCGTCCAAATGCGTTTTCCATTCTACCATGCCGTCAGCAGTGCCATGCGTAGCAAGTACAGGACAAGCAATCTTGGAAAGATAAGTGTCCGGATTGTATTTAACAAACGCAATGGTCCTGGGAACGGTCCACTCCTTTAGGAATTTATTTACCTGTTCTTCCGTGTACTGCACTCCCATCCTTACTGCACTTTCGTTTATCTGGCTCATCAAGGCTGTTTCCATCTCCTTCATGTCGTTCAGCCTTTTTACAATCTGTGTTCTTTCATAGATATCTCTAACAACCATGTTGCGTGCATCGGTGGGGAAGTCATTAGGATAGCTGAAGCGCATGGTATTCTGCCAATAGCAGAAGTCAGCGCCGTCTATTCCACAGGTGGACAACGTAACCAGGAAATTAATATCCTTGTTGCGCGAGGTCTCTATGATAGAGCAGCATCCTCCTTCGCTATGCCCGATTAAACCTATGGGATTTTTCGCAAAACGCTTATCCTTCATTATGGCACTTATGGCATAATGTACGTCATCGGCATGGTCATACATGGTAACCCTTTCATTGGCTGCCACCATAGCAGTATCGGTGAGAGCCCTATTATTGAAGCGGAATGTGGCAATGCCATGCTTTCCAAGACGTTCTGCCAGACTCAGGAACATTCCTCCGTAGTTTTTGTCCATGGCAAAAGGTGGAGCCACAAGAACGGCTATCTTTGTTTGCTCGGTAAGATTCTCCGGCAAGGTCAAAGCGCCTTCCATCTTCAAACCGTCCTTTGCTTCAAAAGCAAAAGACTCTACAACAAACAGTGTATCCTTCGAGTTATTGGCAAATACAATAACATGGAAGGCCAAAAGAATAAATAAAAGATACTTTCTCATAAACTTTGTATTACGATGACGAAGACGATGAACGGTTAACGGATGAGCGGTGAGAGGATGCTTTGCGCACTCTTGTCGTAACGAAGTTTGCGACCCCTTCAGCGCAAGCGTGATACACGAAAGGGAATAAAACTCTGCGCTCTTTGCGACCTCTGCGTGCAAAAAAATCGCTCTTATCTTTATTGCCTCACGCAAAGGCCGCAAAGGCCGCAGAATTCCAATGCAAACTACGCTGCCGCTTGAGTAGTCGCTGGCTAAGCGCGACAGAGAACGCAGAGGCGAAAGAAACGAAGACGAATACACTAAACTCTAAACACTAAACCCTATCCCTGCCTCTGTCTTACTGCCTCGAACATAAGTATAGCAGCAGATACGGAAACATTGAGAGAATCTAAAATTCCAAGCATCGGGATACGAATGTGCGCATCAGCAGCCAGGCGCCATTGGTCGGTGAGACCGGTAGCCTCTGTTCCCATAACAATAGCTGTGGGCACGGTCATGTCCGTATCGTAGTATAGCGACGAATCCTGCAACTGAGCCGTGAGGATGCGTATGCCATTTGACTTGAAATGCAGTATGCACTCCTGACTGGTACATGCAATTGTAGGCACAGAGAAGATGCCACCCAAAGAGGAACGTATTAGGTTAGGGTTATATAGGTCTGTCAACGGGTCGCACACTATCACGGCATCCACTCCGGCGGCATCTGCACTGCGCAGGATGGCACCGAGATTGCCTGGCTTCTCCACACTTTCCAGTACTACGTAGAGCGGCGCATGCCCTTCTGTTGGAGCAGGCAAAGTGTCCAGGCCATGCTCCTTCATGCGTATGGTGGCCACCACGCCTTCCGTGCCGCCACGGTAAGCTATACGGTCATATACATTGGGTGAAACATATATGCACTTGCAAGAAGGCATGGCGGCAATAAGGTTGTCATACTCCTGCTCTGCCTTCAATATCTCGGTGCAGATAAACAAGGTATCTGCCTGGTATCCCTTGGACAGGCAGTGCATGAGTTCCCTTCTGCCTTCAACGACAAAAAGTCCCTGTTCTCTACGGCAAACCGATTTCTGCTGAAGTTGCAACAGAGCCTTTATCTTGGGGTTCTGTGCGCTGGTTATGGTATCCTGTGTCTGCATTATGAGGACAAAAGTAAGCAATTCCTGAAAGCCGTACAAGAAATCTTTGCGTTTTTATGGATAAATGGTTACTTTTGTACTCAGTACATAGTGGGCAGATATGCCCGTGCCTCCACCGAGAGGACTTAATAGTCAACCTATCATGAACAGATTCCTTGTCATTCTCAAGCGCCCTCTTCTGGCCTTGCTTCTTTTCCTGCTGTTCCAGGCAATGGCAGGATTCGTCGTACTGTTCGTTCAGATGTTTAGCGGTGGGGGCAACCTGCTGGACAATGTCTCGAACAGGGTATTTGATGCGCAACTTATGGGCATAGCCACCTTTGCATGCAATGTGCTTATGGCGCTCTCCTGCCTGTTTCTTTTCCGCCGAAGCCTTTATCTCAAAAGCAACTTCGTGCCCTCCAGCACTCCATGGAAACGAAGCCTTATAGCCCTCGGCGGATGCATCCTCGGCGCCATAGCACTGGATTTGCTCAGCGAACTGCTGGCTCTGCCCAATATCTTAGAGGAACAGATGATAGATATGTGCCGCGAACCATGGGGCATGCTGGCTATTGCCATTGGCGCGCCACTGGGCGAAGAGATAATGTTCCGCTGGGGCATCATGGGGCATATGCTCAGACGCAACAGCAGCGTCCCAACCGCCATCCTCGTAAGTGCCGTACTCTTCGGCCTGATGCACATGAACCCTGCGCAGGTGTTCTTTGCCGCTGCCATGGGCATAATGCTGGGCATACTGTACTGGCGTAGCGGAAATATAATATGGCCCATCATCCTGCATGTCCTCAACAACTCAGTGGCATGCCTGCAGGTATGGCTGCTTGGCGACAGGATAAAAGAATACAGCATGGTGAAAGCCATAGGCGGAACCTCTACAGCTTGGAGCGCCATTGCCATCCTGCTTCTGCTTGCTGTAGCAATATTGTGGTGGTATACCATTGGCGGCAGAAAAGAGAGTATCCCACAATCAGCAACAAACACTGACAATACATCGCAGGAGACATTGCAATAAAATCCACTTACTCTATGGAGATATCAATACTAACATCGTGCTCGGACGAGGATTTCCGTCAGATAGAAACCTTGATTGGCGTGCTTTCCACCTCGTGCAAGGCCAACAGGGAGATAATTGACGAGGTCATAGCCAAGGAGGACTCCTGCCTGTTTGTGGCACGCAACGAGGAAGGCCGCATAGTGGGCATGACCACGGTGTGCTGCTTTACCATCCCTACAGGGCGCCACGCTACAATAGAGGACGTAGTTGTCTTGCCCGAATATCAGGGCACAGGCCTCGGCCGGAAATTGGTGGAGGCCGCATTGGAACACCTGCGCAATACCGGCAAGGCCTACAAGGTGGGACTGACCTCCAAGCCGGCTCGTGTGGCGGCAAATGCCCTGTACCGCAAGATGGGTTTCAAGCAAAAGGAAACAAACGTCTATACGTTTAACGTGTAGAGTTTAGGGTTTAGAGTTTAGCGACTGGCGCTGATGCGAGGAGTTGATGTGTGAGTACATAAATTACTAAAAGAATAGGAATAAGAGTTTCGAATGAAGTCATTTGAAGAATTAGGACTGAACGAGAGAATACTGCAAGCCATAGGCGAGCAAGGTTATGAATACCCCATGCCCATTCAGGAGGCGGTGATACCCGTACTCTTAGGCAATGGAGACGAGGACGGATGGCAAGGCGACCTTGTGGCACTGGCACAAACCGGTACCGGCAAGACTGCGGCATACGGTCTGCCCATAGTGCAGCTTACTGAAGGAGCGCCCATGCATCCTGTGTCGCTGATACTGGCCCCCACCAGAGAATTGTGCCTGCAGATTGCTGACGACCTTGAGGGATTCTCAAAGCACTCCGAGGGGGTGCACATACTGCCCGTCTATGGAGGCACAAGCATTGAAGCACAGATACGCGCTCTGAAACGTGGGGTAAACATACTTGTTGCCACTCCTGGCCGCCTCATCGACCTGATGAAGCGTGGTGCTGCCAACCTCTCCACCATTAGCAATGTTGTTCTTGACGAGGCCGACGAGATGCTAACGATGGGATTTCAGGAAGACCTGAACGAAATCCTTGGCGGTATCCCCGAAGAGCATCGTACACTGCTCTTCTCTGCCACCATGAGCAAGGAGATAGAAAACATTGCTCGCCAGTACCTCAAGGATTCAAAGGAAATACAGGTTGGCTCGCGCAACGAGGGTGCCGAGCATGTCAACCATATATATTATATGGTGCGTGCGCAAGACAAGTACCTTGCTCTGAAGCGTGTTGTGGACTATTACCCCCGCATCTACGGTATCGTCTTCTGCCGCACACGCATGGAGACTCAGGAGATAGCCGACAAACTGATACAGGACGGTTACAATGCCGATGCCTTGCATGGCGACCTGTCACAGCAGCAGCGCGACCTGACCATGCAGAAGTTCCGCCAGCACCGCACACAACTACTGGTTGCCACGGATGTGGCTGCACGCGGCTTGGATGTGAACGACCTTACCCACGTCATCAACTATGGTCTTCCCGACGACACAGAGAACTACACCCACCGAAGCGGACGCACAGGTCGTGCCGGCAAGAAAGGCACGAGCATCAGCATAGTGCACGTGCGCGAGAAGGGCAAGATACGCATCATAGAAAAAGCCATACAGAAGCAGTTTGAGCGTGGTACCCTACCCTCTGGCAAGGACATCTGCCAGAAGCAACTCTACCGTGTCATAGACGACATCGAACGCGTTGATGTCATGGAAGAGGAGATTGCCGATGTCATGCCAGAAGTGGTACGCCGTTGGGAGTGGCTCGACAAGGAGGAACTCATCAAGCGTATCGTAAGCCGTGAGTTCGGACGCTTCCTTGCCTACTATGCCGACGCACCAGAGATAGAGGAGGTGCAGGAGAGCAAGGGCGGCAATGGTGCCGACCGCTCAAAGCGCGGCGGAAAGGGTCCACGCCAGGCAGAAGAGGGCTATACCCGCCTGTTCCTCAACGTGGGCAAGATAGACGGATTCTACGCCAAGGAGGTCATCGGACTGATAAACCGCAGCACCAAGGGCATGCAGGTGGAGGTTGGCAAGATAGACCTCATGAAGAGTTTCACCTTCGTTGAGGTTGCATCCGAACAGGCACAGGACGTTATCAAGGCCATGAAGCACGGAGTGACCGTAAAAGGCCGCAGCGTAGTGTGCGACGTTGCCGACAAGACAGAGAACGACAAAGACAAACGGAAAACGGAAAACGGAAAACTGGCGAGGGCAGAAGCAAGGCGGGATTTAAGGAAAAAGGAGAAAGGAGAGATGAGAAAGAAGAAAGGAGAAGACGTAAAAAAGAAAACTCCGCTAACCGCTCATCCGCTCATCGCTCACCGTTAAATCCCTCTCAGCACCACTACACCAAGGACGACTGGATGAAGTTCCTTCACCCCGACACCTCTCCCCTCAAAGGCGACATGCCCGACTTTGCCGAAGAAGGCTGGGCACGACGCAAACCAAAAAAGAAAAAGTGAAAAGCATCACGCCTCGCAACTGTGAGCAAGTACAGTTGCGAGGCGTTTTGTATTAATACTATGCCTATTAAGGCATGCTTAGCCTACCATTCAAAGTCCCACGTGCTGTTGTGAGCACCACCATCGCGGGAGAGGGAATAGCCGGCATCGAGCAATGTGTTGTTGTAAACACCAACTGTGGCAGAGCTGGCAATCATGCCAAACAATGCAATTTCATGCACAGAGGTTACTGGTTTGCAATATATCTTCTTCATGTTTTGTGTCCTTTGTCTTTGTGAGTTAGTATATAGTCTTTTTGCCGTTGACAATATTCAGGCCCTTTTGAGGCTTATTCAAACGCTGGCCACTTATATTATATATAAGGTGTGTTCTGTTCTCCTTTGTTTCGGAAATGATGTCGGATATGCCCGTTGCATCGTCAAAGGAAATTACGAAGGAGCGAACCTCTGCCTGACCAGCAGGAGCCGTCCATTCCATCCAGCACTTGTTGGCACCGATAGTGCCAGCTTCGTCCATCAGGTAGAAGCCAACTCCATTAGTTCCATTGGCAAAGATATACTTCTTAGTGGTATAGCCTTGAGTCAAGTTCTGCTTAACAAAGTTGCCACGAAGCAAAGAGCCGGCAAGGGAGGTCTTGGCACCATTATCCGACATGGTGATGGGAAGGCTATAACTACCTTCTTCTGCCTTGATTATTACAGGAGTGCCCTTCTTCAAGGTTTCGCCAGAAGTGGCAACCACCTTCATGGTAGCGTTGTACTTCCCTTCTGGATCGCCACTTGCAATATTCTCTACAGAAAGGTCGTATGCATACATACCTTCGGGCATAACCACATTGAAGGGCAGGCAGAGAGTAGCATAACCAGCAGGGGTGATGGTGAGGGGATAGGATGCAACCTCTTCTATCTTAAACGATATTGCCTTCTCCGGATTGTCGTTACCGAAAACCTCATTACTGTAATGACCTACATAGTTGGCAGAATTTGAATTGCTAATATTGCTCTTTATCTTTACCAAGCCATCATTTGCTTCTTCGATAAAATACACTCCTGCCTCGTCCTTTACATCAGAGAACAGGATATGTCTCCAATTGCTGGCAACTATAGGCTTCATATATTTGCCCTGTGCTGAGATAGAATAACCTTCGCCACACGGTGTTATTGTAAAGATGTTGTCGGCACCAGTACTGGTAAGGCCATTAACTGTACCTATCATCTTGTACCCTGCGCTATTGCCATTATCTCCTCCTTCATGATAGTGGATAAACACCGGCTTATCCTTATACTTGATATTATACACTCCGTTATATCCAGGGTTGATAGCCACAGCAAAAGCAAGTACCGTACCATCGGTCAGGGTCAGAGCACCTGTGTACGAACCATCAGCAGCATCGGACTTGATGGCAACACTGCCAAGGTCTGTGGCAGCGCCATTGATGAAATCGCCACTTACTGTACCTGTTAGTGCACCGAAGTACCGGGTGAGGTCTATTGTTGTTCCTGCATTGGCAATGACAGTCATCTTGCCGGTCAGGTCATTGTTCAAGTAACGGAAAGCATAGTACTCTCCATTGTTAACGGGAATGATGTACTTGCCAAGCATCTCCTTTGCCAGCTCCACAGTATTGCCTTCGGGATTGCGAGTGTAGGTGTCTGTATGACCAGCCTCGCCCTTAGCAAGCGGTTCGTTGCTGATGGCATTCTGACCGACAGAATGCTTCATGCCGTGTGCCCAATTCCATTCGAAGAACTTATACTCTGCCGTTGTGCAGTTGTTATCAAAGTAATGCTTCCAACGAGGATAATAAAGATCCTTCATCAATCCCTGCCAAGAGCGGTAAGAGTAGTCGTTCAGGTTAGTGCCTGGCGATGACCATGTAGATACGATGGTACGGGCATTGTTGTATTCGTACCAGTCGGGAGTAGCAGCAGTAGCACCTGTTACTTCTCCTGCAGCATCACGTGCCTCCTGGGTCCACTTGCCCAGTCGGAAGTTGAGGTTCGTGCCCTTAAACTTGTCTACATCCAGAATCAACTGGAGGAAGGCATCGCGACGAGCCTCATAGAGTTCGGTATTATCTGCATTCTTCGCCTCCTTGATACCGAGAAGCAAGTCATAGGCATAGTCTGCCATCACTCCACCTCCGAATTCAATAAGGTCATAGTTGTAGTTGCTCTCATATACAGAACCGGCTGCCATACCGAGAGCCTCTTGCTGGCTGAGCAGTTTGTAAGTAGCATCGATGAGCATCTGGCGGCGTGCCTTAGTGTATGTGCCACCAGCATCGTTGAGTGTCTTGCCCCAATAACTTGCCGGTTTAGCGTCAAGGTTAGGACGTGCTGCCCAAACATCCTCAACAGGACCTTGAATACCATCGGCACCATAGTTGAGCGGACCTTGACGGAGCAAGTTCCATGCTTCCTTAACCACAGCATTGTCCTTGCCATAACGAGCAACAGCATAGTTGTCGACCCACTCCTTTACATCAGGTTTCACCCCATTCATCCAGGGAAGCTGGAAGATGAGGTCGTAGGTAACGGGAGTCTGCTCAATTGCCTCTGGAGCAGCACCGATACCCTTGATGCTGGCATACTTTTCTTTGAACTTGAAATAATTGTCGGTCACATTCTGCAAGCGTCCCATCAGGCCTGAGCGACCGCCAAAGTTGGGGATAGCGCAGAACACAGCATCCTGAGGGGCATAGCCATTGTATTTGTCGAATGCAGGAGAACCATCGGAGAAGAGGTCGAGCACAACGAGGCGACCTGCTGGCACTGCAGTCAGAGAGTACTTCTGTGTTGCACTCCACTGCCATTGCTGGATAACCCATTGCGAACCAGCCTTGGCTGCTTCCATAGCATCGTAAAGCGCCTCGTAGTCCTCCATTGTACCAGCACCACCACCTTCGTGGAAGGGGTCCATGGAGTAGTACTGGCTTTCGCCCATCACTTCCTTCAAGCACTTGTAGTAGTCGGCAGCGATTGCGGCATATTTGTCAGCACCGATATTTACATTGAGGAGGAGCGGACGCACGAAGTCGCCTGCCCAGTTGCCGCCATTGCCTCGTGTGGCATATCCTGATTTAGAGGCAAAGTTGGTGGGTACCATACCTGACCAGCCGGGCAATACGGGCTGCATGCCCAGTTCGCGCTGACGGTCGGTAATCTGCTTGGCCAGGTTCTTCTGACGAACATACCAGGCATCGTCCTGCACACCGCCAGCACCTGCCCATGTGCCACCGCTCTTCGTTCCGGAGCCTGTACCACCCCAACCCTCAAGGTTGTTCATTGCCCACCAGGCAATGAAGGCAGGACCAGCAACAAAGGCTTTGGCGGCTTCATCGGTATAGCCATACTTGCGATTGCCGCCTTCTTCCATGGTCAGGAACTTGCGCCACACCTCTTCAAGACCTACGAGCTGCAGGGGCATATTGATACCATGCAGAGCCATCCAGTCAATTTCCTGTTGCCAGCGCTTCCATGTCCATGAGGTCATAGAATAACCAAAGGTGCAGGTATTCAGATAGTAGCGATACTTGGCATCGCTGGTATGCATTTCCTCTGCTGTTGGCACAGGGATATTAGAAAGGTCGGCATAGGCCTCGCCAGAAACAGTCTTTTCGTTGAGCGAGTTCCATGCGATGTTAATCTTGGCAATGTGGTTGAGGTACCAGCCCAGACCTGTAGTAATGGCGCTGAGGGTAGAACCCTTGATGAGAACCTTGCCATCCTCGCCTCCGATAACAAAGACTTCCTGCTTGGAGTTCAGGGAGGGGTCAAGTACGAACTTGAACTTGTCGGCAGTGCCTTCCCCGCCAATACGATTGACAAGGGCAACTACAGCAGCAGGATTCTCTACAGATGGTACCTCAGTATATAGAAGCGTGATGGTGTAATTCTCATCGTCTACAACAATGCTCCATGTATAACCGGGGATTTCCGTGGCAGAGAAGAGTTCTGTGTCAAATTCGTCCTCCTTGAATACCGCACCTGCTTCTACGGGTTCTCCGTCGTATGATACGGTGTAATCCTTTCCCTCTGGTGCATTTACTGCAAAAGTGTAGTCAACTGCTTCACGCTTCTCGTACATGACCTCAATACGGAAGGCCTTGGCATTCATAGTGGTGTTCTCGGTAACGAAAGAGAAGGAGAAGGCGCCACCAAGATCTATTTCTTCAGGCAGAGCTATTTCGAAATAGTCATCCTCTGTTCCATCTGCCCATGTGCCAGCGCAAAATGTTCCGTTAGCACCATCAAGCATATTTGCAAAGGTCTTGCCATTGTTGTTTCCGCTGAAATATGAATCCTTCAATTCCACTTTTTTGTCAGATGCGTCAAACAGTTCGAATGAATCAAAACTCATGCGGTTCTTGCCATTCTTGTAGTATGCACCGGATTCGGTCAAGATGAAGCGCAACTTGTTGCAAGGTGCCATATACCACAACCTTTCAGATGTAAAGTGGTATTTGCCATCTTTGGATGTAGCGTCCGTGGGGCAATCAATAAATTCTGAAACCTGCCAACGATTACAGTTGCTTGGAACATTAGTAAAGATACCAGTGCCATTATTACTATTGGTATTGCTGCCCAAATAAATATCACCGGTACCAGAAGCTCTGGAAATTAGTACACGACCATCTTCATCTACATTCGCCATCATCCATAAAGAAAAGTCTGTCGTTGTATTCCAACTATGGGTAGAACCAATGTATTTCCCGGTTTCAGTCTTACTTTCTAAATAGAATTTATCTGCAGAGGGCATGATATAGAAATACTCCTCCTCTGTTTGGAAAGAAGCTACGGTATTACCAGAAGTAGTCAAACTCAAATATGTACCTGTTGGACTCTTCAGCGTCGCATAATGTTGGTTAAGCGCAGAATATTCCACAAGGGAGAAAAGCAGGCCTGATGCCTTGTCGCAATAAAGAGGTTCACCTGCTTTGGGTGTATCGACATTGACATACTTGCCAGACTCACGCGCAATTGTAATTCCACCATTAGATTCTGCCAGTGTCCAATCATGACTATTGCTGCCAATCTGCGGATTCCAATGACCACCATCATTGGTATTATCTGCTTTATAATAAACATACTGACTATTTGCGTTTTTTATCTTCCACGTTCCTGCAGTGGTTCCGTTTTCAAAGAAGATAATACAAGGCTTGGTATTAAGACTAATGTTGTTGGTATTCCTGTTACCATCCTTTATCCCCAACGTCTGTATGTCAAGATACAGTCCCGATGTCTTTTCCTTCAAGGCATACATCTTGCCTGCCTCTGGGTTGAACTCTGCCCATGCCGAGATGGTTCCCAGCAGGGTAAGGAGAAGAGAAAGTAGAAAAGTCTTTTTCATGCTATATGTTTTTAGTTTGTTCATTATTGCACATACTACGCACCAAAGTTAGTGTTTTATGTCTTATGTCCCAAAGGATTAGGAATATAATTGCATAAAAACAGTTCCGAGTGCCCACAATAGACGCATTTTATCTATCCGGACACTCGGAACTATATTCTAAAGAATGTAATATCAGAGGATATTGAGTATTTCCCTGAGATCGTGTATCTCGTAATGAACTGGCTCCGTTGCCTTGTTCTCCTCGGGATGAGGATTGAACCACATGACATCAAGTCCGGCACCTTTGGCACCGAGGATGTCTGTCTGGAAATTGTCGCCAATCATAAGGGTGGTTTCGGGTTTGGCACCAGTCATGCGGAAAGCGTAATCAAAATAGAGTGGCGAGGGTTTGTTGGCACCGGCATCTTCCGACAACACTATCGTGTCGAAATAGTCCTTCATGCCGCAGGCCTTCAGTTTGCGGTACTGCACCTCGTGAAAACCGTTGCTGCACATGTGCAGGCCATAGCCACGGGACTTGAGATAGTCCATCACCTCGTGCGCTCCGTCTACAACACCGGGCTTCACGGCACAAAGTTCCAGAAAACGGTCGCTTACCTTGAGGCAGTACTCCACGCTGACGTTCTCCAATCCATGCCCCTTGCTCAGCGGGCGGCGGAAACGCTCCACGATAAGGACATCGCGGCTTATCTCGCCGGCGGCATACTGCTTCCATAGTTCCACATTGGTTTGCCAATACGGAGCGTGGAAATCCTCGAAGGCATTGAAATGGCGATGCAGGCCGAAGTCCTCGTAGAGTTCACGAAGGGCTATGTCGGCATTGCCATGGGTGTCGTACAGGGTGTCATCGAAATCCAGAAACAGGTCTTTGTACTTCATATAATAAAATTTGAAAGGAGAAAGGAGAGAGAAGAAAGGAGAAAGGAGAAAGTAAAGATGTTGAGTTACAGAGAATGCTATTTCTGCTTTCTACTTTCTGCTTTCTGCTTTCTACTTCTGTTTACCACATTCTGTGGCTTGCCCTCGGCAAAGGCCTTGAGGTTTTCCACGGCAATGGTCAGTAGTCTTTCCCTTGCCTCGGCAGTGGCCCATGCTATGTGGGGGGTGATGGAGCAGTTTGTTGCTTCTATCAGGGGATTGTCATTCTGGGGCGGTTCCTCTACAAGCACGTCCACTCCGGCTGCACGCAGCCTGCCCTGGTTCAAGGCTTCTGCCAGAGCATGCTCGTCTACCAGCGGACCTCTGCCTGTGTTTATCAGTATGGCGGTAGGTTTCATCAGTGCCAGGCGTTCTGCATTGACCAGATGCTGGGTGTCGTCCGTCAGGGGGCAATGCAGAGAGAGGACATCGGCCTGGGAGAAGAGTTCCTCGTAAGAAGAAGCCTTGCGTATGCCCAGCGCCTTCAGTGCCTTTGCCGACTTGCTGCTCATTGCCAACACCTTCATGCCGAATGCCTGTG
The DNA here is from genome assembly GCA_045645225.1 of Bacteroidaceae bacterium. Lineage (GTDB taxonomy): Bacteria > Bacteroidota > Bacteroidia > Bacteroidales > Bacteroidaceae > Physcousia. Next base: position 4,252 of record JAZRII010000026.1, on the reverse strand, counting down.
CCATCCTTGCCACCGCCATGCCTATGTTTCCCACGCCCACAATACCCATTGTGCGGCCATCCAGTTCGGTCAAGGGTACATTGTAGAAGCAGAAGTCCTCGCAACTGCTCCAGGTGCCAGACTTTACCTCGATGGTGTATTGTGCCACAGAATTGGTGATATTGAGCAGGTGGGCGAACACCATCTGTGCCACGGACATGGTGCTGTATGCCGGCACGTTGGTTACGGTGATTCCATGCTTAGCGGCAGCCTTGGTGTCCACCACATTGTAGCCAGTGGCAAGTACGCCCACATAGCGCAACTGTGGCAGGGCATCCATCACCTCGCGTGTTATCTTCACCTTATTAACCAGCACAGCATCGGCACCCGCGGCACGTCTCACCACATCCTCGGGGGCAGTGCGGTCGTACACCTCCACCTCGCCCAAGGCACTCAATGGTTCCCACGACAGGTCGCCAGGATTGGCGGTATATGCATCTAAAACTACTATCTTCATGTATATACTATATGTATATTAGGTATAATCCTATGTGCAAAGGTAATGATTTTTTTCAAGATACTTTTAGAACCTGCAGCATTTGTTGATATATGGCATTCGCTTTGCTGCTAATGACTGGCAGGAAATACCCCAAAAAAAGACCGTGGTGCAGACATTGCATCGCACCACGGCCGGTTATTCCTTTCTTATATTGCCTGCTGTCCAATGCAGGACAAAGGTCCTACAATCCCAGCTCCTTGATGATGTTCTTGCCGCCGCCCCAGCGGTCGATTATCCAGAGGACAAAACGGATGTCCACACCGATGCAGCGCTGCAGGGCAGGGTCGAAGCTGATGTCGCCGGCCATGGCTTCCCAGTTGCCATCGAAGGCAAGGCCTATGACATGACCGTTGGCATCGAACATGGGCGAACCGCTATTGCCTCCGGTGATGTCGTTGTTGCTGAGGAAGCAGAGCTGCATCTGCTTGGTCTTCTTGTCCTTGTACTTGCCAAACTTGCCCTTCTTGAGGAGTTTCGTTATCTCGGGTTCCATGATATAGTCGGCATTCTCCTGCTGCTGGGCAATCTTGTCCAAGAGGCTCTGATGGTTGGTGAAATAGTTGTAGTGTGTGCCGTTGGCAGTATAGTCCTTGATGCTGCCATAGGACAGGCGCATGGTCATGTTGGCATCGGAATAGTGAGCCTGGCTGGGATCCATCTCCAGGATGGCCTTGTTGAGCAGGCGCTCGTTGTACTCTATGGTTGGCATGGTGCTCTGTACGGTGCCCAAGAGGTCGTAATAGGTATCCAGTATGGCATCGGCATACTGCATAGCCATGTCTGTGTCGCGCAGGGTGCTGTCTGCCATAACCTTAGCCACGCAGGTGGTGTCCAGCAGGCAGGTCTTGGCAAAGACATCCTTGGCGTAAGCCATGGTGTTGCCGCCGTAGACACTGTCTATCAGGTTATAGAATGAGGGCAGGAACTCGCCCTTGGACCACTGGCGGTAGTTCTGCAGCAGGGTGCCCATGGTCTCCTCGTCGACACGAGGTTCGTAGTCCTTGAAGAAAGCCTTCAGGTTGTCCACACAAAGAGCAGCATCCTCGGCAGTAGCATCGAAAGGCAAACGGGAAACACGGTTTGCCACATTGCGCAACTCTATGCCACGGAAGAAGGTCTCGCTGTAGTAGGTGAGCAGAGCCATCTTTTCCTTGCGCTCGGTGTAGGCCTTCTCCAGTGCAGAGAGCACAGAACCGTACTGAGCCATGGAAGCCTCATTGCGGCTGTAACACTGGCGCAGGTTATCCTCGATCTTCTGCTTCTGGCCAACCACGTCCAGGTCCTTCACAGCCTTGTTCATACCGATGGAGTTCTTCCAGTAGTTGCTGCTGCTTGCCCACTTGCTGGAATACTTCAGTTCGATGGTGCGGTCGGCATCCATCCAGTGCTTCCACACGTTCTGCTTGGCGGTGCGCACGTCGATAACAGCCTGGTTTGTTGCCTCGGTACGTTCCACGATGCCCCAGGAAGAGAGGTAGCGGTTGGTGCGGCCGGGATAACCAATGGTCATGCAGTAGTCGCCGGGGGCATAGCCCTTGATGGAAACGGGAGCATAGCCAGGAGTCTTCAGGGGCACGTTGTCCTCGCTATACTCGGCAGGTGTACCGTCGGGCTTGGCATAGATGCGGAACATGGAGAAGTCGCATGTCTGACGGGGCCACATCCAGTTGTCGGTATCGCCACCAAACTTGCCAAGGGTCTCTGTGGCGGTGAACACCAGGCGGATGTCGTTGTAAACCTTGTAGAAGTTGGCATAGAAGGCATTGCCGCTATAGTAGGAGGCAACACGGCACTCAAGACCAGGATTCTTTTCATTGAACTCATTCTCAAGAGCAGTGCAGATGCTATCGACACAGAAAGCCTCCACTTGTGCAGAGTCCATCTTGGGAGCCTTTTCCTTGTAGAGGCGTGCCAGTTCGGCATTCACACGCTCGGTGCAGTCCTCCACTCTGTCCAGAAAGCGCACATAGAGTCCGTGGGCAGGACGTTCCTGCTCGCGCTTCTTGGCAACGAAACCGTTCTTCAGGATATCGTCCTCGGGAGTGGACAGTGCCTGGATGGCACCATAGCCGCAATGGTGGTTGGTGAAGAACAGACCCTCGGGAGACACTACCACACCTGAGCAGAAGTCGCCCAAGTTGATGACGGCATCCTTAAGGCTGCGGCCATTGGGGTTGTACAATTGCTCGGGGGTAAGGTTGATACCCAGAGCCTTCATGTTCTCGGCTGTTTTGGAGTTGATGTGCGAAAGCATCCACATGCCCTCGTCGGCACTCGCAAAGAGCGAGCACATCACTGCCGTAAGTGTAATAAATAGTTTACGCATATATCTATCAAAAATTTATTCGGTTACAAAGGTACGATTAAGTGAGAGAAAAAGCAAATTGAATTTGATTTTTCCGAACCGACGAACGAAACAAGAGCAGAGAGTGCTCGCATTCTATGCCTTGTAAGGAGGAGGAAGACCGAAGGTCAACCGACGAACGAAACAAGAGCAGAGGATGCTCGCATTCTATGCCTTGTAAGGAGGAGGAAGACGATAGTCAACCGACGAACGAAACAAGAGCAGAGAGTGCTCGCATTCTATGCCTTGTAAGGAGGAGGAAGACGATAGTCAACGTGAGTACCTTAGACCTTTAGGTCAAGGGTACGATTAAGCAAGCAAAATGTCAGAGGTACAGTTAAGTGAGAGTTAACCGATACTATTGCCGCATGAGTTTCCCTATTGGAGAACTCGAGTTTTCTTGTTGGGAAACTGCAGTTCTCTAATAGGGAAACTGCACGCTTGTCGTGAAGTGTGTCTATTTTACTCCGCAGAACTCAAACATCTGGCGGTATGCTTCGGCTTTACGGGGCAAAGACATGGGATATGCGCGGGAGGAAGAGGGCAGACGATAGAGAAACATTTGCTCTCCGTCGGCAAAGAGATCCGGAATGGGCACATACTGCCCCACGGAGGGCATTTCGGGAATACCGAGAGATTGGCATAGGGTGGCGGTGGCTTTCTCGCCTGTGGTGACGATTACACGGCAATGGGGCACACGGTGCAGGAGGGCGTGGATGTCGGTGGGCAGGACAACCTCCAGGAACTTGTCAGAGGCATTGTCCTTCAAGCGGCGCACGGCGGTGGATGTGTCGTAGAAACCTATGCCCTTGTCGTGAAGAAAGGGGATGATGAGGTCAAGGCGGAAGGTCTTTGCCTTGGTGTCCACGAAATGGTCCTTGTTGCCAAAGAAAATGAGGCCCTCTATGCGCCAATGGTCGTTGATGAAGTTGGGATAGTAGAAGTCCATGCACCAGCGCTTCCTCTGCGGCGGGAAACTGCCCAGGAAGAGCACACGGCAGTTCTCTGGCAGAAAAGGGTGCAGAGGATGGTACTCTACCCCATCGGAGGAACGGGCAATGTTCTCCAGGTTGAGGAAGGAGGCGAGGGTATTCACTTCAGATAGAACCTATAGTTTTTACTTATTAGTTACTGGTGTCGGTTTTAATATATTTGCAACTTCCTACAGAGAAAGCCACGTGGAGATCGTAATCAAGCCAAAACAGCGAGTACAAAGATACACAAATCTTTTGAGAGTAACGCCACTTTACTCAATAGGAATCTGAATGATAGACAACCACTGTTCAGGGTCGTCTTGATTCCATGCACCGTCAATGTAGGAGGTACGAAGAGGCCCAGCAAGTTTGTAGCCTTGCTCTTCCATATAAGCA
>JAZRII010000025.1:0-9705 GCA_045645225.1 Bacteroidaceae bacterium | reverse complement strand
TTACACAAGAGGCTACCATACCTATAACAACCATAGACAAGGAAACCGGCGAGAGCGTACCAATGCAGAAACTGAGCAGGAATGACTTCGTGAATATCCTTGTAAATGTTTCCTATAACGACAAGAGCGGAGAGATAGAGTACGAGGTTTCCGACTGGAACGAAGTGGAGGGTGATATAACTTTTGACTGAGTAAGACTACATGATAAAAGACTGGATACGCATACTGGGCATACTGCTCTTGACGGGCATTTCTGTGGCAGGTTGCACCGAAGACGACCTTGCATCGTTGACCAATGTGGGTGATAAGGAGGTTAGGGTGGCACTGCCCTTCGGTTCTAAGGAACATGAAGAGGTTCGTGTTATAACCCGTGGTACCTATGACCTCCACTACGAGTCCATGGTGCGAAACATGTATGTGTTCCTGTTTGCTGATGGCATGAAGGTGTATGGACGCTATTTCAATGCCGATGACTTGGACCAGACGGGAAACAAGGAGTATTGGGAGGTGAACAATATGTCCTCCGATGGCGCTTCGGCACAAACGAATGGAACCTTGCACCTTTGTGTGCCTACGGTCTCCGGTGGCGGTGCCGAGATAGTCTTGGTGGCAAATATCGACCTGGACTTTATGAATATGTCCGAGGACCGCTTGGGACTGGTGCGAAGCCGAGAGGAACTGAATGCTCTGCTGGTGTCCTTGAACCAGGACCTTCCCGAACGAAATGCCGGCTACTTCATGATGACTGGCAGCAGAACGGGTGTCAGTATCCACGAGGATGGCACCATTAGCGTGGCAGGAGGCAGGATAATGCTGGAGCGCCTGGATGCCAAGGTGCAGGTAAACGTCAGGGTGAATCCCACGGAGGAAAGCAAGAACCAGCGCGTGGAGGCATTTACACCCGAGTCGTGGCAGGTGATGAATCTGCCCAAGAGTTGCCTGCTTATGCCCAGCCAGAACGGTGTCGAACCTTCGGAGGACGCTTTCTTCAATACCCAGCCCATGAACTTCGAAACCACGGAAAACGAGGAGGTGAACGGTAATCCTACGGGCGGTGTGCTATATGGCTTTTCGTTCTACACGTTGGAGAATCTTAAGTCGGCATACAGGAAGAAGAGCGTGGGTGGCAATTACCATAACCGCGACAGGCGCATAAAGCACACCGACGATCCTGAGGCGGATAATTACGGCACGTACAATACGGAAGCCGGCATGTGGGAGTATGCTCCGGAACAGGCCACGTACATTGTCATAAAGGGTGAGCTGAAGATGGTTGTGGACCCGGGACTTACTACCGAGCAGCACCTGATAGCAGACGTTACCTATGTAGTACATTTGGGCGATTTTGCTGCGGACAAGGACAATTACGACGTGTGCCGAAACACTCACTACAAATACACCATCAACATAAAGGGTGTGGACAGGATAGAGGTGGAGGTGGAGACATCCAACGATAATACTCCCGGTATAGACGAGGACCAGCCTGGTGCCATGGGACACCTCTACGAGGCCGAGGAGGACATATACACATTCGATGCACACTATGGACAGCGTGTCTATACCATCAAGGCCAGTGAGGTGGATGTGGATAACATGACCTGGTACGTGCGAACACCTTTCGGCAGAGAGGGTGTGCCCATGAGGGATGCTTTCGGACAGGAGATATACAATGACTTGGACTACAAATGGGTGGAGTTCATGCTCAACGAGATGGGGACTGACGGACTCTATAGTGAAGGATGCCAGAGATACCCCGCGGACAAAAGCAAACTAAAGACGGTCATCGACGTGCTGGCGACAATAAAGACGGAGACATTGAAGTGGAAGGCTGGCGAACCAAGTCTGTACGACAACAACGGGGAGATGAAACTGACCGTCTTCGTGGACGAATTCTATTACGACGCCAATCCCATGAATCCCGATGACTCGGACATATTGTGGAAGAAGTTTGCCAACCAGCCTAACCGTCTGATGCACATCCTGTGCAAGAACCAGCGAAGCAAGGACGGGGACAGTTCCCTCACGGGTAGCATCCTTACCATCAGACAGCGCTCCATCCAGACTCCGTACAACATAAACATGTCCCGAACCGACCTGAAGCAGGCATGGGGATGCGAAACGGTGGACGAAACAAACAACATGGCTTGGTTCTATCATCCGGACGAGAGGATGAACTCCGGCTCTGCTTACAAGATAACATCTTACACCCCCGACAATACATCCAAATCCGATGGTCTCTACAATACGGCTTGCCTGCTGAACCTTGTCCGTGGCACAGGCACAGGCAAGACGGTGAACACCACTCTGCGTTGGGACACGTTTATTGACTACTCCGGCATGGAACCTCAGCTGAAGGGCAATTACAGGGCGGGTCTGTACTCCGTTCTTCTGCGCAACAGAGACTTGGATGGCGACGGCATTATAGACCCCGAGGAACTGCATTGGTACATAGCCTCCCTTGACCAGTTGTGCGGCTTGTTCCTGGGCGACCAGGGACTTAGTTCGGAAGCCCAGCTGTACCCCATTGAGGCAAGCAGAGAACCTAATGCCCCGGTTTCGGGCGGTGCTTTCAATGGCGTCTATCCATGGCGCCTGCACGTAGTAAGCAGTACCGCCAATGGCCAGGTGGCAGGAAATATGCCTGTCATAGTATGGGCCGAGGAGGGTGCTTCCACAGGTGAATACCAGTCGCATTACAGCAAGCCGGCATATTCTCCAGTGCGTTGTGTGCGCAATCTTGGAATGGAACTTCCTTCGTCGTCCAGCATAGTGTCGGCAGGAAAGAACTGCCCCGAAGACGAGTTGGTCATTGTGGAGGAAACCACTGGTGCACTAAATGCCAATTCGGTGTATCGCTTCAATTTCAGGAACATGAACGAGGAGTCCTTGCGCTACTATACCACACGCGAACTGGTGCCTGGCGACGAGTATTCCGTCATGAGCCGCCTGTACTATGGATTCGAGACTGGTCCTCTGCATACCAGCTATCCCATCGGCAGCAATTCCTCTCCCTACATAGCCTTGAAGGGAAATTTGGAGAACGGTATTTCGCATGCTCCCGAGGCAGGTTATCGTATCCCCAATATTCGCGAGGGTGTGGTGATGCAGTTGTACTGTGGCAGTAACACCAACTGGTGGGGCAGTAGCGGTTCGTTGGTGAGCAGCTACTATTCATTCGGTTACTATGGTAACCAGTACGACCGTTCCGGCACCTCCCATTTCTATTCTTGGTTCATCTATCGCGACCGTGTCACCTTGGGTAGCGTAGGCGAAAGCATAAACCGTGTCCGCTATGTCAGGGACTGGCGCCCGTAGGGAAACGGAAAACTATCACCGCTAGCGCCGTATTTTTTGTAGTAACTGACTCTCCCCCTGAGACAGGGGCGAGTCCCCCGCAGGGGGGAGGGGGGATAGTTTTCCGTTTTATTCGCCTTCGCTCATCAAGCTAAAGCAGTCACCTTTCCGTTCTAATAAAACACTATCACCCACTTTCTCTCCCTGCGTGCAGCGTCCGCTTTGTTTGTCGTTCTCGGACGCTGCACGCAGCGTCCCTACCATGTTTCTGCTCTCGCTTAATCGTTTCTTTGACCTGTCGGTCGAAGGTACTCTCGCTCGGAAGTAAAAATAAATACGAATTTATTTTGTACTTCGCTCGCTTATTCGTACCCTTGACCTGGCGGTCGAAGGTACTTCCGTTCGGATTTTCTCAAATAAATTTGGAAAATCTCTCACTTATTCGTACCTTTGTCAGCGTCATCAGGGGTGCATGGCTGATATTGGCCTTGCTGAGAATATACCCTCAAATGATCTGAACCGGGTAGTGCCGGCGTAGAGAGTATGAACGGTTGGTTCCCTTATAATATAATAAGGTATAGGGAACGGGCCAATTTTCCAACCAGTAATTCGTAACGGTGATTACGAACGACGAAGAGAAAGGATTCCTATGAAAGGAAAGTTTCTTGCCGTACTTGCCTTGGCAGGTGTGGCGGGCATGAGCAGTGCCCAGGAGAGTGAGAGGGATTCTGCACGTGTGGCAGAGTTGAGTGAGGTGGTTGTGGCGGCGGTTAGTGCCCCCAAGGGTGCGCCATTTGCCGTGAGCAGAATCAGCAAGAAGGAGTTGCAGGATTTTTCCACTAGTGGACAGGAACTGCCATATCTGTTTGCACGCACCCCGGGTGTGGTGGCATGGAGCGAGAACGGACTGGGCACGGGCACGGTGTACATGCGTATGCGTGGCAGTGCCGGCAGCCGTGTGAACGTTACCATAGACGGCATTTCACTCAATTCGCCCGAGGACCAGTGTGTGTTCTGGGCAAACATGAACTCGTATGCCTCACTGCTCGGCAGTGTGCAGATTCAGCGTGGTGTGGGCAGCAGCAGCAATGGTGACGGTGCCTTCGGAGGCAGCATTGCTATGCAGACACGGTTGCCACAGATGGACCCCATGCTGGAGGTGACGGGCAGTTATGGCAGTTACAACACATGGCGTGCCGGTGGCCAGTTCTCCACGGGTCTTCTGGGCAAGCATTGGGTGGTGGATGGTGCCTATCATCAGACACAGACCGACGGTTACCTGCATGGCACGCATGGCAAGAGCGGAAGTTACACGGCAGGTGTGGCATGGCTGAGCGAGGACAGTCGCCTGGTGCTGAAATACAGAAACCTGGGCAACTTTGAAAGTACCGGTCAGGCATGGAACGGTGTGACGGCAGGCAATGATGACTACAGTCTGAATGCCTACGGTGGGGTGAAGACCTATGAAGACCTCTACCGCATGGGACTGGGACGGTTCAATAGCCTGTATGAGCGTTTCATAGAGGACTGGGACGACCCCATGGCATGGAAGACAGAGCGATATGCCAAGGTGGACGGCAGCCTATGGGACCGTACCACGGACAACTTCTGGCAGAACCACAACATACTGTCTGCCGCATGGCGCATTAACGACCATTGGAGCACAACTGCCGCATTGCGATACACCTATGGTTATGGCTATTATGACGAGTTCCGCTACCAGAACAAGGCAGGAAGCAAGTTCGGCCTGAACTATGTGCCGCAGGACGGCAGCACGAGGGCCGACTTTGTGCGACAGAAAGGATTGGCCCAGCACACCTATGGCGTGAACCTGAATGCCAACTACAAGGACAAGCGTTGGGACGTGATAACAGGTCTGTCGGCACAGGGCTTTACGGGCAACCACTTCGGTTATCTTACATACATAAGCAACGAAGACCTTCGTCAGCACTATATCCCCACACCTGGCGGCAAGTATCAGTATTACGACAGTGATGCATGGAAGACCGACCTCTCTGTCTTTGCCAAGGCAACGTATCATCTCTCCGACCAGTGGGATGCCTTTGCTGATGTGCAGTACCGCCATGTGGGCTTCCGTACCGACGGATATAACGACAAGTTCCAGAAAGATGCCAACGGCATGTATCAGGCACAGCCGCTCAATGTGGATGTTACCTACAATTTCGTGAATCCCAAGGCGGGCTTTGCCTGGCACAAGGGCGGACATCGTGCCTATGCCAGTTATGCCATGAGTTCCAGGGAACCGGAACGCAACAATTTCACCGACAACGGCCAAAGTGGCGCACCGCGTGCCGAGCGTCTGCACGATGTGGAGGTTGGCTACTCCTACGATGCCAAGAACTGGTATGTCAGTGCTGGCCTGTACTACATGGGCTACAAGGACCAGTTGGTGCAGACAGGCGAACTGAGCGACATAGGCGAGGCACTGACCACAAACATTGAGGACTCCTACCGCATGGGACTGGAACTGAGTGCCGGCTATTCGCCTTGGAAATGGCTGTCGCTGGATGTGAACGGTGCCTTCAGCCGCAACAGGATACTTGCCTTCGACGAGCATGTAAGTTATGACTGGGACGAGTACTTCCAGGTGAAGCACTACGACAATTCCACCTTGGCGTTCTCGCCCTCTGTGGTGCTCAATGGTATGGCAACTTTCCGTTGGCAGGGGCTGAAGGCCGTATGGCACACCAACTTTGTCAGCCGTCAGTATCTGGACAATACCCAGTGCCTGGACCGCTCCCTGCCTCGATACAGCACCACTGCCGTGCGCCTGAGTTATACCCTCAACCCCAAGAGGAACAATGCCCGTCTGAAGCAGGTGGTATTCGGCCTGGACCTGAACAACATCTTCGACCGCCATTTCGCACAAAGCGGATGGGTGTATAGCAGTGTTGTCCCCTCCTACGGCTTCACCGAAGACAACCGCTACTACCAGATTGGCTACACCCCCTCGGCAGGATTCAATATGATGGGGCATGTGACGTTTTCATTCTAACGGTGAGCGGGTGTCACCGCTCATCCGTTCATAAACTATGGTACAATATCTTGATTTCTTTGTTTCCCTCTTGGGAATCCTTTATCTCTGGTGGGAGTATCGTGCCCACTGGATGGTGTGGGTGGCAGGCATCATCATGCCGGCTATCGACGTGTATCTTTACTATGAGGTAGGTCTGTATGGCGATATGGCCATCTCCGTCTACTACTTGTTGGCAGCCTTCTATGGCTTGCTCCTGTGGACAATGCCCGGCTATGGCAAGCGAGTGAAAACCTCCAGTGGCAAGGAAGTCCTTGCCATCACCTCCATGCCCCTGCGTGTTGCAACGTGGCTCGGTGTGGCTTTCCTGCTGATATGGGGCAGTACGTGGTGGTTCTTGGATAACTACACCAACTCTACCGTGCCGGTGCAGGATGCCCTGACCAATGCCATCTCCATAGTGGCCATGTGGGCCATGGCAAATAAGTATCTGCAGCAGTGGTGGTTGTGGTTCGTGGTGAACATCATCGACGTCTACCTGCTTGCCTACAAGGGCCTTCCCTTCAAGGCAGGTATCCACGTGGCCTACACCGTCTTTGCCGTCCTCGGCTATCTCCGCTGGCGCAAGATGATGAAGGAAACAGAACAAACAGAAAAGTGTTAGTATTTGCTTTTTGATTGTGATAAGAGTTAACTTGGATTAAACTTGTTTTACTTCGGGTTGACTCTATTTTTTTTGCTCTCAAGCCATTCTTATTTCTTTCTATTTTTCTGTGCGAAATGATGATATCTCAATAAATGCTGTTTTACTTTTGGCATAAAGCAAAAAAAATTCTATCTTTGCCATGTAAATGCTAATGGATAAACAGATATGAATCTCACAACACTTATAAAGCAATATTTCCCGTTGTCGGGAAATGATGTGACGATAGATGTTTTTGATGAGAAGAATATCTATGAATTATGGTAACATTTAGTTTTAGAGAATATGGCGAGAATCTTGGAACGCGTCCTTTGGGGCAGCGTGTCCGTGAGCAATTGCTACCGTTGATAGAGCAAAACGAATGTGTCGTATTGGATTTCACCGGGGTAAATGTGGTTAGTAACTCTTTCGCTGATGAATGCATTGCTAAACTGCTAATTGAAATGCCACTTGCAGAATTAAAGAAACGTACCACTTTCCGTGGACTTAATCCAGTTGCTTCGGAATGTGTACTTACTGCATTGCGTCGTCGACATCTTAGTTTGACATAAAGAATAAACATCAATTAAGTTTAAAATAACTTGGAGTGATTATATAGTAATAAGAATCCAAGTGTGATACCTGCCATACCAGTCCATTTCCCCTTTAGGTTTTCGCGGGAAGATGAATAAAAATGTTGGATAGATTGTAACATACGATAAAAATTAATTAGTTAATTATAAATAGATTTCGTGTCCAATTGAGAGTTTCTTTATATTATGGCTGGCCTAAACATTTTTGTCCATGCTTGTCAGCTCTAAACTAATCGGCTCCCAATTAGCCATCGTAAATCTAATGTGAGGCAAACACAAAAAAGCGTGGAACCAGTCCTGTCACTCGTTCCACGGTCTAAAGGCTTTCGCATTGTCCAATCTGTCTGAAACGAGCAACACTGAAAGCCCCACACCAATGTTCGTATAAACTATCAAGAATATACGATACATACGTATATCCTAAAGATGATTATAAAACATCACTTGGGACGTCCCCGTTGCTTTGTTTTCGGCAGATTGACGAGTTTGCGAGATTCTTAGACCGTCAAAATCAAAGCGCGCAGTTACGCCTTTTATGTATATGCGTCTAACCCTCCTTATGCCCAAGGTGCTTTCAGCAAACGAAAGACAAGGCAACGGTAACATTTATTTACATTTCTTGCAACTTTTGGGAAAATAAAATACGGGAAAAGTCAATAATAAAAATAGAAAACGGAGTCCAGCGGAACTTTACCTGTGCAGATGACACTAAATTGAAATAAAATATGTATATTCGCATCGTGAATCAATATATGGAGGACAAAATATGCCACAGATAAGTTTTTTCTACGGGATATACATCTTAATGAACTTCTCTGACCACAATCCGCCGCACTTTCATGCTTGGTATGGTGACTACAAGGTTACGGTTAGTATAATGGACGGAATCGTTAAAGGAGAGATGCCTGGGAGAGCATTGAAACTGATATTCGAATGGCTGGAACTGCATCGTGAAGAATTGATGGAAAATTGGAAGCGTGCACAGATAGGAAGCGCATTGGCCAAGATAGAACCTCTAAAATAAGTCTATATGTTTTTGGAAGTCGTGAAAGCAGAATACCTAGATGGTTACCGCATTAAATTGTGGTTTAACAACCAGGTGGTTAAAGTGATAGATCTTGCTAATTCGCTCAATGGCGAGGTTTTTAATTCGCTTAAAGATGTGGAGCGTTTTAAGCGCTTCTCTGTCAAGTTCAATACCATAGAGTGGGAAAACGGAGCAGACTTTGCACCAGAGTATCTATATGAGCGTGGTACGGTAGTATGAAATATTATAAATGACAAAACTAAATATGAAGAAACTTTGTCTGATTATCCTGTGCCTGTTCTCCATGCTCATGTCTGTGGAGGCAAAGCAGTTTGTAAACATCACTCCTATGCCCAAGAAGATGGTGGTGGGCGAGGGGACGTACCGTTTGCCCAAGTCTTATGCCGTGGACGTGGCATTCCTTGCAGACAGCCTGCAGAGCGAGGCAACGAGGTTCGTGGACGTTATCCGCAAGACAACAGGTTGCAAGGGTAAGTTGGTGAAGAGCCAGAAGGCCAATATCAGCATGCAGTTGGACAAGACCATATCCTACGAGGGTTATCGTCTGAACGTTGGCGAGCGTGGCATTAGAGTAAGCGCCTCCAGCGCCCGTGGCTTTTTCTATGCTTTCCAGACGCTGAAGAAGATGATGCCTGCCAATGTGATGGCCGGTATGAGCGTGGATGAGGCCCAGAAGGCAGTCCCACATTTCCGTGCCGAGGCATGCCCCGAGATAGCCCATGTGGACATAGACGACGAACCCCGATTCTGGTATCGTGGCTTCATGCTTGACTGCGGCCGCCATTTCTTCACCGTGGACGAGATAAAGCACATACTGGACGGTATGGCAATATACAAGTACAACTACTTCCACTGGCACCTGACCGAGGACCAGGGCTGGCGCTTCGAGGTGAAGAAGTATCCCCGACTCACTGAGGTTGGTTCCGTGGCAAGCGATTGCCGCATGACCGATATGGAGAAGGGACACTACTGGTTGGGCAAACCCTATGGCCCCTATTTCTACACCCAGGAGGATTGTCGCGAGATAGTGGAGTATGCACGCAACCTGCATATCGAGGTTATCCCCGAGATAGACATGCCCGGACACATCATG
>JAZRII010000024.1:0-19835 GCA_045645225.1 Bacteroidaceae bacterium | reverse complement strand
TCCTCCCGGACGGGCTCATTTTGGGGCGGCATCGTCTGCTCCGGAAGTTCTTCCGGCTGCTGGGATTGGGTGGGAATTTCCCCCGGGGACACATAAATATATCCGGGCAGGCCCTCCGCCGGGGTGCTTTCCAGGATCCGCCAGCCTACGGCCGGATCGTAATACTCCACCCAGGCATGGGCCTGATCCTCATAAACCGTCGCAGTTTGCCCGGCCTGGACCGTCAGGGCATAGCCCATGATGTGGAAGCTTATAACTCATTAGCACTTTGCTATCGAGATGGAGATGGGGTCGAACAGAGCTGGCTTAACATGATTTGTATGTATGCCATCTACTGTCAGAAAACTGGTGGAGACATAGAAGATGTCATCGAACTTTTTGATGAAGGAAATCCTTTTAGATTGATTTTTGAGATTGTTGAAACGCCTTGTTCTAATGAAGATATTGAAGCAAAAATGAGTCAACTCAGACAATTAGCACCAGCTGAAGCCAAAGCAGTAGAAGCTGCAAAAAAAGTTTGTTCTATAGAAGAAGCTAAGTCAGCATTGAGTATTATCAAAGAAGCTGAATCTGAAGGAAGCGAATTGGCTGCAATGCTTCAAGTGATATACTATGATGAGACAAAAGATAAAACAGGTCAAGAAGAGTGCTTGATTCGCATAGCAAATAAATATCCTTTCTTTAATCTGATGCTTGGAGAATCGTATGTTTTGAAGTATCATGAATGTGAAGACTACTCCTATATCCAAAAAGCTATTGAATGTTATTATAAGGCTGATGCATATGGTATGCTTATCCCCAAATATGCCAGTGCACTCTGGGGTATGTATGATTACTTCGGGCAGAATGGTATGCTTGAGTATGATGAGCAAGAAATAGAGCGTCTAAAGGTATTGGCAAAAAGAACATATTAAACAGAATAACGATGAAACGACTGACTCAAATTTTTCAGGCACTGCTTGGGGTGGTAGCCTTGATCCTTACGGCTCTTGTGGCCGCAGGTCGCCTTGCTTGGCGTACAATCCGTAATTGGTGGAAGAAACGCTCAAAATGGGTACGACGTATGATGGTCACAATTTATATCCTCATTCCTGTAGGTATCGTGGCACTTATTGCTCATACCTACTATGATAGCGAGTATGGCAGGTGGTATTGGAGAGATAATTATTTGTCTAAGAATATAGAGGTTCATGGTTTCCGAGACGATAAAGTTCGTGTATATAACTACTGTACAGGCAAATATACAACACCGAAACTGAATTGGGTTGCCGATAGTCCTGCCAATGATTCTTTGACTGTATATGCAATCCCAAATAAGCGTGGCTACATAAATATCAAGAATGGAGAAATCGTGATTGATGCAGAGGCGAACAACTATCGTAAAGCTTGGGTGTTCTCAGAGGGTTTGGCGGCTGTAATGAAGGATGGCAAAATTGGTTTTATCAACGCAAATAATGAAGTTGTTATCCCATTCCAATTCGATTATACAGATAAATGCCGTATGTATGACTTTGGTTACCTCTTCCACAATGGATATTGTATTATGACAAACAAAGATGGAGACTTGGGCTTGATTGACACAACCGGAAAGTGGATCGTTGAACCTGCATACGATGAAATCTGGGCACCGCATGAAAGTGGTTACAGAATCATTGTTGATAATAATAAACACGGTGCGCTCGATTCAAGGGGTAATGTTATATATTCGGCAGAATACGGCTATGTAGATGTTTTGTCAGATGGCTTTATCCTCACCAAAGGAGGCAAGAAGTGGCAGGTTGACTTTGAAGGTAATATAGTTCAATCATTTATGTTTGATGGTACATATTATCTGAACTATCCGATTGGTTACAACGAGTGTGGAGATATTCAATATGCTTTTGCCGATTATGCAAAATATGAGGTCATGAACCGCTATGGTATTATGAATCGCATAACAGGTAAGCCGATAACCCTTGCACTATATTCAGATATCAATATGCTTTCGAAGGATTTGTTTGAGGTACAAGATCCTGAAAGTTACGATTGGTACTTAGTAGATACAAATGGTAATATGATTTCTAAAAAATAGCCATATACTAAAAGTCTGTTGTCAGTACTTTGGCAACGGACTTTTACGTTCAAGGGAGAATATTAGAAACCTGAATATAATTAAAATGAATGATTAAATAAATTATTGGTGGCCAGAAACAAGAGCAAAGTGCGCAATAATGTGTCCGCAGTGCCCATAAACATGTATTGCGGATTCATTTTTCAAAAAGTAAGCCCCCTATTTAGCCAAAGAGCGTCGGTTCTGGTGGTGACGCCCCCGATTCTCCCAGTATTTTCAACCTGTCTTTCTCGGGACATCCAAATTTTTGGGCACCTGCCAACACTTTTTAATATGAGAGTATTATCTCTCGCAAGTTGTTTACGCATTTATAACATCGTAGAGCACAATGACCGGATGTTGCCATGCATAATAGTGCTTTATATACCTCTCACCACCGGTGTCACGACTGATTTTAAGAATTCTTGCCTTGTCACGCAAATAAAGTAGCTGACTATACATCGGCTGTACGATAAAATGTTTACCTTTGTTCGTCATTATATTGGTTTTGTGGTAGAAAAAGGCAACTAAAAATTAGTTCTTGATTCAGTTGCTTCCTTAGAAAAACAACTTTGCTTTAGTCTCGCTCCAATGTTTCCTATATTTGACCAAATGATAAGGATTTATATACATATCTCATAGAACTCAGGAACTTTTAAACAAGTTACTAATATATATAAGAATATGGAACTTATAGGTTTGGCACAATAAGTTAGTAAAATTAAAATTCGACTCAATGAAGATACTTCATACCAGTGACTGGCACCTTGGCCACACACTTTACAACTACGACCGCACAGAAGAGCAGATGGCAATGCTGCTCCAGATGGTCAATATCGTGAAGGAGGAGCAACCGGATGTGTTCCTGCTCTGTGGAGATGTGTACCATACATCCCAACCGTCGGCAGCCGTGCAGACAATGTTTACAAACGCCTTGGTACAGATTCGAGATACTAATCCGGGTATGGCAATTGTTATAACAGCTGGCAACCATGATAGTGGTTCGAAGCACGATATTTTCCGCACACCATGGAAGGCACTGAAGGTCTATACCGTCGGCTGCATAGATGCCAGCCAGAAGGAAGAACTGGTAGTGGAGGTGCCAGGGAAAGGGTATGTAATAGCAGTTCCATACGTCAACGAGAGAAACATGCCCAAGGGACTTTTCCAAGAGTTGATAGATATTGTGGGTGAAAAGAATGCCTACAACCTACCTGTTGTGATGATGGCACACACTACTGTCAAGGGGTGTGACTTTGCCGGTCATGATAATGCTTCTGAGTATACAGTCGGTGGTATTGATTCATACGACCTTGATGAAATGGGTTCCGGATATGATTATTTGGCACTCGGGCACATACATCATGGGCAATTTATACATTCGGGCAAGCACAATGTCAGATATTGCGGAAGTCCTATTCCTGTTTCATTCGACGAAATGTACAAACATTCAGTTTCTATTGTCGAGGTTGCTAAACATGGCGAGAAACCAACAATCAAAGAGATTGAAATTAATCCACATCGTCCCCTGGTCACGCTTCCTATAGAAGGTGTTGCCACATGGGAGGATGCCAAGGATTTGCTTAAAAACTATCCCAATGACATTGATGCATACATCCGACTGAATGTGGAGGTTGATGATTTCCTCCCAGTAGACGCTAATGCTGAGGCACAGATGATATGCAAAGAGAAGAAATGCAAGTTCTGCGTAATCAACTCGCGAAGGCTGAATAAGAATCGCACAGAGACAAGGATAATGTCTGTGCAGGAATTTAAGGCAGAGGACCCTATCGGAATAGCTCAGCGATATGCCCAAGACATGGAAAAAGATTTCGACGACGACATGAGGAAACTGTTCTACGAGACACTTGCAGCAATCAAAGAAGAGGAAAGATTATAGAACCGAAGATGTAAAGCACTATGAAATTCAAAAAACTCTGTATACACAATATTGCATCTATCGAGAATGCAGTCATCGACTTTGAGTCCAAGCCACTGGTTGATAGCGAGGTTTTCCTTATCACCGGCAAGACGGGGGCAGGAAAATCTACCATTCTTGATGCCATCTGTCTTGCCCTCTATGCAGATACTCCACGTCTGTACAGCACAAAGATGCAGGGTGCAACAATGGACGCAGAGAAAGAAGTCAGGATTGACGATCCCCGTCAGCTGATGCGCCGCAACACCGCAGAGGCCCATGCTTCGCTCACATTCATAGGCAGCAATGGAGTGAACTATGAAGCCACATGGGCGGTGTATCGTTCCCGAAGGAAAGTCAACGGCACAATACAGAGCAAAACCTGGGAGTTGAAGAATCTTCACACAGGTGTAACCCTGACCAAGGACACGGAGATTAAAAACGAAATACGGGCAGCGGTAGGTTTGGATTTCAATCAGTTCTGCCGAACCACTATGCTGGCTCAGGGAGAGTTTACCCGATTCCTGAACAGTAAGGATGATGAGAAGGCAGAAATACTGGAAAAGATTACTGGTGTGGACATATACTCAAAAATAGGCGCAAAGGTTTATGAACTGACCGACCAAAAGAAAAAGGAATGGGAAGATGCTAAGCGCCAGGTTGAAGGAACTCGTACACTAACAGACGAGGAAATCGGTGAAAGACTGAGAATGTTATCTGCTCTTGATAACCGACACAACGAATTGAAAGCCGCAATTGACAAAGAAGCAGTTAAACGCGACTGGCTGTTGAAGGACAACGAACTAAGCAAAAGCAAGAACAATGCCGCCGAGGCTTTGCGCGTTGCCAACGAAGTCATAGAAAGTAATGATTTCAGGCATAAGGAGCAGAACGTTAAGGAGTGGAACGAAACTATTGATGCCCGTCTGTGGATGAGCGAGGTTATGAAGGCTTCAAATGCCCAGAAGGAAGAGAAAAAAGCTCTTGACAAGTTGGTCGGCACCTACTCGGTATTATTGGGTGGACAAAGATTTGCTGAGGATGAGGTTGGCAAGATAGAAGCCGAAATCAAAGAGATTGAAACATTTCTTTCAGCCGAATCGGAAAAAGTCAGCGTGTACGATAAAGCACAGACAATTGTCAGTCTTCTGAATACCATTGACGAAGGGCGCAAAGCAATCAAAAAGAGTCAGGCTGATATTGAGTCGGAAAACAGGAAACTGGAAGGAGTATTCACCCCGGCTTTCGAGAAGTCCAAAGAAGAAGCACAAAAAGCGAAGAATGCTTTTGAGAAAGAGGAGTCGGAAGTTCAAGAAAAGGAAGATGCTACTGCGACTCTCAATTTGCCAGAATTGCGGGAAAAGCGTGACGTTGCCAAGGATTTGATGGCCAAGATTATAACGGTCAAGGAACGCATCGAAACGCTTGCATCTGCCAAAGCCCAGCATGAAGATACGCGCAGAAATCTTGCAGAACGAAAGGCAGCACTCAGCGTGAAGGCAGAAAAGTCTGCCTCTATGGACGCCTCTATTCATGATGCAAAAATCAGGATGGACGTTCGCAAGGAGGATTTGGACAAGCAGAGCGACAGCATCGACAAGTTTGCCTCAGCCTTAAGAACAAAACTGCAAGTTGGCGACACCTGTCCTGTATGCCGTCAGCAAGTCATGTCTGCGCTCCCTCACGAGGAGGACCTGGCCGCTCTTGTTGGCAACTTGAAGAAGGCGTACGAAGAATCGGAAAAAGAGTACAGAGACTTGGTTGACAAAAAGATAAAACTTGATGCGGAAATCAAAACGGAATCAATGTCTTATGACAGGGACCTCAAAACATTCCGTGAAGACAAATCTGTTGACAATGCTGTACAAAAAGCATCGGATGCCAGCCAGGCTTGTGGCATTGGAAAACTGGACGACAATACCCCGTCTGCTCTTAACTCACTTGAGGTATCAACATCAAAGACTTTGGACAATTTGAATCTAAAAATCAAGGATGGAGAAACGAAAGAAGCAGAAGCGAAAAAACTTAGAAAAGCATTGGAAGCAAGGCGCAAGGATGTTGATACTTTAGTTGCAAAGGTTCTTGAAGCAGAAAAGTCCTTGAATGAGTGTAAGGGCAGGATATCTACTGCCAAGGCACTTACCAACTCTAAAACTGACGAGGTTAATAATGCTCGACAGAAAGCATCTGAGTTAATCTCAGGCAACTGGCAGATAGACTGGATGGATTCACCAAACGAATTTGCCTCCACCCTCACCCATTCTGCAACGGAATACACCAGCCGTCTTCAGAAGAAGCAGACTCTTTCCAGCCAACTCGAAACCGTCAAGGCAAACGTGGCAAATATACAGGACGTAATGTCAACAATCCTTTCGGCTATGCCTTCATGGACGGAAGTTAAAGCAGGAGATGTTGTAAATGTAGAAAACCTGCTTACAAAAGCCAATGCACTCAACACCTCTGTGGCTACGGCTCTCAGCAAGTTGAAGACAGCCGAAGAACATCTTGAAGCCAATCAAACAAAACTCAACCGTTTCCTTGCAGAGCACTCGTCACTCAGCATGGAACGCCTGGAGGCTCTTAACACCTATACCACGAATGATATTAGACGCGAGAACGAATCACTGAAAACTGCTCGTGAAACTCTGGTTGCAAAGAAAACTCTCTTTGATAATACCGAGAAACTCATTGCCGAACACCTGACAATGAAACCTGTATTTTCCGAAGACGATACTCTTGATGTACTCAATGGGCGTATAGAAGGCATAGAGAAACAACTTGCTGAAATCAGCGAGAAGAGAGGGGCCATCAACCAGGAACTGAAAACTGACAAGGATAACCGCGAACGTCTTGGAACCCTAATTCAGGATGCAGACGACAAGAAGGCTGTTTACGACAAGTGGTCACGCCTGAATCAGTTAATCGGAAGCGCCAAAGGAGACCTGTTCCGAAAGATTGCCCAAAGCTACGTCCTGACAAGCCTCATACACTCTGCCAACAGTTACATGAAGACACTGACGGACCGCTACACCTTAAAGGTAAGTCCAGGAACATTCGTCATCTCACTTGAAGATGCTTACCAAGGCTTTGTCTCCCGTGCCGCAAGCACCATCTCTGGCGGTGAGAGTTTCCTCGTTTCCCTTTCGTTGGCATTAGCCTTGAGCGACATAGGACAGCAGTGGCAAGTTGACACCCTATTCATCGACGAAGGATTCGGAACACTCAGCGGCGAACCTCTTCAGAAAGCAGTAGAAACTCTTCGCTCACTTCACTCAAAGGCTGGTCGTCATGTGGGCATCATCAGCCACGTTGAGGAGCTACAAGAGCGTATACCAGTTCAGATACAACTAATCCAGGAAGGCCATAATTCAAGCAGTAAGGTCAATATTGTTCCATAAAACATGGAGCATTTTCCAAAGCATTCAAGTCTGTGTTACACACATTGAGAAACATTATACAACTTCCAGCATCAATTATTATTATTCATCTTAAGTTCATCAAAATATAACGGTCATCTTCAACCATAGGCATGACTGGCAGAGAGTGATGGCAGGATTTGTTTTCAATTGGAGTAATGGGGGTTACTCTTCGTGGTCACGGACAGTCACGTGCGTGGTTTTGATGAATTTTCCTTGCTCGGTATTCAGTGTATATGTGTCTGTGATAATATCTGAGTGGCACGAGCAACCCCACTTTCCGTACGAATAAACAGTAATTGTTTTGGCAACATAGTCTATCTTTGTACCTGCTCCTATGGTAAAATTGCCAATGGATGTCTTAAACTGGTTATATGGCTCATAGGTTATTTCTCTCAAGGTTTCAGAGTCCTTGCCAAGACTGAATATACGATAATAGTTGCACAATTTCTTTGGTCCTCTTCTTACGAGCAGCGCCTTTCTTCCGTCAAAAGTGACATAAGGATTCGTATCCGGCAGGAGGAGTTCTTGGGTCAACCTCTGGCGATGAAGATGTCTGCTGATTGCAAGTGTACATTAAAGAGAATAGTACGGAACACAACAATAATCTGAAATATTTCATCTTCATAGTCTTATTTTTATCAGAACTTATAGTACAGGAAGGGCTGGACCTCGTTGGTGCTGAACTCTATGGCGAGCTGGAGGACGAGGAGGAAGAGGATGGACTTCAGCGTCCAGTGGAGGGTGATGAAGCGCTCCTGAAGGCGATAGAACCATCGTTCGCGGAGGCAATGCACAAGCATGGAGAGCACGAGAATGGCTATCCACAGGGGGCGCTGGGCAATGAAGGCGGGGATGCACTGGGCATCGAACTGGGTGAACATCCTGCCGAGATAGCCAGTGGCAGAGGAGAGGTCGGCACAACGGAAGAATATCCATGTGAACAGGATGAACGTCTGGCACAGGAGCCAGCTGGGCACCTTCACCCACCAACGGCCGGAGGGGAGGCGGTGGAGGAAGAGACGGTGGCACCACTTGTGCACCACAAGGCCAATGCCATGCATGGCACCCCAGAGGACAAACATCAGTGTGCTTCCATGCCACAGACCTGCTACAACCATGGTGAGGAAGTTGTTGAAGTAGGTACGCACCTGCCCCATCCTGCTGCCTCCTAAGGGGATGTAGAGATAGTCGCGAAACCATGTGGAGAGCGAGATGTGCCAACGGCGCCAGAATTCGGTGGGGTTCAACGACTGGTAAGGGAAGTTGAAGTTCTCCCTCAACCGGAAACCCATCATGGCGGCTATGCCTATGCTCATGTCACTATAGCCCGAGAAATCGCAATATATCTGCATGCCGAAGCCCACCGTGGCCATCATCAGTTCGAAACCGGTGTAGAGTTCGGGCGACTCGAAAGCCCAGTTGTTGAACTGCGCCAGATAGTCGGCAACGACGCATTTCTTGAGCACGCCCATCATCACAAGCCACAGACCTGTGTAGATGAGGCGAGGGTTGACCTCCTCGTCCTCGCGCATCTGCTGGAGCATGGTGGCAGGCCGGGTGATGGGACCCGAGAGCAGCAGGGGGAAGAAACTGATATAGAAGAGGTATTCCAAGAAGTCCATCTTCAGGCGCAGGCGGCGGTGGTATACCTCCACCGTGTGACTGATGGCCTGGAAGGTGTAGAACGATATGCCCACGGGCAGGATGATGTCCTGGATGGGGAAGTTTTCGCGAAGCAGGGTGTTGAGCAGGTCGATGCCGAAGTTGGTGTACTTGAAGTAGAGCAACGGCAGGAGCTCCACCACCACGATGAACCATAGCCAGCGCTTGCGCAGGGCGCCCTTGCACTCGTTCATGCGACGCGTCATGGCCCAGCTGAGCAGCGCTGTCATGGGCAGGAGCATGCTCACCTCGGGGTTCATCCTGGAGAAGAAGTACAGGGAGAAGAGCACCACATAGAGTTTCATCAGCGTACGGCTGGTACGGTGAAGTATGGCGTATATCGCCAGGAAGACGATAAATACGGTGTAGAATAATATGGTGTTGAATAGCATAGTTCTTTTTTAACGGTGAGAGGTGAGTGGATGAGCGGTGAATGTTTAACGTTTAAAGTTTAACGAAAGTTTTCAGTTTTCAGTTTTCACATTTTACCTTTCATTTTATCCACCCCCTCCGCTTCGCTCGTCCCCCTGTCTCAGAGGGACAGTTTGAGCGGATGAGCGACTTAGTTTTCCGTTTTCCGTTCGTTTTTTTGTTTTCGTCTTAATTCGACTGCGTCGTCTTGACTTTGCTCATGCTCGGCATAGTTTAAGCAAGCTTAACTCTGCTCTCGCTTAATCGCAAAGTTCGTTTTCGTCTTCGTTCACTTTTTCGGGAACATGAATTTCTTCTTCCATTTGCGGGGTTCAGTTGCCTTGGGGAAGTCCATCTTTATGGGATGTGCCGTCTGTGGAGAGGACATCCACACGGCTATGCTGTCCATCCACCTGGAGGCGGAGCCAAAGGTGGGGTGCATCTTGTCGGAACCGCGGGTATAGGTGAGACGGGTGCTGTCGAAATAGCGCTTGTCGCCCACCACGCCACGAATCACACCGGTGATGGTGGGGTTCTTGACCCAACTGGGAGGTGCCACCCATATTGTGGGCCTGGTGCCAAGGGCGTGCTGTATGATGCGGATGTTCTCGGCACGGTTGTCGAGGTCCTTCACCTTCAGTTCATTGCCACCAAGGGAGACAACGACATAGTCGGCCTCTGACCAGCTGAGGAAACTCTGCAAGGTGTCCAGGCTGTTGGCCCATCCCGTGGTGGTGGAACCATACCAGCATACGGTGTAGAGCTGGTGCCCGTTCTCCCTGGCATAGTCGGCAAAGCGCATGGACAGGCCCTCTATCATGGAGTCGCCAAAGAATAGTATGCGCTTGCCAGCAGTGTCGAGTGCCAGAGGTGCGGGTTCTGCTATCAAGGTATCAGCAGCGATGACCTCTGCTGTATCCTGGGGAATGCTATCGATGAGCGGTGAGCAGTCAGCGGGTGAGCGGTGAGCGGTGAGCGGGTGCGAGGCAAGGAGCTTCTGCCAGAAATGAATCTTGCTCATCGTCCATCCGTTGAAGACAAGCCTGTGCCCGCTGACAGAATACACCGACACCAGAAGCAGGGGTGTGGCGAGTATGAGCAGAAGGCGCAGGTATTCTTTCATAAATACTTTTTTCGGACGTAGAAAACACTATTAGTGTACCCGTTTTGGGGTTTCCTATGTGCACAATTCATTGCAAATATAGCAAAAATACATGAAAAACGAAATATTCACCAACCAAATGAGGAGATTCAGTTCATTTTTATTAAAGACATTCCAACATACATTATTATATTTTATAACTTTGCAAGGACGCATATACGCGGAAAATATACATAAACCTAAATAATCACAATGAAGAAAAACCTGATTAAAGTCAGTGCACTCACTCTGGCACTGGCATTACCCTGCTTCTCAGCATGGGCAGACAAGTACGAGATCTATCCCGTGCCCCGCTCCATCACCATGAGCAACGGGACATTAGCATTGACACAGAAGGTGAATGTGCAATGTGAGAGCACCATCGACAAGATTACACGCAACCGCCTTGCCTCTCTGCTTCAGGCACACGGCATGGAAGCGGTGTTCGGCGGTAGCGAGGAAAGTGCCATCAGCCTGCGCCTGGGTACCGTGGGAAGCGGTGAAGAGGTAGAGACATGGGCCTTTGGCGAACTGGGTCTTGCCAAGGCGAAGATCATGGTGAGCAAGAAGTTTGACCGCCATGCCATCAGCGTCTCCGACAAGGGCATCACCATTCTGGGCGAGCACACCAATGCCGTGTTCTGCGGCCTGGCCTCGCTGGAGCAGATGCTGGAACAGCAGGTGGAGGGTGCACTGGAGCATACCACCATCTATGACCGTGCCGACCAGCAGAACCGCGGTCTTGTGGAGGGTTACTATGGCTATCCATATAGCGTGGAGGTGAAGAAGGAACTGATGCGCTATATGATGCGCTACAAGATGAACACCTACATGTTCGGTGCCAAGAGCGACCCCTACCACTCGCAGATGTGGAAGGACGCCTACCCCACCACCATCAGTCCCGAGCAGGAGAAGAACGGCTGGCTCACACAGAACATGCTCCGCGACCTGGCACAGGTGAGCGAGGAGACGAAGGTGAACTTCATCTGGGCCATTCACCCGGGCAACGAGTTCCTGGGCAGCGGTACCGTTATCAGCGACATCATGAGCAAGTTCGAGAAGATGCACAAGCTGGGCATACGCCACTTCGGTGTCTTCGTGGACGACGTGGGCATTCCCTCATCGGATGCCGACATGAAGAAGAATGCCGACCGGCTGACCGAACTGCAGAGAAAGATAGAAGCCAAGTGGAACTACGAGGGTGCTGCCGCCGAGGACACCGTGCGCCCCCTGCACTTTGTGCCACAGATATATTGCAACAGCTTTGCAAGCAGCGTTGACCAGAGAAAGCGCTTCATGGCCGCACTGAGCAAGGTGCCTTCCTACATCACCGTATACTCCACCGGACAGGGCGTATGGTCGGTTCCCAACAACGACCACACACAGACGGTGGTGAACGAGTTTGGCCGTGCCATGGCATGGTGGTGGAACTATCCCTGCAACGACAATGCCGACGGACAGCTCTATCCCATGGACATGTACAGCAACTTCGTGGACATGCCTTCGGTGGGTGCCGGCGACCGTCTGCCCTCGACGCTGAACAATTGCCAGGGCCTCATTGCCAACCCCATGCAGCAGGGTTCGATGGCCAGGACTGCCCTCTTCTCCATTGCCGACTATGCATGGAACAATGCCGGCTTCAAGAACGAGCAGAGCTGGGAGGCAAGTTTCAAGAGCCTTATCCAGGACGAGGAGATGCGCCAGGCATACCACGACATCACCTACTATCTGCGCTGGAACGAGCCCGAGACTATGAAGAATCTCATCAACAGCTACAAGTCCTCGCTCACCGGTGGCAAGCCCAATTCTGCCAACCTCCTCGCCACCATACAGAAGATTAAGCAGGATTGCCAGACGGTGATGAAACTGAAGGACTCCGACATAGCGAGCGACCGCATGCTCTATACCGACATCAACCCATGGCTGCAGACCCTGCACACTTATGCCCTGGTTACCGAGAACATGCTCAAGATACTGGACGCTCCTGAAGAGCATGCACAGAACTGGCCCCTGGTAAAGGAGGTTTGCGATAGCCTCAATGCACTGGAGGAGAGCACTCTCTATACCGCATATGCACTGGAGGGAATGGGCAACGGCATCAGCGTGAGCTACCGCCAGGCGCAACTTTCAAGACTCTACCTCTACCCCTTCATCTCATACCTGAAGGAGAAGGCAATCGACACATATCTGACCAACCCCACCGCCATCTCTGCCCCAATGGCCATAAGCAACTCTCCCCTGCTTCAGGCAAAGGTTGCGGCACAGGGTGCCAAGGTATGCCTCAGCATGCAACCCAGCGATCTGGATGTTAACAAGTACGTGGGTGTGGCTCTGCCCACTCCCGTCATGCTTGACAACATCACCCTGGACGAGAGCCTGCTGCCCTATGCAAGATACAGCACCAACGGCAAGGAGTGGAAGAAACTGACCTCGGCAACTGAGGTTCCCGCCGAGCATGTGGCTTACTTCATCTTCCTGAACGAGACTGGCAAGGGCGTGAAGAACTTCGCCCTCTCCGAGGAACTCTTCAGCATCACCCAGGCATCACAGGCAAAGGCCGTTTCGGTAACCTTGCCCGAGGGTGCGATATGGGAGGGTCATAACGGCAGCCTGATGGTGGATGGCGACTATGGCACATTCACCTGCCTGAACCGCAACCAGCAGACTGGCGACAAGTATCTGCTCGACTTGGGTGCACTGACCACCCTGCACGACATACGCATATGCATGGGTACCGTAAACGGCGACCATCCCACGGCTTGCCGCGTGCAATACTCGGTCAACGGTTCGGTGTGGAGAAACCTTAAGATAAAGGGTACTGACACCTACAACTGGAGCATCGATGCAGAACAGAATGTAAGGTATAGCAACGAAATGGTGTATTGCGACTATGACGGCGAGGCAGCACAGGCACGCTATGTGCGCCTTATGCTCGCAACCGCCAACACCAGCAAGTGGTTCCGTTTCTATGAGATGGAGGTAAACCGCCAGCATGCCGCCAACAGTTCCCTGCCCGAGTGCAAGGACGGCAATGGCAACAGCATAAAGGAACTGACCGACCTGAATGCTTCAACAGGTCTGCCCGCAGATGCCACAAGTCCTGTGGTATATTCCTTTAACAGACAATACAACGTCAAGAACCTGACAATATATTCTCTCCTGCAGGGCGTCACACCTTCTGTAAGCGTTACTACAGACGGAACAGAGTGGAAAACCATAGGCACACTGACCGAACCTTGCCAGAAGATAGACCTCCAGGCATATCCCCAGGCCCTTGCCCTGCGTCTGGAATGGAGCGGTGAGAAGAATCCCGGCATCTGCGAGATGATAGCAGAATACGACACCGAATCGTCATCGCTGCCCAACGAGGAAACCGACCTTGCCAAGGCATTTGCCCAGCTCAAGGCCGAGGCTCAGGTGGCACTCGACTCTTGCGGACAGGGCGACAAGCTAATCACCAAGAACAGCCAGTTCTCTTCTCCCTACACCGAACCCAACGAAGGTTCGCTCAACAACCTCCTTGACGGCAAGCAGAACACCTTCTGGCACTCGGCATGGAGCACCGGCAATGTGAACGATGGCGTACACTACCTGGAGATTCAACTCCCCGAAGGCACTATTGGCGATGTGGTGATGCACTATGGACGCCGTAGCGATACCGACGGACACCACCTCATAAAGGCAAACATCCTGGGCGTGGTGAGCGGTAGCGGCACCTCGGCAAAGACCGAACTGGTGTGCCAACTGGACATGCCCTACAAGAGCCAGACGGAGACCATCAAGCGTACCTTCACTCTGGACAAGGCCTATCCTTCCATCCGTCTGCTGGAGGTCCAGACAAGCGGCAGCATGAACGGAGGCAGTGCCGGTTTCTTCCACATAGGCGAGATGCAGCTGTATAGCACCAAGCGATACTACATCATCAAGAACGCACAGGCCGAGGCAGACGCACTGATGGCCGCCATGCTGCCCCTGGCATCAGAGGCTACGGAAGAGGACATGCAGGCATTGCAAAAGGCCTACGACGTGTTCATGTACAAGGTGTTTGGCGTCATAGTCGATGGCATTGATGAGGTGAAAACGGAAAACGGAAAACGTGAAACAGAAATCTACGACCTCAGCGGACGCCGTGTAAACAAGGTGTCGCACAAGGGAATATATGTCGTTGACGGCAAGAAGATAGTAAAACCATAAAAAACTTTATACAGCAAACTATGAGAAGACACTTCATTTCTCTTCTGTGCATGCTATTGGCTTCGGCCTATGCCATGGCACAGGGTTTCCCAACGGTAAGCACCGATGAGGAGACAAAGTGGTACCTGATCCAGTTTATGAATGGCGGCAATGCCCTCACGGCAGAGACCGACGGTGCCAACATCACCACGAGTGCCGGCAAGGGCAGCGATGCCCAGTTATGGAAGATTACGGGTTCGAAGACCCAGGGTTATGTCCTCACCAACAAGAAGGGCTATACCCTCAGCGTTGCATCCTCGGATAAAAACCAGATGGTGCGAGCACAGTCTTCTGCTTCCGGTTCATACAAATTTGCTATCAATACAAGTACCGCCAGCGGTTATACCGACGGCTATGAGATTCAGCCTCGCGGCAATACCGCCATCTCCATGAACCTGTGGGGCGGTCCCTCGGAAAACCGTGGCGTGGGACTTTGGGACAAGGGCGACAAGAACAATGCGGTGCAGTTTGTAGACGCAGAGACCTTTGAGCGCCTGGGCAAGATAGCCCTCATCCCCTACCCCAGTTCTCTGGAGGTGTCAGAGGGCAGCCTCACTCTTTCTTCACTCTCTGCTATCGCATATACTGGTGCTGAGATGAAGGAGCACGTGGAGGCATTTGCCCAGCAGCTGGCCACAAGCACCGGTATTGCCGTGGAGGTGAAGGAGGCTGGCGATGCTCCCTCAAAGGGCGAGATATGGTTTGGCACCGACGAGGCACTTGCCAAGGAAGCATACACCATGAGCATCACCGCCGATGGCATCACCATCAAGGCTTCAGAGTTCGGAGGCTGGTTTTATGCCTTGCAGACACTGAAGCAGCTTCTTCCCCGCGAATACTTTGCCAGCGAAAAGCAGAGCGGCTCTGAGGCATGGAGCCTTCCCTGCCTGAACATCGAGGACCGTCCTCATCTGGGACACCGTGGCTACATGCTCGATATTGCACGCCATTTCTTCAACAAGGACGAGGTGAAGAAGGTGCTGGACATCATGGCGCTGTACAAGATGAACCGTTTCCACTGGCACCTGACAGACGACCAGGGCTGGCGCGTGCACATCCCCGAGTATCCCAAACTCACCGAGGTGGGTGCCATCCGTAAGGGTTCGTTTGCCAACAACGGCGACGGCCAGAAGTTCTTTGACGACACCGAGTACGGCCGTGGCATGTTCTACACCCTCGACGACCTTCGCGAGATTGTTGCCTATGCCAAGGCCCGCAACATCGAGATTATCCCCGAAGTGGACCTCCCCGGTCACATGGTAGCCGCCGTGGCTTCATATCCTGAGTTCAGTTGCGACCCCACCAAGAAGTACGAGGTGCGCATCGATGGCGGTATCTCGCATGATGTTCTCAACATTGGCGACGACCGCGTTATTGATTTTCTCAAGTGTGTTCTTGGCCATGTGGCCACCGTCTTCCCCTACGACTATGTCCACATCGGCGGTGATGAATGTCCCACCGAGCAGTGGAAGACCAACAAGATGTGCCTTGACCGTGTCAAGGAACTTGGTCTCGACGGTGTGCATCAGTTGCAGTCTTGGCTGGTGGAGGAACTGGGCATCTTCCTCAAGGAGGAATATGGCAAGGACATCGTTGTATGGGACGAGCTTCTGCACAACTGGAACGACAACAACAAGACCAAGCCCGTCATCATGGCATGGAACGGTCTGGGATTCAGCAGCGAGGCTGCCAAGCGTGGCATGAAGTCCATCATCGTGCCCTACCAGTACCTCTACATCGACTTCATGCAGGGAGAAGAGGGAGACCTCTTCGTGGACGAGCCATATCATGGCGGATGGGGCGTAAACACAGTGGACGAGATCTATGGCCTCAATCCCTTGAGCGCACTCAGCGGCAAGGAGGAATTTGCTCTGGGCGTACAGTGCAACATGTGGACAGAGACCTGTAACAACATCGATGAGGTGGAATACTGCCTTCTGCCTCGCATGCTGGCGGTTTCCGAGATTGGCTGGCTGCCAACAAGCAAGAAGAACTGGACATCATTCTACCGTCGTCTGCAGACACATGATGAAATCTTCGACCTTCTCGACTATCAGTATGCCAAGCATTTCATCGAACCCAAGGAGTACACCCAGCAGGAAAGCACCATCATGGAAGCAGAGGACATTCTTGCCAAGAGCGTACGTGGCGGTGTTGGCTATCCCTCTGCCGAGGTATACGATGCTTTGAAGAGTGCTCTGGAAAGCACCGACGGTGAGGATGTAAGCGCCCTTGCCCAGGCAATCAGCGACTACAAGTCAGCAGAAGTTGTCCAGCCTCAGGAGGGCAAGACCTACCAGATTGTGTCTGCCTCCACCTACTACAAGCGCCAGTACGAGGGTTCAACCATGTACCAGAAGGGCAATGGCGTACGCTTCCACTTCACTCCTCAGACAGAACCCGAGGAACTTTGGCAGTTCGTTGCCACCGATGGCGGCTACCTGCTCAAGAACCTCTGCACAGGCAAGTTCGTGAAGATGGGCAGCTACAACACCGCACTGGAAATGGTGGAAGACGGCGGCACTCCCATCCGTGTGGACAAGGCTACCATCGCCACCAAGAACTTCACATACATCCCCGGTGTTGTCACACTGTCTTCTGTAAGCGGATACAGCGACAAGATGACAGGCAAGGTTAAGCGCTTCAGCGCCGAACTCTCAGGCGAGGTTTATGCCAAGGACGAGGCAGCCCTGTGCTACAACGGCACATGGAAGGTGGTGGAGATAACCGACTTCAGCGCCCAGCTCAAGGGTATTATAAACAAGTGCGAACTCATCCTCATCACCGCCCAGCCAGGCGAGATGGGCAACTACACTCAGGAGGCTCTCGACTTTGCCGAGCAGAGCATCATCCTCCCTGCACAGAAAGCTCTGGCAGAGGGTATCATCTCCGAGGCGAAGTACAACGAGTTCCTGTCTCTCTACAACCAGTTTATACAAATGCCTAAGGTGTCCATCAGCCAGTCACTGAGCGAGGAATGCTACTACTACATCCGCAATGTCTGGTTCGGTAAATACGCACAATACAAGTCAGCAGACAAGAGTGTGGGCATCTCCTCTTCCAAGAGCGAGGACGACACCTATCTGTGGCGCATCAAGAAGAACACCGACGGCACAGTCTTCATCTATAGCAAGGAGACACAAACCGCCGCTTACCTCACCTCCAATGCCGTTGACCAGAAGGTGAAGGTGGGCAAGGATTATGCATGGACTCTGGAAGAGCGCAGTCTTGATGGCAAAACAGGTGTGTGCATCATCGACGGAAGCGGCAGCTTCAGCTGGTACACCAACCCCGACGTGTGGAACTACGTACTTACCAAACCCTTCTGGGGAGCCTGCACATGGGAATTCCAGGAGAGCGGCATCGAAGTGCCAACAGGTATTGACGAGGTGAAAGGTGAAAACGGAAAACGGAAAACGGAAACCTATGATCTCTCTGGCCGCCGTGTCAGCAACCCCCAAAAGGGAATCTACATCATCAATGGCAAGAAGGTTGTGATTAAGTGAGAGCAGAAGCAAGCTTGCTTGAATTCTGCCGAATGTGAACAAGCTCAACGAAGTTAAGCAGGTTGTAAAATAATCCGATTTTAGATAATCCACACCTGGATTGACAATAAAAATATCAGCGAGGCCGTTCCCTCTCGAACGATGCTTCGCTGATGTTTTGTGTATGGATACTATGTTTCTTATAGGATTGGGCGTGAGTATGAAGAAGAACGAAAAACGGACTGTAGACTGTAGACACCCTCTTCGGATGTGCATATAATAAGCAAGATGGCATCACATTGCGTGGTGCCATCTTGTGTTAGGTAGTTCAGTTAATCATCCAGCAGTCTTGCAAGTTCAGGAATGTCTCCTCGTGCCTTCCAGTACTGCATTATCTTCAGTGTCAGCCACAAGCATCCGAAACCTACTATCTTGGAAAGCATTAGCGCTCGTCCACCCCTGCCACCATATAGCCGCCCTGCTTGCGGATGGAGGGAAGAACCTCCGAAGTTACCCAATGCTTGAAGCGGCGGGCGCTGTCCAACTTGGAACCCAGTATCAAGGCATATAGGCCGGACTCGTTGATGAAGGTGGTGAGTTGGTTTCGGCCAAGTGAATCGATGAGTGAACGTTTCGTTCTGTCATCCTCCTCCACATGGTCACGGATAGCTTTTGGAGGATTGGTGTAAAGTAGGGCCTCTGCCACATCCTTTGCGCAGAAGAGCGGTTCGCCCTTCTCGTCCCTCATGGTTCGGATGTTACCGAACTCGGGGTTTTGAAAAATGGTAATGTTTTCGCTCATATTATATATAATGTTTATACTGGCTCTCCTTCATGGCCAGTGTGTTAATTGGTTAATATATATAGTTCTCAATGCGGTTAACGTCATATCTGACTGAAAAGTCAAAATGGAAGAACTCCGCTCATCCGCTCATCGTTAACCGCTAACCGTTTATATTGTGTCAGTATGTCAAAGAACTCTTACCCAAACGGAAAACGGGAAACTCCGTTAAACGCTCACCGCTCATCCGCTCATCGTTTCTGATGCAAAGGTACGACACAAAAAAGCCGAATGGAAGCAAATTCCACTCGGCGTAAAGTTCTTGGGAGTTTCTTGTAGAGAAGTTACCCTTCTTGGGAGTTTTTACCCGTTTTAGGTCAAAATCTTGGGAGTTTTTGGGAGTTTTTGGGGAGTTTTTGTTCAGTCCTTGAAATAGCGTGTCACCTCCAGTGCTATGCGGTAATACTCGTCAAAGCGGGCACCCTGCACGGGAGCGTCATAGTTCTGCCACAAGGGCAGAGGCTTGTTGAAACTCTGCACAGACATGCGCTTCAGTTCGCTTGCCACAGGCAGATGCTCGTGGTCGGGCACGGTATCCCTGAGCAAGGCCACAAAACCGTTGTAATCGTTTGCCATCAGCGCACCTTGGTCCACCAGAGCCCTGTACACGGCAAACCACAGTCGGCCGTATGTCAC
>JAZRII010000023.1:0-18990 GCA_045645225.1 Bacteroidaceae bacterium | reverse complement strand
GTGGCCTCTAACGGTGAGCGGTTAACGGTGAGGGGTGAGGGGTTAATCCACCCCCTCCGCTTCGCTCGTCCCCCTGCAGCGGGACAGTCTGAGGGGTGAACGAGGTGGCTGTAGGGACGCTGCGTGCAGCGTCCGTAATAGTTTTCCGTTTTAAAAGGCCATCTGTCATCTGTACTCTGTCATCTGTCATCTGTACTCTGTCATCTGTCATCTGTACTCTGTCATCCGTACTCTGAAACAACAAGTTTCTAAGGTGTATCTGTTGTGGTGATGACAGGAGCAGGTCGCGGCCACGGACGATTTCCGTAACGCCCATAAGGGCATCGTCGACGACAACTGCTAACTGGTATGCCCAGGCACCGTCTTTTCTCCTTATTATATAGTCGCCGCAATGCTCGGCAAGGTTGATATCGTGCTGGCCATAGTGACCGTCGGTGAAGGGGATGGTACAGTCGGGGACGATGAGGCGGGTGGTGGCCTCTAACGGTGAGCGGTTAACGGTGAGGGGTGAGGGGTTAATCCACCCCCTCCGCTTCGCTCGTCCCCCTGTCTCAGGGGGACAGTCTGAGGGGTTAGCGGTGAATGGGCTATCTACCCCCTCCCCACTTTGTGGGACTCCCCCTGTCTCAGGGGGAGAAAGGAGCGAGGTTAGCGTTGAACGTTGAACGTTGAACGAGTTATCCTCCTCCGAGGAGGTAGGGACGCTGCGTGCAGCGTCCGTGTATTTCGGCCGGCAGGTGCCTTTATACACCACTCTGCCGTCGGTTTCGTGCGGGGCTTGGGTAGCCATAATGTCGGCACGGGTACAAAAGCAGGGGTAGGTGAGGCCCATTTCCGTAAGGCGGTGCAGGTATTCTTCGTAGAGGTGCCCGCGCTGGCTTTGCCATACGGGTTCGCCATCCCAGGGGAGCCCCAGCCACTGCAGGTCGTCCATCAGTTGGAGGGCGTAGTCTTTCTTGCTGCGCTGAGGGTCGAGATCCTCAATGCGCAGAACCCACTCTCCCCCCTTGCTCTTGGCTGAAAGCCAGGAGAGGAGGGCACAGAATACGTTGCCCAGGTGCATGCGCCCGGTAGGGGAGGGTGCAAATCTTCCTCGTGTCATGCCACAAAGGTAAGGCTTTTTTCTCAAATACTTGCAATATGCATATTTAGTAGTGCCAAACCAATGGCAATTCGGATTATAATGTGTACTTTTGGCGCGCAAAATGATACAACAACATAAAATCAACTAACGCAAAGAATGAAAAAGAACCTTCTAACCATGCTGTCGGTGGCAATGATTGCCCTGCTGATGGCATCTTGTGGCGAAAAACGAAGCTACGAGACAGTGAAAGGCGATCCTATGCAGAGCCGTATCTACACGCTGGACAACGGTCTGAAAGTCTATCTGACGGTCAACAAGGAAGCGCCCCGCATCCAAACCTACATCCCCGTTCGTGTGGGCGGTAAGAACGACCCTGCCGAGACAACGGGTCTGGCGCACTACTTCGAGCACCTTATGTTCAAGGGCACTGAGAGTTTCGGTACACAGAACTATGCCGAGGAGAAACCTTTGCTGGACCAGATTGAGGCACTGTTTGAGGTTTACCGCACCAAGACCGACGAGGCAGAGCGTGCTGCTATCTATAATCAGATAGACAGTATCTCGTACGAAGCTTCCAAGTTGTCTATCCCCAACGAGTACGACAAACTGATGGCTGCCATCGGTGCCTCCGGCACTAATGCCTACACCGGCTACGATGTGACGTGCTATGTGGAGGATATCCCCTCCAACCAGTTGGACAACTGGGCAAAGATACAGTCTGACCGTTTCAAGAACAACGTGATACGTGGTTTCCACACCGAACTGGAAACGGTGTACGAGGAGAAGAATATGAGTCTTACTAATGACAGCAGAAAGGTCATTGAAGCCATTCTTGGCTCACTGTATACCAAGCATCCCTATGGCACACAGACCGTACTGGGCAGCCAGGAGCATCTGAAGAACCCCTCTATCACCAACATCAAGAACTTCTACAAGCAGTGGTATGTACCCAACAACATGGCCATCTGCATGTCGGGCGATTTCGACTATGATGAGGCTATGGATGTAATTGAGAAGTATTTCGGTGACATGCAGCCCAACAAGGACCTGCAGATGCTGGACTTCGTAGCAGAGGACGAGATTACCGCCCCAGTGGAGCGTGAGGTTCTGGGTCTGGAGTCGGAGAACGTTACCATCGCATGGCGCCTGCCCGGTGCTGCTTCCGACGAGGCTTTGATGCTGGAAGTGGCAGATGCCATTATGAACAACGGCAAGGCCGGTATCATTGACATCAATATCCTGCAGGAGCAGAAACTGCTCTCTGCCTTCTCTTTCCCATACGCGATGTCGGACTATACTTCCTACATCCTGCAGGGTGAACCTAAGGACGGACAGAGCCTTGAAGAGGTCAGGACCATGCTGCTTGCCCAGATAGACTCACTGCGCCAGGGCAATTGGGACGAGTCGCTGCTGGCGGCAGGCATTGCCAACTACAAACTGGATTTGCAGAAGATGCTCGAGGACAACGAATCACGTGCCGACCTCTTTGTGCAGGCTTTCGTCAACAACCAGCCATGGGCAGACGTAGTGAAGCGCATGGAGAAGATGGAAAAGATTACCAAGGCCGACGTTGTGGCATTTGCCAACGCCTATCTGAAGGACAATAACTATGCCGTGGTGTACAAGAGCCAGGGTGAGGACCCCAGTATAAAGAAGGTGAACAAGCCCGCCATTACGCCAATCTACATGAACCGCGACACTACCAGCGCATTCCTGCAGGAGATACAGGCTTCTGTGGTTGCTCCCATAGAGCCTGTGTTCGTGGATTTCGGTAAGGATATGAGCCAGGGCGCTGTGGGTAAACTGCCTCTGCTCTACAAGAAGAACGAGACAAACGACCTCTTTACCCTGCAATACATCTATGATTTCGGTACAGCGGAGATGAAGGATATGGGTTTGGCTGCCTCTTACCTTGATTACCTTGGTACGTCCGACATGTCAGCAGCAGAGATAAAGTTGGCATTCTATAACCTGGCATGCAACTATCGTATTAGTGCAAGCAAGGATAGAGTCGTTGTTGGTCTTAGTGGTCTGGCAGAGAACATGCCCAAGGCAATGGAACTGTTGGAGAAGGTTCTTGCCGATGCACAGCCCAACAAGGAGGCTTACGACGGACTTGTGGACGACATACTGAGATCACGCCTTAATGACAAGGCTGACCAGCAGGCCAACTTCAGACGTCTGCAGACCTATGCTTTCTATGGTCCCAACAATCCTTCAAACACAATCCTCAGCGAGACAGAACTGAGAAGCATGGCTCCCGAGGCGCTGTTGCAGCGCATCTCGCAGTTGTCTGCAATGGAGCACCGCGTGCTGTACTATGGCCCCTTGGCCATGAATGAGGTATCTTCTACAGTTGCGTCACTGCATAAGGTGCCCGAGAACCTTAGTCCCGTGCCCGAGAACGATGTGTTCAAGTTGCAGACGGTGAATGAAAATGTGGTTTACATCGCCCCATACGATGCCAACCAGATATACATGATAACCTACGCTTCCAAGGGTGAGAAGTATGATGTGCATAAGTCGCCCGTGCTGAATATGTACAACGAATACTTCGGTGGCGGAATGAACAGCATCGTGTTCCAGGAGATGCGCGAGGCACGTGGCCTTGCCTATAGTGCATACGCCCTTGCCATGGAACCTGCACGTCTGGAGGAACCCTATGGCTATTTCTCGATGATTGCCACCCAGAACGACAAGATGATAGATGCACTCACTGCTTTTGAGGAAATTATCAACAACATGCCTCTGAGCGAGCAGGCATTTGCAATCGCCAAGGAGGCTATCATCAGCAGATTGCGCTCGGAGCGTATCACCAAGGCAGAAGTGCTGACCTATTACCTCGACCAGGAGGAACTGGGACTTACCGAAGACACTCGCAAGCAGCTGTTCGACGCCGTGCAGGGAATGACCCTGGACGATGTGAAGGCTTACCAGCAGGCAAATGTAAAGGACCGCAAGGCCATTACTGCTATCCTTGGCCGTGAGAGCGACCTCGACATGAAGTCGCTGGAGAAGTGGGGCAAGATCATACGCCTCACACAGGAGGATATCTTTGGTTATTGATAAGCATCCAGGGGCGCGCCTGGATGCGGTGGGATTCTAGTCTTTCTAGTATATCTAGTCCGACTAGTACTTCTAGTCTATCTAGTATTTCTAGAATATCTAGGAGGGGAAACAAAAAGCCCCGCTGGCCTGTGATGGTCAGCGGGGCTGTGTTATCTATGTGTAGTTGGCATTACATCATGCCGCCCATGCCGGGAGCGCCCATGGGCATTTCGGGCTTGTCTTCCTTGGCGTCGCAGATTACGCACTCGGTGGTGAGGAACATGCCAGCGATAGAAGCAGCGTTCTCCAGAGCCACACGGGTAACCTTGGCAGGGTCGATGATACCAGATGCCTTCATGTTCTCGTACTTGTCTTCGCGAGCATTGTAACCGTAGTCACCTTCGCCGTTGCGAACCTCGTTCACTACTACGCTGCCTTCCAGACCTGCGTTCTCAACAATCTGGCGCAAGGGTTCCTCGATGGCACGGCGTACGATGCGGATACCTGTCTGCTCGTCAGCATTTACACCGGTAAGGCTGTCCAGAGCCTTCTGTGCACGGATGTATGCCACACCACCGCCGGGGATGATACCCTCCTCAATGGCAGCACGTGTTGCGCACAGGGCGTCGTCCACACGGTCCTTCTTCTCCTTCATCTCAACTTCGGAGGGAGCACCCACGTAGAGAACTGCTACGCCACCTGCCAGCTTGGCCAGACGCTCCTGCAGCTTCTCCTTGTCGTAGTCGCTGGTAGAGTTGGCAATCTCGTTCTTGATCTGTGACACACGCTCGGCAATCATCTGCTTGTCGCCATGACCGTTCACGATGGTAGTGTTGTCCTTGCTTACAGTTACCTTGTCGGCAGTACCCAGCATCTCGATGGTAGCCTGCTCCAGCTTCAAACCGGTCTCCTCGCTGATTACGAGACCGCCAGTCAGGGTGGCGATATCCTGAAGCATAGCCTTTCTGCGGTCGCCGAAGCCGGGAGCCTTAACGGCACAGATCTTTAACTGGCCACGCAGACGGTTCACAACGAGGGTGGTCAGAGCCTCAGCCTCAACGTCCTCGGCAATAACCAGGAGGGGACGGCCGGTCTGTACGGCGGGTTCCAGAATGGGCAGGAAATCCTTCAAGTTGCTGATCTTCTTGTCATAGATGAGGATGTAGGGGTTCTCCATCTCGCACTCCATCTTCTCGGTGTTGGTAACGAAGTAGGGAGAGAGATAGCCACGGTCGAACTGCATGCCCTCTACCACACCGATTGTGGTGTCACGGCTCTTGGCCTCCTCGATGGTGATAACACCGTCCTTGCTTACCTTCTGCATGGCATCTGCCAGGAGCTGGCCAATCTCGGGGTCGTTGTTGGCGCTTACGGTAGCAACCTGCTCAATCTTCTGATAGTCGTCGCCCACAACCTCTGCCATGTTCTTGATTTCTGCCACAACGGCTGTAACGGCCTTGTCGATACCGCGCTTCAGATCCATGGGGTTGGCACCAGCTGCCACGTTCTTCAGGCCTTCGCGAACAATAGCCTGAGCCAGTACGGTTGCGGTGGTTGTGCCATCACCGGCATCGTCGCCAGTCTTGGAAGCTACGCTCTTCACCAGCTGTGCACCTGCATTCTGGAAGGGGTCTGCCAGTTCAATCTCCTTTGCCACGGTAACACCGTCCTTGGTGATGTGTGGAGCACCGAACTTCTTCTCGATGATAACGTTGCGGCCCTTGGGACCGAGAGTAACCTTAACTGCATTTGCCAGGCTGTCCACGCCTTGCTTCATCAGGTCGCGAGCCTCTATGTTGAATTTAATATCTTTTGGCATTGTTGTAATCTTTTTAAAGTATTAGTGTGTTTTAATTAAGACAGGATAGCCACAACGTCGCTCTGGCGCATGATGAGGTACTTCTTGCCCTCGTGCTCTATCTCGGTGCCGGCATACTTGCCATAGAGAACCTGGTCGCCCTCCTTCAGGATCATTTCCTCGTCCTTGGTGCCATTGCCCACGGCAACGATGGTGCCCTGCAGGGGTTTCTCCTTTGCTGTGTCGGGAATGATGATGCCACCGATGGTCTTTGTCTCTGCTGCAGCGGGTTCGATGAGAACGCGGTCTGCCAATGGTTTGATGTTCATAGTATTCTTATGTATTTGTTTAGTTTGTGTATTCTTTTCACTGCTTTATGTATCGCCAAGAGTGTGCCAAGGTGGGGAGAACGGACAAATTGTCAGTATTCCCGGCATTTGTATCCCTCATGGGTGACAATATTGCAAAATTATTGCTATCTTTGTTCGCACAGATTATATAATACATAAGGTAGAGACACTATGCAGAAAGAGTTCCTTGTTATTGGCCGTGCCAATGCCACCACGCGTCAAGGCAGCCCCTATGCCCTGTTGAAGGTGGCAGATGGTGAGCAGTCCTTCTCCGTTTCCGTATGGGACGTGGCTCCAGATATGGCTCCCTTCCCAGGGCAGTTGGTACAGTTTGTGCAGGTGAAGGACTTTGGAGGCAAGAAGTCATGCTCGCTAACGGATATGGTGCTGGGTCTGATGGCTGACGAGAATCATCCTCTCTATGGGTTGATACCGCGTCCCATAAACCGCAAGGTGTGGGACGATACCATTGCCAACTTGCTGTCCTTCTGTACAGACGCAACTCTGGTGCCCATCATACAGGACTTTGCCGGCAAACTGTACAAGCCCTATAGCGAATACCCTGCAGCTACCACCGTGCACCATGCCTATCAAGGCGGTCTGCTGAACCACACCCATCAGATGCTGCACATGCTGGAGGGACTGTATCCATGCCTGCCTTACCAGATAAAGGTGGAGCGCTGCATTCTGGCCATTCTCTTCCACGACTATGGCAAGGTGTACGAGTACAACCGTCAGGGCGACACACAGTCCGACATGTATCTGCTGGGGCACATCTACATTGGTGCGCACAAGTTGCAGAACGTGCTTGAGCAGCATGGCGTGGAACCCGATGAGGTGAAGCGCATAGTGCATTGCGTACTGGCTCACCATGGCCAGCGCGAATACGGCAGTCCTGTGCTCCCTTGCATCCAGGAGGCAGCCATAGTAACCTATCTGGACAATATCTCCGCCAAGGTGGACACCATGGAGGCCACTCCCGAAGGAGAATATGTGCCTTCACTGGGAACGCATGTGCAAAAGGGCTGAGTAACGGTGTGTCACGCGCTTGTCACGCAGATGTCACATAGGTGTCACGTTCTGCCGTGACGGGAAATGCTCGGAAATGCCTATCTTTGCACCAGGCTAATCAAGTTCTTCCTATTAAATCCTAGTTATATCCTATTCCGTCCTATAAAGTCCTATAGCTTCCTATAATCAAAATAAAACCTAAATAAAATAAATACAAAAGCAAATGAAAAGAATCCTAATCTTACTGAGTGTGATACTGGCCACCGCCGGTGTCTATGCCCAGAACTTCCGCAAGGGTGCCCTTTATCAGGTAGACGGCATCCCCACGGAGTACAAGGGGCAGTTGTTCATTATGGATGAATTGTCGGGTTCATGGCGATTCATTGATCCCTTCAAGCAGCGTGCCTTGCGCGTTGGCGACAAGGGTATGGAGTATGGCGAGGTGAACGGTAGCGATGAGTTGCAGAAATGGACTCTGAAGGAGATTGCTCCCGGCAAGTATAGTGCTGTGCCCACCAACCAGACTTCTTTCCAGGCACTGAAGAAGGGCGTTACCATCACCGAGGCCGAGGCCTTTGGTAGCGATGATAACTGCACCTATCGTTTCCGTAGCGTTCAGGATCCTGCAATGGTGCTGGGCAATGGCGACGACGGAGGCAACAATGCACGTATCCGTGCCGAGAAAATGGATACCGTGAACCGTGGTCAGTACTGGAGCATCAAGACCCTCTCGCTGGGCCGCCACCTCATCGGTGGCGCCTTCTACGACAGCCACTTCGACGATGGTGGCGACAACCAGAGCATCACATGGCTGCTCCAGTGGACGGCAAACCCAGCCAACCTAGGCAATGCACTGATGAGTCTGGAACCCGTAAAGGGACAGAAGGGTGTGTACCGCGTCGTTTCTGCCAACAAGAAGAAGATGTTCCGCATTGACGGCAACCAGATGAAGATTGCCGACATAGACGAGGCCGACAAGGCTTCATGGTTCACCATCGAGCAGGTGGAGAAGCCCAAACTGTCTTCTCCCATCTGGGAAGATGAAACCGTCTTCGAGATAAACAAGCTCCCCGGTGTGGCAACCTATATGCCCTATGCCAGCGAAGCAGAGATGAAGGCCGACAAGGCTTATTATGCTACCCCCTGGACAGAGCCTAAGAGCACTCTCTACAAGACCCTGGATGGCACATGGAACTTCTGGTTTACCGAAGTACCCGAGAAGGGTAAGGTGGCTGGAGATGTGGAGGTGATGGATGTGCCTGCCTTCGAGGCAGCCCAGTCTGCCGCTAACGGCAACGTTACACGCAAGCCTGATGCCATCCCCGTTCCTTCTTGTTGGGAGATGCAAGGCTATGACCGCCCCATCTATTGCAATGTGGAGTATCCTCACGGCAACACTCCTCCGTTCATCAAGGCTCGTCCCGGTTACAACGACGGTGGCAAGAACTATGCCATCAATCCCGTTGGCACATATCACCGTAGCTTCGACCTGCCTCAGGGTTGGGACAAGCAGCGCACCATCATACACTTCGGTGGTATCTACTCTTGTGCACAGGTTTGGCTCAACGGCAAGTATGTGGGGTACACCCAGGGTTCCAACAACGTGGCAGAGTTCGACCTGACCCACCTTTTGCGCACAGGCAAGAACGACCTCGTGGTTCAGGTTCACCGCTGGTGCGATGGTTCATACCTGGAGTGCCAGGATATGTTCCGTATGTCAGGTATCTTCCGTAGCGTATATATATATAATGTGCCCAAGAAGAGTATCCGCAACCATGTGGTGCAGACCAATATCAGCGGCAAGGACGGTATTGTGAATGTAAGCGTTGACGCTGATGTAGCTTCTGTAGCCAAGTTGTACACTCCCGAGGGTCAGTTGGTTGCAGAGCAGGCATTCAAGGGTGGCAAGGCCAAGTTCCTGGTTCCCAATGCCAGCTTCTGGACAGCCGAGACTCCTGCTCTCTACACTCTGGATATCGTGCAGAAGGACCAGAGCGGCAAGGATGTGATGGCATTCTCCACCAAGGTGGGTATCCGCGAGGTGAAGATTGTCGGTTCTCTGCTTTATGTCAACGGCAAGCGTGTCATTCTGAAGGGTGTTAACCGTCATGATACTAATCCCGTTACAGGTCGTACCGTGTCTACCGACAACATGCTGGAGGATGTTCTGCTGATGAAGCGCAACAATATCAATACCATCCGTACCAGCCACTATCC
Organism: Bacteroidaceae bacterium; assembly: GCA_045645225.1. Taxonomy (GTDB): domain Bacteria; phylum Bacteroidota; class Bacteroidia; order Bacteroidales; family Bacteroidaceae; genus Physcousia. Next base: position 9,482 of record JAZRII010000023.1, on the reverse strand, counting down.
CAACGATGCACGCATGTATGCCATGTTCGACCACTTTGGCCTGTACTGCTGCGATGAGGCCGACCTCGAGGACCATGCCAACCAGTCTATCTCATACATGAAGTCATGGATTCCTTCCTTCGTGGACCGTATCGACCGTATGGTGAGCCGCGACATCAACCATGCCAGCGTAATAATGTGGTCACTGGGTAACGAGGCAGGTGCCGGTACCAACTTCAAGGATTGCTACGAAGCTGCACACAAGATGGACGGTACTCGCCCCGTACATTACGAGGGAACGCGTATTGACCGTGACTTCGGTGGTAGCGCCTACTCCGACTTCTACTCCAAGATGTATCCCTCTATGGACTGGATGGCACAGAACACTAGCAATATGGACAAGCCCATGTTCCTCTGCGAATATGCTCATGCTATGGGTAATGCCATCGGCAACCTGCCCGAGTACATGCAGAGCATGGAGGAGAGCAACGCTACTATCGGTGGCTGTATCTGGGACTGGGTGGACCAGGCTATCTACGAACCTCTGGAACTGAAGAAGGGTGTTCGTCGTCTGCACACTGGTTACGACTTCCCCGGCCCTCACCAGGGCAACTTCTGCTCTAATGGTGTGGTAACTGCCGAGCGCCGCCAGACAGCCAAGTTGGCTGAGGTGAAGTTTGCTCATCAGTTCATCAAGTTCCAGTATGCTGAGGGTACTCTCACCTTGCGCAATGCGTACGACTTCCGTTCGCTCAAGGGCATGAAGGTGGAGGCTAAGGTTATGCTCGACGGCAAGGTGAAGAAGACCGTTACCGCCATGCTTGGTGATGTGAAGCCAGGTGAGACAACCACTATCGCCATCCCCGACGCCAAGTATATCAAGCAGGCTACCAAGAAGGGACAGCATGCTGTGCTCAACGTTACTGTTGTTGATACCGAAGCATCTCTCTCCACTCCTGCAGGCCACACCGTTGCACACTACGGTGTAGACCTTGTGAAGGGTATGTACCTGCCAGTTTTGGCCAAGGGTGAGAAGTCCGAGCATCCCAAGTTCGCCTTCCAGAACCACCGTTGGATTGAGAACGACCGTTTCGGTGACACCAACAGCGAGAACAAGGCTGATTGCCAGATTACCTACAACTACCTGAAGGACGGTAGCATAGACATGATTGTGAAGGTTACTCCCAAGAGCAATCTGCGTCGTGTGGGTGTGGCAGCAGAGCTTGATACAGCCTTCTGCAATGTCAACTACTACGGCTATGGTCCCTACGAGAACTATCCCGACCGTATGGCTGGCGTGCTTGTGGGCAACTATAGCGGCAAGGCTTTGCCCTTCAATGCCGACGGCACATTGCCCGAGGGTACTTTGATGGAACCCTATATGAAGCCTCAGACCACAGGCGACCGTCTGGTTTACAACGTAACTCTTACCGATGCCAAGGGTCATGGCTGGCAGATTGAGTGTCCCGAGGGTATCTATTTCAGTGCCAACCGTTATACCGATGCCGACCTGATGAATGCCCAGCATACATGGGACATCAAGGCTCGTCCCTACATCTGGTTGCAGTTGGGCATGGATATCCGTGGTCTCGGCAATGCTTCATGTGGCCCTGGCCCCATGCAGAAGTACATCATCGACGGCAAGCAGACCTACGAGTTCCGCGTACGAATGAAGAAAATCTGATAGACATAAAGAATCAGGCGAGCCTCCAAGCTCGCCTGATTGTTGCTTCCGGTAGGGATGCTGCGTGCAGCGTCCGAAAGAAAAGAATGTTGCCCTGTATTGCACTTGCGGACGCTGCACGCAGCGTCCCTACGGTTGGATGGGGGACTTGCCATTACTTTTTACTTTATCCCCCTTGCCTTGAATATCATTTCCTTGGTATTGTTGATTTGCTGGAACTTCTCCTCTGCTGCTTTCTTAACGTCTTCGCCAAGGGTTGCCACTTTGTCGGGGTGATGCTTGAGCGCCATCTTGCGGTAGGCTTTCTTTACCTCTTCATCAGAGGCTGAGGAGTCAATTTCAAGAACCTTGTATGCCTGTTCCAATGTCTTGCCACCCAGATTCAGCATTGACTCCACCTCTTCGGCAGAGAGTCCCATGGCAATGGATACTTCTTTCAAGGCTTCTATTTCTGCCTGGCACACGTTGCCGTCGCTCTGTGCTATCTTGGCAAGGAAACTGAGCAGCTGCAAGCGTTGCTCATAACTCATGTTCTGCTTTATCTGCACACCGCACTCGTAGATGGCGTTTTTGAATGCCGAAGGATTCTTGGCATCCATCTGCTTGCGTTGCTCAAAAAGGTTGAGCAGAATCTGATTGCCTTCGCTTACAGCCGCTTCTCCGAAATTGACACGAAGGAACTGGCGTACAAATTCCATCTCGCTGTGCATCACCTTGCCGTCGGCCTTGATGATGTACGATGCCATTACCAGCAGTGAGAACAGGAAACTGTTCCTCTGTCCATAAGTGGGGTCAGTATGTGTGTACTGCCCGTTGTCGGTGTAGGTATTGCCGCCTTCCAGCAGTTTGCCCAAGGCATAACCTGCCAAGGCACCTAAGGGGCCTGCCGCCATGAAACCGACAATGCCACCAATCCATTTTCCAAATCCCATAGTATAAAATCTTATATAAAGATGCCCCGAACATTATAGTGTTAGTGTCCGGGGCATTTATTAATAATGTATTGTTTCAACAATGTTTACTTCACCACCAGGGCACGCTCTATCTGGTCGGAGAGGTTCTGGAAGTGTGCACGGCTCTTGGCATCGGCACCTGCATTCTTGATCTTGCTCTGTATGCTCTTGAGGGCAAGCAGAACCATGGCGCGAGGCTCGGAAGCTACGGTACCGCTCAGAGTCTGGAAACGGTTGATGAGCAGGACGGTCAGAGTGCTCTGCAGAGTCTGGCGGTAGTTGCTTACGCTCCTGCCGTTCTGTGCCTCGGCAAAGCAGATGCGAATGATGTCGGCAATGTACTTGTCGGCAGGGTAGAGGTCGTTCAGACCGTTCAGGCGAGTTACGAGCAGTGAAGCAGCCTGAGTTGCTACGGGCTGGGTCAGAGTGCGTGTGTCGCGAGTCATGGTCTTGCAGTAGTCGAACTCGCGCATCCATGTGGGTTCGTTCAGCACGTTCTTCTCCAACCACTGGAGAGACTCCTTCTGCTTCTTCAGGGGAGTGGGCTCGAAGGTTGTACCGCCCTGGGCACGTGTGTAGTAGGTCTGGTATGTGCCACCGATGTAACCGGCAACGTGTCCGGCATAGCGCAGGAACTGGCCACGCATCTGTCCGTACATTGTAGCGAGGTTCTCGTCGTGGATGTCATTCTCGTCAAAAGTCCACTTGGGCAGTTCTGCCATTTCACGCTTCAGGTTCATTACACCGTAGGTGCTTGACTTCACAGCATCATCGCCCAGGTCCTCGGTCTGACGACGGGGGTCAACGCCACGCAGGCCTTCACCGTCGCCCCACCACAGACGTGGGTTCTTCTGTGCCTCCTGTGTCATAGCCTCCAGGGCCTTGTGGTCCTCCATGGGAGTTTTGGCATCCAGCATGGGACGGTAACCCCATTCGATGACCCACATGTCGTAGTCGCCAATGCGGGGGAAGATACCCTTTTGCGTGATACCATCCTCGGGCTGAGCCACATAGTTAAAGCGTGCATAGTCCATGATAGAGGGAGTGTGGCCGTTCTTCTCCACCCATGCCTTGTTGCGCAGGCTGTCGGTGGGAACCATGGCAGAAGAACCGAAGTTGTGGCGCAGACCCAGTGAGTGGCCAACCTCATGGCTTGATACGAAGCGGATCAGTTCGCCCATCAGTTCCTCGCTGTAGTGCATCTTGCGTGCAGCCTCGTCAATGCTGCTGGCCTGTACCATGTACCAGTCGTGAACCAGAGACATTACATTATGGTACCAGCAAACATGGGCTTCCATAATCTCGCCGGTGCGGGGGTCGGAGATATGGGGACCATAGGCATTGGCAATGGGGCTTGCCAGATAGCGGATCATAGAGAAACGTGCATCCTCCATGCTCATGGTGGTGTCGTTCTCAGGCCATTCCTCGCCACGAATAGCGTTCTTCCAACCAGCCTTCTCGAAAGCCTTCTGCCAGTCGTTCACGCCCATGATGAGGTACTTGCGCCACTGCTTGGGAGTGGCAGGGTCGATGTAGTAGATGATGGGCTTCTTGGGCTCGATGAGTTCGCCACGGCGCATTTTCTCGGCATCCTCAGCGTTCTTGGGTTCCAGACGGAAACGTGAAATCATAACCTGCTTGCCAACACGCTGCTGCTCGTCGCTGAACTTGTTAAAACCATGGGTGAAGTAACCTACACGCTGGTCAAACAGACGGGGCATCATGGGTTCCTCGGGCAGGAGCACCAGACTGATATTCAGACCGAAGGTTACCTTGCCGGTGTATGCCGAAGCGGGGAGTTCTCTGCCAGCGCTGTTGTATGTCTTCACCAGACGGATCTCGGTGTTTGTGGGGAAGGTCTTGATATCTTCTACATAAGACAGGGAACCGTCGTGCATGCCCAGGGTGAATTCCTTCTTGTAGTATGACATGATACCCAGAGGGTTATCGCTGTTGAGGAAGGAAGTAACCTTGATGCGAGACATGCCGTCCTTGTGCTTCTCCACCTTGAATGCACCGATGATGGGATGCTCGTTGCTCACGTTGATGGCCTTGGAGATGGCTTCTGTGCTGTCTGCCAGGTTGATAGTCATGCGAGAACGCAGCAATATGGTGCTGTCGGGGTTCATCTGGAAGAATACAACCTGTTCGTTGCACTCCTCGCCGCCGAACTTGCCTGAACTTGATGGGGTGGAAGTGTAGCGAGTTACGGCCAGAATGTCCTTGCCAAGCAGGCTGTCGGGAACTTCCAGGAACCAGTCGGTACCAACCTTCTCAACATTCAGCATACCCTTGCGTGAGATGCTGGGCTTAACCTCTTTCTTCTTGGGGGCAGGGGCTGGAGCAGCAGCCTCAGTCTTTGCCTTGCCCTTCTTTTTCTTGTCTTTTTTCTTTGCTTCCACAGGCATGCCCATGAGGGCGGCTGCCATCAGCAATAGCAGAACTTTTTTCATGATTTGTGTATGTTTTTATATATATAATGTGTGTCGGGGGAAGATTTTGCGTGCAAAGTTATTAAAAACGGATAGAATAACGTGGATATTATTCTTATAAATTGTATCTTTGGAGTCGGAAATAACTAAAATTAATAGAAATAGGATGAAAAAAGTTCTTTTTGCCTTGGCGGCATTTGTACTGTCTGTTGCACACAACGCTTCTGCGCAATATGCAGACTGTGTGGATCCCATGATAGGCAGTGGTGCTCATGGTCATGTGTTTGTTGGTGCAAACGTGCCTTGGGGTATGGTCAATGTTGGTCCGGTCCAGCCTTATCATGGCTGGGACTGGTGTAGCGGTTACCATGTCTCAGGCGACAGCATTATCGGTTTTGCGCACACCCACCTCAGCGGTACAGGTTGCAGCGACCTGGGCGATATAACCCTGATGCCCATCTATGGCTATGCACGCACAGAGTCTCGTGAGGACTTTATCAACGACATTGCGTCCCGATATACACACGAGAAGGAGGTTGTGGAACCAGGCTATTATAGTGTTCTTCTGGACAAGTGGTCCATCAAGGCAGAGATGACTGCTACCGACCGTACAGCTATTCACAAGTTCACCTTCCCCAAGGGCAACCGCTATGCTAATGTGGTGCTTGACCTGGAAGGCGGTGTAGGCGACCGTGTTACCGAGACACGCATCTGGGCGCAGGACATGTTCACTCTGGTGGGTTATCGTGCCAGCCGTGGCTGGACCAACCACATTGTGTATTATGCACTGAGATTTGACCGCCCTGTCAAGGAATTTGTCATGGACAGTATCGATGCACGCTATTGCCAGGCCATATTCGAGGTAGACCCCGGTACAGTAGTGCAGGCGCAGGTTGCCATTTCTCCTGTAAGCGAGGCTGGTGCCTTGGCTAATCTGCAGGTAGAACAGTACCAGAAGGACTTCACTGCCATCCGCACCGAGGCAAAGGATAGGTGGAACAAGGAACTGGGACGTATTCGTGCCAAGTTCGACTCTCCACGCGACAGCACCATTTTCTATACTTCGCTCTATCATGTTCTCTTCGCTCCCCAGATCTGGAGCGATGTAACTGGCGACTACATGGGTGCCAATGGCATGATACAGCGTTCTCCCGATTTCCAGAACTACACCACCTGGAGCCTTTGGGATACATATCGTGCCCTGCATCCTTTGGCAACATTGGTGCTTCAGGACAAACTGACCGATTGGGCAAAGACAATGATGGCTATCTGTAAGGAGCATGGCGAGTTGCCCATGTGGCATCTGCACAGTACCGACACCTATTGCATGGTTGGCGAACCAGGTGTTCCAGTTCTGGCAGATATGATCTTGAAGGGCGTGAAGGGCTTTGACTATGAAAAGGCCTTCCAGTACCTGAAGCAGAGTATGGGCGACCCCGAAACAGAACCTGAGCGCCGCCGATTCCAGTATCGCGGTATCCCCGACCGTGGTAAGAAAGAGTTGTGGAAGTATGGCTACCTGACATTCGACAGTCCCGAGATAGAGACCGTTTCCAAGAATATGGAGTATTATCTGGCAGCATGGAGTGTAGCGCAGGTGGCAGGCCGCCTCGGGCACAAGGAGGACAGCGTGCGTTTCCACAACCTGAGCATGTGCTACAAGAAGATCTACGATGAGCGTGTCGGTTTTTTCCGTGCCAAGGACAAGTCTGGCAACTTCCGCACTGTCGAAGGCTTCAACCCCTCGCATCACACCAAGGACTACACCGAGGGAACTCCCTGGCAGTATCTGTGGCTCGTGCCTCATGACGTGAATGGACTTGTAGAACTGCTGGGCGGTACGGAAAAGGCTGCTGCGCGTCTGGACAGTCTGTTCCTTGCCGACAGCAAACTGAATGCCGATGCCAATCCCGACATTTCTGGTCTTATCGGTCAGTATGCCCATGGCAACGAGCCTTCGCACCACACCTTATATATATATAACTACCTTGGCCAGCCCGACAAGGCGAGCCGACGCATTCATGAGGTGTTCCAGACCATGTACACCGACCAGCCTGATGGCGTCTGCGGCAACGAGGACGTCGGTCAGATGTCGGCATGGTATGTGATGGCTGCCATGGGTCTGTATCAGGTTGAGCCTTGTGGCGGCATCTACCAGTTGTCTGCTCCTCTGGCACGCGAGGCTTCATTTGATGTAGCAGAGGGCAAGACCTTCACCGTCCGCACCAAGGGCAAGGGTACTGCAGTAAAGCGTTGGAAATTGAACGGCAAGCGTCTCGACCGCACCTATATCACCCACGCCGAAATCATGGCAGGCGGTGTTCTGGAGGCAGAACTTAAGAGGTGAAATGTGAAAGGTGAAAACGGAAAACTGCTTTCACAGTAGGGGCTGACGCTGGTAAACACCCAACAGTAGGGACGTAGCGTGCTGCGTCCGAAACAAGGATACGACAGAATATCATGCGGACGCTGCACGCAGCGTCCCTACAATACCAGACTGAAGGCAGAAGTTGGAAAACACCCAGCAGTAGGGACGCAGCGTGCTGCGTCCGAAACTAAGATACGACAGAATATCACGAGGCGGACGCTGCCGCAGCGTCCCTACAGATGTCCTCGGTTAAATACCGACTACTTAAACAAACAACCTAATTAATATCAATATGAGAATAAAGACTTTCATGATGGCTTGCGCTCTTGCAACAGGAGCAATGGCATCAAATATACCAGAGCAGGTTCCAGTGTCCATCCAGGCACCGGACACATTCTACCATCGTCCGCCAGTGGAGAAGCGTTGCTTCAACAGCAAGGCTGTGGAGAAGCAGATCAAGGATATGCACTCGCGACTCGTTGGTGTTTCGCCCAAACTATGGCAGATGTTCCAGAACAGTTTCCCAAACACCTTGGACACCACGGTATTTCCCGAGGAAGACCGCACATTTGTTATTACCGGCGATATCGACGCCATGTGGCTTCGCGACTCAGGTGCACAGGTGTGGACCTATATCCAGTACATCAAGGACGACCCCGAACTTGCCAAGTTGATTCGTGGTGTTATACTTCAGCAACTTGAGTTTATCTGCCTGGACCCCTATGCCAATGCCTTCCTGAGCGATACGACCAAGGTGAGCCATTGGGCATCGGACTATACCGTGATGAAGAAGGGCGTGCACGAGCGCAAGTACGAGATAGACTCTCTCTGCTATCCCATACGTCTGGCATACCAGTATTGGTTGCTGACAGGTGATACCAGTATATTCGGCGACCTGTGGAAGCAGGCCATGGGCGAGATTCTGGCTCTCTTCCGCGAGCAGCAGCGTGCCAATGGTCCCAAGACCAGCTATAAATTCCAGCGTACCACACATTTCCTGCACGATACGTCCAGCAACTATGGCTATGGACATCCTGCCAAGCATTGCGGCATGATAGCCAGTGCCTTCCGTCCTTCCGACGATAGCCAGATATTCCCTTTCCTCATTCCCAGCAACTTCTTTGCAGAGAGTGTATTGCGCAAGGCGGCGGTTATCCTCACAAAGGTCAATAAGGACGAGGCAACTGCCAAGGAGTGTCTTGCCATTGCCGACGATATACGTCAGGGACTGGAGAAGCATGCTACCGTAGAGCACCCAAAGTATGGCAAGGTCTATGCTTTTGAGGTGGATGCCTATGGTTCTCACTTGCTTATGGACGATGCCAATGCCCCCTCGCTTCTGTCGTTGCCATATCTGTGCCCAGAACTGGTTCCCATCAACGACCCCATTTACCAGAACACTCGCCGTATGGTATTCAGCGAGGATAATCCCTATTACTTCTCCGGAACGTTCAATGGCAAGAAGATTGGTGCTATAGGTTCGCCCCATACTGGTCTCAACAAGATATGGCCTATGAGCATAATCATGAAGGGACTGACCAGCACCGACATCAAGGAACAGCGCGAATGCGTAAACATCCTTGTTGAAACGGATGGCGGTACCGGTTTCATGCACGAGAGTTTCAATCCCAGTAATCCAAAGGACTTCACCCGTTCATGGTTCTCATGGGCAAATGGTTTGTTTGGCGAACTTGTCATCAAGGCATACGGACGTTGAGAACGGAAAGGTGAAAACTGAAAGCTGAAAACGGAAGGGTCCTTCCCCTCTTTCTCCCCCTGAGACAGGGGGAGTCCCATGCAGTGGGGAGGGGGTGGATTAGAACGGAAATCTGAGAACGGAAAACGGAAAACTGAAATCAGAAAACTATCCACCCCCTCCGTCGCTTCGCTCCTCGTCCCACCTGTCTCAGGGGGACAGAGTAAACGGAAAACTGCAAACGGAACACGGAAAACTGAAATCGAAAACTGCAAACGGAACACCCAACAGTAGGGACGCTGCGTGCAGCGTCCGCAAGTAGGTTAAATGTCACAAAAGTCGGAGGCCAAGCGGTCTTAGGAAGACAACT
>JAZRII010000022.1:0-9378 GCA_045645225.1 Bacteroidaceae bacterium | reverse complement strand
CGTATCCAGTTCCCCGCGGTATTCCTTTTCCTCGTCCGTCTTATCGTATATCTTCACGTTCTGCACGGCATCGGTGGGCATATTGGCCAGGGCGGTGTTCACATCGCCAAAGAAAGGCTTGCCGTCCACCAGAATCTGGTTCACCACCTTGCCCTGATAGGTCATGTTGCCGTCCTTGTCTATGCCTATGCCGGGCAACTGGTTCATCAGCGTTGCCAACGACGCATTAGGCGGCAGGCGCAAGGCAGCACTGCTGAACAGGAGCGTGTCCTTCTTCATAGTCATCATGCGCGACAGGGCAGAAACGTTCACCTCGTCCAGTTCCTTGGTGGAGGGTTTCATGCCTATGTTCATTGTTGCCGACGGGCGCTCTGCCGTCAACATCACATTGCGCACGAAGGGTGCAAAACCCATCATCCTGGCCACCACAATGTATTCTCCATCTGCCTTAGCCTTCAGCAGGAACTCTCCCTTCTCATTGGTGTTGGTAGCAGCAATACGCGTGGAGTCCTTGCCAAGCAGCTGAACACTTACCTGAGGCAACACCTCCTTGGTGTCAGCCTCTATGATAGTGCCACTGACTTGATACTTTTGTGCCATAGCACCAAGAGCACAGAAGGCAAACAGAATGGATAGAAGTTTCTTTGGATTCATTGGTATGTTTGTTTTAACGGTTAACTGTGAGAGATGAGCGATTAATGGTTAAAGGTTTAGAGGTTCTTTGCAAAGTTATGCATAAAGCCTCACCCTTGCAACATTTATTAGACGTATTTTTTTTATTATGAACATTTTAACGTTTATTCGTAGTAATAGGCAGATTTCCGATGCAAAGTTATACATTAGCAAGGAAACATCTATGCAATGAGTCGTGACAATAGTGTGACAACAGTGTGACAATAGCGTGTGGAGTTCGCGCTTTATCCCAAATCGGTCATTGGGGATTATATATATTAAACGTAAATTCCGCCATATGCGTTGCAAGTTGAAACATTTTTTTCGATGCTCTTCACAAACGGGCACTTCTGCGAACCACCATTTGCACTTCAATTTGCCGCTATTAGCCGTTAATTTTACCGCTATCAGCCGTTCGGCGAACCGCTATCAGCCGTTAATTTTACCGCTATTAGCTGTTCGGCGAACCGCTATCAGCAACTCTCTGACCCATCAAGGTTTCAACAGTGACTTCAAGACATCCCCCTACTCCACCACCTCTGTTGGCTTGAAATTGGCAATGTATTGTTGTATTTGCAGGGCGGCGACCTTCACATTATACAGATTAGTGGGATTGGTCCAACCTGTTGTGCCTGGAATTTGTGTCTGTTTGCCACGGCCATACATTATGTCAATGGTGGTGCACTCCTTGGGCAGAGGCGGATATATTTGCACGCGGCATGTCCATTCGCCCGGAATCCCCTCCATCCAATAAGTCTGACCCATGGGATAACCCAGCATACCCTTGATTGGATATATCTTGCCCGTCTTGCTATCGCGCAGATATTGGGCTGGCGAGCTGTGGTAATACTTCTTTGTCCAATTTTGTTCGTCCACCCAAGCCAGATAAGTGGCCTCCTTGGTGCACCAGATGGCTATCCTCTGCAAACGGGTGGCATATTTCATGGAAGCCACGGTGTGTGCCTGGGTGTAAACGGCAAATGTATTGTAGTCCAACGAGTCGTAGTCCTGGGCAGGCTGTTTAAGGTGAGGAATACGAAACTCTGGGGTGGTGTCGTACTGGATGTACCTGGCATTGACACGTTCCACAATTCGGGCCATCAAGTCGGGAGCCTTTGTGATGGTGTGGACATCGATACCAATGATTCCGCTTTCGTCGTTATAGGTGTTGTTGGCGATGAAATACTCGGTTTGCCGGCATGATGACATAGAACCAAGGGCAATGGCCAATAGGCAGATGTAGATCAAATTCTTCATAGGGTTAGTGTGTATTAGTTTGTAATTTATTTTTTAACTTCTTTACCATCGATTCCAATGATTTTCCGATATACTTTGGGTCGGTGTAGTCGGGATGCATGTATCCATTCTGCAATTGGTCGTTGACCTGGTAGAAGGCTATGTACCTTACCGACTTGGGCAATGGGGGGAACACCACCGTAACGCAACCTCCCTTGTTTTTCATACCACACAGATAGAAGTTGTGCCATGCCTTGGCGGGAATGCTGCGACGGGCCTTGTAGTGAGTGCCAGTCTCGGTGTCCACCAGATAACTGTCTGGGCCGCCAAAGCGCATCAGTTGGAAATCCGAGGTGCAGACGAAGCTGTAGGTGACCAGGGTCTCTGTTTCCAAACGTTGGATTATTGGCTTGTTGGTGAAGGTTGGGTCCGCCATCCTTTCAGTATGCTCCTTGATGTCATCGTAATACAATATCGGGTGTCCGTCTGAGGCTTGTCTGGGCAGAGGGTTGTCCTTGATTCTCTCTTCGGTGAGGAACTTCTCGAACGGATCTTTGCCATCAGGATTATACTCTACATGCTTGCAGGGAATGCTCTTCAGCACATAGCGCATGGAATAGGGCTCGTAATTGAGGTACATCTTTTGCACATTCCAGACGTCCTGATGAGTGTCTCGGCCCACAGTATAGCTTATCTTAAGTGTATCTCCGGATGTGGGAATGAATGTAATTGTGTCAATGCGGTAAACCATCACACTTGCCACCTTCTTACCTTCCTCCAACTCCTTGCCGATCTGGAGCGCAGCCTTGTGGGCATCTTGTCCTGCTATGGTTATTGCTGAGTAACAGGTATCTACACCCAGAGGTTCATCGTAACAGGTGTCAACATACAGAACCTCATCCTCCAAATGCACCACAACAACATTCTTGTCGGGCATGGCAGATATGGCCATAGCACCTGTTATGGTCAGAATCCATAGAATGGCCGCCAATTTTCCAACTCTGCCAAGAGTGATGCCTTTGCGCTTCATCTCCTTGATGCGTCGGCGAATGAATGACCGGTTGAAACCATTGGCCACGATGATGCATTCCCCCGAAGCTTCCTGTACCAATAGGCACTGATATGTATGTGAGTCGATGCCTTGTGAGAGAACGCAACGGTCGGCTTCAAACTCGTGTATATCTCGGAGCGTCTTGCGTACTAACCACAGAATGGGGTTGAACCATAGCATGCGGACCAAGATCTCTATGAACCACACATCTATATAGTGGCGGTTGTGGATATGCGCCTGTTCGTGGCGGATGAAAACATCCTCAGCCTCCTGTGTCCTTCCTTCGGGCAGGAAGATGGTCTTGCCCAACGAGAACGGGGTGCTGACCCATGAGGCACGCACCAAGTTGTGGTCCTTGCCAGGTGTAAAATCCTTCAGGTTGCGCAGACGAAGATGCAGGCGCATCAATGGCACCAGTGCCATCAGCAACAGAATTGCCGAGATGCAGGGAATGGCTATGCTGATGAGGCTTGTAATATCCTTAGAACTTAGTGTAACGCCTGATTGCTCGGTGGATGACACCTTGTTGGGAGCCTGTGATTGCGTATAGTTAGAGGTGTCGGAATGCACCTGAATGGGAGAGTTCATCGTTTCGGTAGAAACGGGTGTCTCGTCGTGAACAATAACGTTGGTTTCAGGGGCTATTCTTTTATAGGCATGTAGTTCCTTATGTGTCATTGTCAACACCATGGGTTCGGGTGTCAGTTGTGGTATTACCATCAATGTGGCAATGTGCATCAGACATACCACGGGGATGGCCAACAGATATAGGCGCTGGAAACGGAACGATTGCCTGCCGTTCATCACCACATGATAGAAAGCCATCAGCAGGGCCGACACCAGTAGCAGAGCGCCATAGGCCTGGAGCAGGGTCATCAAATTCTGTAGTATAGTCATGTCGTCAAAGTGTGATTGTGGTTGATGTTGGTTACTCCTCTCTGTTTATCTCGTCCAGCAGCTGCTGCACCTCCTCCTTGCTCAACCTCTCTTTCTTTACAAAGTAGGAGAAGAAACTGCGCACCGAGCCTTTGAACACCGTATCGCGGGTCTCGTTCAAGAAACCGTCGATGTACTCCTCGCGCGAGAGCAACGGACGGAATACATGCGCCTTGCCCTGGCGCTCGGGCTGTACCACCTCCTTGCGTGTCAGCACCTGCATCACCGTGAGCACGGTGGTATAGGCAGGTTTGGGCTCGCTCATCTCGCCGATTATCTCACTCACGGTGGCTTGCCCCTTGTCCCACAAAATGTTCATGACATTCAGTTCGGCCTTGGTAAGATTCTTCTTGCTGTTTTCCATAATTTTATTGGTGAATGTGTTACGTTTGGTAATAATATCTTGCCTGTTTCAATCTTTTCTACTGCAAAGATAGTACATATAGGACTAATCAACCAAACCTTTTATACTACAATCATAGTACATTGCCTCAAATTTAACATTCTGTACCCTCTCTCTACGAACATATACATTATTAATATAGACAACACAAAATTAATATAGACAACACAAACCGCCACACCTGTATTTGACAAGTGCGGCGGTTGATGTTGTGTGTTGTAACAGAAATCAGTATTCCTCAATCAGGATAGTGCCATAGGATTCGTTGTTTATGTCTATCAGAGAGTTAGGGGTAAAGGATTCCGTATTCTGAAATACGTGCGAGCTAATTCCATTAGGAGAAGACCATGGTGCTGATGACTTAATTTTGGCGGTACCTGAGGATATGGATCTACATGAGCCCTTGCAGTTAACATAAGTAGATGTTCTCAAACTGGCGGGAAGCTTCACCTTTACATCGGTATAGTCAAGGTCCGTCACCATGATAAAAGGAGTGTGGTTGAACTTGCTAATTGTGATGTTCAGCTTGGAATACGACAGGTCCGTGGCATCTAACTTGCCCAGAAACTTGTCCATCTCGATGGTAGAGTGCTGCATATCTCTTATATTGGCCAGACCAGACAGTTCGTTCACCTCCAGAGTAGAGTACGAGCCTTGGGAACTCAGTTGTCCCACATTGCCTACCTTTATCTTGGAGTGCTTGCTATTTATTGTCATGACGTCTGCCTTGTCAATTTTGCAGAAGTCTGCGTGCTCGGCCTGCACCTTCAGTGTTTGGGCAAAAGAGATGGTGCCGTTGGCATGCTTTGTGGTCATGTTCAGGTAAGCGGCATTGCCCACATAAAAGTTGCCATGCGTCAGCTCTACCACGCACATAGCCTTGGTTTCGGGTATATTCACATCACCATTCTGTACATCGATGCGTATAAGCCCAGGAAAACCTTTTCCTACTGTTATGTTGCCAAAGCTGTTAGAGGCAGCTACTGACGATATATGGGAGGGGACGTAGACGGTCCATTTGCTGTTGAAACTAACGGACGAGTCATCAGCATTTCCTACCCTAAAATAATGTCCCTCAATAGACTTAATGGCAATTCTTTGTTGAAGAATTTCATCGGCACGTTTTTGTGATGAAGCTCTGACACATTCGTCATACTTAAGCACAATCTCGTTCTTGTCCCAGAACACAAGTTCCATCTCGCCATAATTGTAGTTCAGATTCAGTCCTTTATGGGGAGACACATCCTTTATTCTTATCTCTCCACTTTTTTTTGCCATCTTAGCCTGCTTGCTCGCATGAATGAAATTTGGGGATAACAACACGAGAAGTGCTAAAAGAATAGATTTGATAATGTTTCTCATAATTGTATATACGTTATAGGTTTTACTTGATTGCCATTGTCTTGTCGCTGAGGGCCTCATGCATATACTTAAGGCTGCGCAGGTGTGCCATATACATCGATGTGATATAGTATATCTTTTGGTCTTCGTCGATTTCCTGCTTCATGATGTCTAACATTATTGAGTCTGGAGTTTCGTTTACCAGCCTCACTTCCATCAATAGCCTCTGGCGCAATTCGGGGTCGAGATTCTTGCTTAGTTCCATAATAAACTCCGTCTCGCTCCACATCTGGGCTTTATAGTAGCCCTTCACCTCGGCAATGCTGGCGCTGAGAGTTTGCTGGACGGAAAGTTCTGTGGCAGGAACATCTGATTGGGGGTGCAACATCAGGAAAGCTATTATCACAGACGCAGCAATGCCTATAGCCGAACCAACGCCATAGAACCAATGTCTGCGCTGCGTGCCTCGGGCTTGCGACAATCTCTGTGCAAAGCGCTCACGGCTTCCTGCAGGCTGTGGCGGCACTGGCCATGCCTGCTCCATCAGTTGCTTTAGTCTGGTATTGTCTTTCTTATTCATATCTGTATAGCTTTATTAGTCTCTGTTTGGCTCTGGACAATTGCGAACGTACGCTGGACGGCCGTATGCCAAGGATTTGCGATATTTCCTCCGTTGTAAGTTCCTCTACGATGGATAGCATTAGGATGCCCCGGTCCTTCTCGGACATCATGGCAATAGCCGAATACAGTTGCGCTACATCCTCCTGGCGTATCATCGCCTGCTCTATGCTCTCCACGGACTGCTCCGCCAGGTTGTCGCTCCATTCCTCCCACACCACCTTGCGCCGTCGCAGATGGTCGATGGACAGGTTTATGGTCATGCGCCTCAGCATCCTCTGCATCGCGTCTGCCTCGTGGTTCAGCAGAGATGTGTCTGTGAGCACCTTCAGCAGAATCTCCTGTACCACCTCCTCAGCCTCCCATTCATTATTGAGCAAGCGGAAGGCCGATGCATACAAGGCAGGAGCAAACAGGTCGTAGAAGGCAAGTTGCGCCCCCTGCCTCTCTTTCCTGCATCCGAGGATGATGTCTCTGTAGTCCGCTTCCATCAAATTTATTGTCTTCTGCCTATATAACGAAGATTTTGCCCAAAGTGTTGCAGCTTGGGGCAAGTTTTTTTATTAGACCTCAATCTACACCTTTCAGGCAAAAGCCCTTAGTAAACAAAATAAGTGCATCTGACTTTCTCGTGACACTATCCTATAGACTATGCATTTCCTGATATTATGGTTCGCCTGCGTAAACCAATGCTGATGCAGAATGTACCCCAAAAGAAGGTGCAGACCTGTAACTGGCACTGCACCTTCATGTCTATTTTGAAACTATCAACCTCTATAAAATTAATTGATTACCTCTTCACGTAACCCGTAGCTCGTCCTTTACCAAGCTTCTCAATGAAACCAACCTCAAGCAATTCCTTCAAGGCACGTTCAATAGTTGTTTCGCTAATATCGGGACAAAGTGTGGCTATATCTGATTTTTTTACTAAACCAAGTTTTTTTTCAAACACCGCCTTAACTCTATCAGCCTTTGACAACCTACGATATTTCAGATGTTCTATGCGGTCTTGGAATTCATTGTAACCTTTCAATACAACTCCCAGATAATATCTTACAAATGATGTGTAATCACTTTTGTTGTTGTGCCACTCAATGGAACTGTTCTGCAAAGCTTCATAATAGGTTTCCTTTGTCCTTTCTATCAACATTTCCATACTGACATATTTCCCCACAATATATCCACTGCGATACAATAACAGCAAAGTCAATAAACGGCTCATGCGTCCATTACCATCGTTAAACGGGTGGATACAGAGGAAATCAAGAATGAACATCGGTATCAATAACAATGGGTCGTACTCTGAGCGTTCAATGGCATTACTATACTCGTTACACAAATTCTCCATCGCTTCGGGTGTCTGAAACGCAGGGACTGGCATAAATCTGACATGATGTTGTCCATCCTTACCCGATTCCGCTATAACATTATCCGTATTCTTGAATCTACCTCCTGTATCGCTACTGCTGAAACTGTATAAGTCGCGATGCAATTGCAGAATATTATTCGGGCGGATAGGGATATACTCATAACTGTCATGAACAGTAGCCAAAGCCTCTCTATATCCTGCAATCTCCTCTTCTGAGCGGTTACGAGGCTCAGCCTTATCCATCACCAATGCTTCCAATCGCTCATCTGATGTATATATACCTTCAATCTTATTGGATGCCTTGGTACTTTGAATCCTGGCTATATCCAACAATGCCGTCAATACATCAGACTCTGCTTCTATGTACAACTCCTGCTTTCCTTTGAACTCATGCAATGAGGATAGCATATTTACAATATCGGGTATCAATAGCTGCTTGGGAGTTTCCTTGTAATCAAATGTATGCATACCTTATATTATTTATGGGGTAAAGTTAATGCTTTTCTGCATCATAAAAGAAAAAACTGCATCATTTTTAATGTTTATGATGCAGATTCTGGTAAAATGATGCAGATAAACATCGCTAACACAGAAGAAATAATGATTAAAGTACAATAGGCAATGATTTTGCTCAAAGTGTTGCAAGGGGGAGGCAAGTTTTTTTCTACCAAGCCCGCGTAAAGAAGTTAAGAATAGGTTTGTGCCCTCGACGAGACATTGGCAAAAGAAACAAAAAAGGAGTCCATGCATCCCTTTTTATCGGGGCATGGACTCCTTGATAAGATATTGTTCGGAGCAGTCGGAACAATCGGAATATCTGAGTAATCGGCATACTCTGAGTATACGGAAACTCAGATTCCGCTCACCGCTCTTGCATCTTTGCTCTACCGTTATTGGATTGCGCTCACCGCTCAACGTTAAACCTTCAACGCTCAACGCTCTTGTCCACCCCCTCCCCTGCGGGACTCACCCCTGTCTCAGGGGGAGAAAGTGGATGACAGCGTTACTCGTTTCCGATTTTACTTTTCCGTTTGCTTTGTCCCCCTGAGACAGGGGGACGAGCGAAGCGGAGGGGGTGGATAGTTTTCCGCTCATCCGCTCATCCGCTCACCCTCTGCCCTACGGGGTTGTCCGCACGTCGCAATGGGAATTGCGACCCTCAGAGAGCACAGAATGACATTGACTTCAGCCCCTTCGGGCGTCGAACGTTGTTTCAGTCATTCTTCTAAAGACCCTCTTCGCCCCCTGCAGGGGGATTGAGGGGGTCCTTCCGTTCCTTAGTTATTCTCGGGACGGAGCTGGCGAACGGTCTCAGCGGTGCGCCACATCTCGCTCTCGCGCAGGGCGGCGAGCTCCTTCTCCAGACCGATACGATAGTCGGGCTTAGAGTTGGCATCGATAGAGATCTGTGCCTCGTTACCGCTCTTTACAGAAGCGTACAACTTCTCAACAACGGGCTTGCAAGCATCGTGGAAGGGGCCCATCCAGTCGAGTGCACCACGCTGAGCAGTGGTAGAACAGTTGGCATACATCCAGTCCATACCCTTCTGTGCGAAGAGAGGCATGAGTGACTGGGTCAGTTCCTCTACGGTCTCGTTGAAAGCCTCGGAAGGAGTGTGGCCGTTCTCGCGCAGAACCTCGTACTGAGCAAGCAGAAGACCCTGGATAGCACCCATCAAAGAACCGCGCTCGCCGGTGAGGTCAGAGGTAGCCTCGCGCTGGAAGGTGGTCTCGAACATGTAACCAGAACCG
>JAZRII010000021.1:0-57230 GCA_045645225.1 Bacteroidaceae bacterium | reverse complement strand
AAATTAGAAGATTTTAGATTACCCGATGTCGGTTCGGAGAAGGTAAAGGCGTGTATGGAAGAAGCGGTGAAACGTGCTTTGCAGTGGCAAAAAGACATTGAGGCGGATGGCGAAAGTCAACCCATAACAGTGGGAGTATTGAGAGGCACATTCCGCACTCTTTCGGATTGCGATTTTGAGAACAGGGCATGTGCCAACTATAGAATTAAAAAGATAGTTGACACAGTAATTAACGACATTACCGCGGATGAGTTTTTGGATATGTTAAACGACGCCTATGCGATAGCTATCCACGCAGCGAATACAGATTACCCCGAATACGATAAAAGAAGTTACTATGCCCTGGCGGACACCCCATCACGCAGTTCTCGTGCACGGGATATAGTACTTGCATTTGGAGCTTATCTGTTCAAGGAATATGAACAAAGCAATAAAAAATTAGATATACTAACATCCGAATCATGCAAACATATCAACACGGCACTTTTGCTTTTGGAAAGCATATATGACTTATGTGAAGAAGAGCATAAGGAACAGGAGGCACTTGACATTTTAATAAAGCGACTAAACCCTCCACCCCACCCAGTCGAGAAACTTCTCGATGCTATGGTGAGATATGCGGAAAACCTTACTGCCAAGGAGTGGAGCGAGAAACGTGTCATCGGCCATATGATTCATTCAAAAGGTGCTGCAGGACGCTATATTCCATATGATGTGTACCAAAAGTATGAAAAGAGGATTGACGCCCTTGCCATGTTTCCCGAACCTGAGAAAAAATACAGCGAAGACAATAACAAGTCAAGTCAAGTGGCACAGGAGATAGAACCACAAGAAACACATGCGGCAGCCCCTGCACAAGACTTGACCGAGGCCAACGCATCTAACTCTACAGACGCCACGCCCCCAAGCCAGAGCAGAAGAGGACGACGTGCAAAGACTCTCTTCTCTAACCCTGACGTTTCCGGCCAACAAGCTGCTCTGTTTCTATCCTTCCTGGAAAGCGAAAATCTGAAGTCGAACAAGATAAACTGTGAACAGGACAACGAGATAACAGCAAGCTTCCTTTGTTTTTGCGACCACTGGAAGAATACCATAGATGGATTCAAATTCGCAGCTGGTGCCGGTGCACGCTTTTTGGCAGACGATTGCGCTTTGAGCTTCGATTGCGTAATTGACGGTTATGAAAACATTCTTCGCACAGAGAATAAAGAAGCAAGAAAACCACATTGGAAAAACAAGGTGGAAAACTTTCTAAATGAGCACAGCTAATTATCCACAAAAAGCATATTTCACATAAATTAAACATATTTTCCACAAAAAAGAATATCGGAAAATTTTAACAAAAAATCTTTCTGTATAATTACTTAATAAACAAGGGCTTGTCTCCAAAGGACTTGCCCTTGTTTTGTTTTTTTGCAAGAAAAAATCACCGCATCATTTATCCACAAAAAACATAAAAGGCATACCGGGGATTTTGGGCTACCTTTGCACTCGCAAACCTCAAGACGGTGTTCCAAAGCAACACACATGGCGCGCTTAAATATATATAATATGTGTGTATGAGAGGACGGGGACTTGAGGAAGCGAATTGTCTAACAACTAAAAAGAATTAAAAGATGAAAATAATTCTCATAGTAGTGGCACAGTCTGCGATAGCAAATGTGCCAAGTAGCAAATCAGTAGGTGATAGCGTACGAATGTGTATGCTCAAGCTAAAGGAACTAGGCACGGAGTATGCTCCATCCTACGCAGTGAAGTTGTTCCCACCGTGGAGCAACCAGCAATACCAACCTGGCGAGCTAGTGGCTGTATCACTACGCTTCAAGGCAACAGAGAACCCCTCCACTGGTCAGATGTACCAAGATGTCATCGCAGAGGAGATAGTTAAAATTAATCACAATCTAAACATAAAAGAATATGAAGAAAATTTGGAGTCTCGTTTCTAATCTAGTGGAAGAAGGTATCGTGTATAATGAGGAGCTACATGCTTCCCTATTACGTCTCAAGGAAGCGATAGAGAAAGGAACTAGTAGAACAGGTAAGAAGAAGGTTGTAAGCGAAAAGCAGTTAAGTGACAAAATGGAATTCAAGAGAGAGCAGATGTCTAGTGGAACGTTCAGAGTGTTGGCTAAGCCCAATCTTGAGTATCCTATGTATGAATACCACCAGCACCTGGTTAGCGCACTACTGTCTATGTACTTTGATTTTATGCAACTCAAGATAGAGCATGACAAGCGAAATGAGTCATTGTTCTATGAGCAAGAGTGCGATGAAGTAAAGAAGTTCCTTGATAGCAAATTCTTTGAATACGTATTGAAAAGTTGCTATTCCTCTACTCCAAACTAATTACCTCTTTAGTAGAAGCCCACTCGCTCACCACTTGGGGTGGTGCTTCTACCCTCAATCACAAAGAATAATCAAAACTCAATGACATTAAAAAGAATAATATTATGACTAATGTAAATTTTGAAACAACAAACGGTGACATGACTAAGGTAATCGACACAGCTATTGAGAAGGCCATCAATGCTCCCTTCCTGTCGTATGTAAACAACGTAAGCGATACCGAGCCTAAGCCTCTGGATATCGAGGTACTCAACCGAATACTAGATGCCAAGGCTACACGAATGCTTGTGGACAACTACCGAGCTTCGGGCGACGAGAACTCTAAAAAGGCACTCAGCGCCGTAATCTTCAACGGACTGTATTCACCAGAGCTTGCCAAGGCATATGTGAACGAGGTGGCTAAGCAGGGTGAAAACAGGCACACGTGCCGAGATGCAGAATGCTTCACGCCATCAAACCTCATCGGTCTGGACATCGACCCATGCGAAGGGTGCAATATGACGGCAAGGGAGCAGTACTTCATCACTTGCGAGAGAATCAAGTCAGCCTTTGGCATAGAGCCCAGCAAAATCATAGCTATGGCATACGCTACACCTTCTGCACCAGGATGGCGCTTGGTAGTAAAACGTACAGCAGGACTTACCATCGAACAGGAGCAAGAGCGATGGAATGCCATCCTACCATATCCATGCGATTCTAAATGCAAGAACCTCAACCGTCTCTACTTTATGACCTCACGTGAGGACCTCTTCTGTCTGAACACAGACCTACTATTCGATCAGGAGAAGAGCGCAGAGATGGATAGTGAAATCTCTGGGCAAGCTACTGCTGAATCACAGGATATAAAGCAAGATGCCGAGCCAGTGCATCAAGCGATTACAGGCGATTACAAGGTTCCTGAGTCCTATCAGAATGCCTATGGCACCATCACAGATGAGGCTCTGCTGGAGGATATCGTCAATGAGCTAGAGCATTGTGTTGGCGGTGGTGCTGCCAAGAGTGGTAACCGTAACGAACAGGTGTTCAAGATGACTGCCCTAATGCGACACCTTGTGGGGCCTAACGTGGCTATATTGCAGAGGCTAGTACCTACCTATGGACTCTCTCAGACAGAGCATCTCCGTACCATCAACAACGCTCTGAAGGCCAAGATGCTACCCTATATCCCTAGCGACCTACAGCGTGCCATAGAACGAGCTACCAACAAGGCTAACCATGCCTCTAGCGCACCAGAGACCAACGAGACCTTGCCACCTAGCATGCCTGCAGTCTTGCCTCCTGCCATTGCTCATCTAGTAAGCGTTATTCCCGAAAAGGGACGCCCAGCCGCAGCCATCAGCTCCTTTGCAGCATGGCGCATTCACCTGCACGAGGTCAGTTTTCACTATATCGATAATCAGTGT
The DNA here is from genome assembly GCA_045645225.1 of Bacteroidaceae bacterium. GTDB lineage: Bacteria > Bacteroidota > Bacteroidia > Bacteroidales > Bacteroidaceae > Physcousia. The sequence goes on along the minus strand of JAZRII010000021.1, from coordinate 53,481 downwards.
CAAGAGCCTTGCTTCTTCAATATCACCAATGCCACCCAATCCGAGGGCAAAACGGCTACTCGTATGCCTTGCGAGTGCATCCTGGAGTCCATCAGCATAGAAGACGACAAGAACCGTGAGGCAGAAACACAATGGCGTGAAGAGTGTTCTTGTCGAGGCGCAAGCAAGGACAAACCCAAGGCTCCCTCGCTACCCATCCGTATAGTAGAGGCCAATATGACAGACCCTGCCTTTGTCAAACGTGCCATGGATGCTCAAGGATACTCGCTCTATACCTATGCCGAGGAGTTGGAAAAATTGCAACGCCTCAATGGTCTCTCCGAGATAATGCGTTCCGCTTACGATGGAGCACGCTATGGTCAGGAGCGCGTATCAGCTACGGCAGTATCATTGGTTGTACCCAAATTACGTTGGAGCTTCAATGTGAGCACCACACCAGCTACGGCACGCAGAGTATTCAAAAATGAATTCCACAACGGTACCATTACCCGCGCAACGATAGCTACGCTGATGGTTGACGAGAATGATTTTGGCGACGAGATGCCTGTCTATGGCAACTTTGACGATGAGTACAAGAAAGGACTTGCTCCCTATATCGAGAATCTCCGTTCTGCTACAGGTACCATATATTGTGCCGAAGCAGAAGAATGGGCTGAGCGTGAACGTCTTCGTCAGATAGACACCCTGCGCAAGAAGGATATGAAGTACATGGTCCCCTTTATGAAACGCTCTCTACAGATTGGATTCTGGCGTGCCGTCATGCTCTACATCATGAATGGCAACCAATGGAGCAAGGAGATAGAAGACTTTGCCACATGGAGCATAGATTATGACCTATGGTGCAAGTTATACTACTTTGGAGACCTGATTGAAAGCAGTGTAGGTGCTACGCCCGACAACACACGCTACAATACCTTCCTGCTACCTCTTCTACCCATGGAGTTCTCACGCGAACAGGCACGTAATATGCGCAGAGATGCAGGTCGTTCCACCAGTAGCAAGGATGTACGCAATATGCTCTCACAATGGATGTACCGTGGCTTCATACGTTTCGACAAAGAGCGTAACATGTATGTCAAGACTTCAACGGAGAAGAATGCATCATAACTTTAGTAACGTACCCTTCACACCAAGACAAGCATGAGCATAGCATCACCCAACAAGAAAGGCAAGGCGCGCAAGCGCCTCCTTTCACGCTCTAAGTACCAATTTGGCAACCTCGCCATGCTCTATTACCCAGGCCGTGGCTACAAGCGAGCCGTTCACCTCTTCCGCCAGGAACTAGAACACACTCGTGGACTACTAGAAGCCTTGCAAGCCATCGGTTACCGCGAAAACCATCGTATCCTCACACCACGTATGGTGCAAGTCATCGAAGAGTACCTTGGAGAACCTTAGACTCGATGAGCGATGAGCGTTTAGCGATGAGCGACAAAGTCAATAGTGTTGAGCCCCCATACATTACCTACAAGAAATCCGCAGTACCTCTCCATCGGGGTGCTGCGGATTGTGTGTGAATTGCGTATCTATATTAAACACATCAGCTAGACATCTAACTCTAACACATTATGTTCTTTTGCAACTTATATCATTTTTTATAGAGTATATATATTACTTTACTACCACTTGTTATGGTTGGATTTTCAATAATCATAGTATTATCTTTAATTTTACCTTCCAAAGTAACACACCATTTTTCCGTAGGTTTAAAAATTATATTAGGAAACGAATAGGAGTATTTATATATCGTAATATCATTTATATTGCCAGATTTAGTAAATTTTGCAATGGAATTATTCTCAAAAGTAAGAGAAGTAAGAGTACCTAGCTCTGCGGATTCCCAAGTTGTCCCAACAAGTGTTTTTTCATTCAGTGAATTTTCATCTTCTTTTGAACAAGAACTAAACACAAACACCACCGATGCCATAATAAGCACCATAGAAAATAACTTTTTCATAATATTCTATTTTTCCGCCTCCTAATCCCCAGAGAAAGCCATTAGAGTATACAATAAAGGTGTGGGAACTCTATTTGTTTTATCTAACTGACTGGCTTCTCGCATTTGCCTTTGGAACAGATAAAACAATAGCCCACACCAAAGGTTATGTAAGGAGCCAATAATGGCTGTACATACCAACGATGTGGTGCTACTGCTATCATCTTCGTTCCTTTTCAAATTTTGCGAGAATTTGCCAGTTGAAGATAATTTCAATAACACCTTTTTCAATAAAGTCATTCATTTACTGCCGCTGCAGTGCAGAACGATACCGCAAAGATATTAAAACTTTTTTAATTCGGCCCTAAGAAAATAAAAAATCTGCCTCCTCCACAAATATACAGTGGATAAGTAGTAAACAAACGTGTATAAGTGTTGATAAAACAAAGACTTCATGTTCAAGAGAATACTATCAACAATCACAACGAACAAGGAACGACTATAGCGATTCTTCAGATGACAGATGAACGATGGCAAAACTATCCACCCCCTCCGTCGCTTCGCTCCTCGTCCCACCTGTCTCAGGGGGACAGTTTAGGGCTGGTAAACTGTGAGTGTGGATACGTTAACGGATGAGCAGTTAACGTATAACGTTGATCGGATGCTCGAGTTTTAAGGACACGGTATGCCGTGTTAGTGAGATATGAATAGATATTGGATATTGCTTTATTTACTTATGCAGCTTATTGTAGTTTCTTCCTCCTTTGCTCAAGGTCTTGATACTGAGCAATGGATGAAGGAGCTTGAGGATGATATGTTGGTTTCCTCATTATCTATACCTGGAGCGCATGATGCCGCTACAGGTGAGGGACTTTTCGCTCCACCAGGTTTTGGAAGAACTCAGTCCCTTAATTTAAAAGAATTGTGGGAATGCGGTGTGAGAGCATTTGATCTTCGTCCTGCTGTAAATGACACCTTATTATATATATACCATGGAAGGCTTCGGACTAAGATGTCATTAACCGAAGCTTTGAGCGTATTAAGTGCTCAGTTGGATAATTATCCGAGTGAGTTTGCCATTGTTTTGTTGCGTGAAGAGCCCGATAGTGAAAACGAGGCAGAACGTGCATTATGGCCATCTCTTGTAGGAAAGTCTATACATGATATGGGGGAAAGGGCTGCAGTGTTCTCTCCTGACATGAAACTTGGAGATGTAAGAGGAAAGGTCATTTTTCTTACACGTAGTTCATATCTTGGAACAGATAAAGGAGCATATGTTTCTGGTTGGAACCACTCTGCTGATGGTGCTACAGATGCCTGCATAACCTCCTATGCCAATGGTAAGACAGCAAGATTACAAGTACAGGATTACTATGCTCCAACCGATTCAAAGAAGCGTGCTGCTAAAAAGAGTGTGGTGAACAAGTATCTTGCCATGGCGCATGATGCTCCAGCAGAAGTATGGACTTTCAATTTCCTTAGCGGTTACTCTACTACATGGCTTGGATGCACATCTTTGGCAACAACCTCGGGTTATAAGCGCAATGCAGAATGGTTGCATCCCTATGTTCTGGAGCGTCTCAAGAATGACAAACGCCCTGTTGGCATATTAATGATGGACTATGCAGGCGTTGATAGGGTTGGAGGAGGACTGTGGCATTGGAAACCATTTCAAGTGTGTGGAAAGGAAATAGTAAGAGCAGTCATTGATTGTAATTTCAATTCAGTAAAATAGAACTGCTTGCCCTTACTATGTTTATTGTTTCAGGCAAAGTCGCAGTCCGTCCTGTATAAGTTCTCCGTCTTCTGTCATTATGCGGATGACGTGCTCGATGTCATCGGGATTATACTTTGACAGGTTCAGATCGTACCCGTATTTCGGACCGTTACAGAGTTGCGACTTGATGTCCTCATATATTTTGTCGTAAACGCTTTCTGGTGCAGGGTGTGCATATTGAGCATCGCAATTGTCACAATTACAGCACCGCTCTTTTGTCTTTTCCCCGAAGTATTTGAGCAATATGGAAGTGCGACATTCGGTAGTGTCTGTGACGTAGTCTATGACGGCGTCGATACGTTTCTTGAAACGGTTGTACCTCTCCTCATAGACATGCTGAGGGATGAAGACCTCTTTTCCTTCTACACGCGGACGGGTTAGTGTGAGGTAGGGTACGCGCTTGCGTGGGATATAACGTACGATATGCAGTTGTCCCAGGGCAACAAGCCTTTCGTAGATTTCGTGTACCCCCATGCCTGTAGCAACGGAAATGTCTTCCTCATCAATGTAAACAAATTCCTGGAATATACCGGTGTATCTGCGAAGGAGATAGTTGAACAGTATCTCGGTATCGCCGTGGATTGTATTGTAAAGTTGTGAACGTGTGGCAGTGATGTGTAGGCGTGATATAGTTTCTTCCTCATCGGTGAAACGTATGTATCCTGCCAGTTCCAGGAGCGAGAGCATGGGATGTACTTCGCTGAAACTGTGATGGAAGTTGAAACAGAACTCCTGCACCTTAAATTCTCGTGTCCTTTCGTATCCGCCTCCTTCTGCTATCTGCAGGAAATAGCAAATGTGGTCGTAGAGTTCCTGTATTTTTTCTTTGGGTGGGAAGGTACGTTGCAATTGTCTTTGCAGCGTGGTTATCTCCTTGCCGTTGCAGAAAAGAACGGCATGAGAAGGCTGTCCGTCACGTCCGGCGCGACCAGCCTCTTGGTAGTAGCGCTCCAGTGAGTCAGGAGGGTCAAGATGCACCACCAGTCTTACATCTGGTTTGTCTATACCCATACCGAAGGCATTGGTGGCAACCATTATGCGTATTCTTCCTTCCTGCCAGTCACGCTGACGGAAGTCCTTCTCCAGGTCAGGTAGTCCGGCATGGAAGAAGGTCACGGAGTTTCCCTTCATCCCAAGCATGGAAGAAATCTCCTCTGCCTTTTGTCTGCGGTTGGTATATATTATGGTGCAGCCAGGATGTAGATTGAGTATGTGGTCCAAACCGGATTCATCGGTAACGGTGCGGTGCAGGGAGTAATGCAGGTTTGGGCGTGCAAAACTCATGCGGAATACATTCTTCTGCCTGAATCCCAGTTTCTCCTGTATGTCATCTATTACTTCGGGTGTGGCAGTGGCTGTTAGTGCAAGGAAGGGTTTGTCGGGCAGTTCTTTTCTTAGGTTTCCCAAGGCAAGATAACTGGGACGGAAGTCGTATCCCCATTGTGAAATGCAGTGTGCCTCGTCGATGCAAACGAAGGACACCTTCATGTGGCGGAGCTTTGTCAGGAAGAGTTCGGAATTTAATCTTTCGGGCGACAGATACAGAAACTTGTAGTCGCCAAGGATGCAGTTCTCCAAGGCCGCAATGATCTTGTCGTGCTTCATGCCCGAATAGACGGCCGTAGCCTTTATGCCCAATTGGCGCAGTCTTCCCACCTGGTCTTTCATCAAGGCAATGAGAGGTGTTACGACTATGCATGTGCCCTCCATGGCAAGTGCCGGTACCTGAAAGGTTATGCTCTTGCCGCCTCCCGTAGGCATAAGACCCAGGGTGTCCTTGCCTACGAAGATGCTGTCTATGATTTCGCGTTGTATACTGCGGAAGGATGTGTATCCCCAGTATTTACGAAGCAACCCTTCTGCCCAGTCGTGGGCGGAAGGGCTGGGTGTGTTTGAAGTGTCGTGCATAATTTGCAGGTTATGCATTGTGTCTTTAATCCTGTTCTGAAGGTTCAATATCTTCTATCTGCAATTGTATGTCACCACGTTTGTGGGTGTTTTCCTCAATTGTATAGACTATATTGAATGAGCGTTTAGTCTTTATGTAGCGTGCTTGCGAACTTTGTCCGAAGGCAATACCGTTCATGATGATGTCGCTTTTGTTGTCAACCAGTTCCAGTTTGATGTGTTCCTGATTGCGTCCCACCACCTTACTGGTTCCATAGTCGTAGACGTTGCGTGTGCAGAAATGCGGCTTGGTATTGCATGGACCATAGGGTTGGAAGCGCTTCAGATCGTAGAAGAACTTTCGGTTGATGTCCTGGAAGTCCAGCATAGCATCTACATCCAGTGTTGGTGCTGTCTGCTCGGGCAGGATGTTGCTGTCCACGAACTCCTCGAATCTGCGTTTGAATTCGGCTACATTCTCAGTTTTCAGCGTCAGACCTGAGGCATAGGTGTGTCCGCCGAAGTTCTCCAGTATGTCGCGGCAACTCTCTATGGCCTTATAGATGTCGAAACCGGCAACTGAACGTGCAGAGCCAACTGCCACGTTGCCGTCTCTTGTCAGAACCACTGCAGGTCGGAAGAAGATTTCTGTCAACCTGGATGCCACTATGCCGATGATGCCCTTGTGCCATTCCTCGTTGTATATGACGATGGCCTTATGGTCGGATTTGTGCACAAGGGAAGCTACGATCTGGTTGGCCTGTTCCGTCATCACCTTGTCCAGGTCCTTTCGTTGCTCGTTGTAGTGGTTGATCTGTGCTGCCTTGTGCTTTGCCTGCTCTGCATCCTTGGAAATAAGCAGTTCAACCGAAGCGCTTCCGTTGCCGATTCTTCCCGAAGCATTCAGACGCGGGCCTATCTTGTATATCACGTCGGACATGGTAATTTCCTTGTCCTCCAGTCCGCATAGTTCCATGATAGCCTTCAGGCCCACACAAGGACTTTGGTTCAGCTGTCTTAGTCCGTGATATGCCAGTATTCGGTTTTCGCCCATGATAGGCACGATATCCGAAGCAATGCTCACGGCGCACAGGTCCAGCAATGGTATGAGCTCGGAAAATGGTATGCCGTTGTTCTTGGCAAATGCCTGGATGAGCTTGAAACCCACTCCGCATCCTGACAGGTCTCCATACGGATATGTGTCGTCAGTCCGTTTGGCATTGAGGATTGCCACGGCAGGAGGCAGTTCGTCGTCCGGAACGTGATGGTCGCAGATTATGAAGTCTATGCCATGTTCCTTTGCGTATTGTATCTCCTTTACGGCCTTGATGCCACAGTCCAGGACGATGATAAGTTTTACGTCTGTCTCCACGGCATAGTCTATGCCTCGCAAGGATACGCCATATCCCTCGTCGTTGCGGTCGGGAATGTAGAAATCAATGTTGGAGTAGTATTGCAACAGGAACTTGTACACGAGTGCCACCGCTGTGACCCCATCGACATCATAGTCGCCATAGATAAGTATCCTTTCCTTGCGCCCCAGTGCTTCGTTCATTCGTTTCACGGCTGTTGCCATGTCTCGGAAAAGGAACGGGTCCAGCAGAGTGGTCAACTGCGGACGGAAGAAGGCTCTTGCCTCGTCGGATGTCTTTATGCCCCTGTCGAGCAGAAGTTTGCCAAGGGCCGGATCTATGTCCAGCTCCTTGGCAAGTGAATTCGCTATTTCCTGACTATTACGCTCTGGCTCGTTGTACTGCCAAATGTAATTCATAGCGTATTGTCAGCAGTTTCTTAGATGCCCAGCTTCTTGCGGATATCCTTGGGAATTGCGTTCTTGTTGATGACGATGTTCATGGTCTTGTAGGCAACGTAGGGCTTGCTCACATACCAGAAACCCTTGTAGGGACCGTACTCGCCCCAAGAGTTCTTCATCATGAAGTACTCCTTGCCGTTCTGGTCCTTGGCAATACCGTAGATCTGCATGCCATGGTCGTCGGTTGTGGTCCAGTTGTCGTAGCCTTCCTGGCGCATCTCCTGAGTGATAACCTTCTCGCCAGCAGCGTCGGCCTGTGCAATCTTGGCACCAGCCTTCTCACCGGTCCAACGGCTCTGGTCGCTACCTACGCCAGCGCTTGCCTTGGTGTCGGGCACGGTGGCAACGCACTTGTTCTTGCCAGTGCGACGGCTGAAGCCCTCCTCGCTAACGTCAGCACCCCAAGCAAAGGTGTAACCCTTCTTTACGCCCTCTTCCATTACACGCATGAACTCGTCCAGAGGCAGGTTGTAGCTGGTAGCCCAGCGCCAGTTGTCCTGAATCTCCAGTACGAACTGAGAATAGAAGGGATGATGTGTGTAGCTGGTCAGAGACACGTAGTCGTTGGGGTCCAGCTGCAGGTAGTCCTTCACAAAGCTCTGGGGAGTGTACTTCTTGCCCTTGTATTCAAACTCTGTGGGGCACTGGCCGAAGTAGTTGTCCAGCATACCCTGCACGTCCTTCTTCCAGATGGGGTTGATCTTCTTGGCGTTGCTTGTAGCGATAGCCTTGATGTATGCCTCCATGGGAGGGAAGAAGTTGGTGAAGTTGAACAGAGAGTCACCATAGGGGGTGATGGGGTAGGGCATGATACCCTCGGGGATGAAACCGTAGCGCTCCATGCAGAAGATGGCATCGTAGAAAGAACCGCCCTGGCTGAAGCTTGCATCGCCATGAGTGCGTACGTTGCGGTCGGCACGGTCGGTATAGGTCTTGCTAACGAGGAAAGACTCGCACAGGTCAATGTCGGTCTTGCTGGGGTCCTTCTTCAGAACCTCGCTCTCCAGGAATGCAAGAGCAGAGTAGCTCCAGCAGGTACCAGAGTTGTTCTGGTTCTTGATGCTGGTTACAGGGTTCTCCAACACGGTGGTGAACACGAGAGAGTCGGCCTTCTGGGCCATTGTGGGCAGAGAGCATATTGCTGCAACTGCCATTAAGAGAAACTTGTTCATTGGATTATGTATTTAATTGGTTTGTATTTGCTGTTGTAAAAAGAATGGCCAGTATTGCTGGCTATTCTGGTATTTCTATGCCTTGTTTATGAACTCCTCCACCTCGTTGATGTGGTAGGGGATGAGCTTGTCGCCGATGAAGCGGCAGCCGTCCTTGGTGATGAGGATATCGTCCTCCAGACGTATGCCACCGAAGTCCTTGTAGGTCTCCAGCAAGTCGTAGTTGATGAAGTCCTTGTGCAGGCCCTTTGCTCTCCAGTCGTCGATTAGGGCAGGGATGAAGTATATGCCGGGCTCGTCGGTCATCACCCAGCCTTCCTGCAGGCGACGGCCGCATCGCAGGCAGTTGGTACCGAACTGCTCCAGATTGGGACGGGTCTCCTCGTCGAAGCCCACGTAGATCTGTCCCAGACCTTCCATGTCGTGCACGTCCATGCCCATCATGTGACCAAGGCCGTGGGGCAGGAACATGGCATGCGCACCCTGGCGTACGGCCTCTTCCACATCGCCCTTCATAAGTCCCAGTTCCTTCAGGCGTGTTGCCATCAGACGGCAAACGTCCATGTGCACGTCCATCCATTTCACACCAGGTGCAGCCACGGAGAGAGCCAGGTCGTGGCATTCCTCCACGATACTGTATATTTCGCGCTGGCGCTGGGTAAAGCGTCCGCCAATGGGAGTGGTGCGTGTGTGGTCGGAGCAGTAGTTCTCGTTGGTCTCAGCACCACAGTCGCACAAGAGCAGACGGCCCTCCTCCAGAGGTGCAGGACTTGGATAGCCGTGCATAATCTCGCCGTGCATGGTCACGATGGGCGAGAATGATACCATACAGCCCTTTGCCGATGCTATGCCCGAGATGCGTCCGCATATCTCCTGCTCAGTGATGCCGGGGCGTGCCATCTTCATGGCGGTGGTGTGCATCTCATAACCGATGGCACATGCACGCTCTATTTCCAGGATCTCCTCTGCCGACTTCACGGCGCGCTGGTCTATGACAGCCATGATGAGCTCCAGGCTTGCCTTGGCGCGCTGCTCGGAGGGGTGTATGCCTGTGAGGTCCATCAGCTGGATCATCAGATCGTGGCGGTAGGGAGGCAGGAAGTGTACCTTGCGCCCCTGGGCAACGGTCTTGTCGATGAGTTCCTTCAGCTTTGCCATGGGTGCAGAGTTCTGTACTCCGCACTGTGCGGCCATGTCTGCCACGCTGTCCACGCTGCCGAACCATACGATGTCCTCGATGTCTATGTCGTTGCCGATGAGCCATTCCTTGTTCTCGTCGGTGTCAATCACGCCCACCAGACCTTCACGGTGCTGGCCGAAGTAGTACAGGAAAGAACTGTCCTGGCGGAAGCGATATGCATTGGCTGGATAGTTGACAGGCGACAGGTTGTTGCCCATCAGTACGATGAGACCCGACTTGATGCGCTGGCTCAGAACCTGGCGGCGGGCTATGTATGTTTCTTTACTGAATAGCATTTGTATGAGAGTTGTTTTGTTCTTTCTAGTGCAAATTTAATAAAAAATGCCGTAATATCCCAGTTCTTCTTTATTAAATAATGTAAATAGGCAGAAATTACCAGCCAGTTTGCTTCCAATGGGTCATTTCATACCATGGTGTATGCTGGAAATCTCTGTTCCAGCCCTTGGCGTCGTATTTTACATTGGGTATGTGCATGGATATTCCTCCGTAGTGTTCCTTGTCCTGCATTGAGCAGTGGAAACTGCCGTGGGTGGAAGGACTGTACATGCTGTCCCAGCTATAGGCCCATGTGGGATATAGTATGGCCTTCTTCCATGCCATTTCCCATGCGGTATAGTCTTCTTCGCTGAGCACTCTGTGCATAGCCGAGCGCATGTCGTAGGGTACGGGCATGGCACGTTGGGTGCTGTATGAGGTGCCGTAGGCGGGAGCGTAAATCTGTATACCCGTTGTTCTGGGCATGTTGTCTTTGGGGAATGCAGAGGGGATGTACTTTGCTGTTTCTTTGCAGAATTCAGGAAATTCCTCGCATGAGACCGCAGAGAGAAGTACGCCATGGGATGTTCCGTAGGCCGATGCGTAACCGTCGATTATGCCCTGTGGGTTTGCCTGGCACAAGGATTTCATAATCAGATGGTATGGGGCGCCCTCGCCGGGGATTTCGGTGGGCGAACCGATAATGTAGGAGGTGTAGCTGTACAGTTGGGAAACCACTTCAACGCTCTGCATGTAGCACGCGTCGAAGAATATGTACTCTATGTGCGGCAGAGAGGCCAGTATGCCGGCCAGTTCGCTGATTTCTATCCAGCTGCCTTTGTTGGCAGTGCCGTTGGTTCCGTTGTCCACGATGACAGACCTGGAATTGTTGGGTTCGTCTATCCAGCCCGAGCCATGACTCCATAGTACCAATGAATATTTCTTGGACGGGAAACCTTTGACGATTTCTTTAAGCACCGATTTCATTGTGGCGGGATCTGCGCTGTTCAGGTCTGTTGTGTACTCCTTCCATATGGTCTCGCCCTTCTTGTTGAACAGGAAGATGGAAGGCATGCTTCTGTCGTCTCGGAAGACTACAACCTGGCAATTGTCGGGAATGTCCTTTGCACCCAGCAGCATTTCGTTCAGGTCGTTGTTGCTGAAGCCATACAGGGAATTTTCCGCTCCCATGTACACGATGACGGTATTCTCTTTGAGGGAATCGTTGGGCTGCGGTATGTCTTTGTCACAAGACGAAAGAACTATTGACGCCAGTACGGCAAAAACGGTACTCAGTATGTGATTAAGCCTTTTTTTCATGTTCTTGAAATGTTTAATGCGTGCAAAGGTAGGATAAATAAATGAAAATACTGTCGTGTGCGTGTAATAAAATAAGTATGATGTTCTTTTCTTGCCGAACAACGAGGGCGGACTCCTGCTGTTTCAGCTGAACGAAATGTCAACACTCACAGCATGGAATCAAGGAAACCGTAAACCTCAACAGTATGCCTGGAGATAAGGCGTAAATCTTTTCAGCGAATGAAGCAAAAAAACGTCTGCTGCTGAAATCAGGAAAAGGCATCTTGTCAAGAGTGTATGAGTTTCCCTGTTGGAGAACTCGAGTTTCCTTGTTGGGAAACTGCAGTTTTCTTATATGGAAACTTATAAGATGATGTGAGGCGGATAAAAAACAGGCACCTTGTATAATAAAATGCCTCCTGTCAGCGTTATTTGTATGTATGCAATGGGCAGATAGAATAAAGCGGGTAAGGATAGCACTGATAATAGCAGCGGTGCTGCTCAGTGTGGCTTCGCTGGTGGTGAGCCATTATCTGGTTCGCGACCTGAAGCGCGAGGAACAGGTGAAGATGGAAACCTGGGCCGAGGCCATGCGCTCTCTTGGTGAGGCGGACTTCAATGCAGATCTCTCGCTGGTGCTGAAGGTGCTGAACAGCAACAATACCATTCCAGTAAAGGTGGTGGATGCTGAGGGATGCGTGCAGATGGAGCGCAACGTAGAGGAAGAAAGCGAAGCGCTTCCTCATTCCATACGCATAGCCTTGTCGGAAAAGGAGTGGATGGACGTATACTATGCTGATTCCCTGCTTCTTCGCAGGCTCGCCCTGTGGCCATATGTGCAACTGGGCATCGTGCTTGTTTTTGTGATGGTGGCAATATATGCCTTGCTCAGTAGCAAGAAATCCGAACAGAACAAGGTGTGGGTGGGCCTGTCCAAGGAGACGGCACATCAGTTGGGCACGCCCATCAGCAGCCTGATGGCCTGGGTGGAGGTGCTTCGCGAAACATATCCCGACGATGTGCTTATTCCAGAAATGGGACGCGATGTGGAGCGCCTTCAGCTCATAGCCGAGCGCTTTTCCAAAATAGGTTCCCTGCCCGAACTTAGAACTACAGACGTCAGGGATGTGGTGTCGCATGTTGTGGATTATATCAGGAACCGTGCCAGTAACCATGTTGCCATAGCGACAGACATGCCGGAAGAGCAGGTTGAGATTCCTCTGTGCGCTCCTTTGTTCGAGTGGGTGGTGGAGAACCTGTGCAAGAATGCTATAGACGCCATGGAAAGCAAAGGCAGTATAACCATAACAGTCAGGCAGGAGGCTAATCAATGTGCCATTGAGGTGGCGGATACTGGAAAGGGTATTCCTTCCGGCAGATGGAAGACAATCTTCCTGCCCGGTTTTACAACTAAGTCAAGAGGGTGGGGGCTGGGCCTGTCTTTGGCCAAGAGGATTGTGGAGGAATATCACCGCGGACGCATATACGTAAAGAGCAGTTCGCCCGAAACTGGAACCGTTTTTCGCATAGAACTGAGGTCGTAAGGCGAAGATTTTGAACAGTAAAGAAAAAAAGACGCTTTAAGTTTGGCGGAATTCATTAAAAAGTCGTATCTTTGCACCCCGATGGATAAAGTGTACGGCTACAAAGTGGATTTGAAAAGCATGACAGAGGATGCTGTGTCGCATCGCTGGGTGCTTTCAGACGACTTCTTCTCCGCTGTGCATGGGCCAGAAATAGAGAAGGGACAGGTAGATGTGGCACTGCGGGTGAAACGAACCGCCGAAGCTTTTGAATTGGAGTTCCAGTTTGACGGTCAGGTGGAAGTGGAGTGCGACAGATGTCTGGAACCGATGAGCTTGCCCGTCCATGGAGAATGCAGTCTTAGCGCCAGACTTGGCGAAGAAGATGAAGACGATGGCGATCTGATAACCGTGGCTGAAAGTCCCGGTGTCTTGGATCTTTCGTGGTATCTGTACGAAATGGTTGCCTTGGGAATCCCCATGCGCCATGTGCACCCCGAGGGCCAGTGCGATGCTGCAATCGTCGAGAAGCTCAGCGGAGCAGGTCAGGAAAAGCCTGTAGATCCCCGATGGGCTGCATTAGAACAGTTGAAAACAAAAACTAATAATAAAGAATAAAAGAAAATGGCACATCCTAAAAGAAGACAGTCAAAGACTCGTACTCTCAAAAGAAGAACCCATGACAAGGCAGTAGCTCCTGCATTGGCAGTATGTTCAAACTGCGGTGAGTTCTACGTTTACCACACAGTATGTCCCTCTTGCGGTTACTACCGTGGCAAGCTGGCAGTTGAGAAGGAGGCTTAATTCTAACGATTAGCCGATTCAAAGGGTCTATAAATATTGCCGTATGAGCACCTGCACCTGTTGCGGATACTCTACGGCTTTATTTTTTACCCACATCAAAGCCTCATTATTCCCTTTCGTCTGCCGATGGGGAATTATCTATACGCGTGTGCGCGACTTTCAGGCAGAAGAAAACTATTAAAATACAAACTGTACGACAATGGGCATAGATGTCAAGCAAGGCCACAAGGCGGGTTTTGTGAATATCGTGGGTAATCCCAATGTGGGCAAGTCAACGCTCATGAACTTGCTGGTAGGAGAACGTATCAGCATAGCCACATTCAAGGCACAAACCACACGCCACCGCATTATGGGCATCCTTAATACCCCAGAGATGCAGATATGCTTCTCCGACACCCCTGGTGTGCTAAAGCCTAACTACAAGTTGCAGGAGCAGATGCTCCAGTTCTCTGTATCCGCCTTGCAGGATGCCGATGTGCTCCTCTACGTTACAGATATGGTGGAGACACCCGACAAGAACAGCGACTTCATCGAGAAGGTTCAGCACATGAAGGTGCCCATCATTGTGGTCATCAACAAAATAGACCTCAGCAATCCGCAGGCTCTGCAGGCCAAGTACGACGAATGGCACCAGATACTGCCTCAGGCCGAGGTGATGCCAATCTCTGCCTTGCACCGTTTCGGTGTTGACCAGTTGCTGGGACGCATCAAGGAACTGCTCCCCGAGTCGCCAGCCTATTTCGACAAGGACCAGTGGACCGACAAGCCCGCACGCTTCTTTGTCAACGAGATTATACGCGAGAAGGTTCTGCTCTATTACGACAAGGAGATACCTTACAGCGTGGAGGTTGTTGTGGAGTCCTTCAAGGAAACGGAGAAGAACATCCACATCAATGCCGTAATCTATGTGGAGCGCGATTCGCAGAAGGGCATTATCATAGGCCACAAGGGTGTAGCGCTGAAGAAGGTGAGTACCGAGGCACGCAAGTCTCTGGAGAAGTTCTTCGGCAAGAGCATCTATCTGGAAATCTTCGTCAAGGTCGACAAGGACTGGCGCCAGAGCGCCAAGGCCATGAAGCAGTACGGTTACGATCTGGGGGATTAGGATATAGTTTTGTAGTTGCACTAGTAATTCTAGTAATTCTAGTAGGTCTAGAAAGCCTAGAAATACTAGAATCCTATAAAATCTCCCCCAAAAATATCACCAAGACTAACTCTCAAAAACAATACAACGATGTCAAATTTAGTAGCGATAGTAGGAAGACCCAATGTCGGCAAGAGCACGCTCTTCAACCGACTCACTCAGACGCGCCACGCCATAGTAAGTGACGAGGCAGGCACCACGCGCGACCGCCAGTATGGCAAGTGCGAGTGGGGCAAGAACGAGTTTTCCGTTGTGGACACCGGTGGATGGGTGGTAAACAGCGACGATATATTCGAGGAGGAAATCCGCAAGCAGGTACAGTTGGCCACAGACGAGGCCGACGTTATTCTGTTCCTCGTGGATGGTCATAACGGTGTGACCGACCTTGACGAGGCTGTGGCAGGTATTCTGCGCCGTACCAAGAAACCCGTAATACTGGTATGCAACAAGGTGGACAACAACGAGGTGTACCTGGCAGCAGAGTTCTATGCCCTTGGTCTTGGCGACCCTCACTGCATCAGTGCTGCCACAGGTAGCGGTACAGGCGACTTGCTCGACCTCATCATCAGCAGTCTGCCCAAGAACAGCGAGGAGACACCGGAGGAGAACATCCCCCGTTTTGCCGTTGTAGGCCGCCCCAATGCAGGCAAGTCCAGTCTTATCAATGCCTTCATAGGCGAGGACCGCCATATCGTTACCGATATAGCCGGAACCACACGCGACAGCATCTACACACGTTACGACAAGTTCGGCTTCGACTTCTATCTGGTGGACACCGCAGGTATACGCAAGAAGAGCAAGGTCAACGAGGACCTTGAGTTCTACAGTGTTATGCGCTCCATCCGTGCCATCGAGAATTCCGATGTGTGCGTGCTCATGATAGATGCCACCCGAGGCATAGAGTCTCAGGACATGAACATCTTCCAGCTGATACAGAAGAACAACAAGTCGCTGGTCGTTGTCATCAATAAGTGGGACCTCGTGGAGGACAAGTCCACAGTTGTCATGAAGACTTTCGAGGAAGCCATCCGCGAGCGCATGGCACCGTTCACCGACTTTCCCATCATCTTTGCCTCTGCGCTCACCAAGCAGCGCATCTTCAAGGTGCTGGAGACCGCCAAGGAGGTGTATGAGAACCGCCGCCGCCGTGTCAGCACCGGCAAGCTCAACGAGGAGATGCTTCCCCTCATCGAGGCATATCCTCCACCATCAATCAAGGGCAAGTATATCAAGATCAAGTACTGCTCGCAAATACCGGACACACATGTTCCCACATTCGTGTTCTATGCCAATCTGCCCCAGTATGTCAAGGAACCATACCGTCGTTTCCTGGAGAACAAGATCCGTGAGCGCTGGGACTTCAACGGCTGTCCCATCAATGTGTTCATCAGACAAAAGTAAGCGATAGCGGAAAAGCGATGAAAAAAGCTGCCTATATTCTGACGTCCCTGCTGCTGCTCTTCTCGTGTGCTGAGGAGAGGAATGTGCTTGCCGATTTCAGTTCCCAGGGTTCAAGGGAAGCGGCGGAGCATTTCTATGGCCTTCTCGCTGAGGGGCAGGCGCAGGCTTATGTTGACAATATGCAGGAGACCATGTACATGGACAGTTGCAAGTACAGCCAGTTTGTGGACCTCATGGAGCAGTTCCTGCACGAGGAAAGAGAGCTCCGTGGCGGTATTCTCGCTGCCAAGGCAGAGCGCGACACTATGGTGGATTCCGTATCCATGGTCTACCTCGATGTCCAGTTCGGCGACAGCACCCGTGAGGAAATCGTTCTGCCCGTAGTCTACACCCGCGGCCGCTGGTGGATTAGATGACAGAGTACAGATGATAGATTCTGTTAATGGATAAAACAATAGGGACGCAGCACGCTGCGTCCCTTGTTCTTATCTATATCTTCATGTGCGAAGGCATCGCGATACGTGTGATTTATTTATTCAACTTTACCGCTCAGCGCTCACCGTTAACCGCGCATCCGTTCATCACTGGTGTGCATCCTTGACCTTGCGGAGCAGGTCGCTGGCGAAGATGAAGGAGGTGAGGCGTTCGTTGGTTGAGGACATTACCTGGTTCTTGTTGCCCACCCATTCCAGTTCTCCTTCATATATATATATAATGTGTTCGCCTATGCCCATGACGGAGTTCATGTCGTGGGTGTTGATAATGGTGGTCATGTTGTACTCCTCGGTGATGCCGTGGATGAGTTCATCTATAACCAGCGAGGTCTTTGGGTCAAGACCAGAGTTAGGCTCGTCGCAGAATAGATACTTGGGATTCAGCGCTATTGCACGTGCTATGGCCACACGCTTCTGCATGCCACCGGAGATTTCACCAGGGAACTTCTCTTCCGCTCCTTTCAGGTTTACGCGCTCCAGGCAGAACTTGGCTCGCTTTATGCGGTCTTCGCGGTTCATGTCCGAGAACATGTCCAGGGGGAACATTACGTTCTCCAGCACGGACATGGAGTCGAAGAGAGCTGCCGCCTGGAATATCATGCCCATCTCGCGGCGTAGCATTACACGCTCCTTCTGTGTCATCTGCACGAAGTCGCGCCCGTCGTAGAGAATCTGACCCTTCTCGGGTGTGAAGAGTCCCACGATGTTCTTCATAAGCACCGTCTTGCCCGAACCGGACTGACCGATGATGAGGTTGGTCTTGCCGTCCTCAAACTGTGCGTTTATTCCCTTCAGCACCTCCTTGTCCCCGAAGGACTTGTGTAAATCTTTCAGTTCTATCATGAGAGTAATTGTGTTAGGAATATGTCTGCAAACAGGATGAGCATGCTGCTGCTCACCACGGCATTTGTGCTGGCCTTGCCCACGTCGAAGGAACCGCCTTCCACGTTATATCCATGGAAACTGCTAACGGAAGAGATTATGAAGGCAAAGACAATGCTCTTGATGAGGCTGGCCCATACGTACCAGGGTACAAAGTCGTGCTGAAGGCCCAGCGTGAGGTCGTCCACACTGATTACTCCGGCCAAGGCCGTGGCATAGGCTCCAACAAAGCCAAAGACAATGCTGAAGATAACAAGCATGGGGATCATTGTTACCAGTCCCAATATCTTTGGCAGGATGATGAAACTGGCCGAGTTTATGCCCATAATCTCCAGAGCGTCAATCTGCTGGGTTACTCGCATGGTGCCTATCTCTGATGCTATGTTTGAACCCACCTTGCCGGCAAGGATGAGGCACATGATACTGGAAGAGAACTCCAGCAGCATGATTTCTCGGGTTGTGTATCCCGTGGTGAATGCGGGCATCCATGGGGATGCGATGTTCAGTTTTATCTGGATGCATATCACCGCACCGATGAAGAAGGATATCAGCAGGACGATGCCTATGCTGTCCACTCCCAGTGCAGCCATTTCCTTGATGTATTGTTTGAAGAACATCCTCCACCTCTCTGGCAGCGACATCACCCTGCCCATCAGGCACAGATATTCTCCGAATTTTGTTATGCTCTTTTTAAGTAACATGTTTAGGTGTCTTTTTATGGTGACAAAGGTACGCAATTTAATGGATAATGGACGGTGTGCACGCGATAAAATCTGCTCTTGGCGGAATTTTTGAGAAACATTAACTACAAAATAGGGCAATAAATATCAGTAACTGGTCTGTGAATGAAGAAATCTTCGTACATTTGTGGCAAGATGGAAATACAGAACAACAAGGAGAATGTGGAACTGCGCAGCGAGGGACTTGTCAAGGTATATGGCAAGCGTACCGTTGTGAACAATGTTTCGTTCAACGTACACCAGGGCGAGATTGTTGGTCTGCTTGGTCCCAATGGCGCCGGCAAGACCACAAGTTTCTATATGACAACGGGTCTCGTGGTTCCCAATGCCGGGCACATCTGGCTGGGCAACGAGGAGATAACGGACGATCCCGTCTACAAGCGTGCCCGCAAGGGTATAGGCTATCTGGCACAGGAGGCATCGGTGTTCCGCAAGATGAGCGTGGAGGACAATATTGCATCAGTGCTGGAGATGACGGGAAAGCCCAAGGATTACCAGAAGGAGAAACTGGAAAGCCTGATTGCCGAATTCCGTTTGCAGAAGGTTCGCCGTAACCTGGGCGACCAGTTGTCGGGCGGTGAGCGTCGCCGTACGGAGATTGCGCGTTGCCTGGCCATCGACCCAAAGTTCATCATGCTCGACGAACCCTTTGCCGGTGTGGATCCTATTGCCGTGGAGGACATCCAGTACATCGTATGGAAACTGAAGCAGAAGAACATCGGCGTGCTCATCACCGACCACAACGTGGAGGAGACGCTCTGCATCACCGACCGTGCCTACCTCCTCTTTGAAGGCCAGATACTCTTCCATGGCACACCTGAGGAACTATCGCAGAATCCCGTTGTGCTTGACAAGTACCTGACCCACTCCTTCAAGCTCCGCAAGAAGGACTTCCAGAAGATGGACGAACAGCGTAGCTCGCAGCAAGGGTAAACGATAAACGATAAACGGAAAACTGAAAACTGAAATCTGCGAGTAAGCGAGAGCAGAGAAAATTTATTTGCTCTGCCGAGCGGGAGCAGATTCGACGAAGTCAAAACGGAAATCTGCCGAGCGGGAGCAGATTCGACGAAGTCAAAACTGAAAACGGAAAACAATAATATAATAAATGAATATGAAAATCTTACGCACATCTTTTTGTGTGGCTTTGGCCGCGTTGATGTTTTCGTGCTCGAGCGAAGAACCTGCACCTATCCCTAATCTGCAGCCCAAACTGCCGGGAAGTACCGAGAACCATGTGAAGAGCATCATACACAGCGGTAATATAGAAGGATGCTACGACTGGAACTTTACATACAAGGATTCCCGTCTCACTTCTGCAACCGGAACGCTCTACAACCCCACTACCGTTGCCATTCAGTATACGAGTAATCTGCTGTATAGTCCAGATACAGTAGGTATCAAGAATACTGGCGACCTTGCAATGAAGGTGGTGCTGAATTCGGACAATTGCATTGAGTATCTTCTGGTTAATAAGGACGAATACCGCTTCGTGTACAGCGAAGGACGTCTCGTTTCCTGGAACAAAACCATCAAGGACCTGAACTTCGGTGCAGAAGCACTGCATGCTTATGGCACAATAGAGTACAGCGATGGCGATATCGCTACGATCACCTATGCGGAGAATAACGACGACCCCACCTACTATCGCTGTACCCCCACCGCCATCTACAATACAGACGGCCTGCTTCCCGAAACCCTTTCCAAGCAGATGGGCTGCTTCGGCTTTGAGCACCTGTATTATGCCGGTCTGCTTGGCAAGGCAACCAAGCACCTGGTCAAGGCTATCCAGATAGACTATCCCGACGAGGCAAAGAAGGACGACTATAGTGTTGAGTTCAAGTACTCTACCAATAAGAGCGACCAGATAGAACTCTGTACCTTCATCCTCAATGACGAGGCAGTGTCAGTAAACTACGTTTATTAGTCTTTTCAAGGTATAATAAATACAGTATCGTATAGATAGAGGTGTGCCCAGGCGCACCTCTTTTTGTGCGGGATTACTGGAAGAGTGCAAAAGTTTCCTTCTGAAAAAGAAAAGGGTTATACTCGTTGCTATCAGGACGAAATAGAAAAAAGGGTATGTCTCGGTGATTTGAGACATACCCTAATGATTATTGCTGATTATCTACACGGTGGCAATGCTACATCACCGTCATGGAGATGACCTGGATGGCAATGATGAGGCATACCATGGCGATGGGGTAGACGGTGGCGTATGCCACGCTGGGGATGTTGCTGTCCACCATGGAGTCGGCGGCAGCCAGGCCGGGGGTGGAGGTCATGCCACCGGTGATGGTGCCAAGAAGGTCGAGCATGGAGATCTTGAATATCAGTCGGCCTATCATGGTGGCTACGAGCATGGGAACCAGTGTGATGGCTGCACCTATGCCGAAGAGCAGGAGACCGCTTGTCTGGAAGGTGGAGACAAGAGTCTTGCCGGCAGATGTGCCTACTTCAGCAAGGAACAGTAGCAGACCCAACTGGCGGAGCAGTTGGTTAGATGGACCAGACATGGACCAAATGATGGGACCAGTCTTGCCGATGGCACTAAGTACAAGGGCTACAAGCAGCACACCGCCTGTCAGACCTGGTGATATGCTCATGCCGCCACCGAAACTGATGTTCATCTTGCCCACGATGACTCCAAGTACGATACCAAGGGCTATGGGGAAGAAGTCAGTGTCGGACAGAATCTTGGCATTGTTGCCCAGCATGCAGGCAAAACCGTTCAGACCTTCCTTCTCGCCAACAACCATCAGTTTGTCGCCGAACTTCAATTCCAAGGACTCGGAAGGGGTGAGATCGATGCCGCTTCGGCGAACACGGGTAACGGTACAGCCGAAGTTCTGATGCAGGCGCAGTTCGCCCAACTGCTTGCCCACCATCTTCTTGTTGGTGAGAAGAAGCTGCTGGATGTCCTGGTCAACGTCCAAAGGAAGTTCGCCCTCCTTGCGCTCGCCCAACAGAAGTTCTGCCTGTGCCAAAGCCTCCTTGGTTCCTACGCACTGTACCCAGTCGTTGGCGTTCAGTACGGTGATGCCCATGGGGATGGTGATCTTGTCGTTAGACTTCATGCGGGAGATGATGGCGCCAGTCATGTTGGCAAACTTCAACTCCATGAGGGTGCGACCTATTACAGCATTGTTGGTAACACGGAACAGGCAGGTTTCCATTTCGGGAAACTTGCTGCGGCGCTGGGCATCCAGTTCTCGTGCCTCTTTCTCCAGGTCGATGCGCATGATCTTGGGCAGAAGCTTGACAAACAATATTACGCCAATAACGCCGAAGGGGTAAGCTATACCATAGGAGATGGGAGCCAGGTCGCTGTTCAGCAGGTTCTTGGTGCTGTCTATGGCTACAGCCAAACCGGGAGTAGAGGTCAGCGCACCTGCCATAAGACCCACCAGACTGGGAGTCTCGATGCCGTATAGGTATTTCAGACCGATGCCTGTCAGGGCAGCCGAAGCAATCAGCAGGGCTGTGATGATAATGAGAGTCTTGCCCTTGCTCTTGAACGAGTCGAAGAAACCCGGACCTGCCTGGATGCCGATGGTGAAGATGAAGAGCACAAGGCCGAAATTGCCTAAGTCCTTTGGAATGAAGACTCCGAAGTGGCCAAAAAGCAGGGCGATGAAGATAACGGCGGATACGTCCAGCGACACACCCTTAATCTTGATTCTTCCCAACATGAAACCTAAGGCCACGATGGTGAAGAGCGCGAAATACGACGATTTTAGCAGGTCGAATAGCATAATTAGTGTTAATTTATATGATTTCTGCGTAAAGATACGAATAAATGCATAATGCCATATACGCTATACCTTATAAATAGAGATAAATAGCATATATAATTAAAAAACATCATGTCACGCTGTCGGTTCCTCATTATTTTTTATTACCTTTGCACGCTGAATGCGCCTGTGCGCAAGTTTGACTGAGGAGAATAAAAACACAATAAAAGATATAAACCAATGAACATTTCATTTGAAAAGACTGGCAACGTAACTGCGTTGCTGACCATTACACTGGCCAAGGCTGACTATGCTGCCAATGTAGAAAAGACACTGAAGGACTATCGCAAGAAGGCTTCTCTGCCCGGTTTCCGCCCCGGTCAGGCTCCCATGGCTCTGCTGAAGAAGCGTTTCGGCCAGGAGATTCAGGCCGAGGAGATGAACAAGATGCTTGGCACCGAGCTCTATAAGTATATCCGCGAGGAGAAGATCGACATCCTGGGCGAGCCCCTTCCCAGCGACAAGCAGGGCGAGGTAAGTCTGGAGGCTGACGAGCAGACCTTCGTATTTGATGTGGCTCTGGCTCCCCAGATGGATGCCAAGCTGAGCAGCGATGACAAGGTAGAGTACTACAACATCACTGTGGACGACGCTATGGTTGACCAGCAGATTCAGATGTACACCAGCCGTGCCGGCAGCTACCAGAAGGTAGAGGAGTACCAGGCTAAGGATATGGTGAAGGGTACTATCACCGAATTGGACGAGAACGGTCAGGCTGTAGAGGGTGGCATCGAGGTTGAGGCTGCTGTAATGCTTCCCGACTATATGAAGGACGAGGATGAGAAGCAGAAGTTCAATGGTGCCAAGGTAGGCGACGTTATCGTCTTCAATCCTTCAAAGGCATACAACAGCGATGTTGAGCTGTCTTCTCTGCTGAAGATCACTAAGGATGAGGCTGCTCAGAAGACTGGTGACTTCCAGTACCAGATCAGCGAGATTACCCGTTACGAGGCACATGCCTTGAACCAGGAGTTGTTCGACCAGGTTCTGGGTGAGGGCAAGGTGAGCGACGAGGCTGGTTTCCGTGCTGCTATCAAGGAGACTCTGGAGAGCCAGTTCCGTGTGGACAGCGACTTCCGTTTCGTTATGGACCTGAAGAAGTACATCGTTGCCCGTGTGGGTGAGGTTGAGTTCCCCGAGGAGATCCTCAAGCGCATCATGAAGCTGAACAACCAGGACAAGGACGACGAGTTCATTGAGAAGAACTTCAAGCCCAGCGTAGACGAGCTGAAGTGGCACCTCATCAAGGAGCAGCTGTGCGACCAGTTGGAAATCAAGGTTGAGCAGCCCGACGTTATGGAGACCGCCAAGGAGGTTACCCGCATGCAGTTCGCCCAGTATGGCATGACCAACATCCCCGAGGATGCACTGGAGAACTATGCCAAGGGTATGCTGGAGAACAAGCAGCAGGCAGAGGGTCTGGTGAACCGTACCGTAGAGCGTAAGCTCGGCGCTGCTGTAAAGGCAGTGGTTACTCTGGACGAGAAGACCGTAAGCCTGGACGAGTTCAACAAGGCATTCGAGGAATAATTTTGTAAATAACACAAGAAGACCCTCCCCCTTACCCCTCCGCAAGGGGTAAGGGGGAGGGTCATTGGCTCTATATTATATATAATGTATATATGAAAGACTTCCGTAAATTTGCAACTAGCAAGGTGGGCATCAATGGTATGGTGCTGGACGATATAGTGTCCATGCAGAACCAGTACATGAACCCTTATATCCTGGAAGAGCGTCAGCTGAACGTCACCCAGATGGACGTGTTCAGCCGACTGATGATGGACCGCATCATCTTCCTTGGTACTCAGGTTGACGACTATACCGCCAACACCCTGCAGGCGCAGTTGCTTTATCTGGACAGCGTTGATCCAGGCAAGGATATCAGCATTTACATCAACTCTCCCGGTGGCAGCGTGTATGCCGGATTGGGTATATACGACACCATGCAGTTCATCCAGAGCCCTGTGGCAACAATCTGCACAGGCATGGCTGCCTCTATGGCTGCCGTGCTGCTCGTGGCCGGAGCCGAGGGAAAGCGCTCTGCCTTGCAGCACTCCCGTGTGATGATACACCAGCCTCTGGGTGGTGCACAGGGCCAGGCGTCGGACATAGAGATTACTGCCCGTGAGATTCTGAAGTTGAAGAACGAACTCTATACCATCATTGCCGACCATTCGCACCAGCCTTTCGACAAGGTGTGGGCAGATAGCGATCGCGACTACTGGATGACTGCCCAGGAGGCAAAGGAGTATGGTATGGTAGATAATGTTCTCTCACGCAAAGCCTAAGGATAAAGAATGGCAAAGAAATTGAACCGTTGCTCCTTCTGTGGCAGAAGCGAGAAGGATGTACCTCTGATGCTGAATGGTCTTGAGGGATTCATCTGCAGCGACTGCGTGGAAATGGCGCACCAGATGGTTCGTGAGAACCTGAAGAGTGGCAGAACCAAGGGCGAGGCCTACGATGTGGACAAACCTTTGATGCGCCCTGCCGAGATAAAGGCCAGACTGGATGAGTATGTCATCGGTCAGGACGAGGCCAAGGTGGCATTGTCGGTGGCGGTGTACAACCACTACAAGCGCCTGCGTCAGCAGGCACTGGGCAAGGCCGACGATGATGTGGAGATAGAGAAGAGCAATATCATCATGATTGGCTCTACCGGTACCGGCAAGACTCTGCTGGCACGCACTATTGCCAAGATGCTTGATGTGCCGTTCTCCATAGTTGATGCAACTGTGCTGACAGAGGCCGGTTATGTGGGCGAGGATGTGGAAAGCATCCTTTCACGCTTGTTGCAGGCTGCCGACTACGACCAGCCCAAGGCAGAGCGTGGCATAGTCTTCATCGACGAGATCGACAAGATTGCCCGCAAGGGCGACAATCCCAGCATTACCCGCGACGTCAGTGGCGAGGGTGTGCAGCAAGGTTTGCTGAAACTGCTGGAGGGCAGTGTGGTGAATGTGCCGCCAAAGGGTGGCCGCAAACACCCCGACCAGGATTATGTACACATGGACACACGCAATATCCTGTTTATCTGTGGTGGTGCCTTCGATGGCATTGAGCGCAAGATAGCACAGCGCATGAACACCCACACCGTGGGTTACAACAATGTGTCTGTGCGCCATAACATCGACAGCAAGAACCTGTTGAAGTACATCCAGCCTCAGGACCTGAAGAGTTTTGGCCTTATCCCCGAACTTATCGGCCGTCTGCCGGCTCTGACATATCTCCGTCCTTTGGACAGGGAGGCGTTGCGCAATATCCTTACCGAACCCAAGAACTCGCTCATCCGCCAGCAGAAGAAACTTTTCGAGATGGACGGTGTGAATCTGGAGTTTGCTCCCGAGGCATTGGAGGTCATGGTGGACAAGGCGATGGAGCGTAATCTTGGCGCCCGTGGTCTGCGCGGCATTGTGGAATCTGTGATGACCGACCTTCAGTTCTCTGTTCCCGGTACCGGTCAGAAGGAGCTTCTTATCACTGCCGATTATGTGCGTGAGCAGTTGGCCAAGTCCGAGGTGCTCTGACAAAAGTCCAGCAATCTTCATACAAACTCTGCCCTTCAGCCTGATGTGAAAGGCTGGAAGGCAGAGTTCTTTTTTTGCAGTTTTCTTTGGATGTTTCGCAGATATTTGTTACCTTTGTAGACGTGCGCCACTATCTGCGACTACCACTATGGAGAAAAATGACCTTATTTCTAATCTAAAGCGCTATTTTGGATTCACTGCCTTTAAGGGACAGCAGGAAGATGTGATAAACAATCTTCTGGCAGGAAACGACACTTTTGTTCTGATGCCCACTGGCGGTGGAAAGAGTCTTTGTTACCAGTTGCCGGCTCTTATTATGGACGGTACGGCAATAGTCTTGTCTCCGCTTATTGCCCTCATGAAGAATCAGGTGGATGCAATACGCCAGGTTAGCGAGAATGATGGTATTGCCCATTACCTGAATTCCAGCCTGACACGCAGTCAGGTGGATGAGGTCAAGAATGACATACAGTCGGGCCGGACCAAGTTGCTCTATGTGGCTCCCGAGTCCCTTACCAAGGAGGAGACAAAGGAGTTCCTGCGTAATATCAAGGTTAGTTTCTATGCTGTGGACGAGGCGCATTGCATCTCCGAGTGGGGACACGATTTCCGCCCCGAATACCGCAGGATAAGGCCTATTGTCAACGAGATAGGCCGTGCTCCCATAATCGCGCTTACTGCCACAGCAACCGACAAGGTGCGCCGTGACATCAAGAAGAGTCTGGGAATATTGAAGGCTGTGGATTTTGTTAGTTCGTTCAACCGTCCTAATTTATATTATGAGGTACGCCCCAAGACTAAGGATGTGGACAAGGATATTGTCCGCTTTATAATGCAGCATCCTGGCAAGAGCGGTATTGTGTACTGCCTTTCACGTAAGAAGGTGGAGCAGTTGGCGGAGATCCTTAGGGCAAACAATATCAATGCACGTGCATACCATGCCGGTATGGAGACCGCAGAACGCAACCAGACGCAGGACGACTTTATTATGGAGCGTCTGGATGTCATCGTTGCTACAATTGCTTTCGGTATGGGTATTGACAAGCCCGATGTGCGTTTTGTTATACATTACGACATACCCAAGAGCCTGGAGGGCTACTATCAGGAGACTGGCCGTGCCGGCAGAGATGGTGGCGAGGGCAAGTGTGTGGCATTCTATTCTCCAAAGGACCTTATAAAACTGAAGAAGTTCATGGAAGGCAAACCGGTGGCAGAGCAGGATATCGGCAACCAGTTGCTTGCTGAGACCAAGGCATACGTAGAGAGCAGTGTCTGCCGTCGCCGCCTTTTGCTTCACTACTTCGGTGAGCATTATGGCGAGGAGAACTGCCACAGGTGCGACAACTGTCTGCATCCCCATGAGTATATCGAGGCTACGAAGGAGGTACTGAAGGTACTGAAGGTTATTCAGGCCATAAAGGGCAAGTTCAAGATAGACCATGTGGTAAACATCATGATGGGAGTGGAGTCGGAAGAGGTTACGTCCCATTGTCATGAGCAGTTGCCTGAGTTTGGCTCAGGTTCTTCCAAGGAACCGCAGTACTGGTATGCTCTCATCAAGCAGGGCATATTGTCGGGCTACATAGAGAAGGAGGTTGAGAACTACGGCTTGCTGAAGGTGACGAAGACGGGCAAGAAGTTTATGGCAACGCCAGAACAGTTCTATTTTAAGGAGAATGCCGAATTTGGCGACTATGAGCCCGAGCCAGAGGAAGGAACTGCCGTTTTGGATGATGCGCTTCTGAAGATGCTTCGTGACTTGCGCCGCAAGCGTGCCCAAGTCCTTAATATACCCCCTTATGTCATTTTCCAGGACAACTCCCTGGAGGCGATGGCAACAATGTATCCAATATCGCTTGATGAACTGCAGAATATTCCCGGAGTGGGGCAGGGCAAGGCGCAGAGATACGGAAAAGAGTTCTGCGAACTGATAAAGAAGCATTGCGAGGACAACGATATAGAGCGTCCTCTCGATCTTCGTGTACGCACTGTTGCCAGCAAGAGCAAGCTGAAAGTGAGCATTATCCAGAAGGTGGACCGCAAGCTGGACCTTGAGGATATAGCCGACGGATTGGGCATAGAGTTTGAAGAACTGCTCGACGAGATGGAGGCTATTGTGTATAGCGGAACCAAGTTGGATATATCCTATTATCTGGAGGAAGTCATGGACGAGGATTATATGCTGGATATCTATGACTATTTCCACGATGAGTCCGAGACCGACCGTCTGTCCGTGGCTGTCAAGACCCTTGGGCCGGACTACGATGAGAACGATATACGTCTTGTGCGTATAAAGTTCCTTTCCGAGTTGGCAAACTAATACTGAATCTTGTATATTTGGTTCGTGTTGAAACGGTGCCCAGAGTTGCTCGCCGTTTCAACACGATTTTTCTTGTTAGGGCAATATTAAGCAATATTTATTTGGTAATTCGCTCACTTATTCGTACCATTGAGACTGCGCTCGAAGGTACTTTCGCTTGGAAATAAAAACAAAAAGACCTTTTTGCTTTGTATTTCGCTCACTTATTCGTACCTTTGAACTATGTTCTTAGGTACTCACGTTGACTGTTGTCTTCCTCCTCCTTGCAAGGCATAATATGCAAGCATCTTCTGCTCCTGTTTCGTTCGTCGGTTCGGAAATGCCCAAATAAATTTAACGTTTTGTTTAATTTGCTCTCGTTCGGCATAAAAAGTAAACTTTTTCTTCTCTCTCTTATTCGCAAATTTGGTAATTCGCTCACTTATTCGTACCTTTGTCCCCAATAATAACATACAAAAACTTCAGATATATGGCATCATTTATTGAAGACAAGATTGTGATGGACGGTCTTACCTATGACGACGTCCTGTTGGTTCCCGCTTATTCCGAGGTTCTTCCTCTTACTGTGGAACTGAGTACCAAGTTTTCCCGCAACATCGACCTGAAGATTCCCTTCGTAACAGCTGCTATGGACACTGTTACCGAGGCAAAGATGGCTATTGCCATTGCTCGCGAAGGCGGTATCGGTGTAATTCATAAGAACATGAGTATTGAAGACCAGGCTCGTCAGGTGGCTATCGTAAAGCGTGCCGAGAATGGTATGATCTATGACCCCGTTACCATCAAGCGTGGCAGCACCGTTGCCGATGCGCTTGCACTGATGGCAGAGTATCACATTGGCGGTATTCCCGTTGTTGACGACGAGAACCATCTGGTGGGTATCGTTACCAATCGCGACCTGCGTTTCGAGCGCAATCAGAGTCGTCTGGTGGACGAGGTTATGACTTCCGAAAACCTTGTTACCACACATGCAGGTACTGATCTTGTTTCTGCAAGCGACATCCTTCAGGAGAACAAGATTGAGAAGTTGCCCGTTGTAGACGAGGAGAACCATCTCATCGGTTTGATTACCTATAAGGACATTACCAAGGCTAAGGATAAGCCCATGGCTTGCAAGGACAGCAAGGGCCGTCTGCGTGTTGCTGCCGGTGTAGGCGTAACTGCCGATACTTTCGACAGAATGCGTGCATTGGTTGATGCTGGTGTTGATGCCATTGTCATTGACACTGCACATGGTCACAGCAAGTTCGTTATTGAGAAGCTGAAGGAGGCCAAGGCCAACTTCCCCGGTGTGGACATCGTTGTTGGTAACGTTGCTACCGGCGAGGCTGCCAAGATGCTGGTCGAGGCAGGTGCCGATGGCGTGAAGGTGGGTATCGGTCCCGGCAGTATCTGTACAACCCGTGTGGTTGCTGGTGTAGGCGTACCTCAGTTGAGCGCTGTATATGACGTTGCTTCTGCCCTGAAGGGTACTGGTGTGCCCCTGATTGCCGATGGCGGTCTTCGCTATTCTGGCGACGTTGTCAAGGCTTTGGCTGCAGGTGGCTATTGCGTAATGATCGGTTCTCTTGTGGCAGGTACTGAGGAAAGTCCTGGTGATACCATAATCTACAACGGCCGTAAGTTCAAGAGCTACCGTGGCATGGGTTCTCTGGAGGCTATGGAATGCGGTTCCAAGGACCGTTACTTCCAGGGCGAGGTAAAGAGCGTCAAGAAACTCGTTCCCGAAGGCATTGCCGGCCGTGTTCCCTACAAGGGCAGCGTTCAGGAGGTTATCTATCAGTTGATAGGTGGTCTGCGCAGCGGTATGGGCTACTGTGGCGCTGGAACCATCGAGGCTCTGCACAATGCCAAGTTTGTTCGTATAACCAATGCCGGTGTGCTTGAGTCGCATCCCCACGATGTGACTATCACCAGCGAGGCACCAAACTATAGCCGTCCCCAATAAAGGGGCGGCTCTTTCTGCTTTTATAAATATCAAGAAAATTCCTACCTGAAACTATGCTTAAGAAAATACTGACATCCTGTGCCTTGTGCCTGTCTGCAGCCTTCGCGTCTGCCCAGCAGGCTACGGACCCAGTTGTGATGACCATTGCAGGAGAATCTGTCACCCGTAGTGAATTTGAATATAATTTCAATAAGAACAATACGGATGCTGTAGTGGACAAGAAGAGCGTGCGCGAGTATGCCGACCTGTTTGCCGTCTATAAGATGAAGGTGCGTGCAGCGCTGGACGCAAGGATGGATACCGCTTCGGTTTTCCAGAAGGAATTCCGCCACTACCGTGATTTGCAGATTCGTCCCATGCTTGTGCCGGATGTGGTTGTCGAGAAGCAGTGTCAGGACTACTACAACGAAATGCTTGCCGCCCTTGGCGGAAAGGACTTGCTGCGTCCTGCACACATTCTTGTGCTTGTGCCGCAGAATGCCGATGCCCAGCTTCAGGAGCAGAAACGCCTGTTGGCAGACAGCATCTACAATGTGCTGCTGCAGGGAACAGCATTCGAGGATCTTGCCCACACATTGAGCGATGACGTCCAGACCGGCAAGAACGGTGGTGCATTGCCATGGATTGGTCCGGGCAACACCTTGCAGGAGTTCGAGGAAGTGGCATACGGTCTCAAGCCAGGCGAGATGAGCAAGCCTTTCCTCAGTTCGGTAGGCTATCACATCGTAAAGATGCTCGAGCGCAAGCAGTTGGAACCATTCGATAGCCTGCATCCCCAGATTCATCGCTTCATGGAGCGCCGTGGCGTGCACGAACGTTTGGCATCTGATGCTTTGGACTCTTTGTCTAAGAAGTACGAGGGCAAGTATACAACCGATCAGATTCTTGACATAGAGACTGAACGTCTTTGTGCAGAAAACCAGGAGTTGAAGTATCTTGTCAAGGAGTATCACGACGGTTTGCTGCTCTACGAACTCTGCTCCACTCAGATCTGGGAACCTGCCAAGGTTGATACTGCCGGTATTGTGGCGTATTTCGAGGCCAACCGTTCTGCCTATGCATGGGACAATCCCCATTTCAGCGGTATGGTGTTCTACTGCAAGGAGAAGGCCGATGTGAAGAAGGTGAAGAAGCTGCTGAAGGCAAAGAAGGACGACGCCCTGTGGATTCAGGCAGTTCGCGAGGAGTTCAACAAGGACAGTGTTCAGGTTCGTATGGACAAGCGCCTGTTTGCCTTGGGCGAGAACAACAACGTAGATGCTTTGGTGTTCAAGGCAAAAGGAGTTAAGGTAAAGCCACTGGAAGGTTTCCCCTATATTGGCTATGTAGGCCAGAAGCTGAAGAAAGGTCCTGCCAAGTGGACCGATGTCAGCACCAAGGTTGTGCAGGACTACCAGAAGTTCCGCGAGGATGAATACGTAGCGGAATTGCGCAAGAAGTATCCTGTAGTAATCTACGAGGAAGCCCTGTCTACTGTTAATCAACATTGATTTCATTCATGAAGAAGATTTTTGGTCTTTTCGTATTTATAGCAGCTCTGTTGCCATTGTCTGCCCAGAACCATATTGTCGACGAGGTGGTGTGGGTTGTGGGCGATGAGGCAATCCTTCGTTCCGATGTGGAGCGCATCCGCACCGACTACGGCAGTAATATAAAAGGCAATCCCTATTGTGTCATACCCGAGCAGCTTGCTGTGCAGAAGCTCTTTCTGCATCAGGCAGAACTGGACAGTATCACTGTTGGCGACAACGAAGTGAGCAAGGCTGTGGAGATGAAGATCAATGAAAGGGTTATGTGGGCTGGCAGCAAGGAAAAACTTGAAGAGTACATGCGCATGCCCATGACCCAGATTCGCGAGGAACTGTTCGAGACTGCCCGTGCGGAGATGATCACCCGCCAGGTAAGAAGCAACCTCACCAAGGACATTAAGGTGACGCCGGCAGAAGTGCGCCGTCACTACAAGAACATGCCCGAGGACAGTCTTCCCTTCATCCCC
Organism: Bacteroidaceae bacterium; assembly: GCA_045645225.1. Taxonomy (GTDB): domain Bacteria; phylum Bacteroidota; class Bacteroidia; order Bacteroidales; family Bacteroidaceae; genus Physcousia. The sequence continues at coordinate 21,568 of JAZRII010000021.1, read as the reverse complement.
ACCCAAGTGGAGGTGCAGATTCTTGTCCAGCATCCCAGAATTACCCGTGAAGAGATTGAGAGCGTCAAGGAGCAGTTGAGAGACTGGGGCGAACGTGTCACAAGTGGCACAACCAGTTTTTCCGCTCTTGCCCGTATGTTCAGTCAGGATGAAGGCTCTGCCCGTCAGGGCGGCGACCTCGGCTTCTTCGGCAAGGCCGATATGGACCCCGCATTTGGTGCTGTAGCCTTTTCGTTGACAGATCCCAGCAAGGTCAGCAAGGTTGTGCAGAGCGAATACGGTTTCCACATCATCCAGTTGATAGAGAAGCGAGGCGACAAGATTCGCGCACGTCATATCCTGCGCCGTCCTGAGGTGGACCAGAAGGACATTGACGCCTGTCTTGCCCGTCTGGACTCTATTGCCACGGACATCAAGGAGGATAAGTTTCCCTTTGAGGTTGGAGCACAGGAGATTTCCGACGACAAGGATACCCGCAACAACAAGGGCATCATGATCAATACCGACGAGGAAACCGGCGAGCGCACCACACGCTTCGAGATGGGCGACCTGCCAGGCGAGGTGGCACGTGTTGTCAATGATATGGAGATAGGCGAGATTTCCAAACCCTTTGTCATGATGGACAAGCGCGGCCGTCAGGTATGTGCCATTGTAAAGCTGAAGAACCGCATTCCTGCCCACCGTGCATCGATCACAGAAGACTTCCACATCCTCAAGGGTGCAGTGGAACAGCAGAAGAGCGAGGAGTTTATCCAGAACTGGATTCGTGAGAAGCAGAAACGCACCTATGTTCGCATAAAGCAGGGCTGGGGCGATTGCGAGTTTATGTATCCCGGTTGGGTAAAATAACCCGTCTACATCATAAGCCAAGGCAAGTTGAGAGCATACTCCGTAATACTTACTTTTATAGCTGCCGTATTTCTGTCGTTGGAAGTATGGGCGCAGTCCGAGAGCAGAATCTATCTTCTGCACTCCGACCGTTTGTTTCATGACACCCAGATAGATGCCAAGGCGCAGATACTTGTAGGCAATGTGCAGTTCCGTCACGACGACGTGTTCATGTACTGCGACAGTGCGCTTTTCTACGAGGCATCCAACAGCCTGGACGCCTTCGGCAACGTCCGCATGGTCCAGGGCGATACTGTCAGTCTTGTAGGCGATGTTATGTATTACGACGGTCTGGACAAGTTGGCGCGTGTGCGCAACAACGTAGTGCTCATCCACGGACAGATGATACTGTACACCGACTCTCTCGACTATGACCGACTGTACAACGTGGGCTATTTCTTCGAGGGCGGCCGTATTGTCACCACGGACAATGAAATGACCTCCGACTGGGGTGAGTACCGCCCCGAGACCAAGGTGGCGGTGTTCAACTACAACGTTCATATGGTCAGTCCTGCACCTCCGCAGCAGACACGCACCACTTTGCTCACCGACACCTTATATTATAATACGGTCACCTCTGTTGCCAATGCCCGAGGTCCCAGCACTATCGATGATGGCGGTTGCCACATATACACCGAATTCGGTTATATGAACTCCAAGAGCAACGATCTCACTCTTCTCATGCGCAGCGAGATGAGCAACAACGGAAAGAAGCTCATCGGCGACAGCATCGTTTGGAACAGTGTGGACTCCATAGGCGAGGCGTTCGGCAACGTTGTGTACACCGACCTTCTTAATAAGAATGCCATGACGGGCAACTACTGTTATTATGACGACAGGACAGGCTACAGCCTCGGAACCGATTCGGCATGTATTATCGACTTCTCGCAAGGCGCAGACACGATGTACATGCATGCCGACAGCATCAAGATGTACTCCTTCAACCTGAAGACCGACTCGGCCTACCGCACCATGCATGCCTACAACCATGTGCGCATGTTCCGCAGGGACATGCAGGGAGTGTGCGACTCGCTGGTGTACCAGACCCGCGACTCCATGATGATCATGTACAAGGACCCCATCGTATGGACAGGTAACCAGCAGTTACTCGGCGAGGAAATCCAGGCTTTCATGAACGACAGTACCATAGACAGTATCTATGTCCTCCGCCAGACACTATCCTGCGAACGTCTGGACAGTCTGCATTACAATCAGGTGGCAGGGCATGAGATGCATTCATACATGGAGAACGGCGAACTGAAGATGACTCATGTCATCGGCAATGTCATAGTTAACTATTTCCCGTTGGACGAGGACAGCCTTCTCATAGCTATGAACCATATGGAAAGTACCGAGATGAAGATGTACATGGGCGAGAACCGAAGGATGAAGAAAATATGGATGCCGGCTGCTACAGGCACCTTCTATCCCATACCGATGATTCCCGGCGATGTCCGTTTTCTGGAAAACTTCCAGTGGTTCGACTATGTTCGTCCGTTGGATCCCCAGGACATATTCAACTGGCGTGGCAAGTCCAGCGGAACAGAGTTGAAGAAGAGTGTACAGCGCAAGGCACCATTGCAAAACATAAAGAAAATAGGAAAGAAACATGGGAATGTTCAAGACGCGTCAGCCCAGAAAATTTAGACGCATTAGCATATATACAGACGAGCGCCGTGAGAAGCTGGAGCAGCTTGTCAACGACTACAAGCGTGAAACCGGCGAACTGCCTCCTGCCCAGGAAGACTACACTAAGGACAGGTTCAAGGGCAAGTTCTCGCAATACACTCCCCGTGCCCAGCGCTATGCCGAGGGCGGACGTGGCATGATCAAGTGGCCGGTAGCGCTGGTTGCCATCATTGCCCTTTTCATGCTCCTTCGCTGGATAATGACCGGCGATATCCATTTTTAAGTTCTTTCAGGCATGGATATAATACACCTGTTGCCCGACTCGGTAGCCAACCAGATTGCTGCCGGAGAGGTTATCCAGCGTCCGGCTTCTGTCATCAAGGAGTTGGTGGAGAATGCCGTGGATGCCGGAGCCCGCAACATAGATGTCTATGTCCAGGATGCCGGCCGCACCTGTATCCAGGTTATCGACGATGGCAAGGGAATGAGCGAGACCGATGCCCGTTTGGCCTTTGAACGTCATGCCACCAGCAAGATTACCAAGGCCGAAGACCTCTTTACCCTCCGCACCATGGGCTTCCGTGGCGAGGCTCTGCCTTCTATCGTAGCCGTGGCGCAGGTCTCCCTGCAGACTCGCACACTTGATTCCGAACTGGGAACACGTCTGGAGATAGAAGGGGGTAGGGTACTCAGCCAGGAACCTTGTGTCTGTGCCGTGGGCGCCAATTTTGAGGTTCGCAACCTTTTCTTCAATATCCCTGCACGCCGCAAGTTCCTCAAGTCCAATCACACGGAGTTGAACAACATCATGCAGGAGTTCGAGCGCATTGCGCTTGTCAATCCTTCGGTGGGTTTCAGTATGACATGCGATGGCACGTCTTCTCTACGCCTTATGGCCTCCAACCTTCGCCGCCGTATTGTCGATATCTTTGGCAAGAAGATTGGCGACGACCTTGTTTCTGTGGATGTAGATACCACACTGGTCAGAATAGAGGGTTTTGTGGGCCGTCCAGAGTCTTCCCGCAAGAAGGGTGCGCATCAGTATTTCTTCGTGAACGGACGCTATATGCGCCATCCTTATTTTGCCAAGGCGGTGATGAGCGCTTTCGACGGTCTTGTGCCCGAAGGGGAGCAGATACCATATTTCCTGTATCTCACTATAGATCCTGCAAATATCGATGTCAACATCAGTCCCACCAAGACCGATGTGAAGTTTGAGAACGAACCTGCCATCTGGCAGATTATCCATGCCGGAATCCGCGAGTCGCTGGGACGCTTCAATGCCATGCCTACTATCGATTTCGACACAGCCAAGGAAACAGACATACCCGTCATGGATGCTGCTGCCGAATCTCCGGTAGAGGCACCGCAACTCACACTGGATGTCTCCTACAATCCATTTGCCGGCACCAAGGCATCATACTCTCCGCCCAGAGGTTCTTCTGCCTCCTCCTCAAGGTCCTCCTCCGAAGATTGGAATAAGTTCTACGACCAGTTGCTGCCCAAGGCAGATACGGTAGAGCCTACACAGTCCTCGCTGTTTGAAGAAGATTCCTTTGTGCAGGAAGAGGTTGGCGGCATGCATCTGCAGTATCGTGGGCAGTATATTGTCTCAGCATCCAACTCAGGCCTGATGCTCGTAGACCAGCATCGTGCGCACGTGCGTATATTATATGATAGGTATATAGCCCAGATGGCCCAGCGCGAGAATGTCACTCAGGGACTTCTGTTTCCCGAACTTCTCACTCTCCCCCCGTCCGATGCTCAGATTATGGAGCAGATTATGGACGATGTGCGCAGTCTTGGTTTTGACGTCTCGTCAATCGGCGGTGGCAGTTTCTCTGTGAACGGACTCCCTTCTGGTATCGAGGGACTTAATCCGATTAAATTGCTTGCTGATATGGTTGGCGCAGTACAGGATGGCAAGACTCCCGACTTGTCAGAAAGCAGGCATCGCATAGCGCTTTCCTTGGCCAGGTCTGCGGCCATAGTAGAGGGACAGGTTCTTTCTCAGGAGGAGATGGATGTGCTTATGTCCGATCTTCTGAGAAGCACCAACCCCAATATTTCACCCGATGGCAAGACTATAGTTGCTGTCCTCAAGCACGACAGTATAGCACGCATGTTTGCATAAAAACCAGACTTTCCTCATTTCTTCCGACAAAACCTGCCGATAGTCGGGAAAAAGGTGTAACTTTGTTAACAGAATAAACAATATACAATATATGGAACCTAACAAGAGAATCATACTGACTGGCGACCGTCCTACTGGCCGCCTGCATATCGGACACTATGTGGGCAGTCTCCGTCGCCGTGTGGAGTTGCAGAACGAGGGCAATTACGACAAGATGTATGTCTTCATTGCCGATGCACAGGCTCTGACCGACAATATCGACAATCCCGAGAAGGTGCGCCAGAATGTCATTGAGGTGGCGCTGGACTATCTGGCTTGCGGACTGGATCCCGAGAAGGTAACCATCTTCATACAGAGCCAGATTCCCGAGTTGTGCGAACTCTCGTTCTATTTCATGGACCTCGTGTCCGTATCTCGCCTGCAGCGCAATCCCACTGTGAAGACCGAGGTGCAGATGCGTGGCTTTGCCGGCGAGAGCATCCCCGTGGGCTTCTTCACCTATCCCATCAGTCAGGCAGCCGACATCACCCTGTTCAAGGCTACCACCGTTCCTGCCGGTCAGGACCAGGAACCCATGCTGGAGCAGAGTCGCGAGATAGTTCGCCGTTTCAACAATATTTATGGCGAGACTCTTGTCGAACCCAATATCATGCTCCCCGACAATGCAGCGTGCCTGCGTCTTCCCGGTACCGACGGCAAGGCCAAGATGTCCAAATCCCTGGGCAACTGCATCTACCTGAGCGATACCGCCAAGGAGCTGAAGAAGAAGGTGAACAGCATGTACACCGACCCTGAGCACATCCACATCGAGCAGCCCGGTCATCTTGAGGGCAATACCGTCTTCACCTATCTCGACGCCTTCTGCACCGACGAGGATTTTCAGAAGTATCTGCCCGAGTACCAGAATCTTGACGAACTGAAGGCGCACTACACCCGTGGCGGACTGGGCGACGGTACCTGTAAGAAGTTCCTCTATAACGTGCTCAACGACCGTCTCACCCCCATCCGCGAGCGCCGTCTGGAGCTCCAGAAGGACATCCCTGCCATCTACGACATGCTTCGCAAGGGTTGCGAGAAGGCCCGTCAGGCAGCCATTGAGACTATGGACGAGGTGCGCAACGCCATGAAGATAACCTACTTCGACGACGAAGAGCTTATCAAGGAACAGGCCAAGCGCTATGCTGAGGGCAAGTGATATGTCCCCCTTTCATGAGCCAGGCCTCATAGTAGGATAATTGTAATATCTGTTGGACGGACGCTGCACGCAGCGTCCGTCCAACAGTTCACACCTGTTCGTCCATCCGGCCATCTTGCGGACGCTGCACGCAGCGTCCCTACAAAAAAAAGGTGTTGTGCTTGCCAACTGTTCATCGTCTGCCCAACACTCCTCTGCCTGACATTCGGAATACTCTGATGGTGCTGATTATGACCTTCCTTTCCTGTGCAAATCAGTCCAATCCGTGTCATCTGTGGGCTATTAGTTGCCAAATTACACCTTATTATATAAAATAATCACTCAAACGCTTGCCAGTTTCGTAGAAAAGTCATATCTTTGCATCGCAATTCTACGGAAGGCATGGGCGATTAGCGCAGCTGGTTCAGAGCATCTGCCTTACAAGCAGAGGGTCGGCGGTTCGAATCCGTCATCGCCCACAAAAGTGATGGAAAGAAACTGACGATGACTTTTAAGAGTAATCTCAGTTTCTTTTCCGTTTATAAGGTACCTTCTTAAAGGGTAGGTTCTATAAATTAGCTTTGAGTTATATGATGTCTATTGCGCAGCAGATTTTTAATTTGAACGAACGGGCATAGTGGTCTATGAGAGTGAGTAAAAATGGAAAAGATGCAAGTAAGAGACATTAGAGAACCGAAGCAATAGGAATTCTACCGGATAAAAGGATAAACTAATTTATAGAAACTACCTATAGACAATGGAGTTAAGTCTTTTATCAGCAATCAGTCCTATTGATGGACGTTACCGTGGCAAGACCGAGCCTTTGGCTGGTTATTTTTCTGAGTACGCGCTTATTAAGTACCGCGTACGAGTAGAGATTGAGTATTTCATCGCTCTGTGCGAACTGCCTTTGCCCCAGTTGGAGGGTTTCCCCGCATCGGCAGAGACATTGCGCGACATTTACCGCAACTTCACCGAGGCCGATGCCCAGCGCGTGAAGGACATAGAGAGCGTTACCAACCACGACGTAAAGGCCGTGGAGTATTTCATCAAGGAACAGTTCGACAAGATTGGCGGTTTGGATTCCTACAAGGAGTTCATCCACTTCGGCCTCACCAGTCAGGATATCAACAATACCAGTGTGCCCCTCAGCATCAAGGAGGCTTTGGAGGAGGTTTACTATCCCCAGATAGAGCAGCTGATAGCGCAGCTGCGCACCTATGCCGAGGAGTGGAAGGACATCCCCATGCTTGCCAAGACCCACGGCCAGCCTGCATCTCCCACCCGTATGGGCAAGGAGGTGATGGTGTTTGTTTACCGTCTGGAGCGCCAGTTGGCAGCACTGAAGGCACAGCCCATGACTGCTAAGTTTGGCGGTGCCACCGGCAACTACAATGCCCACAACGTGGCATACCCCCAGTATGACTGGCGTGCTTTCGGCAACCGTTTCGTTAGCGAGAAGCTTGGCCTGGAGCGTGAGGAATGGACCACACAGATTTCCAACTACGACTGCTTGGCAGGCGTGTTCGATGCCATGAAGCGCATCAACACCATCATCATCGACCTGGACCGCGACTTCTGGCAGTATGTCTCCATGGAGTACTTCCGTCAGAAGGTAAAGGCAGGCGAGGTTGGTTCCAGCGCTATGCCCCACAAGGTGAATCCCATCGACTTCGAGAATTCCGAGGGCAACCTTGGCGTGGCAAATGCCATCCTGTCTCACTTGGCACAGAAGTTGCCTATCAGCCGTCTGCAGCGCGACCTTACCGACTCTACCGTTCTGCGCAACGTGGGTGTGCCCATGGGTCACATGCTCATCAGCGTACAGAGCACCCTGAAGGGTCTGGGCAAGCTCCTGCTCAATCAGGATGCCATCAACCGCGACTTGGACGGATGCTGGGCAGTATGCGCTGAGGCTATCCAGACCATTCTGCGCCGCGAGGCTTACCCCAACCCCTACGAGGCACTGAAGGCTCTGACCCGCACAGGTGCAGGTATCAACGAGTCTACCATCAAGGACTTCATCGAAGGACTGGACGTCAGCGAGTCTGTGAAGGACGAGTTGCGCAAGATAACACCTCACACCTACACTGGTGTGTAAACTGTAGGGGCACGGCATGCCGTGTCCCTGTGTATTAGAGGCAATTATAGAGAAAAACACAGTTAAGTTCCAATTAAACTATGGCTACAGAAGACGAGAGCTGGCGCAAGCAGTTTGCCGGCGAGGGAAATGGTGGCGGTGATCGTCCCCATCGTCCTTCATTCAACCGCAATGGTGGCGGTTATCAGAGAGAGAGAAGAGAGTTTCGCTCCAACGACGGTTACAACCGTGAGGGTGGATACCGTCAGCGCGAGGGAGGTTACCAGAGGGATAACAGAGGCAGCCGCGAGGGTGGCTATCAGCAGCGCGAAGGCGGCTATCAGGGCCGTCCTGCCAACCGCGAGGGTGGTTATCAGCGTCGCGAGGGCGGTTACCAGCAGCGCCCCTATAACCGTGAAGGCGGCTACCAGCAGCGTGAGGGCGGCTATCAGTCACGCCCCTACAACCGCGAGGGTGGTTACGAGAACCGTCCCGGCGGCTACAAGAAGCGCACTCAGGGCTACAATCCTCATGCCAAGTACAGCATGAAGAAGCAGATAGAGTACAAGGAGAAGCACTACGATCCAGACGAACCCGTACGTCTGAACCGCTATCTCGCCAATGCCGGTGTATGCAGCCGTCGCGAGGCAGATACTTTCATCCAGGCAGGTGTGGTAAAGGTGAATGGCGTTGTTGTTACCGAACTCGGTACCAAGGTGAAGCGTAGCGACGAGGTTATGTTCCACGATCAGACTATCAACATGGAGAAGAAGGTCTATCTGCTGCTGAACAAGCCCAAGGACTATGTTACCACCAGCGATGATCCCCAGAACCGCAAGACCGTTATGGACCTGGTGAAGAACGCTTGCCGCGAGCGCATATATCCCGTAGGCCGTCTGGACCGCAGCACCACTGGTGTGCTCCTGTTCACCAACGACGGTGATCTGGCTACCAAACTGACACACCCCCAGTATCTCAAGAAGAAGATTTACCACGTATATTGCGACAAGAACGTCACCGCTGCCGACCTTCGTCAGATTGCCGAGGGCATAATGCTGGAGGATGGCGAGATACATGCCGATGCCATCGACTATGCCGATCCCGTGGACAAGAAGCAGGTGGGCATAGAGATACATAGCGGTCGCAACCGTATCGTGCGCCGTATTTTCGAGCACCTTGGCTACAAGGTGGTGAAACTGGACCGTGTCTACTTTGCCGGTCTTACAAAGAAGAACGTGAAGCGTGGCGATTGGCGTTTCCTCACCCAGGACGAGGTGAACATGCTCAAGATGGGCGCGTTCGAGTAAACGGAAAGGTGAAAACGGAAAGGTGAAAACTATCCCCCCCTTCCGTCGCTACCCTCTTCGCCCCCTGTCTTAGGGGGGGCAGAGTAAACAGAAAACTGCTTTGCAAGTAGGGACGCTGCGTGCAGCGGCCGTCCAAGAGTTCACTCCGTTCGTCCAACCGCTCAATCTGCGGACGCTGCACGCAGCGTCCCTACTGTATAACCACCCACTGCGCTAGCCAACTGTCCCCCTGGGACAGGGGGACGAGCGAAGCGGAGGGGGTGGATAAGAACAAACGGAAAGGTGAATGCGAATACCCGTAATTCTGCTCCTTCACCATACCTTATATAATATAATATGAAACGTACAAAAGTTATTGACGCGCTGGGTCGTACCGACTACGGCTCAGACATCATAGTAAAGGGCTGGGTACGCTCCAAGCGTGGCAGCAAGGGCATCTTCTTCATTGCCCTCAACGATGGTTCTACCATCAAGAACATTCAGATTGTGGGCGACGACGCCAACTTCCCCGAGGAAACTATTAAGTTGATTACCACCGGTGCCTGCATCAGCGTGCTGGGTACTCTGGTGGAAAGCCCTGCTGCCGGTCAGGCCAGCGAGGTGCAGGCCAAGGAGATTGAAGTACTGGGTCCTGCCGACAATACCTATCCTCTGCAGAAGAAGGGCGCTTCATGGGAATACCTCCGCACTGTGGCACACCTGCGCCCCCGCACCAACACCTTTGGTGCCATCCTGCGCATACGCCACAACATGGCAATGGCCATCCACACCTATTTCCACGAGCATGGCTACTTCTACTTCCATTCTCCCATCATCACCGCCAGCGACTGTGAAGGTGCAGGACAGATGTTCCAGGTTACCACCAAGAACCTCTACGACCTGAAGAAGGACGAGAACGGAAGCATCATCTACGACGACGATTTCTTCGGCAAGCAGGCTTCATTGACCGTTAGCGGTCAGCTCGAGGGCGAACTGGGTGCAACAGCCCTGGGTGCTATCTACACCTTTGGCCCCACCTTCCGTGCTGAGAACTCCAACACTCCACGCCACCTGGCAGAGTTTTGGATGATAGAGCCCGAGATAGCTTTCATGGATCTGGACGAACTCATGGACCTCGAGGAAGATTTCCTCAAGTACTGCGTGCGCTGGGCTCTGGAGCACTGTCAGGACGACCTGCAGTTCCTGAACCAGATGGTAGACAAGGGTCTTATTGCCCGTCTGGAGGGTATCCTGAAGGAGACCTTCGTTCGTCTGCCCTACACCGAGGGTATCAAGATCCTTCAGCAGGCCATCAAGGACGGCCGCAAGTTCGAGTTCCCCTGCAACTGGGGCGACGACCTTGCCAGCGAGCACGAGCGTTACCTCGTTGAGGAATACTTCAAGAAGCCTGTCATCATGACCAACTATCCCAAGAAGATCAAGGCTTTCTACATGAAGATAGATGCCGAGAAGCCCGTTCTGGACGGTGTTGAGATGGAGGAGACCGTACAGGGAACCGACGTACTCTTCCCCTCTATCGGTGAGATTATCGGCGGTAGTGTCCGCGAGGAAAGCTATGACAAACTCATCGGCGAGATTGAGGCACGCAACATCCCCATGAAGGACATGACCTGGTATCTGGATACCCGCAAGTACGGTTCTTGTCCCCATGCTGGTTTCGGTCTTGGTTTCGAGCGCTTGCTGCTCTTCGTCACCGGCATGCAGAACATCCGCGACGTTATTCCCTTCCCCCGCACTCCCAGAAACGCAGAGTTCTAATAGGGAAGGTCTCAAAATAAGGCGAACCCCAGAAGTCAGCAAAAACTTCTGGGGTTCACTTTATAATGATAAAAGCGATTTTTTTCACGCAAAGAACGCAAAGAGCGCAGAGTCTTATTCCCTCTCGTGTTTTGCGCTGGCGCTGAAGGAGTCGCAAACTTCGTTACGACAAGAGTACGCAGAGGGTTTCATCCACCCCCTCCCCCCCCTTTGGGGTACTCTCTCCTGTCTCAGGAGGAGAGTCAGTTACAGTAGAAACACTGCGCCAGCCACTGTCCCCCTGAGACAGGGGGACGAGCGCGGAGCGCGGAGGGGGTGGATAGTCCTCGTCTTCGTTGGCTGGGTTAATAGCAGCGGAACTGCTGGTTAATGTGCCAAAGCCACGGTTAGAGGGTGTAGTGTTTAGAGTTTAGAGTTTAGAGAGTTTAGAGTAGGATTATAATATCAACGGATTAAACGAGATTGAACGGAATTTCCGTGCAGTCGATTAGATTCCAGCAACATCTGTTGCCGAGACGTCCGTCTCCAGTATGCTGTTCTTTAGAGAAAAACAAATGCATTTGCTTTTATCTTTAGAACAACATACCTCAGAATCTAATCCTCCGTGCCTCCGTGTTCGTGTTGATTGATTATAGCTTTCCGTTCGTCTTCGTTATCGTTATTGTCTTCAGCATGCCGCAGGCATATTCACCTGTCGCTCTGCGACAATTCACCGTGGCAAAGCCACATTAACCGCAGCTCTGCTGCATAGTCTTCGTCTTCGTTTTAATCCGACTCCGTCGTCTTGAACCTGCTCACGCTTGGCATAGTTCAAGCGAGCTTGACTCTGCTCTCGCTTACTCGCAGATTTCGTCTTCCTTTTCGTTGTCATTATCGTTATCGTCTCTTTACGAAACCTCCCACTTTAACCACCAGACTTGCATATTTGCCATAAAAATATTATATTTGCACTCTGAAATAGTCTAATAGAGCAGATTATGAAGTACCCCATAGGCATACAAACGTTTGAGAAGCTCCGTAAGGAGGGTTTTGTCTATGTCGACAAGACTGCCCTTGTACACAAAATGGTGCATGAGGGAAATTACTATTTCCTGAGTCGTCCACGCCGCTTTGGTAAGAGTCTGCTTATCTCCACTCTGAAATCCTATTTCGAGGGCAAGCGCGAACTGTTCCATGGGCTCGCCATGGAGCAACTGGAACAGGAGTGGCGTGTGCATCCAGTCTTGCACTTGGACCTAAACATCGAGAAGTATGCTTCGTCTGAGAGTTTGGAAAACATCCTGGAGTCTAACCTTTCTCTGTGGGAAAAACTATATGGTGCAGAGGCATCCGAGCGTTCGCTGTCCTTGCGTTTTGCTGGCATTATCAGACGTGCCTACGAGAAGACAGGCGAGCGTGTCGTAGTCCTTGTTGACGAGTACGACAAGCCGCTACTCCAGGCCATAGGCAACAATGCGTTGCAGGATGAATACCGTGCCACCCTGAAATCCGTGTATGGAGTATTGAAGACCATGGACGGCTGCATAAAGTTTGCCATGCTCACAGGCGTCACCAAGTTCAGCAAGGTGAGCGTGTTCAGCGACCTGAACAACCTGCGCGACCTGTCAATGCTTGAGCAATACACTGAAATATGCGGTATTTCGGAAAAGGAACTTCATATATATTTCAAGGAAGAAGTCCAGAAGATGGCAGATATGGAGAGTGTCGGCTATGAAGAAATGTCCGAGCGCTTGCGTGCGAATTACGACGGCTATCATTTCGCTCCGGGAACAGGTGGCATGTACAACCCATTTAGCTTGCTGAATGTATTGGCTAACAAACGTTTTGGCAGTTTCTGGTTTGAAACAGGTACCCCAACCTACCTTGTGGAACTTCTCAAGAAGAATGAATATAATCTGGATGAGATAGATGGCTGTGTGGTTGACATAGATACCCTTTCAGGCGTAGACTCAACCGACACCGACCCAATCCCTGTGATATTCCAGAGCGGATACCTGACCATAAAGGGATATGACAAGGAGTTCGGCTTGTACACTCTTGGATATCCCAATAAGGAAGTCGAGGAGGGATTTGTCAAGTTCCTGTTGCCCAATTACGTCTATTGCCGCACCTCAGAGCACAAGACGGTCATACGTGACTTCATTTTGAGCTTGCGTAGTGGAGACGCCAACAGATTTATGCAGTTGATGCAAGGTTTGCTGGCAGGTATCCCGTATGAACTGGTTCGTGATATGGAAAACCATTACCAGAATGTGATGTATATAATAACGAGGTTGATGGGTTTCTATGTCCAGGCAGAATACCGTACGAGCCGAGGCCGTATAGATTTGCTTGTCCGTACAGATAAATATGTCTATATTATAGAACTCAAGCACGACGGAAGTGCCGAGGAGGCTCTGGCTCAAATCAATTCAAAGGACTACGCCCTTCCCTTTACGGTTGATGGCAGGCGCATAATCAAGATTGGTGCCAATATAAGTAAGGAAACCCGCAATATCGACAGTTGGCTGGTGGAAGGATAACGGTGAATAGCAGCAGAGCTGCTGGTTAATTGTCGCGGGGCGACAGGTTAAGCGCAATCGGGGATTGCTGGTTACAGATTACAGATTACAGATGGGGTAGGGCGGTAGGGACGCTGCGTGCAGCGTCCGCATACTTTTCCGTTTTGACTTTAGCCCCTTGACTTCAGCCCCTTCGGGCGTTGGCCTTTGGCTCGTTGTCTTGAATATGCTCCCTACCATGCTTCTGCGTATTCGTAAATTATCAACAAGATTCAACAGAACGGAAAAAATTGTTTAGGGTTTAGGGTTTAGGGTGTAGAGTTTAGAGTAGGATTATAATATCAACAGATTCAACGAGATTGAACGGAATGTCCGTGTGTACAGATTAGATTCCAGCAACATCTGTTGCCGAGACGTCCGTCTCCAGTATGCTGTTCTTTAGGGAAAAACAAATGCATTTGCTTTTATCTTTAGAACAACATACCTCGGAATCTAATCCTTCCGTGTCTCCGTGCTCTCCGTTGATAATATAATTACTATCACTCCGCATGGCGCACCGTGTAACTGGTGCACTTCTGCGGATTAAATTTGTTCTGTTGTGGTAATTATAGCGTTGAAAAATAAAAGATTCTGTGTATTCTGCGCGTGAGATTAAATAATCAACAGATTCAACGAGATTGAACGGAATTTCCGTGCTGTCGATTAGATTCCAGCAACATTAGTTGCCGAGACGTCCGTCTCCAGTATGCTGTTCTTAAGACAAAAATAAATTCATTTATATTTTTCTACAGAACAACATACCTCAGAATCTAATCTTCCGTGTCTCCGTGCTCTCCGTTGATAATATAATTACTATCACCCCGCATGGCGCACCGTGTAACTGGTGCAATTCTGCGGATTCCAGCGCCAGCGTGAACCACGTTGATAGGACTGGTAATTCTGCGTTTTCGGCGTAGTCTGCGTGAGATAAATCATCAACGGATTAAACGAGTTTATCCACCCCCTCCCCCCTGCGGGGTACTCGCCCCTGTCTCAGGGGGAGAGTTGGCTGGCTCGTTGCCTTGAATATGCTCCCTGCCATGCTTCTGCGTATTCGTAAATTATCAACAAGATTCAACAGAAACGGAAACTTCCGTCTTAGAGATTTTATGGTGCGATGCACCCGGGACCTTGTCCCTTGATTAGTTCTCTTAGGAAGAAAACAAACGAGTTTGCTTTATTCCAAAGATAACGAATCACCAAAATCTCTAATCCTCCGTGCCTCCGTGCTCTCTGTTGATGATATAATTACTATCACCCCGCATGGCGCACCGTGAAACTGGTGCACTTCTGCGGATTAAACTTGTTCTGTTCTGGTATTCATAGTGCTCATAAATACAAGATTCTGCGTATTTCTGCTTAGTCTGCGTGAGATATAATTATCAACGGATTCAACAGATTGCTCTTGCAACTGAAAGGAGTACTAATTTGAACAAAACAGTATTTATTTGTACCAAATTGAACCTTATCGGGAAAAAACACCCCATTTCCCTTTGCCCGTATTACATTTTTCTGTAATTTAGCGCCGGAAAAAGCTAAAAACGAGACAAAATATGCTCGCAATAAGGCAAAACGACATGAGGCTAACCGCTAACGGCATTGGTGGTTAGTATTCGTGTATATTACATTAAATGATTACTTTTTAACCAAACAATAATAACTAACTAATCAAAACTTAAAACATTATGAGAAAAATTACTTCTCTTTTAATGCTGCTCTGTGTGTTCGTAGGAACAGCATGGGGACAAGACCCTAACCCTATTGCAGGTATTAAAACAATACCTACAAGTGCAATTGATTTTTCAACATCATCTCTTGCGACAGGTTATTATTTGATTAAACAAACAAATAGTGCTGAAACTATGGGATTTTTGAAGGCCGCATCAGAATCAGAAGGTGCAGTGGTAACTCCTAATTCTACAGGCCCCGTTGCAAATTCAATAAATGACGCAACTTATATATGGTATGTAGAGGTTAATGAGGATAAATTCAGCGTAGCTACAGCAAATAAGGTTGCTGCATGGCAAGCACCAACTCAAGGGCAGAAGAATCTTGTAGCCTATGCTTCAAAAGCAACGACATTAGAGTTAGAATCAGATTTTGACGGTTTGACTGATAACACGCAGACTCTTGTAAAGGCATTTTGGGAGAATCAAGACTGTTATTCTTATGTTCATGCATCTTCTCATAATTTAGGTTCTTGGAATGACCAGAATAAGGCGTCGTTGTTTTATTTGGAATTTTATCCAATAGATGTTGCTGAACTCATTTATGCAGCGAACAAAGATGCCTTGAAGGCCAAGATTGAGGAACTTTCTATGAGTGTAGGTCGACTGACTTTGCAAACTGCCAATTCTGAAGGTGCTTTCTATCTTTCTGCTGCAAAGGATGCAGATGGTAATACAGTCAATAAACTCATAGATGGCGATCCATCTACGTTTTATGGGTCTTCTTGGCAGGCTTCATTGGGCCATCTGCATTATTGGCAGATTGATTTGGTTGATGCTACTCTTCCAGAATTCGCATTTGGATATATAACACGTGCAAATGGTAGTGACACTCCTACCCAGATTGACATCAAGGGAAGTACAGACGGCGTAGAGTTTACAAGCATTGAATCATTGACCGATTTGCCAACGGATGGTGGCAAATCTTATAAATCAGCAGAAATCAGTAGCAGTGAAGAGTATCGTTATATTCGCTTTGAAGTTCCCACAACAAAAAATAACTATCACCCAGGTGGAGAAGAATCTGAGGTTACAATTGCTTTGGCAGAGTTTGCGTTGTTTAGAACAGAAGCAAATTATACAGATGTAGATAAGTACATCAAATCAAAAATAGCAGAAGCTCAGGTTGTTGTTGAAAAAGAAGATGCAACTCAAGCAGAAGTTGATGCCGCTCTTGCTGCCTTGACAGGAGCACTTGAGAGTACGATAAAGTATTCTTTCCAGTACGGAGGTGTTGAAAAATACTCACAGGAGACAAAAGTTGGCTATGGTCAGGCATATCCTGCATACACCATTGTATTCCCTTATGGTATTTCTGCTGATGCTCAAACAGGCCGTGTGCAGATTGATGAGTGTGGTAAGGTAGTAGCTAAGACTGTTGAGTTGAAGAAAACAGCAGACGCTCCATTTGAATCATACGCATCTGTTAATGATGTACAGAAATGGTATTATGTGCAGATGCATGCTAATAGCAAAGTTACTGCCTACATTGAGGATGCTTCTGATAATAAGGTAGATTGGAATGACCATAATGTAGCAAAGGAGGATATTAATTCACATTTGTGGGGCTTTGTTGGTGATGTCTTCGGTATGAAGATGGTCAATAAGGGTACAAGCAAGGCCATTGCTTCAACAGGCTCTGGCGTAGCTACCATGTCAGAGGTTGATGCTGCAACAAAGTTTGTTGTGACTGAAAGTGATGCTAATGGACAGTGGTTCTGCTTTAAGTATCCCACAAATTCCAATTATCTGAATGCTCAGGGTGATCAGGCTAAAGCTGAGGGAGCGATTCAACACTGGTCTGATAACGATAATGGTTCTTCTATCAAGGTTACTCCTTATGAGGAAATTGATGTGGTTGTAGGTTCTGAAGGTTATGCGTCGCTTTATTTGGGCTCTCAGGTATTCATCCCCGAAACCGTAGAGGCTTATGTTGTAGCAGAGATCGCTTCAAATTCTGCAAAGCTTCAGCCGGTAGAAGGCACATTGCCTGCAAACACCGGTGTGATTTTGAAGGGCGCAGGCACTCACAAATTTATAACTTCTGCAGACGTTGCTACAACAATTGAATCTAACTTATTGTCTGGTACAGTAGAAACAAAGGAGGTTGCTGGTCCTGCTTATGTACTTGCAAGCATCAACAATGTAACAGGTTTCTATGCAGCGAAGCTGACCGACGGCAAGTTCGTAAACAACGCTGGCAAGGCATATCTGCCCAAGCCTGCAGAGGCTTCTGCTCGCTTCATCAGCTTCGACTTCGGTACAGAAACTGCTATCGAGAACATCGAAGGCGCAGAGGTTGAGAACGCTGTAGTTTACGACCTCTCTGGTCGTCGCGTACAGAAGGCTCAGAAGGGTGTCTTCATCGTGAACGGTAAGGTTGTAATCAAGTAATCAGGTTATCCGCTAACTGGTAGGGACGCTGCGGCCAGCGTCCGCCAAAAGAAATAATATTAACATGTATGCGGACACGGCGCGCCGTGTCCCTACAGACAAACAAAAACATTAAAACGATTATGAAGAAGACATATATTGCTCCCGAAGTGGAGGAGATTAAGGTGAATGTAGCCAACATGATGGCATCAAGCCTTGGCATTAACAACGAAACCGAAGTAGATGCCAACGAAGAGCAGCTCGGCCGTGAAGAGAAGAAGATTTCTTCTCCCGGCGTATGGGGCAACGAATGGTAATCCCTGTCGATAGAATTATTTAATTGTTATATTGACAGACCGTGGTGCGATGTGATATCAGCACCACGGTCTTGTATTAATGGTTTTATGCCCTTGGGAGGCACCGTTTTTGTCCTCGGTATTGTCACGCCCTTGTCCTCGGTATTTGTTCGCCGAACAAATACTATATGTAAGCCTTTGTCCTCGGGAGGGCATGAATAGGGGGCTTTGGCGCAGTGCCGTTACAGACAGAATGCCATATACGCAGGCAGGTATAAAACGCCGTTTTCGTCCTTAAGGTTCTTGGGATGGATAATGTAGCTTCCGCCTATGTGCTGGCTGTATTTCTCCCTGAACCTGCTCAAGGACAGAGTGGAATAACGCTCGCATTACTTTAATACACACAGAATTAGTAAGTTACGAGTGCAAAGATAGCGCAAAAAATATAATACGCATGTAACGAAGTGCCATTTTTACCTGCAATGCGCAGGTATGGATGCTAAAATGGTAAGGTATTTTCTGTGTATTTCGCGTATTCTGCGTGAGATAAATCATCAACGGATTAAACGAGTTTATCCACCCCCTCCCCCCCTGCGGGGTACTCGCCCCTGTCTCAGGGGGAGAGTTGGCTGGCGCAGTGGCAACGCTACTCCCCGCATGGCGCACCGTGAAGCAGGTGCAGTTCTGTGATACAGAATCATATCAGTTCCCCTCCTTTTCTATGGCAATAATCGCAAATGTCTGAAATCATGGATGCGAAGGATTGGGTGTGTACATAGTCATAATGACTGTCTATGAACTCTATGCCTTTGTATCGGGTCAGGTAGTTGAAGGCCTGTTTCACCGTCAGCCCAAACTTCTTTGCGAATTCTGACACAAAAATCAGCGTCCATTCTATTTTGTCTGCATTGCTATACATATCTTTCTGCCTTTCTTGGCACAAAGGTACAATTAAGTGGGCGAAAAAGCAAAAGATTTGTGTTTTTTCCGAACTTGAATATCTTTTACCCCAGCACTCCCAGCCACTTCTCTGCCAGAGCCGACTTGGTGCGAATGTGCTCTTCCACTGCCACGACGAAGGGGTTGGACTCGAACTGGCCACGGACTTCGCTGAAGTCCAGAGTTTGCACCGTGCTGTCCTGTCCGTCAAAACCAAACCCTGTACGGGCGCTCAGCGAAAACTCCTTGCGTGCATCCTTCCACAGCATCTGGTCCAGACTGACAACGGAGTCCTTCCATTTCCTTATTATATCGGAAAGCATGGCGGAGGTTATCTCGCCGTTTTCGTCCATGCCGTAGAAATCCAGCATAGCGCGGTATGCCCATTGCCACTCCAGGTCGTAGTAGTTCTGGTGCAGGGCAGAGAGTTCGGCATTGACCTCTTCCAGGGATGTGATTTCCCCGTTCTGTATCCTGTCCAGCAGGGGGATGAGCTGTTTCTTAGGCGCTATCAGTCCGCACAGGTCCACCCAGTCGCCCGTACCGTCCTCGCTGGCGGGACGGAAGTGCTCCAGCTTGCCCTCTACCTTCTCCAGACGCGAGATGACGCTGTTGCCCAGGAACTTGTTTATTGCCATGGTGTACAGGCTGATGCCCTTTTCCATGGCACTGCCGGTGATACGTGCGCTCTGGTAGGCGTAGGTGTCGGAAGTGGCGCCTGAAATCTCCTTCAGCTGCTTCAGCGTCTTCAGACCGCGCAACATCTTCTGTATGGTATAGGGCGAGAGCAGGTTGAAGTTGACGTTGTCCAGTCTGCCATCCATATGCCTCTTGTCGCGCTTAGGCCATTTCTGTGCATCGCGGATGGTGCCCACGCTGCGCAGGGCAACGGCCGGGGCAAGGTATGTGACACCGTCCTTTTCTATCAGGTAACTGAATGGCATGTCCGAGGTGTCGGGGTTGGTGGTATGCCGGCCCATAACCAGTGAGAAGGCACCTATGCGTGCCGGCCACAGGATGTAGGAGTCGCTGGCAGTCTTGGCACCGCGCTCCATGGCCCCCTGATGTATGGGTCCCAGTTTGTACATGTGGTTGCTCTGGTTGCTGCCACTGCCGGCATTCATGAACGAGAACATGCCGGCAATGAGCAGTGTGCTCTTGTGGTGAGTAACCGTAAACGGACCGGCAAAGATGGAGCAGGCCTCGCCGTTCTCCTCGTGGCAGTTGCAGAAGAACAGCGAGTCCGAGGCTCTGTAGCCGTGCTTGAAGGTGCAAGCCTGTCCTACGAAGCAACGTGTCAGCGTGGTGCAGTCATCTATGGTGCTGCCGTCCTGAATGATGAAGTCGTCGGCAATGACACCGTAGCCAATGTGTATGGGAGATTCCAGGCGCGACATCAGCGAACCGTTCTTCAGTCGTCCGGCACCTTCTATCTTGGAGCCCGGACCCACGTAGACATTCTTTATGTATCCCGTATCCACCACGGTGCTGTGTGCTGATATTGTGCCACGGTTGCTTGTCCTTTTAGCCGTGTGTGCTGCAACCATATCCTTTATGCGCTGTATCAGCACTGGGCGATGGCGGTACATGGCGGTGATGTATGCCTCGTGCGCCGTAAGTCCGTCGTGCAGGGTTACTTCGCGTCCTCCCGTCTCGCAAAGCACGGAAACCTCTGTGCCGCAACCGAAACTTGTCTCGCCGTCCACCAGGATGATGTCGCAGTTCTCTATGAAGCAATCCTCCTCGATGTCGTAGTTGGCAATGTAGTTCTTGATGTTCTCTATGCAGCAGTCGTTGCCCACGCTGACGTTGTGCAGTGTGGCATGGAAGATGCCGCTATGCTTGCGCATGCCACCGGGCATGAGGAAGGATTTCTCGAACTTGCCCAGGCGGCATGTGCCAGAGAAACGTACTTCGCGCACATATTTCAGGTCCAGTTCGGGGTGAACAAGAATTTTGTTCCAGTCTTCGGCAGAGCAATGCTGGGATTCTAACTGTGCTATCTGTTGGTCGGAGAGGGGGAGATACATGAGAGGGGATGTTTTCTATAGGGTTATTCTATGGTCTAATATTATGTCTTCGGTGGGCACCTTGTCCCACGAGAAGAGGGGAATGAGTTCCTGGGGAGAGATGGGGGCTGGAGTGTCGGTAAGACCGGCGAGGTGTGCCAGCAGTCCTATTATCTCCTGCGGGCTCGTGCCTTTATCTCGGAGATAGCCAAGGTCCATGCTCTTGTCGCGCTTGCAGAGGCGCTGGCCCTCGGCGTTGCAGAGGAGGGGGTGGTGGAGGAAGTTTAAGGTTGAATGTTGAACGTTGAACGAGTTATCCACCCCCTCCCCACTTTGTGGGACTCCCCCTGTCTCAGGGGGAGAAAGGAGAGTGGTGAGCGGTGAATGTTGAACGTTGAAAGGTGAGTGGTGAGGGGTTAATCCACCCCCTCCGCTTTGCTCGTCTCCCAGGGGGACAGTCTGAGGGGTGAGCGAACTATCCACCCCCTCCCCACTTCGTGGGACTCCCCCTGTCTCAGAGGGAGAAAGGTGAGGGATGAGCGAGGTGGCAGTAGGGACGCTGCGTGCAGCGTCCGTAATAGTTTCCCGTTTTATTCGCTCTTGCTCATCAAGCTCCGCAAGTCCGTTTTCCGTTTCCCGTTCTCCAAAAAGGAGCTCTCTAAGGTGTATCTGCTGGGGAGATGACAGAAGCAGGTCGCGGCCACGGACGATTTC
>JAZRII010000020.1:0-3363 GCA_045645225.1 Bacteroidaceae bacterium | reverse complement strand
CAGTATATAAGCAAATGGATGGAATCACTCCTACCCCATTGTCCAGCATCCATACATAAGGCAATAGGGAGAAAACTACAAGTTGTGCAAGAAGATTCTTGCACAACCTATACATAAAGATAAGGACACTATATTCCATTATGGACCTTATTACGCCTTATTTTGCGTCTATAAAAACTCTGGCATCAAGACTTTTACTATGAGCTTGCGCTGAGGGCCTTTGCCTACAAGGGGAGCATGGGTGTCCTCGGGATATACAATGAGGAACTCTCCGGGCTTTACCAAAGACCATGCAGGTTGGGAGTAGGCGTAGAGGGCAAAGTCGTTCTCCTCGTCGAAAGGAGCCTCGCTCTCTCCTACCCCAGATATGTGTTCGCAAGCGATGAGTTCTGCCTGGGTGAGGGGAACATGGATGTCGATGTACTTGCGGTGGGCTTCCAACTTGGCATTGGTGACAGGGATAAGTTCGGTGTCCACCACGTTGATGAACAGGTTGGAACCGTCCAGTTCTATACGGCCGGCAGGAACCTTGCTGAGGTCGTTGGCCTTGATGTAGTCAAAAACTTGCTTGAAAAGCGGATGCAGAGCCTCGTAGCGGGCACTGTCCTGGAGATGGGATTGTATCATGGGGATAAATGGACCCACCCTAACCCTCCCTATATGGAGGGGAACTGGGAAGGTGCTATGTAAAGAGGTTAAACATTAGTTGAGAGAAGGGGAACTGAATTGTCGGAAGATTCGGAGTAATCGGAACCTTTGGCAATGTAGGGACGCTGCGTGCAGCGTCCGTTTAATGCAAGGATAGGCGTTGTATATTTGCGGACGCAGCCGCTGCGTCCCTACTGTTGTTAATAAAGAATTCGTTCATCGTTAAACATTAAACGTTAAACGTTAAACGTTATTAGCCTGCGCTCATCAAACTAAAGCAGTCAGCGTTCAACCTTTCATCTTTCTCTCGCACATTTCTGCCGTGGCGGTGAAGAGGACGTCGGCACTGGAGTTGAGAGCGGTTTCCACAGAGTCCTGTACAACGCCAATGATGAAGCCTACGGCTACCACCTGCATGGATATGTCGTTGCTGATGCCGAAGAGGGAGCATGCCATGGGGATAAGCAAAAGCGAACCACCGGCCACCCCCGAAGCACCGCAGGCACCCAGTGTGGCGATGATGCTGAGCACAAGGGCACTGGCCAATGATACCTCGAGACCAAGGGTGTGGCATGTTGCCAAACTCATTACGGTGATGGTGATGGCGGCTCCGTTCATATTGATTGTACTGCCCAGAGGTATGCTTACGGAATAGAACTCCTCGTCGAGTCCAAGACGCTTGCACAGTGCCATATTCACAGGTATATTGGCGGCAGAGGAACGGGTAAAGAATGCACTGACGGCACTTTCCCTGAGGCACTGGAATACCAGAGGATAGGGATTGCGACGAAGCATCACCGCCACGATGATTGGATTGAGAACCAATGCTACGGCAAACATGCATCCTACAAGAAGAAGAAGCAGACGGCCATAGGTGGTGAAGATTTCCAAACCGCTTTCCGATACGGTGGTGAAGACCAAGCCCATTATGCCAAATGGTGCACATTGGATAACCCAACGCACAACCATAGATATGCATTCGGCCCACTCGTGCAGGATGTCGATAGAGCGTGGCGATGCCACCTTCTTCAGGGCAAGTCCTATGATGATGGCCCAAAGCAAAATGCTCAGGTAGTTAGCCTCTGCAATAGCACGCAAAGGGTTGCTCATAAGATTGGACGCTATGGTACTGAAGACATTGGAGAGTTCCTGGGGTGCCTGGTTTTCAGCGCCAGTCACACCAGAAAGAACCATATCTACAGGGAAATAACGGCTTGCCAACACAGCCAGTACAGCGGCAAACAAGGTGCTGAGCATGTAAAGTGCCACAACATTGCGAAAACGACCACCAAGTCCATTGCCTGCCTTAGATACAGACGACACTACGAGCACTGCCACAAGCACAGGGGCAATGGCCTTGAGTGCACCGACAAAAAGTACACCCAAAATGCCAATAACCTGAGCCTGGGGGAGGAACAAGGCCAGAAGTGTACCGCATACTATACCAATGAGGATGCGCGACATGAGGTTCAGCTTCTGCCATGCAGAAAGCAACAAAGAGAGTGTCTTCTTCATCTGTATCAATCTACGAAACGGTACTTCTGCTTGTCACGTGGCTTGGCATCGGGAGTCTCGTCGGCATAGCCGAAACCAACGCAAAGACTGAGCTGATAACCCTCGGAGAAACCAAGTTTATCTACGAGGGGTTTGCACAGGTCGTTGTCTGTGAGGAAACGTACGGGACTGCCCAGACATACGGAACCCACGCCCATGCTCCATGCAGAAAGCATCATGTTCTGAGCAAGAAGACCGCAATCGTAGGCAGAGAAGTCATAGGAAGGATCGCGTGCTATGAACACCATCACCGGTGCACCACGGAAGCATTCCTTGGCCATGCCTATCTGAGGATGTGCCTCACCCATTGCCTGACTCATCTCGGCAAGGAGTTCGGGATTGTCAACAACGCGGATTTCCCACGATTGCTTGTTCTGGCCGTTAGGAGCATTGATACCGCAATCCAGTATCTGTGTCATCACCTCGCGAGGCACAACCTCATCCTTGTACTTGCGTATGCTACGGCGCGACATGATAGTCTCCACCACCTGGTTCTTTTCATCCTGAAGAGTCATATTCTCTTTATTTTCTGCTGGTGCACATGACATGAGCAATGACATGAGAGCCGCACCGAAAAGGATACTTGTCTTTTTCATAAAGATTATTGTTGAAGGACGCTGCACGCAGCGTCCCTACATTCATAGATTACTAAACGAATTCGCTTAACGCTAAACATTAAACTCTCAACGCTAAACGCTAAACACTCAACCCTTTGCGGCTATGCGCTCTAGCGACTGGTACACCTGCATGAGGCCACGGGGCACATGGAAGCAGCCCTTCCACTTGCCACCCTTGAGGGTAAGAAGCACTTCGCCCTGGCGGTTGAGGTAACCGAACCATTCGGGATGCTCGGGATCCATGAAGTGGCTCCATACATAGTCGTGAATGCGCTCGAACCATGCCAGGCATTCCTGGCTGCCGGTAAGTTCGTAGCCCTTGATCATGGTGATGAGGGTCTCGATGTGTACCCACCACAACTTCTGGTCCCATTCCAATTGCTGGAGAGGACGACCAAGGCGATCCATGAAGTAGAAGATACCGCCGTACTTCTCGTCCCAACCATACTCTACCTCGGCAAGGGCAATCTTAACAGCCTTCTCGATGAGAGCCTGGTCGCCCAGACGCTTGCCAAGGTCCATGATGAACCACATGGCCTCGATG
>JAZRII010000019.1:0-6325 GCA_045645225.1 Bacteroidaceae bacterium | reverse complement strand
CCATCTTGTTCACCTCGTCGATACGACGGCCGGCCAGGAAGTTGAGACCATCGAGGTTCTCCTCGTCAGAGGGAACTTCCAGGCAGGTGTTGGGCTGCTCTACGCTTACTACGGTCTCGAAGATGGTGCGCTCGCCGTCCTGAATCCACTGACCCATAGAGTGCAGGTCGGTGGTGAGGTCTACGCTTGCGGGGAAGATGCCCTTGCCGTCCTTGCCCTCGCTCTCGCCATAGAGCTGCTTCCACCATTCGCCCAGGTTGTGCAGTTTGGGCTGGTAGTTGGCCAGGATTTCAATCTTCTTGCCCTGCTGATACAGAGCATTGCGGATAGCGGCATATACGGCGGCAGGGTTTTCCATGAAGGGAACCTCGGGAGCTGTCTGTGCCTCCATGTCCTGTGCACCCTTTACCAAAGCAGCAATATCGAAACCTGCTACGGCAATGGGCAGAAGGCCAACGGGAGTGAGTACGCTGAAGCGGCCACCTACGTTGTCGGGGATGATGAATGACTTGTAACCCTCCTTGTCGGCGGTAACACGTGCTGCACCGCGTTTTGCATCGGTGATGGCCATGATTACCTTTGAAGCTTCCTCCTTGCCACGCTGCTGCTCGCAGAGAGTCTTCAGCAGACGGAAGGTGATGGCGGTCTCGGTGGTGGTACCGCTCTTGGAGATGTTGATGACACCGAAGCGAACGGTCTTCAGGTATGCGATAAGTTCAGAGAGATAGTCCTCGCCGATGTTGTTGCCTGCGAACAGGATACGGGGATACTTGCTCTCCTGCAACCAGCCGAAGGTGTTGCTCAAGGCATCGATTACCATGCGTGCACCGAGGTATGAACCGCCGATACCGGCTACAACCACGGCGTCGCACTCCTGCTGGAGAGTCTTGGCTGCATCGTTAATTTCAGCGATAAACTCGGGAGTGATGCTGCTGGGCAGGTGCATCCAACCCAGGAAGTCGTTACCCTTGCATGTACCCTCCTCCAGTGCCTTCTGTGCGGCAGCTACGGGAGCCTCGAACTTTGCAATAGCGTCAGCACTCAGGAATTGTGCTGCCTTTGAAATATCAAGTGTTACCATTTTATAGATGTTTTATTTGTTTGTCTGATTTGAATATTTTGATGTGCCCGACACGTCGTATTGTCTGGACTTAGTCAATGTATTGTCTGAACTTAATCAATGTGTTGTCTGGCTTGAGGCGATACATTGTCCAGCATGGGTTATCTGAAGGCCTCGGACAAGAGCTTAATTTCGATGTTGGGACTTATACGCTCGTAGAGGATGTTGTATACGGAGTCGAGGATGGGCATGTTCACGTGCAGGTGCTTGTTGATGTCCTTCATGCACTTGGTGCCGAAGTAGCCCTCGGCTATCATCTCCATTTCTAACTGCGCACTCTTCACGGAGTATCCCTTGCCTATCATAGTACCGAAGACACGGTTGCGCGAGAAGTTGGAGTAACCAGTTACCAGCAGGTCACCACAATACACGCTATCTATGATGCTTCTGTCCAAGGGGAATACCGCCGTTAGCAGGCGTTGCATCTCCTGCAGGGCATTGGACATGAGTACCGCCTGGAAGTTGTCGCCGTACTTCAATCCGTGGCAGATGCCCGATGCAATGCTGTACACGTTCTTCAGCACGCTGGCATACTCAATGCCAACAACGTCCTGCGACACCTTGGTCTTCACATAGTGACTCTCCATGCACTTGGCAAAGGCCTGTGCCTTCTCAAGGTCGGTGCAACCGATGGTCAGGTACGTGAGCCTGTTCAGTGCCACCTCCTCGGCATGGCTGGGTCCGCCTATGACGGCCAGGTTCTCGTCGGGTACATTATACACCTGATGGAAGTATTCCGAACAGATAAGGTTCTCTTCGGGTACGATACCCTTGATAGCCGTTACCAGGAACTTGTCGCTTAGGCGCACCTTCAGTTTCTTTAGGTGTCCCTTCAGGTAGGGTGAGGGTGTAACGAACACCAGTGTCTGGCAATTGCGCACCACCTCGTTGATGTCCGATGAAAAGGTGATGCGGTTCACGTCGAAGTGTACGCTGGTCAGATATGCGGGGTTGTGTCCCAGACGCTTGAAGTCCTCTATGCGGTCGTCGCGACGGAGGTACCACCATATCCTTTCGTTCCTTTCCAGCAATATCTTGGCTATGGCCGTGGCCCAACTGCCACCTCCCATTACTGCTATTGTACCTATCATACTCATTCTGGCGTTTTATTCCTTTGGGGGACTTAAAGTCCTTGGTGTCTTTAAGCCCCCAAGGTTATATTAAAGTGAGAACTGACGTCCTCTCTCTTGCTCTCTCTTATGCCTCCTCGGCTTCCTGCTTGGGTGCAGATGCAGGTGTGCTCTTCTCGGGCTTCATTTGGGGGAAGAAGAGTACTTCCTGAATGAAGGGCTTGCCCGTCATGAGCATAACCAGACGGTCAATGCCAATGCCAATACCGCTGGTGGGAGGCATACCGTATTGCAGGGCACGGAGGAAGTCCTGGTCGATGATCATTGCCTCGTCGTCGCCCTTGTCGGCCAAGCGCATCTGCTCGCGGAAACGCTCTTCCTGGTCGATGGGGTCGTTCAGCTCGGAGTATGCATTTGCCAACTCCTTGCCGTTTACCATCAGCTCGAAGCGCTCGGTCAGGCCGGGCTTGGTGCGGTGCTTCTTGGTGAGGGGAGACATCTCTATGGGATAGTCGGTGATGAAGGTAGGTTGGATGAAAGTGCCCTCGCAGGTCTCCCCCAAGATTTCGTCAATCAGTTTGCCCTTGCCCATGGTGGAGTCAACCTCCACGCCGCACTTCTTTGCCACCTCGCGCATCTCGTCCTCGCTCATGCCCTCCAGGTCGTAACCGGTCTTTTCCTTTATGGCCTCCAGGATGGGCAGACGGCGGAAGGGCGCCTTGAAGGAGATAACCTTGCCGTCGATCTCTGTCTCGGGCTTGCCGTTAACGGCTATGCAGATACGCTCGAGCACCTTCTCGGTGAAGGACATCATCCAGTTGTAGTCCTTGTACTGAACGTAAAGTTCCATGCAGGTGAACTCGGGGTTGTGGTTCTTGTCCATACCCTCGTTGCGGAAGTTCTTGCCAATCTCGTAGACACCCTCGAAACCACCCACGATGAGGCGCTTCAGGTACAGCTCTGTGGCAATACGGCAATAGAGGTCGATGTCCAGACTGTTGTGGTGTGTGATAAATGGGCGTGCGCTTGCACCACCGGCAATGCTCTGCAGGATGGGAGTCTCAACCTCGGTGTAGCCAGCCTCGTCCAGGCACTGGCGCAGAGTGCTGATTACCTTTGTACGCTTCAGGAAGGTCTCCTTCACGCCCTCGTTAACGATAAGGTCAACATAGCGCTGGCGGAAACGTAGTTCGGGGTCAGAGAATGCATCAAATACGTTACCCTCGGAGTCGGTCTTCACTACGGGAAGGGGGCGCAGGCTCTTTGCTAATACGGTCAGTTCCATACAATGGATGCTGATTTCGCCGGTCTTGGTGCGGAACACATAACCCTTCACGCCGATAAAGTCGCCAAGGTCCAGCAACTTCTTGAACACGGTGTTGTACATTGTTGTGTCCTCGGCATTGGGGCAAAGTGCATCGCGGGTTACATAAACCTGTATGCGGCCCTTGCTGTCCATCAGTTCCACGAAACTTGCCTTGCCCATAATGCGGCGGCTCATCATGCGGCCGGCAACGCACACCATGCGGCTGTTCTCGGGAGTGGCAGGTGTGGGAACTTCCTCGCCCTGCTCGTTGGTCATAGTGGGCAGGTCCACGAACTCTGCCTTGATATCTGTAGAGAATGCATCGGTGGGATACTCGGCAGCAGGATATGGGTCGATGCCCAGGTCACGCATCTGCTGAAGATTGCCACGACGAACTATCTCCTGTTCACTCAATTCTTGTACGCTCATATTGCTTTTTAATATTATAGTTTCGCGTACAAAGGTACGAATAAGCGAGCGAAATACAAAATTAAGATAGTTTTAATTTGGCATTTCCGAGCGAAAGTACCTTAGAGAAACCTTATACATAATATCAATGATGTAAAAAAAGACGTAAACGGACGCTAATAATCGTTAAATAGTATTACCTTTGTGTCTGCAATGTAACAAAAAAACAAATAGATAACGATGAAAGCAAGACACATGGTATTGGCCCTGTTGGCCACTGCGTTTTCACTCACCTCAAAAGGCCAGTTGGCAATGAACGAGGAGTATCAGGATGGTTACGACCACTCCCTGCAGAACTACATCACCGAGAAAATTTCCCAGCTGAAGGACAAGCAGGAGGAGCAAGCCAAGGATGGTAAGAAGAAATGGAAGATTGCCGACTATGTTACCGTACCTAAGTTTGGCGGTTACATAGTTTCCACTTATAAATATAATAGCCAGGAGGGCAAGAACGGGGGCGACGGTTTTGGCTTGCGCTACCTGCGTCTGTATCTGGACGGTACGGTGTTCAAGGACTTCAAGTATCGCGTGCAGATGAATGTTTCTGGCGAGCCAGGAACAACAAGCAGCGCCCGTGTGATAGATGCTTTCGTGTCATGGCAGAAGTGGGCGCCTCTGGGCATCAAGATGGGTGAGTTCAAGCGCTGTTTCACCTTCGAGAACCCCATGAATCCTTGGGATATAACTTCAGGCGACTATACCCAACTTACCAAGAACTTTGCCGGTATGAGCGGCGACTTCTATAAGGGTGGTACTAATAGCGGTGGCCGCGACCTCGGTATACAGGTTTATGGCGATGCCTTCAAGGTGGGCAAGACTCAGCACTATCTTCTCCATTACCAGGCAGGTGTATATAACGGTCAGGGCATCAATACCTCCGACAAGGACAAGGAGAAGGATTACATCGGTACCATCCAGTTCCAGCCCATCAAGGGTCTGTATCTTGGTGTCTTTGGATGGAGCGGCTCTTTCCACAACGGCACACAGAGCAACTATTTCAAGCGTTGGGCGGCAGGTGTTTCCTATGAAGGACTTTTCTCTGCACGTGCCGAGTATGCTCGCAATATCTTTGCCGATGGTGCTGCCCTCAATGGCTTCGGCCAGAAGTCTGATGCATGGTACATCCGCATGGGCATCCCCACATGGCGCTGGCTCCGTGTAAACCTCGGTTATGATGCTTATCGCAAGGACATGTCCACTTGGACATCCCTCAACTCCATCTACACCCTCGGTCTTCAGGCACGCCCCCACAAGAACCTCCAGTTCCAACTCCAGTGGAACTATTGTCACAACAATTCCAATGCCTCCAATGTAGACAAGGACTACCACCAACTCTGGGCACAGGCGTATATCAGATTCTAAAGCAGATTAGGGCATCAAATAAGCCCTTAAGTAGACCTAAATGTGCTAAAAAGCGTATATAGCGAGCGGAATCGGCCTAAGAAAGCACGATTCCGCTCGCTATAATTAAAGTAACGAATCTGCATTATAGATAAGGCGTGTTATTTAGAACGTATTTTTCTTAGTTCCTCGGAGATATCTTCAGCACGTTCTAATGCTTTTTCTAATTGACTAATGCAGTTCTTCTTGTAGGTCTCTGTCGTATATTCCGAAAAATTACGTATTTCACGCTGATAGTAATCTACATTTTTCTGGGCTTGCCTTAAATCGTATTCTAATGATTTTTCGCTTCCTCCTCCAAAGGAAATTGAGTCATGGTGGCTGAGGTCGTGAAGATCCACAACATAAGAGTTTTCGCTGATATCGTTAATTTCGTCAGGATTATCATCGAAATCGTAATCAAAATCATAATCTGTTATTTCCATCTTTATTCCTCTTAATTCTTAAACCAACGAGTAAACTCATGACCGCATCTAGGGCATCTAAAGGAAAACTTAAGTTCTTTTCCGCTTTCGACCGCCTTATCACCTAACCATTTTCCTATAGCAAATCCAGCCAAAGCACCAAGTGGACCTGCTGCTAAAGCCCCAGCAGCAGCTAATCCTCCAGCTCCAACTGTCTTTGCAACTTTATCTCCATCCTCTAATTTGCGGTATCCAACTACATTTTCTCTTCCACATTCGGGACAATCATAATATCTTGTTTCTGCCATGTTCTTATAATTACAATCATTGCCCTACTCACTTTACGGCTTTTCGGCTACTCCGTCGTTCCTTGACTATAGAGATGCGCACACAAAAAAGCGTGGGAACTTTTAGGGTGTATTCTCATTTCGAGGTGTTTGGCGTAACCTAATCAACAGAATAACCAAAAGCCCACGCCGTATGGCGCGAGCATTTTTGCTATATTCTTGTTGATTTCTTTTAGTCGCCAAACTTTCGAAATGATAGAATAAAGCTA
>JAZRII010000018.1:0-38618 GCA_045645225.1 Bacteroidaceae bacterium | reverse complement strand
CCCCCAAAAAAAAACTCTAAACCCTAAACTCAAAACCCTACACCCTATATGAAGAAAACCATCTATTTGTTCTTGATGGCGCTTGTATGCTCTGCCTTGCCTGCTTTGGCAGGAAATAAAGTTTATAAGGCAACCGAATTGGGTCTTGTGCCCAACACAGGAAAGTCAATGTCTGCCCAGATGCAGAAGGCTATTGCAACTATACGCACTGAGATGAAGAAAGGAGACAAGGCTGTTCTTGTTTTGGAAAAGGGCCGCTACGACTTCCATCCCCAGGATGCCGCCAGTCGCAATTACTATGTTTCCAATCACGACCAGCCCCAGCCTCGTCCTGTAGGCGTACCCTTGGAGGACCTGCACGATTTCGTTCTGGATGGTCAGGGAGCGGAACTGGTGTTCCATGGACGCATGATGCCCATGTCGCTGGTGCGTTCCGAGAATTGCACCTTGATGGATTTTAGCATTGACTTTGCCAACCCTCAGATTTCCCAGATAACCATCGTGGAAAGCAGTGCAGAGAATGGAATTACCTTCAAGCCTGCACCATGGGTAAAGTATCGTATCTCCGACAAGGGCGATTTCATTACCTACGGCGACGGTTGGGCATTCCGCCACCAGTATGCCATTGCTTTCGAGGGCGATACACGCCATATTGTGTATAATACTGCCGACCTGTATTGTCCCATTGCCAATGTGAAGGAAGTAGGGGAGGGGCTTCTGAACGCTCCCGGTTGGAAGGATTCCCGCCTGAAGCCCGGTACGGTGCTGGCATTGAGAAGTTGGGAGCGTCCTTCTCCCGGTCTGTTCGTAACCCATTGCACTGATACCAAGTTGCATAACATCAAGATGCACTATGCTGAGGGCATGGGTCTGCTTGCGCAGATGAGTGAGAATATCGACCTTGACGGTTTCTCTGTATGTCTGAAGGGCGATAATGATGCACGTTACTTTACCACCCAGGCCGATGCCACCCATTTCTCTGGGTGTAAGGGCAAGATAACCTCCGTAAACGCTCTCTACGAGGGAATGATGGACGATGCCATCAATGTACATGGCACTTATCTGAAGGTTGTGAAGCGTGTTGATGACTACACCTTGGAGGGTCGCTATATGCACTCTCAGGCCTATGGCTTCGACTGGGGTTATAAGGGCGACAAGGTTCAGTTCGTGCGCTCTGCCACTATGGAACTTCTCGACGGTGAGAATGAGGTTGTTGAGATTACTCCTCTTGATGCCGTAGTAAAGGAGCAGGGAACCGGCATGGACGGAGCCAAGACTTTCCGTATCCGTTTCAAGAAGCCTGTGCCAGAGGAAATCTCTGAGAAGGCTGGCTATGGTATAGAGAACCTTACTTGGACCCCCGAGGTTTACTTTGCCAACAATACAATCCGCAACAATCGTGCCCGTGGCACTCTGTTCAGTACTCCCAAGAAGGTTGTGATGGAGAACAATCTATTTGACCACACATCAGGTTGCGCCATACTGCTTTGCGGTGACTGCAACGGTTGGTTCGAGACAGGTGCATGCCGCGACGTGACCATTCGCAAGAACCGATTCATCAATGCGCTGACCAGCCAGTTCCAGTTCACCAATGCCGTTATCTCCATCTATCCCGAGATTCCCAACCTGGACGGGCAGAAGAAACTCTTCCACGGAGGCAAGAAGACCGCCGTTCGCATTGAGGACAACGTGTTCGAAACCTTCGATGCACCCATCCTCTATGCCAAGAGCATTGACGGCCTGTTGTATCGCAATAACAAGGTTGTGAAGAATACCGACTACAAACCCTTCCACTGGAACAAGGACCAGTTCCTCCTGCAGCGTGTCAACAACGTGGAGATTGAGGGCCTCTTCTTCTATCGTGGCGGCAATATCATCAAGGAGGTGAAGCTGAACAAGTAGGATATTTAGGAGTATAGCTAAAGTCATAAGTGCTCCGGGTACTTTAAGCCCAAATCGCGATTTGAGTTAAAACAGGGGAGATGCAGTTCCATGACGGCGCTGCATCTCCTTTGTCTTTCGTGCAGTTAGGACCGTCAGTGGAGTATAGACAGTACCGCAGTGATGGTACTGCAATACCTTTATGACGTTACTCCAGTACCGATGCTATGGTACTGGGGTAACAATAGTGTTCAATAAAAATGTAACTCCGAGGATAAAATGTCTTCATGGAGGGAAGCATAACAAAATGCAAGGAAAAGCATAATTAGCTCTACAATTGAGCAAGAAATGATAGCAGGAAGCCAAATCCGAGATACTTGGGATAGGCAAAAGTGTATTTTGCGTAAGTTGCGAGATTGTTCAAAAGATAGCAAAATGTAAGCGTATTGGGCGTATGTGTGTCAGTTGGCTAACAAATTGTAAGAAATATTGAAAAAGTTGGTATATGCACAATATTTTTTAACAATTCCTTTGCTTACATAGATTAAATTTATTACTTTTGTGCCCAAATTGCGTTAAAGTAAGCAAAAAGCGTTAAAAGCATGCCAAAATGTAACACTTGTTTGGTAAAACGCATACTGATGACGACGAACTGCCTATATATTATATATAAGGTGTAATGTAAGAGCAACAGAAAACAATAAATAATAATAATTAATTAACACAAATCAGTATTTATGAAAAAAAGACTCTCTTTGATTCTTCTGTGTATGGTTGCTACAATGGCAGCCTGGGCACAGACTGTAATCACTGGTACAGTAGTGTCTGCCTCTGATGGTGAACCCCTCATTGGCGCCTCTGTAAAGGTAAAGGGTACTACTATCGGTGCTGTGACAAACTTGGACGGTAAGTTCAAGATCACCACAGAGGCAGGTAATACCCTGGTGTTCTCTTACATTGCCATGGAGACCATTGAGCGCAAGGCCAAGAATGGTATGCTCGTTGAGATGAATCCATTGGACAAGGTTATGGATGAGGTAATGGTGATTGCCTATGGTACTCAGAAGCGTTCTGCATTTACAGGTTCTGCATCTGTAGTTAACACTGAGGATATTGCCAAGGTGCAGGCAACCAACTTTGCCGATGCTCTGAAGGGTAAGGCTTCTGGTGTACAGATCAGCACTGCTTCTGGTCAGCCTGGTGAAACTTCTACTATCCGCATTCGTGGCTTCAACTCTCTGAATGCAGGTATGGCTCCCCTGATCGTTGTTGACGGTGTTCCTTTCGAAGGTTCTTTGAACGACATCAATACTCAGGACATTGAGAGCATTGCTGTTCAGAAGGATGCTGCTTCTTCTGCTCTGTATGGTGCACGTGGTGGTAACGGTGTTATCATGGTGACCACAAAGTCTGCCAAGAAGGGTCAGGACGCAAGAGTTACCTTCGACGCCAAGTGGGGTGCTAACATGAAGGGTGGTCAGAACTATGCCCGTATCACCAATCCTGCTGCTTACTATGAGACTTACTACCAGAAGCTTAAGAATTATGCTATGGCAACTGGTGTTGCCGGTGCAGCAAATGGTCTGGGCATGGATGAGGCTTCTGCATGGAAGTGGGCTAACGAAAACTTGATCGATGGTTCTGAGTTCGGTCTGCGTTACAATGTATACACTCAGCCCGAGGGTCAGTATCTCATTGGTATGAACGGCAAGCTGAATCCTAACGCTACTCTGGGTCGCATTGTTGTTGGCGCCGATGGCAAGGAGTACTATATCACTCCCGACAACTGGGAGGATGAGATCTATCACACTGGTCTTCGTCAGGAATACAACCTGGGTGTAAGCGGTGCTACCGATCGCAGCACTTTCTTCGCAAGTGCAAACTACCTGAATCATGAGGGTATTACCTACAACTCTAACTATGAGCGTTTTACTGGTCGCATCAAGGCTGACTACCAGGCCAAGAAGTGGTTCCGCCTGACCGGTGACATGAACTACTCTCACTTCGACCGCAACTATGTGGACAACGATGGTGATACCGGTTCATCTGGTAACCTGTTCGCTCTGCAGAACATTGCTCCCATCTATCCCGTATTCTACCGTGATGCAAAGGGCAACATCATGTTCAACAACGAGGCTGGTATCCCCGCTTATGACTATGGTGATGTAACAAACCTCGGTCTTGTTCGTCCCTATCTGAACCAGTCTAACCCCATCTCTGACCTTTTGGTTAATACCAGCAACAGCGAGGGCAACACCTTCCGTGGCGTGGGTACTGCAGATATCTATCTCCCCTATGGTTTCACCTTCACATCTACAAACTCTGCCTATGTGTATGAGAGCCGTGGTACAAGCGTGACAAACCCCTACTTCGGTCAGTACAAGAGCAGCAAGGGTCTTGTTGGCAAGAGCCACTCACGTCAGTTTGACCTGACTTTCGCACAGCGTTTGAACTGGCACCAGACCTATGGCAAGCACGACGTTGAGGTGATGCTCGGTCACGAGTTCTACCGCAATACCAACTACTACCTGAGCGGTAGCAAGAGCAACATGTCTTCTCAGGGCAACAAGGAATTGGACGGTGCCGTTATCGTACAGTCTACCGGTTCTTACCTGAGCGAGTACAATACCGAGTCTTGGATGGGTCGTGCTATGTACAACTACGACGACCGTTACTTTGCTTACGGTTCTGTAATGCGTCAGGCTTCTTCTGCTTTCCATCCCGACCATCGTTGGGGTACCTTCTGGAGCGCAAGTGCCGGTTGGATGCTGAGCAAGGAAAGCTGGTTTAAGGCAAAGTGGGTTGACGAGTTGAAGGTTAAGGCTTCTTATGGTGAGAACGGTAACGACCAGGGTATGCGTTACTCATACTACTACACCAACCGTTACACTATCTCTAACTCTAACGACAATATCGCTCTTACTCCCTCTGGTACAAAGGGTAATGAGGAACTTACATGGGAAAAGAACTCTAAGTTCAACGTTGGTGTTGACTTCAGCCTGTTCAACCGTCGCCTGACTGGTACCATGGAGTACTACAACAACCGTACCGAGGATATGTTGGCTACAATTCCTTATCCCCCAACACTGGGTTACACCAGCGCTCTCGCCAACGTAGGTAACATGAGCAACCAGGGTTTTGAAATCGAATTGAGCGGTGACATTATCCGTACAAGAGACTTCAACTGGAATATCTACGCTAACCTCTCTACCAACAGCAACAAGATTACCAAGCTCCACGAGGATCGCAAGAAGCAGGAGTATGACGGTTACTGGGGTTACTCAAGCGGTAACTACTACTACACCGAGGGCCTCTCTCGTTACACCTGGTTCGGCAACAAGTATGCTGGCGTTTACAACGAGGACAACTACGCAATGACTGGCGACGCTGCTTACGATCCTGCTAAGGGTGGTCTGGCAATGTACTACAAGAACGTGTACAAGACCGATGCCGATGGCAACGTTTTGAAG
Organism: Bacteroidaceae bacterium; assembly: GCA_045645225.1. Taxonomy (GTDB): domain Bacteria; phylum Bacteroidota; class Bacteroidia; order Bacteroidales; family Bacteroidaceae; genus Physcousia. Next base: position 33,267 of record JAZRII010000018.1, on the reverse strand, counting down.
GACGAAAATGGCGCTAAGGTTGTTGACAAGGTTATCACAACTACAACCTACTCTGAGGCTGACCAGTATGTATGTGACGATGTGTTGGCTAAGGCATTCGGTGGCTTCGGTACCAGCCTCAAGTACAAGGGTCTGGATTTCAGCGTTGACTTCCAGTATCAGATCGGTGGTCTGGTTTACGATGGCGAGTATCAGAGCCTGATGGGTGGTTCTGCAGGTTATGCTATCCACCAGGATGTGCTGAACGCATGGACTCCCCAGAACGCAGGCAGCAACATTCCTCGCTTCCAGAGTTCTTACACCGGTATGACAAGCACTTCTGACCGTTGGCTGACCGACGCTTCTTACCTCACTCTGGGTAACATCACCCTGGGTTACACTCTGCCCAAGAACCTGCTGAAGAAGGCACAGATCGAGAGCTTGCGCGTGTATGTTGTAGCAGACAACATCTACACTTGGAGCAAGCGTCAGGGTCTGGATCCCCGTCAGGATTTGACTGGTGGCTCAAATGCTCAGATGTATTCACCCATCCGTACTTTCTCTGCTGGTGTTAACTTAACATTCTAAACTCAAGGATAAAGAATAAAGATGAAAAAGATATTTAAATATTTAGGAAGTTCTGCAAGCATTGCTATCTGTGCTCTGAGCCTTACTGGTTGTGTAGAGGAGACTCTTCCCCAGTCTGACGTAGCAACTGACAAGATTGTAGCAGAATCAACATCAGCAACCGAGGGTATTGCCAACGGTATGCCTGCTTATGCATCGGATGTATGGAGTACCAGCTCACACTGCTACTTCGGTTATCCCGCAGAAATGATTATCCGTGATATGCTCACTGGCGACTATACTCACGTAGGTGAGACCGGTTACAGCCACTTCATCGGTTGGGGCCGCAACCAGTACATGGGTCAGGACTATATGCGCCAGCAGTTCCACTGGAACTACTACTATGGATTCCTGGGTTCTGTTAACGGTGTAATCCGCGCCATCGACGAGGAAACTGCTGCTGCAGGTCCTCTGGCTTACCTTGGTACCGCTCTGGCTTACCGTGCAATGCTGTATCTTGACTTGGCTCGTATGTACGAGTTCCTGCCCAACGATATCTTTGCTGATGGCAAGAACAGCGAGGGTAACAATGTATTGAACCTCACTGTGCCCATCGTTGACGAGGACATCACTGAGGAAGAGGCTGCGTTCAACCCCCGCGCTACACGTGAGCAGATGTACGAGTTCATTCTGGGCGACTTGGACAAGGCCGAGGAGTATATCGTGAACCTGACCAACCGTTCCAGCAACTCAATGCCTGACCTGGCTTGTGTATATGGCCTGAAGGCACGTCTCTACATGTGGGTAGAGGACTATGCCAAGGCTCAGGAGTTCGCTCGCAAGGCTATTGATGCAACAAATGTTGCACCTATCACCGAGTCTGCTGCCCTCAATGTTTCAACTGGTTACAACAGATTCTCAGACTTTATGTGGAGCATCGTACAGAACTCTGAGACCTATGCAGTTCAGACTGGTATCATCAACTGGACTTCATGGGTAAGCAACCAGACAACCTTTGGCTACACTGGTTCTTCTACCTCTCTGTATGTTTGCATGGATAAGAGTATGTACGAGCGCATCAGCGACACCGACTGGCGTAAGAAGCAGTGGGTTGCTCCTGCTGGCAGTGCTCTGGAAGGCCAGTCTAACTTCATGTCTGACTCTGACCGTGAGTTGACTCCTGCTTATGCATCTCTGAAGTTCCGTCCCAACGAGGGCGATGCCGAGGATTATCTGGTAGGTGCTTCTTCTTCAGTTCCCATGATGCGTGTTGAGGAGATGTACTTCATCGAGGCTGAGGCTGCTGAGCATGTTGCTGCCGGTACAGGTATTGCTCTGCTCACCGACTTCATGAAGCAGTACCGCGACCCCGCTTACGCATTCAAGGGTGGCGACGCTATCGACGAGATCGTATTCCAGAAGCGCGTTGAACTTTGGGGTGAGGGTCAAACCTTCTTCGACATTAAGCGTCTGAACATGTCTGTAACTCGTGGTTACGATGGCACCAACTGGCAGGATACACAGTCTCAGCTCAATACCAATGGCCGTCCTGCTTGGACCAACTATGTTATTGTAAGAACCGAGGCTGCTAACAACACTGCTCTGGTTAACTTTAACAACCCCGATCCCAGCGATGCTTATGCTCCTTGGGCAGCAAACAACTAAAAACAAATAAATCAAGTGTGTCGGTTATGCTTTCATTGCCCATGCGAGCATATCCTTTGGAAATGAAAGCGTAGCCGGCAACTTAGATTAATCAATAATAATACAACAATGAAGTTTTACAAAATACTTTCAACAGCATTGCTTTTTCCTGCGCTGATGGCAATCAGCTCTTGCGAAGAGGAAATGTCTAACTATACACCTGCAGAGCCTGCAACCGGTGCTCAGGTATATTTCGAGGGTGCTGTTAACACCAATTTTGTAGTAAATGCAGTTGATTCTGTATTCACTGTCAAGCTCACCCGTGTTCAGAAGGATTCTGTTGCTACTATCGCTTTGAAGGCAGAGGCAGATTCTGCAACATTGACTAAGTTCTCTTTCCCCAGCGTCGCTACCTTTGCTGCTGGCGAGGCAACAACAACTATCACTTGTGTTGCCAAGGTTGACTCAATGGAGTTCGATACTCCCTATACCGTTAAGTTGTGCATTGCAAACGAAGAGGACGCAACTCTCTATGGTCAGTCATTCGTTACACTGAATGTTACTTGTCCCGCTCCCTGGAAGTCTTTGGGTATGGGTAAGTTCTCTGAGGGCTTCCTCGGTAATGCAGGTGAATACTTTGATGTGGAAATCCAGCAGAATGAATTGGCTCCAAATCAGTTCCGTGTGGTAGAACCTTACGCTGAAATTCTTGGTGATATCGCAGTAGACAAGTATCTCGAGTTTACTATTCTTCCTGCCGGTACTGCATTCAAGGACTACGTTCTTGACGCTGAATATGTAGTATTTAATGACTACAATATGGGTCAGTGGAATTCCAATTATCCTGAGGATGTTTTTATGTTACATCCCTATCGTTTCGGCATGACACTTGACTTGTGGGCTTACAACGTTGTTCTGGATTATCAGGAGAATGGTCTTCCCGGTGAGGTATCTTTGGCTCCTTATTTCTATCTGTTTGAAGTTGGCGGTGGTTGGAATCAGACCAAAGAGACCACTATCAGCATTCTCTTCCCCGGTTACGTAAAGGCTGACTATAGCTCTGCTCTCGAGTTTGCAGGTCTCTTCACAAAGCCCGACGGCAGCATGTTTGCTGTAGGTAACCTTGCTCTTGGCGCTGATGCTGCTGAGGTGAAGGCTATCGTTATGCCTGCTGATGCTGACGCTGCTGCTGTAGCCGACGCTATCGCTGCTGGCGAACTGGAAGCAATGGACGTTGAGGCTGGCCGCATCGAGGTTCCTTTCAATGCTGAGGAACTGGGTGGCAACAACTTCCAGATTGTAACCGTTGTGTTGTTTGAAGGTGCTGTAAAGAGCGTTGCTGCTGCTTCATTCGAGTACTATGGCGCTGGCAACAACAACCCCTGGCAGTCTCTGGGTACTGGTCTCTACACCGACGACGTTCTTCTCCCCTTGTTCTATGAGGGCGGAACTCCTGCTACCTACGAGGTTGAGATTCTTGAGCACAGCGAGAATCCCGGTCTGTACCGTATTATGAACCCCTATGCCAAGTCAGTTCACCCTGCAGGTGATGATGACTATGCTCCCGAGGGCATGTTCATTGAGGTTAATGCAACAGATGCTGAGGGTGTTTACATCCAGCCACAGTCTCTGGGCATGGACTGGGGTTATGGCGAAATGCAGCTTGTAAGCAACGGTTTCCGTTATATTGAGGCAAATGGTTTTGACGTGGTAAAGGGTGCAGGTTACCTGGGTAAGGTTGTTGATGGTGTTATCACCTTCCCCAACTTTAGCAAGGAAGATGGTAAGCCTTCTGCAACTCCTGGATTCCAGGCACTCCTTTATATGGGTGAGAGTGGTTACTATGCTGGTATGAATGGCAAGATGGAGATTGTTCTTCCTGCTGCTAATACCTTTGCTCGCAACATGGCTATTGCCAAGGCTAATACCACCAAGAGAGAGTTTGCAAAGAAGTCTTTCTCAGGTGCAAAGGCAACAAAGAAGATTAACAAGCTTCGCAATCTGACAGCAGAAATCTTCTAATCATTGCAATCTAAATTTAGTTAGATTATATCCCAAGAGGACGCTTGCCAATAGGTGAGCGTCCTTTTTAGATATTATATTCTCACTGTATTATACTGACTTTATGCTTGTGTATTTTGTAAATGATAAAAAATATACTACCTTTGTCGTCGTTTTAATGTTAAAATGACTAAAAACAATGCAAATGTTTAGCAAGAATAAAGTTTGTGCGTTTCTGTTGGCGCTGATAGTTGTGCCCATACAGATGTTTGCCGTGCCTGCTTTGCCAGTAGCAAAGCGTATAATGGTGGGCAATGAGGAGTATTACGTGTCTTTGCGTGGTGACGAGTTCGGTCATTACTGGCAGGCAGAGACAGGTGAGAAGATTATACAGCAGGAAGACGGCAAGTATAAGATCCTGTCTCATTTTGAGGCAGAGAATCTTCTTTACAAGACTGCTGAGGGCAGAAGAAAAGCCAATGCAACACGCAACCAGAATCAGCATGGCTTCCTTACTTCCTTGATTGGAAGCAAGAGGGGGTTAGTCATTCTGGTTGATTACAGAGATCAGCGTTTCAGCCTTGAGGATCCCGTTGCTACATACAATGAGATTTTCAATCAGTTGGATTATAAAGGTTATGGCATGACCGGTTCGGTGCGTGACTATTTCCTGGCACAGAGCTACGGAAAGTTTGACATGACCCTGGACGTGGCTGGACCCTACACTCTGAGCAAGCCTATGGCATCTTATGGCGGTAATAGCGAGGAAGGTATAGACATTGGTGCGCGTGCCTTTGCCAGAGAGTCGTTCATGCTGGCAGATGCTGATGTGGATTACAAGAACTACGACTGGGATGGCGATGGAGTTGTGGAACAGGTATTTATTGTTTACGCTGGTTACGCCGAGGCACAGGGAGGACCAGCCTATACCATCTGGCCGCATTCCTTTGAACTGGCGGATGCATTGAAACTGGATGGTGTGGCAGTTTCTAAATACGCTTGCAGTTCAGAACTTCGTGGTGCCTCTGGCAAGAATGTTGACGGCATAGGAACTGTTTGTCATGAATTCAGCCATTGCCTTGGACTTATGGACCATTACGACACATCTGGCAGTAACTTCGGTACTGGTCCCTGGGATTTGATGGCATCTGGTTCGTACAACAACAATTCATGCACTCCGGCTGCTTACACGGCTTTCGAGCGCTGGTGCATGGGATGGCTTGAACCCATAGAACTGACCTCTCAAACCGACATCAAGGATATGAAACCCTTGGTGGAAAGTCCAGAGGCGTATATCCTCTACAATGATGCTCACAAGGATGAGTTCTATATTCTGGAAAACCGTCAGAAAGTGGGGTTTGATGCCGGTTTGTATGGACACGGACTTATGGTTTTCCATATCGACTATAACGAGCAGGACTGGATGATGAATACCGTCAATGTGTCTGCCGCCCGCCAGCGAGTGACTATAATACCTGCAGATGGAGAACTTTTGTCAAGCCGCGCTTCATTGCAGGCAGACCCCTTCCCAGGTACTAAGGGAACTACTGCTCTTACCGACTTTACCAATCCTGCAGCAAGGGTATATAATGCCATAAACGGAAGCAACATGATGGGCAAACCCATAGAGAGTATAAAGGAGGATGCCAATGGTTTGGTCTCTTTCAAGGCCTTGTATCCAAGACTCGATGCCCCTGAACCCACGTTCGAAGCCGACAGCTACGATCCATCAGCAGGAACATTTGCCGTGACATGGCCTGCCGTTCCCCATGCCAAGACCTACGAACTGGAGGTTACCGAATATGCCGGAAAGAAGACTCCAGAAGAAGCTCGTATTCTTGAAGAGGATTTCGCAGGAACCTACAAGTCGTCTGCTGGTTTCTCCGATATCGGTTCAAAACTCTCCGATTATCTGAGCAACAGAGGCTTCTCCGGAAAGTCCTTGTTCCAGTCTCCAGATAAGTTGCGTTTCGGTACTGGAACAACCAACGGTTCGCTTCAGTCGCCAGTATTCAATGTGCTTTCTACTGCAAGGTTCACCCTTGTCCTGAAAGTAAAGCCATATACCGATGGTACCAAGGTTACAGGTAAGGTGAATGTGGTTACCGAGGTTTCCAACGGCATGAACATTCCTTTTGAATTTACAGAGGAGGGATATCTGCTGCTTTACCCGACTGCCAATGTAGATACCCGATTCTATTTCAATATCCAGCCTGTAGGCAGAATGTACCTCAGTTACCTGGCTCTCTACGATGGCGAGTACACGGCAGAGGAACTTGGACTGGAGGCATCTGCAAGGACGAGAGCCGGAGCGCACAAGACAACTACGTATTCTACCGACGAACCGCGCTATGTGTTTGAAGGAGTGAATCCAACATCAAGGTATGATGTTGTTGTTCGGGCCATTGACGGGGACCGCTATTCTCCATGGAGCGAAATCTGTTCCGTTTCACTGACAACGGGAATAAGCGAACTGAAACAGAATGCCATGAAGCAGGATGACGTCTATTACGATATCAAGGGACGCAGGATACTTTCTCCTATACGAGGAAACCTCTATATCCGCAACGGAAGGAAGGTAATCTATTAACCTTATAGACAAGAAACAGGCCGAGGCTCAGCAATGTGTCCTCGGCCTTAATTGTATTCTGCTGCAAATATTTGGTCGTTTCCCCAATTATGAGTAAATTTGTGCGCATAAACATAAAGAAAAAGATATGATAACAGTAGATGGACTGACCGTTGAATTTGGCGGCACGACATTGTTCAAGGATATTTCCTTTCAGATAAACGAAAAGGACCGCATTGCCCTGATGGGTAAGAACGGTGCAGGAAAGAGCACCCTACTGAAGATTTTGGCTGGAGTCCGCCCTGCCACCAGAGGTACCGTGTCTGCTCCTAAGGACACGGTGATAGCATACCTGCCCCAGCATTTGATGACAGAGGACGGACGTACTGTGTTTGAGGAAACCTGCCAGGCTTTTGCTCATCTGCACGAGACGGAGGCAGAGATAAACCGCATAAACGAGGAACTTACCGTACGCACCGACTACGAGAGCGACGAATACATGGCATTGATAGAGAAGGTGAGTGCACTTTCCGAGAAGTTCTATGCCATAGACATGACCCATTTCGAGGAGGATGTGGAAAAGACTTTGCTCGGCCTTGGTTTCAAGCGGGAGGAGTTTGACCGCCCCACCAGCGAGTTCTCGGGCGGCTGGCGCATGCGTATAGAGTTGGCAAAACTTCTGCTGAAGGACCCCGATGTGCTCCTGCTGGACGAGCCAACGAACCATCTTGATATAGAGAGTATCGGTTGGCTTGAGGACTTTATCCGAGAGAGCAGCAAGGCGGTGGTCGTTATCAGCCACGACCGCAAGTTCGTGGATAACATTACAACACGTACCATAGAGGTGACCATGGGCCGCATCTACGACTACAAGGCCACCTATTCCCACTACCTGGAATTGCGCAAGGAACGCCGTGCCCAGCAGCAGAAGCAGTACGAAGAGCAGCAGAAGATGATCCAGGAAACAAAGGACTTCATCGAGCGCTTCAAAGGCACATACTCCAAGACCCTGCAGGTGCAGAGCCGTGTGAAGATGCTGGAGAAACTGGAACTCATAGAGGTAGACGAGGAGGATACAAGCGCATTGCGTCTGAAGTTCCCGCCCAGTCCGCGTTCGGGCAGTTATCCCGTGATGATGTCCGATGTGGCAAAGTCCTTCGAGAATCCTGACACAGGCAAGGTGAAGCAGATATTCAGCGGCGTGAACCTTACCGTGGAGCGTGGCGACAAGATAGCCTTTGTTGGTAGAAACGGTGAGGGTAAGTCCACGCTGGTGAAGTGCATTATGCAACAGCTGGAGCACGAGGGCAAACTTGAACTCGGTCACAACGTGCAGATAGGATACTTTGCACAGAACCAGGCATCATTGCTGGATGGCGAACTTACCGTGTTCCAGACTATTGACGATGTTGCCAAGGGCGAGATACGCCTGAAGATTCGCGACATGCTTGGTGCCTTCATGTTCGGTGGCGAGGAGAGCACAAAGAAGGTGAAGGTGCTTTCCGGTGGCGAGCGTACTCGACTGGCCATACTGAAACTACTGCTTGAGCCCGTTAACCTGCTTATCCTCGACGAGCCGACAAACCATCTTGACCTGAAGACCAAGGATGTGCTGAAACAGGCTCTGCAAGACTTCGACGGCACTTTGATTGTCGTTAGCCACGACCGTGACTTCCTGGACGGACTGGTAACCAAGGTGTATGAATTCGGTGGCGGAAAGGTGCGCGAGCACTTGTGCGGCATCTACGAGTTCCTGGAAACCAAGAAGCAGGAGGAACTGCTGAAACTGGGAATAGTGAGGTAGGGGATGCTTTATAGTCTATCTAGTATTCCTAGTATTTCTAGTATTTCTAGTCTATCTAGATTTTCTAGTTTATCTAAAAAACAAATAACTAAAACCAAATAACAAAACCATGAGACACTATTTGTCATCAATCATCCTGTGCATGGGCCTGCTGATGCTGGGCTCGTGCCAAAGTGAGAAGACCGATTATGTGGCATTCCTGTACAAGTACATGCCCACATCGGATAGCGTGGATTATTCCCGTGAGTATTGGGAACGTCAGGTGGCTATGTCCGAGCGTGCACGCAAGGAGATGCCTTGGGCCAAGCTGGTACCCGAGACAGAGTGGAAGCACTTCGTAGTTCCTGTGCGTGTAAACAACGAGTCACTGGACGATGCCCGTACTGTAATTTATGAAGAATTGGCTCCACGCATCATGGGCATGACCATGGAGGAGGCTGCTCTGGAGGTAAACCACTGGTGCCACGAGAAGGTAAGTTACCAGCCCAGTGATGGCCGTACTTCACCTCCCCTTGCCACTATGGCAAATGCTATCGGACGTTGTGGTGAAGAGAGCACATTTACCGTAGCAGCCATGCGTGCCGTAGGTATTCCTGCTCGTCAGGTATATTGTCCCAGATGGTCGCACACCGACAGCAACCACGCTTGGGTGGAGGTATGGGTTGCCGATGAAAATGGCAACGGCCGTTGGCGCTTTATGGGCGCTTGCGAACCCGAGGCTGTCCTGGACAAGGGCTGGTTCAACTGGGCTGCATCCCGTGCCATGCTGGTGCACACCCGTGTGTTCGGTGCCGACTACAACGGCAAGGAAGAGGTGCTGGGCCGCGACAAGTGCTACACCGAGATAAACTGCCTGCCCACCTATGCTCCCACCAAGAACCTAAAGGTGCAGGTTGTGGATGCAGATGGCGCTCCCATCGCTGACGCTACCGTGGACTTCCGCGTATACAACTATGCCGAGTTCTATCCTATTGCCACACAGAAGACCGATGCTGAGGGTAAGGCTGCCTTCACAACAGGTTTCGGTGACCTGGTGGTGTGGGTAAGCACAGGTGATGCCTTCAGTGCAGTTTACGTTCCTGCCAAGCAGGAAGAGGTGAAGATAACTCCTTCGCTCAATGCCAGCAGTGTTTGTTTTGAGGAACTTGACCTCTATGCTCCTGTTTCTGCTCTGCCAGAGCCCGACCGTAGCATTGTGGATACCGTAAGCGTGAATGGCCGTCGCCTGATGAAGGAGGACAGCATCCGTGTTGCTTACCAGCAGGATGCCTTCTATTGGGGTGAGGACGAACTTCTGCGCAAGGCTCGCAGCAACTGGCAGGTTATAGAAACCTTCATTGCCGAGGCCGAGAACGAGGAGGCTGCAAGAGAGTATCTTGTAAAGGGACTGAGCGAAAAGGACTTGCGCGACGTTACCATGGAGGCACTTCAGGACAGCGCAACACGTATTTCCACAGAGCCTTTGCGTCCCTACATGGACGAACTGGCAGAACTTCTGCCTTCAGGCCTCACTCCCGACACATGGCTTCAGTGGGTTGACGAAAATATTACCGTTGACGATGAGAGTAACCCGCTAAAGATATTTATGAGTGCCGTTTCAGTGGCAAAGCACAAGGTTACTGATTCCCGCAGTCTTGAGGTGTTCAAGGTGGCTGGTGCACGTGCCCTGGGTATGAAGGCTTGGCTGGATGCTACCGGTGCGGCATATGTTGAGGGCAGCACTCCAGAAGCACAGAATACTTCTGCCACAGGTACCCTTACAGTAAAGGCTGCTGAGGGCCTGAAGTATTTCACTGACTTCAACTTGGCACGTCTGGTGGACGGCAGACCTCAGTCTCTTAACTTCGATGACGAGGACCAGACTCTGGGCAATCCTTTTGCCAATGGTGTGGAACTGCCCGAAGGTGCATACCTGCTTGTTACCGGTACACGTCTGCTGGGTGGCGACGTCCTGGCTACATACCAGATTGTGCAGGTAAAGGCTGGTGAGGCTACAGTAGTGAGCATCGCCCCACGTCAGAGCGAGAAGAAGGCAACCCACGACCTCTTGAACCTGCAGGATTCCGATAAGGATGCTTCGGCAACAAGTGTGCAAGGGTAAATCGGACGCTGCACGCAGCGTCCCTACAACTTAATTAACTAACAAACAAAATCCTCATCCTCCAAAACATTATGCTCCAGTCCTTGGGATGGGTAATGGGGGAGAGGTCTTATAATCATGAAAAAGGTATTATTATCAATAGCATTGGCTCTGGTGGCTTTCACTGGTTTGAAGGCACAGGCAGAGTATGTTCCCACAGAGGCTAATCTGCGTTCTCGTGAGGAGTTTCGTGACATGAAACTGGGTATCTTCCTGCATTGGGGTATCTATAGTATGTTCGCTCAGGGCGAATGGTACCTGCAGAATGCAGTGCCCGACCGTTACGAGTATGCCAAGGTGGCGGATGCTTTCTATCCTCACAGGTACAATGCCCGTGAGTGGGTGCGTGCCATCAAGGCGGCAGGTGCCAAGTACATATGCTTCACCACCCGCCATCACGATGGTTTCTCCATGTGGCACACCAAGCAGAGTAAGTTCAATATCGTAGAGGCTACACCCTATGGCAAGGATGTCCTTAAGGAACTGGCAGAGGCATGCCGTGAGGAGGGTATCCGCCTGCACCTTTACTATAGTCATATTGACTGGATGCGCGATGACTATCCCATGGGCCGTACAGGCGTAAATTGCGGTAAGACACGCGACAATTCCAACTGGAAGCAGTACTACGACTTCATGAATGCCCAGTTGACCGAACTCCTCACCGAGTATGGCGACATAGGCTCAATCTGGTTCGACGGTTGGTGGGATCATGAGGAGGATGCCGAACCCTTCAATTGGGAACTTCCTGCCCAGTATGAGTTGATCCACAAGTTGCAGCCTGCCTGTCTGGTGGGTAACAATCACCATGGTGCTCCTTTCGAGGGCGAGGATATCCAGATTTTCGAGCGCGACCTGCCGGGTGAGATGACCAGTGGTTTTGCCAAGCATGCTGCCAAGGTGAGCCGTCTGCCTCTGGAGACTTGCCAGACCATGAACGGCATGTGGGGCTATAAGGTTATTGACAACAACTACAAGACCGCTGCCGATATTATCCGTCTGCTCATCAATACCTCGGGCAAGGGCGCCAACCTGCTCATGAACATCGGTCCCCAGCCCAACGGCGAACTGCCTGCTGTGGCTTTGGATCGCTTGAAGGAACTGGGTGAATGGACTTCCGCTTACGGTGAGACTATCTACGGCACAGATGCCGGCGACATCAAGCCTCAGAAGTGGGGTGTGAGCACCCGGAAGGATGATAAGCTTTATCTGCACATCACTGCTCTTGACCAGATTGAGAAGGACGAGAACGGTCAGCGTGTACTGCACCTGCCCTTGAAGCGCAAGGTGAAGTCCGTTACCGAGTTCATCGGTGGTGCTAAGGTTAAGTTTAATAAGTACAAGGAGTGCATTGTTATCACCCTGCCCGAGAAGGTGGATGTGGTGGACTATGTGCTGGTACTCCAGTAAAACGAAAAAGTGAAAACGGAAAACGGAAAACTGTGAGTAAGGAAAGTAGGGACGCAGCGTGCTGCGTCCGAGAACAATAAACCATGCGTAAACTATGCGGACGCTGCACGCAGCGTCCCTACTTTCCTGTCATCGTTAAACGTTAACTGTTAAACCTTAAGCCTTAAGCCTTAAACCTTAAACGTTCATCGTTAATCATTAATCCACTCACCTTCTCCTCCCCCTGCAGGGGGATTGAGGGGGTCCGACACCTAAAAGACTATGAAGATAGAAGTTTGTTGTCCCGACCTTGCCAGCGTAAGGCGTGCCATAGAGGGTGGGGCAGACCGTATAGAATTGTGTACCGCCTTGGAACTGGACGGTTTGACTCCCACAAGGGATGAGATACGCCAGGCTGTGTTCATGTGCCATGCCGCCGGTGTGGTGGTGCATGTGCTTATCCGTTCTCGTGAGGGCGATTTTGTCTACAACGAGGCAGAGGCAGAACAAATGTCTGCCGAGATAGTGATGGCTCTGGAAGAGGGTGCTGACGGTATTGTCATCGGCGCCCTTACCAAGGATGGCGACCTGGATGTGCCTATGTGCTCCAAATGGATGGCCGTTGCCAAGGAGTATGTTGCAACCCAGGCTGACAGCCGTCCGCTGGGTATTACCTTCCACCGTGCTTTTGATGTCTGTCGCAATCCTATGCAGGCATTGGAGGAGATTATTGCCATGGGATGCAACCGCCTGCTCACTTCCGGGCAAGAACCTTCTGCTCTTAAGGGAATCCCCATGCTGAAGAAACTTGTAGAGGCATCTGCTGGCAGACTATGCATCTTGGCTGGTGCCGGAGTAAGTGCAGAGAACTACATGCAGATTGTGGAAGAGGCAGGAGTAACTGAAGTGCACGGTTCCTTCAAGGGAGGGGTACCGTTGAACGTTGAGCGGTGAGCGGGTAGGGACGCTGCGCAGCGTCCGAAAGAGAACTAACGATAAAAGATATTTATTTATGAAGAAAATAATCCTTTCAATATTTGTTCTTGCTTTGTGTATCTTCTCATGCACACAGGCAGACAAGAAAGAGACGCGCCAGATGGAATGGCGTGGACTGATGATTGACGTTAGCCGTCATTTCTATCCCATGGACGTGCTGAAGCGCCAGATTGACCTTATGGGCAACTATGGACTTAACACTCTGCATCTGCATCTTACCGATGCTGCTGGCTGGCGTCTTGAGATAAAGAAGTATCCTCGCCTCACCGACCTCGGTGCATGGCGCACACACCAGACATGGAAGGAATGGTGGGCACAGCGTCCTCGTGCCACTGAGGAGACCAAGGGCAATGAGTGGTTTGCTCCTGCTTTCTCCGATGCACAGAACGGTTTTGGTGGTTTCTACACCCAGGACGAGGTGCGTGAACTTGTTGCCTATGCGCAGGAACGTGGTATCACCATTGTGCCCGAGATAGAGTTCCCTGCCCATAGCGAGGAGGTGGTGGCTGCCTATCCTTGGGTAGGTTATAATCATGCCGAACTGGACATGAGCAAGGACAGCACCTATATGTTCATGGCAGATGTGCTTGCCGAGGTGGCGGACATCTTCCCCTCTCCTTATATCCACGTGGGAGGCGACGAGTCTGCTACACAGAAGGGACTCCAGCCAGAGGCTATGCGTCGTATCCAGAAGATTGTGGAGGGACTGGGACGCCGTATGATTGTATGGGATGAGGGACTGACCGACAATCCTGCCGACAGCGCACAGATAATAATGGTATGGCGCAACCCCGATACTGCTACCGAGGCTATTCGTCTGGGCCATGACGTGATTATGTGTCCAAGCAACTGGTGCTATCTGGACAGTTATCAGGACCGACCCATGGGGCAGCCCGAGGCAATGGGTGGCTATCGTCCCTTGTCGCACATCTACGTGGTACCCTTGGATAGCGCACTTTGCGCAGAGAAGACTTCTACAGGTCGTCTGCTTGGCATCCAGGCATGTATCTTTACAGAATATGTACCCACACCAGAGAACCTCGAATACCAGATATGGCCTCGTGCCCTGGCTGTTGCCGAGCGTGGTTTGGGACGTACACGTACCTATGAGGAGTTTCACCAGTGGGCTGTAGGTGTGGCAGACAGCATGCGTCAGGCAGGAGTCAATGCCTTTGACCTGGCCAACGAGTACGGTCAGCGCCGCGAATCACTCCAGCCCGTAGAGCATCTTGGCCGTGGTGCCAAGGTGACATACAGCAATCCCTACAATTCTTTCTACAAGGCAGGTGGCGACTCCACTCTCACAGATGGTGTATGCGGCACTTGGAACAACAACGACCAGAACTGGCAGGGCTTCATACGCGATATAGATTTGGTGGTGGACCTTGGTCAGGAGAAAGAACTGTCTTCCGTGGAACTGTCCTTCCTGCAGATTCTTGGCCCCGAGATATATCTGCCTGCCGAGGTAAGTGTATCTCCCATGCCGAATGCAGATGTAGCCGAGGCTTCTGAGACGTTTACCGTGCTCATGGATGCAACTCTTGCAGACGTTCCCTTCGTTGTCCAGCCCTACAAGGTCAATTTTGATTCTGTGAAGAAGACACGCTACCTTCACATCACTGCCAAGCGCACTCCACGTCGCGGATGGCTGTTCCTTGACGAGGTGGTGGTAAGGTAACCGAATGAATGTACGAGTACTCTCGTATTGGTACTCCAGTACTTACGTATCGGTACTCCAGTACCCTCGTATTGGTACTGCAGTTTCCTCGTTAGGGAACTGACGCAATGGCGGGAGGGATATATATAATATAAGGAGGCGAACCCCAGCGGCTCGCCTCCTTTGTTATACAGTAACTTAATGTTTGTCTTAGATCATGCCGTTGCTGCCCAGGAAGATGAGCAGGACATAGCCGATGGCCATGCTGATGAAGCCCAGGATGAGACCAACCTTCATCATGCTCTTCTGCTCGATGAGACCGGTGGCGTGAGCCAGGGCATTGGGAGGAGTACTGATGGGCAGAACCATAGCCACTGAAGAGCAGAGGGCTACACCGATGAGCAGGGTGCTGACACCACCTACACCAGCGAGTTCGCTGGTCATACTCATACCCACAACAGCCAGGATGGGCACCAGAAGGGCTGCGGTGGCGGTGTGCGAGATGAAGTTGCTCATAGCATAGCATACCAGACCGGAACCGATGATGACCAACAGGGGTGACCATGTGTTGAAGGGAATGGCATCAATCATGTGAGAGGCCAAACCAGACTTGTTCAGTGCCACACCAAGGGCGAAACCACCGGCAACCATCCAGAGCACGCTCCAGTTGATCTGCTCCAGGTCGCGACGGTCAATGATGCCTGTAGCGCAGAATACTGCTACGGGGAACATGGCCACGGCATTGGTCTTCACACCAAGGTACTTGTCGAACATCCACATGAGGATAGTGGCAAAGAAGGTGATATACACCAGTGTGGTGCGCCAGCTCTTCTGTGAATTGTCGGGAATCTCCAGGTTGATGGTCTTCTGCTTGAAGGGGAACATCTTCAGCAGGATAATCCATGAGAGGAACAGAAGCAGTACGGTGAGTGGGAACATGAAGGCTGTCCAGTCGCCGAAACCGATGTTCAAGTTCATGCCGGCAGGGTCGTTCAGATACTTCAGCACGATACCGTTGGGAGGTGTGCCGATGGGAGTGGCCATACCGCCGATGTTGGCAGCTACGGGGATAGACAGGGCCAAACCAATCTTACCCTTGCCGTCGGCAGGCAGAGCCTTCAATACGGGAGCAAGGAAAGCCAGCATCATGGCTGCGGTGGCGGTGTTGCTGACGAACATGGAGAACAGACCTGTTACCATGATGAAACCCAGCATAACGAAACGTGACTGAGTGCCGAAGGGCTTCAGCAGTACGCGTGCGATGGTAGCATCCAGACCGTACTTGGTAGCAGCAATAGCCAGGATGAAACCGCCGATGAAGAGCATGATGATGGGGTCGGCAAAGCAGTGCAGAATGTCCTCGTACTTGAGGATAACGCCCAGCTGCTCGGCATCATAGCCTTCAACGAAGGGCTTCAGCGCACTGGTAGAGACCATGAACAGAAGCAGAACCACGGCAATGAGCGAGGTGGTCCATGCAGGGATGGCCTCCATAATCCACATCAAGGTGGCAAACACGAATACACCGATGATACGCTGCTCTACAACGGTAAGATTGGCAATGCCGAATGAATCGGCAGGCAGCAGCCAGATGGTGAGAGTGGCAGCAATGGCCAGCAGAAGCTTGAAGAACTTGCTGTTCAGTCGCTTGGCTGCTCTCTCCAGATTTCTTTTGTGGAGTTCCTCTACGAGATGGAATCCATGGAAATTGTTAAACATACTTTATTATATTATTAGGGTTTATGTATATCCCAAAAGGAAGGCGAGTGCTCCGTCTGTCGGGCACTCGCCTGATAGTTCTCTTACATCTTGTCCATTGCCTGCTGGAGGTCGGCAATGATGTCGTCCACATTCTCAATGCCAACTGAGAGACGTACGAGGTCGGGGGAAATTCCTGCCTCGCGCAGTTGTTCTTCAGATAACTGGCGGTGTGTGTGGCTGGCGGGATGGAGCACGCAGGTGCGGGCATCTGCCACGTGGGTAACGATGGAAATGAAGTCCAGGTTGTCCATGAAGCGGATGGCTTCCTCACGACTGCCCTTCAGACCAAAGGCAATGACGCCACAGGTACCGTTGGGCAGATACTTCTGTGCCAGAGCATAGTCCTGGTTGCTGGGCAGGCTGGCATAGCTTACCCAGCCTACCTTCTCGTTCTTCTCCAGCCACTCTGCCACCTTCAGTGCATTGGCACAGTGCTGGCGCATGCGCAGTGCCAGGGTCTCCAAACCGATGTTCAGCAGGAAGGAGTTCTGGGGAGCAGGGATGCTGCCCAGGTCGCGCATGAGCTGTACCACCATCTTTGTGGTGTATGCCATGTTGCCGAACGAGGTGGTGTAGGTAAGTCCGTGATAACTCTCGTCGGGTTCGGTCAGACAGGTGAACTTGTCGTGCTGGGCCTCCCAGTCGAAGTTGCCGCTATCCACAACGCAACCGCCCACCTGGCTGGCATGTCCGTCCATATACTTTGTGGTAGAGTGGGTTACTATGTCTGCGCCCCATTCGAAGGGACGGCAGTTGATGGGAGTGGCAAAGGTGTTGTCCACGATGAGGGGCACACCATGCTTGTGTGCAATGCGTGCAAAGCGCACTATGTCGAAGACGCGGCAACCGGGGTTGCTGATGGTCTCGCCAAAGAAGCACTTTGTGTTGGGGCGGAACTCGGCCTCGATGCGCTCGTCATCCCAGTCCTGGTCAACGAAGGTGCACTCTATACCCAGTTTCTTCAGCGTTACGCCAAAGAGGTTGAACGTGCCGCCATAGATGTTGTTGGAGGTGATGAAGTGGTCGCCAGCCTGGCAGATGTTGAAGATGGCATAGAAGTTGGCAGCCTGACCTGATGAAGTCAGCACTGCGCCCACACCGCCTTCCAGTGCGGCAATCTTCTTTGCCACGGCATCGTTGGTGGGGTTTGCCAGTCGTGTATAGAAATAGCCGGTATCCTCCAGGTCGAAGAGCTTGGCCATCTGGTCGCTTGTCTCATAACGGAAGGTTGTGCTCTGGTATATGGGCAACTGCTGAGGTTCGCCCTTGCTTGCCTTCCATCCGCCATGGATGCAGATAGTTTCGAGGTTCTTTTTCATTTTTGCTGTTTTGATTAATTTTTTTTAGGTTTTATATGGTAAATAGAGGTTATAGAAATTATAGAAGTTCTAGACATACTAGATAGACAATAAAATCTATCCCTTCTATTCTTCGTTGTCTTTTCTTCCAAAGAGCTGCATGAACTCCATTTCGAAGTTAGGTGTCAGTATGCCTTGTCCCATGGCATCGTTTATCTCCTGCAGAGACCAGAAGCGTCCACCGTCGGTCTCCTCGCTGGGAGTGATGTTCTTGTCGTAGACAATCTTGTAGGCATATATGAGTTCGTGCTCGCGGTCGGAGTGGAACTCATACATCTGCACCAGTTCGCAGCCCTCGGCATTGATGCCCAGTTCCTCGCGAGTCTCGCGCAGAAGGGCGGTGGGAATGTCCTCGCCGAAATCGACATGACCTCCTACGGCTGTATCCCACTTGCCAGGTTGTATCTCTTTCCACATGGGGCGCTTCTGCAGGTAGAGTTCGCCCTTGCTGTTGAATACATGCAGATGTACCACGGGATGCAGGAGCATGGAGCCATTGTGGCACTCGGTGCGTGTGGCCTTGCCAATGACTTTGCCGGCAGGGTCAACGAGGGGGAGGAGTTCCCCATCCCCAGCGGAGGGTCCGTTGAAGTAGGGGCCAGCCAACAAACTGCTATCGCCATAGGAGAGGAAACGGAAATCGTTCTCCAGGGCGTAGTCGTAGATGCTTCGCCAGTTGCCGTTTACGAAGGCACTAACGAGGAGCAGGAGCGTGCTTTGCGGCTGGTGGAAGTTGGTTACCATCATCTTGACGATGTGGAACTTGTATCCCGGTGCAATGATTATCTGGGTGGATGAGTGCAGGATGTCCATACCTCTCTCGTCCATGTATTTCAGCAAGGCTTGCAGAGCCTGGCAAGTGTCGGGCAGAGTCTCGGTATGTTCTGCGTATGGCATCCATTGCTCCACATGGAGGTCTTCTTTGCCCTGTATGGCCAGAAGTCCCATGTAGTAGAGACTCTCCAGGGTACGCACGCTGGTGGTGCCAACGGCAATGGCAGAGCCTTCGTGTGCAATGAGCCTTTCTATGGTTGTGCGGTTCACGGCAATGTGTTCCGTGTGCATGTCGTGGTCGCCAATCTCCTCGCTCTTTACTGGCTTGAAGGTGCCGGCACCAACGTGCAGGGTAACCTCCTCGCGCTCAATGCCGTGGCTGTCCAGTTCTGCCAGCACCTCGGGGGTGAAGTGCAGGCCTGCCGTGGGGGCGGCAACACTGCCCTTTATCTTGGAGTAGACGGTCTGGTAGGTGGTGAGGTCGCTCTGCTCCGTCTTTCTGTTTAGATAGGGAGGAATGGGGAGTTCGCCCGTGGCCTCGAGTACTTCCGACCAAGTGTGGCCGGTGTCCCATGTGAAGTCTATCTGGTGGCTTGTGCCGTGTGCCTCGCCACGTGTGGCAGAGAGGGTAACGGTTTCCTCGCCAATCTGTATCTGCTGGTGCAGGGAACCAGTCTTCCACTTCTTCAGGTTGCCCACAAGGCAATACCATGAGCACTTGCCACGGCTGAGGAAATTCTCTTGATACTCAGCAGGGTGGGCTGGTTCGAGAATAAAAATCTCTATGAGTGCTCCCTGGGTGGTGTTGGAATCTGTAGAGACTGATTTCCTGAAATGAAGCCTTGCCCTCACCACACGGGTGTTGTTGAAAATCATCAATGCACCCTTGGGCAGATACTCGGGCAGATGGCAGAAAGTGTCCTGGCTGATATCCCCGTTGCGGTACACCAGCAGCTTGCTCTTGTCGCGCTGGGCAAGGGGGAATTTGGCTATGCGTTCCTCAGGCAGAGGATAGTTGTAGTCCTTGATATGTATGTGCTTAGGCTCCATCATACTGATTTTGCGTGCAAAGTTACGGTTTTTTGATGAACAAACGATTAATTTTAGGTGTAATAATTACACGTTGCTAAGTTAAAGAGTGTTTTAATATTATGTAATTATTACAAAAGTCTTATATTTGCACAGGATATCAGTGAAAAAACATAAAAACAGATAAAAGAAAACCTAAACAAACACCGAGATTAATTTATGAGAAAACTTACACTATTCATGCTGGCCTGCTGTGCTGTGGCCGCAAGTGCTCAGGACGTTCCCGTGAACCGCGAGAAGTATCCTGACTATGTAGACCCGAGGAAGGCGTATCCCGCAGAGCCTCGACTGATGAAGTATGTGCCGGTTGAAGGCGAGTCGCAGAGCCGTAAGGCAAAGCGTATGGAGGCAGCAAGCGAACTGCCCGAATACTGGAACAATGCAGATACCAAGTACTTCCCTCCTGTCTTCAACCAGGCAGGCGGTTCCTGTGGCAGTGCCAGCCGTATCGGCTACATGTTCACCCATGAAATCAACTCCTTGCGCGACGTGAGCGGCAAGGTGCCCGAGAACCAGTATCCCACCCACTTCGTGTGGCTCTTCACCAATGGTAACGATGGCAAGGACCAGTTCGTGGAGTTCGTAGGTGTGCCCAATGCCCAGGTTTATGGCGGCCAGACCTATAGTTCGTTCTTCGGTTATCAGGAGGAGACGTATGATGACTTTGGTTGGATGACAGGCTATGACAAGTGGATGAATGCCATCTCCAACCGTATGCTGCGCCCCACTTCAAATCCCTTGACAGTGGACACCGAGGAAGGTCGTCTGGCAGCTAAGGCATGGCTCTATAACCATGCCGGCGACTTGGACTTCAAGGCAGGTGGCCTTATCGGTCTTGGTGTGGCCTCTGGCGGTGTGTGGAAGGATATCCCCAAGACTGCAGCCAATGATGCTGCCGGTGTGACTGGCATGGGTTATGTTCACCGCTGGGGTACCCAGGTGGACCATGCCGTAACCATGGTTGGCTGGGACGACCGCATCGAGTTCGACCTTGACAACAACGGCAAGGCTGGTGAACCTGGCAAGGACGAGAAGGGTGCCTGGATTATCGTTAACAGCTGGGGCGATTGGGAGAACAAGGGTTTCATCTACTGTCCTTACAAGTATGCCGGTCCTGTCAGCAACCAGACTACAGGTGAAATGACCAGTGGCTACTGGAGCGGCGAGCTTTACCATGCCCGCAAGAACTTCCGTCCCTTGCGTGCCATTAAGCTGAAGATGACCTACAGTCACCGTAGCGAACTGCTTCTGCAGGTGGGCGTAAGTACCAACCTCAATGCCACAGAACCCGATTACATCACCGACATGCACCACTTCCGCTATGCCGGTGACGGTGCCAACGGTGATACAGATCCTGCTCCTGCAACACCCATGCTGGGTAACTGGAATGGCAGGATAAACAAGGCTGCTATGGAGTTCATGTACGACATTACCGACTTCAGTTCTGCATTTGACACCAACAAGCCATTGAAGTACTTCTTTGTGATTACCAGAAAGAAGGACAAGAACGTAGGTACGGGTAAGGTACTTGCCGCAAGCATTGTTGATTTGGAGCACGACCTGGAGGGTGTTGAGAGTCCCTTTGACCTGGGAGGTGAGAGTTTCGAAATAACAGAGGAGGGCAAGCGCCTGATGATTTCTGCTATCGTATATGGTGCAGGATATGAACCTGTTACCAATCTGTCTCTGGCTGATGGCGTGCTCACTTGGGGCGAACCACAGAAGAACAGTTACAAGGTGGCTTCCTATAACGTATATCGCGACGGAACTCTCGTGGGCAATACCAAGGAACTGACCTACAAGGTAGAGGGCGGTCAGGAATATGCCGTAACAGCAGTTTACGAGGATGGAACTGAGAGCGCCAAGGTGCTCTGCACTGCTGCCGTTCAGCAGAACAGCGTTTCCTCTTCCTTCGAGAACGAAGGTTTCGTTATTCCCAATGTCTTTGCCAACCACTACAAGGAGTGCACAATCGAGTTCTTCATCAATCCTTCTATGATGACCAACTGGAACAATGCCGCTGGTCCTGGCTGGGGTACATATATGCATCACTTCAATGCAAACGGCACGTTCACCGTAGGTTGGAACACCAATGCACGCCTCACCTCAACCGGCAGTTTCACACCCAACGCATGGTCGCATATAGCCATTGTTGTGCAGAACAACAAGATTACCCTGTATAAGAACGGTACAGAGGATACCTATGTTACCAGCAACCAGTATAGCGGTCTGGGCGGTTTCGGAGACCTGGTGTTCAACTACTCTGCTTCCAATTCTTGGCAGAATGCCATGTACGACGAAATCCGCATTTGGGACCATGCACGTACAGCGCAGCAGATCAAGGGTTCTACCTTCACCAGTTTCAGACGCCAGGAGTTCTATGGCGACGTTATGCCCCAGGGTCTGCTGGCCTACTACAAGGGCGACACTTTCGAGGGTGAGGACGGTTCATTCTATATGCGTGATTGCGTAGGTGGCAACCACGCTAAGGTGCATGCCGCTGGCAATCCACAAAAGGAAGCAACAACAGCTCTGGTAAAGACTCCCTTGAAGGCAAGCCTGGAGATAGATCCTGTTTCTGAGGTCTTTGCAGGTCTTCCCGTTACTCTGACCGCTACACGTGGCGACGGTATAAATAAACTATGGTGGAATGTGCCCGCATGTGGCATTGCCGACAAGCATGTGCTCGCTCCCACTGTTACTTTCACCGAGACCGGTACCTATGAGGTTGTGGTAAGCGGTTCTGACTATAACGACAAGACCATCTCCGATACCATTCAGGTAGAGGTGAAGCAGGCTCCTGCACTGGATGCAACCTTTACATTGAACTCAGTATCTGTGCCTTGCGGTGAGCATCTGAGCATGTATGTCAACAACTACGCAGAGTCATGCGTCTATGAATGGTCAATGCCTGGTGCAAACGTGGAGACAGTTTACGGCGCCAAGGCAGGTGCTACCTACAACGAGGTGGGCGAGTATACCATCACCCTGAAGATAACCTCGGCCGACGGCCGTGTGGCAGAGAGCAGCCAGAAGGTGCAGGTTACCAGCATTCCTCCCGTTGCCGACTTCTATGTTTCCGACCCTGTTGTGGAGAAGGGCAATACTATCAAGCTGGTTAGCAACTCTCTCTATGGCGCAACTGATTTCGAGTGGGTGCTTGACGGTCCTGCACAGAAGACAACCATTACTCCCGGCAACGAGACCCAGTACTGGACACCCAAGTATCCTGGCAGATACAACGTCAGCCTGAAGGCCACCAATGCAGCAGGCAGCAATACAAACACCAAGGAGAATGCCCTGGTCGTTACCAATGCTGACTCCAAGAACGGTCTGACCTTCTCTCATACCAGTGCCAAGGTGTCTGTGCCCGTCACAGAGAACCTGCTGGGCTTCGTCATTGAGTTCTGGGCTAATCCCAGTCACCTTGCCAACTATTGTTGGGGTATGGGCGATAACGAGAAGAACCTGCTCATCCGTGTTGATGCAAGCGGCTCTATGATTATCACCATCAACGGCACTAAGTTCACCTCCGACAAGGGCTTCGTGCAGGCTGGTTCTTGGAACCACTATGCCATCCGCCGTGCTCTGAACGGTGCGCTCTATCTCTATCGCAATGGTGTGCAGTTCCAGTATAGAGCAGTTGCTGTCAACAAGAACGCCATCAAGGACATGAGCACCTTTACCATCGGTGTGGACGGTATGCCCATGAATGGTTCTATCGACGAGTTCCGCATCTGGGCATCTAACTATTCCGGCATAGCAAATACCTGCAACCAGCCTCTGGAGAATCCCGAGTCTTACGCTGCTGGCGACAATAAGCTCCGTGTCTACTACGACTTCAACCAGAGCGGCGGCAATGTTATTGACCGTTCCGGCAATGGCAACGACGGTGTGCGCTCAGGCTTTGGTCCCGACGGTGATGCCTGGGGCTTGTCAAAGGGCGTGTTCTCGCTTTACTTAGGTGAAAAGCAGAGTGATGAGACAATTACCGCTATAGAAGAGGTTGGCGCTGGCGAACCTGTCGCAGCTGGTCGCAAGGGTGTCTACACTCTCTCTGGCCAGTATGTTGGAAACACCATCGAGGGCCTGCCCGCTGGTATGTACATCGTAGACGGCAAGAAGACTCCTGTCAAGTAAGGAGTCTTTCTACCTCAAATAAGATTTGCCCCTGTCTGGTTGTCCGGACAGGGGCATATGATTATTGTGGAGAAATGGGGCCGCTGGCGTTGTGCGAATGGGGAGCTACTTCAGTACCAGTTCCACGGGGCAATGGTCGCTGCCGAAGATTTCGGTGTGGATGGATGCTGATTCGATGCTTTCCTGCAGGCGGCTGGAGGTGATGAAGTAGTCGATGCGCCACCCAGTGTTCTTCTCGCGGGCCTTGAAGCGATAGCTCCACCATGAGTAGATGTCCTTTTCGTCGGGATGCAGGAAGCGGAAGGTGTCGGTGAAACCGGTGTCCAGCAATATGGTCATCTTCTCGCGCTCCTCATCGGTAAAGCCCGGGTTCATGCGGTTTGTCTTAGGGTTCTTCAAGTCAATCTCCTGATGTGCCACGTTGAGGTCGCCACAATAGACAACGGGTTTCCTGGCATCCAGTTGCATCAGGTATTCGCGCAGGTCAGTTTCCCATTGCATACGATATTCGAGGCGCTTGAGTCCGTCCTGAGAGTTTGGCGTATAGCAGCAAACCAGATAGAATTCCTCCATCTCCAAGGTGATGAGGCGCCCCTCGTGGTCGTGCTCCTCTATGCCCATGCCGTATGATACGGACAAGGGAGTGTGGCGTGTGAAGACGGCAGTTCCACTGTATCCCTTCTTCTCGGCATAGTTCCAGTATGACTGGTAACCGGGTATATCCAGGTCAATCTGCCCCTCCTGAAGTTTTGTCTCCTGAAGGCAGAAGAAGTCGGCATCCAAGGCATTGAAAGCCTCCAGAAAGTTCTTGCCGACAACGGCACGCAGGCCGTTTACGTTCCAACTTATGAATTTCATGTGTCTTTTATATCTTGTCTTTTAGAGTTGCTTGTTTTAGTGTTGCTATGGATAGGACGTAGGCCTTGTCTGCATGCTCTTCGGTGTGGAAGGCAATGTCTGCCGTGTTTTGTGGCAGAAGCAGGTCGTGCAGGTTGTCCTGAAGTCCCGTGCCGTGTAGTTTCACCAAGGCCTCCTTCTGTGTCCAAAGGCGGAAGAAGCGTATAGGGTCTCCTGCTATTTCCTCCTGTTCCTGAGGGCTCATCGTGTGCCTTACGAGTGCATCGCTTATCTTGCGCTCGGTGCTTTCTACGTCAATGCCAATGGGCATATTGCCCACGGCACATGCTATGGCATTGGCGCAATGGCTCATGTTGAAATGTATTCCGGGATGTTCCTGCAACGAAGGTTTGCCATGCTCGCCAACGAGGAATGTTGGTTTGTCTGTTATGCCATACTCCTCCTCCAGCGCCTGGCAAAGCAGCAGGTAGGAGAGTGTACAATCCCTTTGTCCCTGGAAATGCCTGTATCTCAGAGCCTGTTCCCGTCGCCACGGTGGGAGCAAGGCCATATCCTTGTCCAGTTGCTCCTGCGTGTATTGGGCAAGGTTGTCATTGACAATCAGTCTCATGCCTGTTTCGCCTCCTTGGCACGTATATGCCTCACCTGCCACCAGAGCATGGTAGAGGTGATGATGCAACTCATGGAGTCGGCAAAGGGCAGGCTGTACCACACACCGTCCAAACCGAGGAAGTTGGGCAGGATGAGCATGCCCGGTATCAGGAAAATCAGCTGGCGCGACAGGCTCAGGAAGATGCTCTTTCCTGCATGCCCGATGCTTTGGAAGAAGTGGCTCACCACTATCTGTCCGCCCACCAGCGGGAATATCATCACACAGATGCGGAATCCTCGTGCCGCCATGGATATAATCTGCTCGTCGTTGGTGAACAGCATGGCAGGTATTTCGGGTATGAACATGCCTATGAGGAAGCCCAGCGTGGTAACCACCGTACCGGCCGCCATGGTGTAGCGCAGCACCTGCCACACGCGGTCGTTCTTGTGCGCACCCCAGTTGTATCCCGCTATTGGCTGCATGCCTTGGTTCAAGCCCATGACCACCATAAAGAACACGAATGCCACACTGTTCACTATGCCGTATGCCGCCAGGGCATCGTCGCCGCCATACTCCTGCATGCTGCGGTTCAGAAGCAGCACCACCAGGCACGAACAGGCGTTCATCAGGAAGGGCGACATGCCTATGGCCAGTGTCTGCCTAACGATGCTTGCTTTCAGTCTGTAGATGCCACGCCTCAGATGCAGCAGTTCGCTCTTGCGGCTGAACAACAGCAGCACCGCCACCAGGGCCAGCGACTGGGAAATCACCGTGGCAATGGCGGCACCCCGTATGCCCATGTCAAAGACGATGATAAACAAGGGGTCCAAGGCGGCATTTACCAGCACACCGCACAGTGTCAGTATCATGGCCGTGATGGGATGGCCTGCCGCACGCATTATGGCGTTGAGACCAAGGTAGCTGTGCGATATCACATTGAACACTAGTATTATCTGCATGTACTCCCGGGCATAGGGCAGGGTAGTCTCCGATGCTCCGAATACAAGCAGTATGGGGTCCAGGAACGTCATGCACACGATGGTGAACAGCGTGCCCAGGATGATGTTAAGCGTGATGGTGTTTCCCAGTACGTTCTGTGCCGTGGCATAGTCTTTTTGCCCCAGCCTCACGCTTATCACCGTGCATGCACCCACACCCACCATGGCACCGAAGGCGGCTCCAAGGTTCATGAAGGGGAAGGTGGCGGTGAGTCCGCCTAATGCCAATTTGCCGACAAAGTGTCCTATAAACGCCCTGTCAACGATGTTATACAGCGAACTTGCTATCATTGCCATGATGGCTGGCAGGGCATAGTTCAGCAACAATCTTCCAACGGGCTTCTCGCCCAATTCTGTAGGTACTCTCTGTGCCATATTATGCCCAAAGTTATGAAAAACGGTGGAAATATAGATGAGTAACTCCAAGTATTTTGGAAAATCATGCCTTGTGACGTAAAATAGCGTCGGAATGTCGGCAAACATTCGTTATTTATTGTTAACTTTGCCAACGATTGTGCGTATTTTAAATAAGTACGCGCGATTATTGTTTTGCGGCCAGACGAAAGTTATGTAATCGTAATCCGACTTAGGAAGAAGTAATTAACACAATATCATTTTTTAACTCAAGATGAGCAATCAAACAGAAAAGATCAAGGAGTTGATGGAACTCCGCGAGAAGGCTCGCATTGGTGGTGGCGAGAAGGCTATTGCCAAGCAGCACGAGAAAGGAAAACTGACAGCACGTGAGCGTATTGCAATGTTGCTGGATGAAGGCAGTTTCGAAGAAATGGACATGTTTGTTGAGCACCGTTGCTACAACTTTGGCATGGAGAAGAAGCACTATCTGGGCGATGGTGTGGTAACCGGTAGCGGTACCATCGACGGTCGTCTGGTATATGTCTTCGCACAGGACTTTACTGTTAGTGCAGGTTCATTGTCGGAGATGCTGGCCAGCAAGATCTGTAAGGTTATGGATATGGCCATGAAGGTAGGCGCACCTGTTATTGGTCTTAATGACTCTGGTGGTGCACGTTTGCAGGAAGGCATCAATTCTTTGGCTGGCTATGCAGAGATTTTCCAGCGCAACATTATGGCTTCTGGCGTCATTCCTCAGATTAGTGCTATCATGGGTCCCTGCGCCGGTGGTGCCGTTTACAGCCCTGCCCTCACCGACTTCACCCTCATGGTGGAGAACACCTCCTACATGTTCTTGACAGGTCCTGGCCCCGTTAAGGCTGTTCTTGGCGAGGTGGTAACTCAGGAGCAGTTGGGCGGTGCCAGCGTTCATGCCACAAAGAGCGGTGTGACACATTTCACTGCCAGCAATGAGGAAGAGGCCATCGCTATGCTCAAGAAGTTGATGAGCTACATTCCACAGAACAACATGGAGAAGACTCCCCGCAAGGTTTGCACCGACCCCATCGGCCGTATGGAGGACTACCTGAACGACATCATTCCCGACAACCCCAACATGCCCTACGACATGTATCAGGTCATTGCAGGCATCGTGGACGATGGCGAGTTCTTTGAGGTACAGCCCAACTATGCAAAGAATCTGATTATAGGTTTTGCACGCTTCAACGGCCAGTCTGTTGGTATTGTTGCCAACCAGCCCAAGCAGCTTGCAGGTGTACTGGATTGCAACAGCAGCCGTAAGGGTGCACGTTTCGTGCGTTTCTGTGATGCCTTCAATATCCCCATCGTTACCCTCGTGGACGTTCCAGGTTTCTTGCCAGGTACAGCTCAGGAGTACAATGCCGTTATTCTGCATGGTGCCAAGTTGCTCTATGCCTACGGCGAGGCTACAGTGCCTAAGGTTACTGTTACCCTGCGCAAGAGCTATGGCGGCAGCCACATCGTGATGAGCTGTAAGCAGCTCCGGGGCGATATCAACTACGCATGGCCCTCTTCTGAGATTGCCGTTATGGGTGCCAGTGGCGCAGCCAGCGTACTTTATGCCAAGGATGCCAAGGCTCTGAAGGATGAGGGCAAGGTAGAGGAAGCCAAGGCATACATCAAGGAGAAGGAAGACGAGTATACCAAGCTTTTTGCCAACCCCTATCAGGCTGCCAAGTTCGGTTACATTGACGATGTTATCGAACCTCGCAACACACGTTTCCGCGTGATACGTGCATTGGCACAACTGGAGAACAAGAAACTTACCAACCCTGCCAAGAAGCATGGCAACATTCCTCTGTAATCTATGAATATCCTTGCTATTACACCAGATACTTGGTACTTGGCTCTGATTAGTATTGGAGTGGTCTTCGCTATACTATTCATTTTGGTGTTAATTTTGTCTGTCTTTACTTGGATTGCCAAAAAGACAGCCAACAAGGCACGTAAGGTGAAGGAAAGTCAGGAACAGTATAAGCAAGCCAAGAGTTTTGCTAATGCCAGTGATGAGGATAAGGCTGCTGTAGCCATGGCTCTTTATCTGTACGAGTTAGGTGAAAGACGTCAGGAGAGCCGTGTGCTAACCATAACTCACAAGAGTCAGGCTTGGAGTTCTGTGTTGAATCCAAGATTGTAAGTCATGTAATCTATATATTAAAAAAGTTAAGATGAAAGAATTTAAATTCAAAATAGGTGGCACTGACTATCTTGCCACTGTAGAAGACCTGAAAGGTGGCAACATGCAGGTTACTGTAAATGGTCAGACTTATCAGGTAGAAATTCCCCAAACTAAAGCGCAAGGTCCCCGTCCTGCAACATCTGCTCCAGCAACAGCACAGGCAGGCGGTCCAAAGAACATAGTAAGCGAACTTCCAGGCACTGTTACCGAAGTAAAGGTGGCCGCTGGCCAGCATGTAAAGCGTGGTGATGTGCTGCTCGTGATAGAGGCTATGAAGATGGCCAATGATATTGTTTCTGAGGTGGACGGTACCGTTCAGCGCGTAGCCGTTAGCAGTGGCCAGAGCGTTAACCAGGGAGACCTGCTCGTAGAGATGGTGGCTGACTTTGTTGCAGCCAAGGCGCCAGCTTTGGAACCCAAGCCAGCACCTGCAACTCCAGCTGGTGTTGACACAGCACCTGCAATGTCATCTCCTTCTGCTGCCGGCAGCAAGACGGTTACTGCTCCTCTTCCAGGTGCGATTACCAAGATTTCTGTAAAGGTTGGTGACACTGTCGCTACAGGCGATACTGTATTGCTCATGGAGGCGATGAAGATGGAAAACAGCATCACAGCAGAGGCTAGTGGTACCGTCAAGGCTATTCTTTGTAAGGAGGGTGACCAGGTACAGAGCGGTCAGGCACTTGTGGAATTGAGTTAATGTCATTGTATAAAGTTATCTAGAGACTAAACGTTAATTTCACATGAAAAGTTTTGTAAAATACTTCTCTCTCATAACCCTGATGCTGCTCGTGGCAACACCAGCCGTAGCTGCGGAATTCAACATGGAGGAGGGCATTGCCGATTTCTTAAACGAGATGGGCTTCATCTCCTTCTTCCAGGGCGATGGTTGGAAGAACCTCGCAATGATAGCAGTGGGTTGCTACCTGCTCTATCTTGCCATCAAGGAGGGTTTCGAACCCCTCCTGCTTCTGCCCATAGCCTTCGGTATGATTCTTGCCAATCTGCCCGGTGCTGGCATGTATAGCAGCGAACTATGGGCAGATTTCATCAATCCTGCCAGTCCTCACTATCATAGCTATGGCCACATCATGGCTCATGGCGGTTTGCTGGATATCCTCTACATCGGTGTCAAGGCCGGTATCTATCCCTGCCTTATCTTCCTGGGCGTGGGTGCCATGACCGACTTCGGTCCCCTGATTGCCAACCCCAAGAGCCTTCTCCTGGGTGCTGCGGCACAGATTGGTATCTTTGCCACCTTCATCGTTACCCAGTGGGACTTTGTCATTCCCTTCACAGACATCGTTCCCTTCAACTTCACCCCTGAGCAGGCTGCATCTATCGGCATCATCGGTGGTGCCGACGGTCCCACGGCCATCTTCCTGACATCGAAGCTGGCGCCCGAACTGCTTGGCCCCATTGCCGTGGCAGCCTACAGCTACATGGCTCTTGTGCCCGTGATTCAGCCTCCCATCATGAAGGCCCTCACCACCAAGAAGGAGCGTCTCATCCGCATGTCTCAGTTGCGCACCGTCAGCAAGAAGGAGAAGATTATCTTCCCCATCGTCGTAGCCATCATCGTAACATTGGTTGTTCCCAGCTCTGGCACACTGATTGGCAGCTTGATGCTTGGTAACCTGATGAAGGAGTGCGGCGTTGTTGACCGTCTCAGCAAGACAGCACAGAACGAGCTGAACAACATCGTGGTCATCTTCCTCGGTATCACCGTGGGTGCAACGGCTACAGCAACCTCCTTCCTGAACATCCAGACCATCAGTATCCTCTGTGTAGGTATCGTAGCCTTCGGTGTAGGTTCAGCCTCTGGTGTGCTCATGGCCAAGTTCATGAACCTGTTCCTCAAGGAAGGTTCCAAGATTAACCCTCTCATCGGTTCTGCCGGTGTCAGCGCCGTACCTATGGCAGCCCGTGTGTCTCAGCAGGAAGGCCAGAAGGAGGACCGCCGCAACTTCCTCCTCATGCACGCCATGGGTCCCAACGTTGCCGGTGTTATCGGTTCTGCCGTGGCAGCAGGTATCCTGCTCAGCTTCTTGGGATAATCACACAGAGTCAAGACGGGTGTTTGCCTGATGCGCAAAACAGGTCTACACCTTATATAATAATACAGGCTCGGTCACATCACGACCGGGCCTGTATTGTGTCTTGGGGTGAGGGGGAGTTACTTTTCCATAAGCCACTTCCACGCTGGCACCACGGGTATTCCCTCTTCTGTACCCTCCTCATCATAAGTGATCAACAGGCAGGTCCAGTCTTCGTGTGTTTTGGAATATTTTACCAGTGGTGCTACCTCTCTGTTGCGTGTTGCATCCTCTTTGATGCTGTATGATACTTGTATGGCCAACTTCACGTCAGGCACAACGAAGTCTATCTCTTTCTCTGCGCTAAGGAAAAACACGTTTCTTTTGCCAAACCGTCTGCATAGTTCCACCGCCACCATGTTCTCCAGTAGCGAAGTCTCAGAGTTTATCAGAAACAGGTTCAGCAGACCGTTGTCAACGAAGTAATATTTCTTCTGCATCTCCTTCTCCGTAAGCTTCCCAATCTCATTCTCCATTGGCAGAATGAGCCAACTGTCAATGGCATAATCCACATAGTCTATTGTTGTAGGCACACTGATGGGCGACCCCGTTGTCACGATTACATTCTTCAGTCTGTTATACGACAACGGTTGCTTTACGCTCTCAGCCATTTTCTTAATCAAGATGTTCAAAATCCTGTCGTTCTTAATGTTGTTTCGTGCACAGATGTCACCAAGATAGATTTTCTGATACAAACCAGACAGCATGGCTCGCTTGTTCTTAAACGACAGAATCTCTGGCAGTCCTCCGTAGTAGAAGTATTCGTTCAGATGCCGTTTCACCTCGCTGCGCTGTATTGTGTCGTACTCCCAATGCTCTTTCAGTTTCACCTGCTGCGCCGTTATATACTCCTTGAACGAATATGGGTATGCGTCATAGATAAAGAAGCGTCCGCCTAATGTCGTTGCTACTTCCTTGCTCAGCATCTTTGCATTGCTGCCCGTCACATAGACCCTGTATTTTGCGTCAGCCAATCTGCGTACGAACTTATCCCAGTGCGGAATGTTCTGCACCTCGTCCAGAAAAACTATGGGTTTCTTCCCATACAGTTCCAGATGAGCCTCCAACAGACTATTGAAGTCTTCCGTCTGAAATTCTGCCAGACGCTCATCCTCAAAGTCTGCAAATAGAATCTCGTCCCATCCCTTTCCTGCTGCTTGAAGTTGACGGACATGCTGGTACAGCAGGTACGATTTGCCTGCATGCCTTACACCAACAATCACATAGTTGCCGTTCTCTTCAAATTCTACGGGACGGTTCACAATCACCGCCTCATCCACTTCACGCTGCTTGCTAATCAAACACTGCTTTAGGATGTCTTTGCTAATACTCATATAAACTAAGATTTATAAAAAAGTGTAGTTTTTATTAAATTCTGTTTGTAAATATAGGCATTTTCTATAAAACAAGATTAACGAAAACCACTTTTATGCAGTAATTTCACATTCTTTATCACACATACATTGAATTTTATACCACTTTATTTCCTTCTTGTTGCTCCAAAGAGTTCAGAGTGGGAACCAAGGCGGACCAAAATGAAATACAAAGTATTTAATTGGGCAACTTTTCATGCATGTTTTGCAGGGAACAAGCGTGGCATTCTCAACATGGAGGCTGTTAAATTTTGTCATTCCCAGAAAAACTTGTACCTTTACCCTTGAATTCCGTTGCCACAGCGGTGGTGTGAGGAAGGACTTTTACGAAAAAGGTGTTATTGAAATTACTAATCTATAAACAATATTTTTATGAATAAACATCTACACAATTCCTTACGAGCACTGTGTTTGTCCTTGGCAGTGCTTCTGTCCCTGCCCATGCTGGCAGTAGAGATTGAGATTGATGGGATAAACTATGACCTTGTTGCAGAGACAAAGCAGGCAACTGTTATAGCGAAGAGCAGTGGTGCGTATTCTGGTTCGATTGTTATCCCGGAGTCTGTTGAGCATGAGGGTTCTGCCTATAGTGTGACGAGCATAGGGAGTTCTGCTTTCTGGAATTGCTCTGGTTTGACCTCGGTTACTATCTCCAATAGTGTGACGAGCATAGGATATCGTGCTTTCTTGGGTTGCTCTGGTTTGACCTCGGTTACTATCCCCAATAGTGTGAAGAGCATAGGGGAGCAGGCTTTCGGAGGTTGCTCTGGTTTGACCTCAATTGTTGTGGAGGATGGGAATCCTGTATATGACTCTCGAAACAACTGCAATGCTATAATAGAAACAGCGACAAACACACTACATTCTGGGTGCAAAACAACAATTATCCCCAATAGTGTGACGAGCATAG